>NZ_JACIBH010000008.1:0-364428 GCF_014195245.1 Rhizobium sp. BK619 | reverse complement strand
CGCTGCCGTCAGAGACGTCTTGCCGTGGTCAACGTGGCCGATCGTGCCAATGTTGACGTGCGGCTTGTTGCGCTCAAACTTACTCTTTGCCATTTGAATGCTTCCTGTGAACGAAATGGTGGGCCCCGGCGAACCGGTTTAGTGCCGCCGTTTAAGGCTTTCGGCGACATTGCGCAAGACTTAATTGCAGACGCCATTCTTGGTGTGACAGCGCATATGGGGGACAATTCGCCGGCTGCAAGGCGATTCGCCGGCATGCAGGCGAAAATCACTGAAATCCTTGCAGAAAATCGCGTGGACGGCGGGAGATGAAGCACGGGCGCCAAGGATCGAGCGCCCTCGCCTGTCAGTCGAGAGCCGCTGTCGCCAGCCTCTTCCGCAACATCGACGTGCGGAAATTATCGCGGCAGCATCGGGCGCATGAACGGGCTTGTGAAAACTGGAGCGGGTAGCGGGAATCGAACCCGCGTATTCAGCTTGGAAGGCTGCTGCTCTACCATTGAGCTATACCCGCGGGGTGGTCCGATCCGATGACGAATGGTGGAGAGAGTTGGATTTGAACCAACGTAGGCTGAGCCAACGGATTTACAGTCCGTCCCCTTTAACCACTCGGGCATCTCTCCAGTTTTTCGTCCGGATCTAGAAGACCAAGTTTGTCAGACTTCGAAGCGTTGCCGCCCGTCGTCTGCGCCGCGTATATGACCGGAGCATTTCAGTCTGTCAACACGATGACAACGGAAAAAACACGAAAAATTTCATTCGCCGCCGAAAGCCGGCATATGAAAGAAAGCCTATGCGGCGACGAGCGCCATGGCTATAAAGCCGCATGAGCAAAGACAAAAAACCCGGCGGCAAGGCCGCGACAGACCCATCGGCCAAGGATACGCATTACGCCACGCTGCGGCGCGCCCACCGTGACGCCAAGCGCGAACGCGGCGAGATCCCGACCCCTCAGCCGCAGAAACGCAGGCGCGGGGCAGAGGACTGGAAGCCGCCGGCGCTGGCGCCCGACCAGGTGCATCTCTATGGCCTGCATACGGTGCGCGCCGCCCTCGACAATCCCGAGCGCAAGAAGATCAAACTCTTCGTGACACAGAACGCGCTGGCGCGCCTCGAAGTCGACGTCGAAACGCTCGGCATTCCCTTCGAAATCGTCTCGCCGCAGGACATCGACAAGGTGCTCGGCCCTGAGGCGATCCATCAGGGCGTCATGCTGGAAACGCGGCCGCTGCCGGTCCGCCGGCTCGAAGCGCTGAAGGACAGCCCTCTTCTGCTCGTCCTCGACCAGGTCACCGATCCGCATAATGTCGGCGCGATCATGCGTTCGGCCGTCGCCTTCAATGCCGGCGCCGTCATCACCACCCAGAGACACAGCCCGACCGAGTCAGGCGTGCTCGCCAAATCAGCCTCCGGCGCGCTGGAACTGATACCTTATATACAGGTGACCAATCTCGCCGATGCGCTCGGTGAACTGCACAAGCTCGGCTTCTCCACCATCGGCCTCGATTCGGAAGGACCTGCGGCGCTCGAGGGCACGTTTACGGGCGAGAAAGTGGCGCTGGTGCTCGGCTCCGAGGGCAAGGGGCTTCGCCAGAAGACGCGGGAAACCGTCAACGCACTTGCCCGTCTCGACATGCCCGGCGCGATCAAATCGCTGAACGTCTCGAATGCGGCGGCGATCGCGCTTTATGCGGCGCGGCTTTACCTGAAGGCATAGGCTGGTCGGCCTGCGGGCCGCGACAAGGGGGACTGTCATGATCCGTTTGGTCTTTCGGCTCGCGGCTTGCGCAGCCGCCCTCCTCGCCTGCGGTCAGACGTATGGGCAGGATATCGATCCCGACATCCTCAAAGCCCAGGCAGGGACCTATCTCGTCGCGCCGGAAGACGGGCGCGCGGGATGCCGGATGACGCTCGAAACAGACATGGCGATCGGCGGCTATTCGCTTTCCGGGCAGGAGGCCTGCGCCAGGCCGTTACCATCGCTCGCGGATGCCTCTTCGTGGAATTTCGACGGCAATGGCGGCCTCATCCTGATCGATCCGACGCGCAAGGTGCTCGCTCGTTTCGTCGAGAACGAGGGCTCTCCGATGAAGACGGAAGACGGCAAGCTGTTCCTGCTGCCTGCAGCCCCCGACGGCGTCGATCACCTGCCGACCTTCGATAACCTTGCCGGGACGTGGACAATGCAGCGGCCGGACGGAGAAAGGCTTTGCGGCGTGACACTCGACGGCAATGTCGGGACGGACGGCAATGCGCCATTGTCACTCTCCGGTGACTGCGCTGCCAATGTCGCCAAGCTCAAGCTCGCGGTCTGGCATATTGAGGGTTTCGCCCTCACGCTGATGGGCGGTGACGGCTCGTCGCTCGGGTTCGACATGCGCAGCGACGGCAATTTCGACAAATCGAAGCAGGAAGGCGGCAAGCCGCTTTCGCTCGTGCGCCGCTGATCGGTCAGTCGGGCGTCCTGCAAGTGGTCGGGCCGTCCATCGGCCGTCGCGTCGTATCGCCGGCCGCATAGGCAAGCTCGACGGGATAGACGACCACGCTCGGCAGTTTCTCGATTTCGCTGGCGTGTTCGGGGCTGCGCTTGATTTCCGCCTTGTAGGCCGCGGCGCAATCCGGCAATTGCTTCGGCGACAGACCGGTCTCGGCGGCAATCGCTTTCGCGCAGCCGGCACCTTCGTGATAGAGCGAGCAGGATGCCGTGTAGACGCGGCGGAAATCGAGCGTCAGCTCCCCCTTCCCGCTCCTGATCGCGGCAAAATCATCGCCATCGAGGGAATCGTCGAGCAGCCGCTCGCCCGTCGCCGCATCGTAGACGACGAAGGGCAGCCCGCCGTTCCACCCGTCCGCCGCCCGGAAGAAGACGAAACCGCCGCTGACACCCATGAGATAGCCGGCGGTATCGTCCGCGATCACCCGCTCGCGCTCGCTTGTGCGCTCACAAGGCGCATCGGCGGCAAGCAGCGCCAGCTTTTCGGCGCCGACCTCGCCGAGATCGACCTCCTTGACCATCAAGGC
Source organism: Rhizobium sp. BK619 (assembly GCF_014195245.1). Taxonomy (NCBI): domain Bacteria; kingdom Pseudomonadati; phylum Pseudomonadota; class Alphaproteobacteria; order Hyphomicrobiales; family Rhizobiaceae; genus Rhizobium; species Rhizobium sp. BK619. The sequence goes on along the minus strand of NZ_JACIBH010000008.1, from coordinate 361,407 downwards.
GGGATAGCGGCTGCAGGTGATCTTCGGCTTTGCATCAGGATTGAGCTCATCCTTCGGCAGTGCGACGACATCCACTTTTATCGGCTTGTCGAAAGCTACAGCGTTTGCAGAGGCTCCGGCGAAGGAGACGAATGCGGCGACAATGACCGATGCTGTAACCGTCCGTTTCATGACCGTCCCCAACTGTTTCAGGCATCCCTGACACAGTTCAACCCGGTGCGACAGATGGAAAACGCATGCCTGAGATAGCCGTGCAAGGCTCGACCGATGCCGGAGAAATTCGATTTTGCCTTGGAAAGACCTCCTGGACCACTATGATCGGGCAATGACCGATCGCAACGACCGGTCGGAAGCAAGAAGGAACGATCCCCATCATGGCTATTCGACCGCTGATTTTCGGTATCCTCTTCATCGCGGTCTTCGTCGGGATCATTCTCAGCATCATCTGGGTGGACACCTCGCACCCGGTCCACCAGCCCGATCCCCTGTCGCCGACGGCGCCCGGCCCCGCGACGCCGGGAACGGTGCAATAATGCATGTCATCAGGAAGTGTGCAGCGGTTCCGGGGTAACGACATGCATAAAAACAAAAGGCTAAAGCGCGTCGCATGAATCAAATTCGATGCGGCGCGCTTTAGCCCTGATAGGAACGCGGACGACAATGGCGCGTTAATCCCCACTGAACGAGGATTGAACGCCTATGCGCATAATGATTGCCGTCGTCGCCTTCATGGTCGCCTCCGTACTCAGCATCGCAATCCTGTCGCCGTCGGGCGCCGGCCAGACCGGCAACGGCAACAAGCTCGAGGCGAGCGTCAACGAACCCGTCACGCATTAGAAAAACGGCCCGGAGGATTTCCGGGCCGATTATCCTCAGCTGCGATAGAGCCAGAAAGGGATATCGCGATCGCGATGGCGCCACTCGCGGCGTTCCTCCCAGCGCTCAGCGCGCCACCGCCGCCAGCGGCGGTCATCGTCGCGCCAGTCGGACCGGCGCCAATTGCGGTCATCGCGCCAGCCACGGTCGCCGCGCCAGTCACCGTCATCACGCCAACGGTCACCCCGCCAGCTGTCATGAATTTGGACCATGTCGCCTTGGGCGGCCGTCACACCCGGCCGTTCGGCCGGCATGGCGGAAGCAGGTGCAAGCGCTGCGAAAGCCGCACCGGCGGCAATGGTTGCGGTGAGAATAATGTGTGAGAGCTTCATGGCTGCTTCCTCATTGATGATGAGGCGAAGGTAAGCCGGCACGGCTGAATTGGCGCTGAAGCAGCCCTTCAGACAAGGTTCATCAAGCGATGTGTGATGGGTGGAAAGATCTGCCGGTGCGATCGAGCGAAGCGAAGTCGAACCTAGACTATGAGCTAGCAGGCGGTATCGCGCAGATGGTGCCGGAGCATTCTGAACCAGTCCGCCTCGTTTCTACGAAACTACGGCGCGACAGCCTCCGCTTAGCTGCTCTCTTCGGCTCGACGAGCCGAAGCTTACAGAGCGTAGGCTGGTGCCCCCGCCAGGGTTCGAACCCGGGACCCCCTGATTACAAATCAGGTGCTCTACCAACTGAGCTACAAGGGCAATAGGTGCCCAACTAGCAGATTCTATGATTCTGTAAAGAAAAATTCGTGTCTATGCGGAGAGATCAGCCGCCCTCAAACGCTTGGCGATAGAAAACGTCCTTGTCGCACCAGCCCTTTATCCGTTAGCTAGAGCAGCTTCACAAAGGGCATTGCATGGGCCGTTCATTTCAGACTCTTTCCTTTATCGCCTCGCCGACGACGGAGGCGCTCGCTGCGCGCGAGGAGTTGATTCGCATCTATGGCGACGTGCCGGCCGATGATGCCGATGTCGTCGTCGCGCTCGGCGGCGATGGTTTCATGCTGCAGACGCTGCACAACACCATGAACTCCGGCAAGCTGGTCTACGGCATGAACCGCGGCTCGGTCGGCTTTCTGATGAACGACTACCGCAGTGAACAGCTTCAGGAGCGCATTTGCGTCGCCGTCGAAAACGTCTTCCGGCCGTTGCAGATGACGACGGCCAACGCCGACGGCACCAACTCGACGGCGCTCGCCATCAATGAGGTCTATCTTTTCCGCCAATCCTATCAGGCGGCGAATCTGAGGGTGACGGTGGACGGTCGCGTGCGCCTGGAGGAACTGATCTGCGACGGGCTGATGGTGGCGACCCCTGCGGGGTCGACGGCCTATAATCTCTCCGCCCATGGCCCGATCCTGCCGCTCGAGGCGCCGCTGCTCGCCATGACGCCGGTCAGCGCCTTCCGGCCGCGGCGCTGGCGGGGCGCACTGCTGCCGAACAAGGTGACCGTCGATATCGACGTCCTCGAACCGGTGAAGCGGCCGGTAAATGCGGTGGCCGACAATACCGAGGTCAAATCGGTGCTGCATGTCCGCATTGCCCAGTCGGAGCATATGACGGCCCGCATCCTTTCCGATCCCGACCGCTCCTGGTCCGACCGTATTCTCGCCGAGCAGTTCAAGGATTGAGACGATGGCTCTGCGACGGATATTGATGACCACGGTTGTCCTCATCGGATGGTCGGCTGCAGCCTTGCCGGCGCAGGATGCCATCCTGCCGGCATCGGTGATTTTCGCGACCAGCACCGGCTACTGGGAGGATGACGGCAACGCACCGGATGTCGAGCGGGCGCCGACAGGTGCCGAAAGCGTTGCCAATCCCGAGGGAAAGGCCACGCCGCGCCACGGCTATTACAAGCTCTTTGCCGTGCGCCAGGAAGACAGGACCTCGAAGGTCTATCTCCAGCAGATTGCCCAGACCGAGACCGGCCCGGCGATCGCTTCTACCGTCGAGCTGCAGGAGTTCAGCGACCTGAAGCCTTATGTTACCGATATACGCCCCGAAAATTCGAACGGCATCATCAAGGAACCGGGGCTGTTCGCGACGATCTATCTGAAGACCGATCCCAATGCCGAGCCGGATGGCTGGACTGTGCTGATCGACGAATTCGGCGACATCACCGTCGAAAAAGCGACGAATTGAACCACTGGGAATCGTTCGGAGAGGAGTAGAAGAGATGAAACTCGGCTACCGCGACGGTGTCCTTTACGACAAGAACAGGTCGAACTGGGACGCAAACGGCCCCAGACCGATCAGCTGGTCGCTGTGGTACCCCGCTGCCGATGAGGCGCGGGAAAGCGATACGACGGAAAGAAGCTGGTTCAAGAAGGCGGCCGTCGCCCGCGACGCACCCATCCGGCCGGATGTCCGGTCCTATCCCCTCGTCCTGTTGTCGCATGGCACCGGCGGATCCGCGGCCGGACTGGAGTGGCTGGCGCGACGGCTCGCCGATCGCGGATTTGCAGCGCTCGGCGTCAACCATCACGGCAATACCGGCAACGAGCCCTATCGCGCCGAAGGCTTCGCCTGCCTTTGGGAGCGGGCGCCGGATCTGAGCTTCATGCTCGACCACGGCGATGACTGGCTCGGCGATCTCTCCGGTCATATCGATACGGGCCGCGTGTTCGCCGCCGGATTTTCGGCCGGAGCCTATAGCGTCACGCTGCTTCTTGGCGCGGTCGCCCAGTTCTCGCAGTTCGAGCCATCCAGGATGAAGCCGGGTGGCGCGCGCGGACCACGGGAATTTCCCGATCTTGCCGATCATATCCCGGCCTTGCTTCGCACCAGCGATGTATTTCGCGATTCATGGTCGCGGATGTCGATGTGCTACCGGGACGACAGAATCAAGGCGGCCCTCCTCTGCGCGCCGGGCCGGTCCGTTCTCGGTTTCAGCGAGGCAAGCCTGAAAGCCGTCGACGCGCCCGCCCTCATTCTCGTCGGCGACGCCGACAGGGCGGCACCGGCCGAGGAATGTTCGGCATGGCTGCATGCGCGGCTGAGACACAGCACTCTTAAAATCTTCGGCGGCGGGCTTGGGCATTACGTCTTCGTGCCGGAAGGCACCGCACTCGGCCTGGCCTTTGCGGCAGAGCTCTTTACCGATCCCCCGGGCGTTTCGCGCGCAGCTGTTCATGACGAGATTGCCGATCTGTCGGCAAGGCTCTTCCAGGACAGCGCCGTCAAAGCGCTCGCCTGAGCATCAAAAAAGCCCCGTCTCCGGGGCTTTCTCGTCTCAATCCTGGTTTTTTCTATCAGTCCACGTCGTCGACGACTGCGTCGGCGGCGCCGCTGATGCGGTGGGCAAGCGCCGCTTCCATGAACTCGTTGAGTTCGCCGTCGAGCACGTCGTCCGGCGCGGTGCTGGCGACGCCGGTGCGCAGATCCTTGACCAGCTGGTAGGGCTGCAGCACGTAGGAGCGGATCTGGTGGCCCCAGCCGATATCCGTCTTGGAGGCGGCTTCGGCGCTGGCGGCGTCCTCACGCTTCTTCAGCTCGGCTTCGTACATGCGGGCGCGCAGCATGTCCCAGGCCTTGGCGCGGTTCTTGTGCTGCGAACGTTCCTGCTGGCACTGCACGACGATGCCGGTCGGCATATGGGTGATGCGCACCGCCGAGTCGGTGGTGTTGACGTGCTGGCCGCCGGCGCCCGACGAACGATAGGTGTCGATGCGGCAGTCACCTTCGTTGATCTCGATCTGGATCGAGTCGTCGACCACGGGATAGACCCAGATCGACGAGAAGGAGGTGTGGCGACGCGCGTTGCTGTCGTAAGGCGAGATGCGCACCAGCCGGTGCACGCCCGATTCCGTCTTCAGCCAGCCATAGGCATTGTGTCCCTTGACGAGCAGGGTCGCGGATTTGATGCCCGCCTCTTCGCCGTCATGGACTTCGAGAAGCTCGACCTTGAAACGCTGGCGTTCGGCCCAGCGGGTGTACATGCGCAGCAGCATGTTCGCCCAGTCCTGGCTTTCGGTGCCGCCGGCGCCGGAATGAACTTCGAGATAGGTGTCGTTGCCGTCGGCCTCGCCGGAGAGCATGGCCTCCACCTGGCGGCGCGCAGCCTCGGCCTTTAGGGCCTTCAGCGTATCCTCGGCTTCCTTGACGACGCCTTCGTCGCCCTCTTCCTCACCGAGCTCGATCAGCTCGATATTGTCGTTCAGCTGCTGTTCCAGCTGCTTGACGCCACTGATGCCATCATCGAGCTGCTGGCGCTCTCGCATCAGCTTCTGCGCTTCGGTAGAGTCGTTCCAGAGGTTCGGATCCTCTGCCTTGTTGTTCAACCAGTCCAGCCGTCTTATCGCCTGGTCCCAGTCAAAGATGCCTCCTCAGCAGGGTGATAGCCTGCTTGGTTTCATCGACCACGTTTTCGATTTCGGCTCGCATTTTCCTGCTTTTCTGTAACGGTCTTCTTCAAATGCTGGTCTGCGTCTCTGTTTGACGCAATTCCGGACGCAAAACCGCAGTGCACTTTTGCTGGAATTGCTGTAGAGACGCCCGCCGCGGATGTAAAGAGCCGCGGCGGGCGTTCAAAATTCGGCGATGGTCAGAACAGGCCGGGCGTGCCGGTCTGGACGGCCTGGTTTGCCTGCGGCGAGGTCTTCAGGATCTCTTCCGGCGCCATGGTGCTGTCCATGCCGATGACGGAGAAGCTGTCGGCCGGGCCGGTGCCTGGTTTGAAGGCCTCGATGATGGTGTTCGGATCGCCGTCGACGGCAGCCATGCCGGTCTTGCGGTCGATCGAAATCAGGTTCATGCCCGGCGGAATGACGAATTTCGATTCCGGCGCATCCTTGACGGCAGCCTGCATGAATTCGTTGAAGATCGGGGCGGAGAGACCGCCGCCGGTGCCGCCGCGGCCGAGCGGGGCCGGCGTATCGAAGCCCATATAAAGGCCGGCGACCAGATCCGGGGTGAAGCCGACGAACCAGGCGTCCTTCTCGTCGTTGGTGGTGCCGGTCTTGCCGGCAACGTCGCGGCCGCCGAGATCGACCTTGCCGGCGGCGGTGCCGCGCTGGATGACGCCCTGCATCATCGAGGTGATCTGATAGGCGGTCATCGGGTCGAGAACGGTTTCGCGGTTGTCGACGACATTCGGCTCTTCCTGGTTCTGCCAGTCGCCGGCATTACAGCCCTCACAGAGACGCTCCTCATGCTTGAAGATCGTCTTGCCGTAGCGGTCCTGGATGCGGTCGATCAATGTCGGCTTGATCTGCTTGCCGCCATTGGCAATGACCGAATAGGCCGAAACCATGCGCAGCACCGTGGTGTCGCCGGCGCCGAGCGACATGGAAAGGACCGGCAGCATGTGATCGTAGATGCCGAAGCGCTCGGCATATTCGGCGACGATGTTCATGCCGAGGTCGTTGGCCAGGCGCACCGTCATCAGATTGCGCGAATGCTCGATGCCCGAGCGCAGCGTCGACGGGCCGCCGACTTCGCCGCCGTAGTTTTCCGGCTTCCAGACCTGGCCGCCGGAGACGATCTCGATCGGCGCATCCATGATGACGGAGGCCGGCGTATAGCCGTTGTCCATCGCGGCGGCGTAGACGAAGGGCTTGAATGACGAGCCCGGCTGGCGCATCGCCTGGGTGGCGCGGTTGAATTCGGACTGCGAATAGGAGAAGCCGCCGACCATGGCGAGCACGCGGCCGGTCTTCGGATCCATGGCGACCAGGCCACCCTGCACCTTCGGCGGCTGCTGCAAGCGATAGGAGGTCGAGGCGTCGCCGCCGAGCTTTGCGACGTAGACGACATCACCGGGGGCGACGGCGCCGACCGGCGATTTCGTGCTCTTGCGGGCGGCATCGGCCGAACGGAAGGCCCATTGCATGTTCTTGGCGTCGATCGTGCCGCGCTGACGGTCGGGCGAAACCTTGCCGCTTCCATCCTTGGCCGGCTGCAGGCCGATATCGACGTTGCTGTCGGAGACGGCGAGCACGACGGCAAGCCGCCATTCCGGTACGTCGGCAAGTGCCGGAATATCGGCAAGCGCCTTGCCCCAGTCACCGCTTGCATCGATCTGCTTGATCGGGCCGTGGAAACCGCGGCGCTCGTCATAGGTCACCAGACCGTCCTGCAGCGCCTTGCGGGCAGCGAGCTGCATCTGCGGATCCAGCGAGGTGCGCACCGAAAGGCCGCCCTCATAGAGGACCTTCTCACCATATTGGTCGATCAGCTGGCGGCGCACGGCTTCGGCAAAATAGTCCGAAGCAAAAAGCGAGGGGCCGGTCGTGCGGGCGGTGACGCCGAGCGGCTGCTTCTTGGCTTCCTCGCCGTCGCTCTGGCTGACATAGCCGTTCTCGACCATGCGGTCGATCACCCAGTTGCGGCGCTCGAGCGCAGCTTCCGGATGGCGGAAAGGATGATAATTGGCCGGGCCTTTCGGCAGGGACGCCAGATAGGCGGCTTCGGCAACGGTCAGTTCGGTGACGGATTTGTTGAAATAGGTGAGCGCGGCGCCGGCGATGCCGTAGGAATTCAGGCCGAAGAAAATCTCGTTCAGATAGAGCTCAAGGATCTTGTCCTTGCTGTAGGCCTGCTCGATACGGAAGGACAGGATCGCTTCCTTGATCTTGCGGTCGATCGTCTGGTCCGAGCTCAAAAGGAAGTTCTTGGCGACCTGCTGAGTGATGGTGGACGCGCCGACGGGGCGACGGCCGGACCCGAAATTCTGCAGGTTCACGAGGATGGCGCGGCCGAGACCGGTGAGATCGACGCCCGGGTGGTTGTAGAAATTCTTGTCTTCGGCCGACAGGAAAGCCGCCTTGACACGGTCGGGGATGGCCTGGATCGGCAGGAAGAGACGCTTTTCCTTGGCGTATTCGGCCATCAGCGCGCCGTTGCCGGCGTGTACACGGGTGGTCACCGGCGGCGCATAGCTGTTCAGAACGGCATAGTCGGGGAGATCCTTCGCAACGTTGGCGAGATAGATGGCAACACCCGCCGCCGCGACCAGAAACAGGACGCAGGCCATTCCGAAGAAATATCCAAAAAGTCTAACCATATTTTCAGCTACCGGTCTCTTCGATCTTCAATCGGCGCAGAACGCAACGATTGCACGGATCAAGGCAATTTGCACGTGGCGCGGCTTACTCCATGAGCGCTACCGCCACAAGCCGATTCCGCGCCACAGGCTTACGAAACATAAGCCGGAGTAACGGCGCGATTGTGAGGAAAATAGGGCTCTGCCCGCCGCATTCACCGCCGCAGGCGCGTTTCATTAGGACTGTCACATCCAAGCAACGCCCGTCCCCGTCGCCAATCCGAGCCATCCGGCTCAGAATTTGAGTCATGGGATGTACATTAAGTCTTTGTTTTCATGGATTCCGCCGAACCGCAACCCCTATGGATTTATGGGGCGGCAGGCATCAGCCGCCATTGGCGATGACGGCAGCGCGGTAGCGCTTCACTGCGTCGGTCAAAAGACCGACGATCTTGCCGCGCCAGGTCTCGTCGAGCAGCAGTTTCTCGTCGTCGGCATTCGAGAGGAAGCCGAGCTCGAGGAGGATCGACGGCACGTCGGGGGCCTGCAGCACGCGGAAACCGGCATGACGGTGCGGATTGTTGATGGTGCCGACCTGGTCCTTGAAAGAATTCAGCACGCTCTCGGCGAGCGAGATCGAGAAGGCCTGGGTCTCGCGCCGGGTCAGATCGAGCAGGATATCGGCGACCTCGGGCGGCTCGGCGACCGTCTCCTTGCCGGCAATCTGGTCGGAGAGGTTTTCGCGTTCGGCAAGGTCGGCGGCGAGCTTGTCGGAGGCCTTGTCGGAGATGGTGTAGACGGTGGCGCCGCGGATATCCTTCTGCTTCAGCGTGTCGGCATGCAGCGAAATGAACAGGCCGGCATGGTTCTGGCGGGCGATCAGCACACGCTGCGACAGCGACAGGAACTCGTCATCTTCGCGTGTCAGGAAAGCCTTGATGCCCGGCTCCTTGTTCAGCCGCTCGGTCAAGGCCTTGGCGAAGGCAAGCGTCACCTGCTTTTCCTCGGTCTTGGTATCGACCCCGATCGCGCCGGTATCGATGCCGCCATGGCCGGCGTCGACGGCGATGACGAAATCGCCGGGGGCGGCTTTCTCAGGTGCCGGAATGGCGCTCGTCGTCTGGGCCGCCTCGGTCTGATCGTTCGAGGCTCGATCGTTCCAGGATTGCGTTTTCACCAGCTCCGAAAAGGCCTGCTTGTCGATCATCTCGGCATCGAGCACGAGACGATGCCCCCTGGCGCCCTCGTCGGCCTGCACCTTGGCGAGCGCCAGCTTCACCGGCCCTGCCGTCGTCAGGACGATGCGGGCGCTTTCCTCGTCCATCTTGCCGTAACGGATATCCTTGAACAGGCCGCGGGCGGCGAGATCCTTGGCCGGAAAACCGAAGGCGGTTGCCGGCAGGTCGATGACGATCCGTTCCGGATTGGCGATATAGTGCACCGAGAAGCGCGGTTCGCGATCGAAATCGATGACGATGCGGGTCCTTGCATCGTCGCCGACGATGTGCGCGCCATAGGCAAGCAACGGATCCCCAGCGGTGACAGAACCGGCAACGGCCGACAGCAGACCGACGGCCAGAAGCGCCGTCAGAATCCGCCTTGCGAATGTCGATCGCCGCCCTGCGGATTTCGCCGCGATCCGAGCCCTCTTAAACAATAAACCGCCACACCCTATCCGAATTGCGATGGAGCCGACGCGGCCGCGTCGAACGTCGCTTGGACGAAACACCCTTTGCGGCTTGCCGAATCGCAATCACTTTACCCCCAGTTTCTATGCGTTACGAAATCCATCAATATTATGGCACATTTGGCTTTTCCCTTGCTATTGTGACACAGAAAACATACAACGCATTTTAGGGTAAAGTGTTGACGGGATAGAGTCGCCGCAAAGGCTGCCAGCCAGATCAGGACCTGGCGCCACCACCGGTCATCGTCCGCCGTCTCATGCGCTTCATCCCTAGAACTGGATCCTGATTTTCCGGCTTATTGTCGGAATTCATTGGTGGATCAGCCACCACGCTCTCAGGGAGCAAACTCATCGGACCCGAACGGGTCTTCGTATTTGTCGATCACGCTTGGTTGTTGATGGTTTCGCAGCAGGTTTTATCTGAAGTGTACAGGCCCCGGACCGAAATGGTTCCGGCTGCGGTCTGGCTGCTGCCCTCCCCCTCGCATCAGGCGCGACTTTCATTATCCGGCGCGGCTACAGTGGACCGCATTCTTTCTGTTTCAACAGCAGTCGGGAATGCGCTCTCGCGGCCACGCCGAGGAGCACAGCTTACATGGCAGACAAAATGCTTATCGATGCGTCTCACGAGGAAGAGACGCGCGTCGTTGTCGTTCGCGGGAACCGCATAGAAGAATTTGACTTCGAGTCCCAGCACAAGAAGCAGATCCGCGGCAACATCTATCTGGCAAAGGTAACGAGGGTCGAGCCCTCGCTGCAGGCCGCCTTCGTCGATTACGGCGGCAACCGGCACGGCTTCCTGGCCTTCGCCGAAATCCATCCCGACTATTATCAGATACCGCTTGCCGACCGTCAGGCACTGCTTCGGGCCGAAGCCGAGGAGCATCGCCGCGACGAAGACGTCGAGCATGTCGAAACCGCGCCGATGGTCGATCTTTCCAAGCAGGATCAGCCGGATGTCGGCATCGTGCCGGCCGAGACGCCGGAAACGGCTGATGTAACGGCAGAGCCGGCAGCGGCGGAGGCCGTTGCATCGCCCGAGGCCACCGAGGAAGCGCCGGCCAAGAAGGCCAGACCGCGCCGCAGCCGCAAGAAGGCCGCCGAGCCGGCGCCTGAGACGACCGCGACCGAGGACGCCGTTCCCACAGACGTCGAAGCCGAAGGGGCTTCAACCGTCGACAACGAGGATGACGGCTCGACCGGCGGCGCAATGGCCGCCATGGTCGAAACCGACTCGATCTCCGAAGACGTCGACACCAACAAGCGTCGCCACGATGACGACGACGACGATGACGATCACGGCGAAGAGGAAGTCATCGAATCCGTCGGCGCCGAAGACGCGATGGAAGAAGTGCCGGACCGCGTGCAGCGCAAGCCGCGCAAGCAGTACCGCATTCAGGAAGTCATCAAGCGTCGCCAGATCCTGCTGGTGCAGGTCGCCAAGGAAGAGCGCGGCAACAAGGGCGCGGCGCTGACCACCTATCTGTCGCTTGCCGGCCGCTACTCCGTGCTGATGCCGAACACGGCGCGCGGCGGCGGTATTTCCCGCAAGATCACCAACCCTGCCGACCGCAAGCGCCTGAAAGAAATCGCGCGCATGCTGGAAGTGCCGCAGGGCATGGGCGTCATCCTGCGCACCGCCGGCGCCAACCGCACCAAGGTCGAGGTCAAGCGCGACTTCGAATATCTGATGCGTCTCTGGGAGAACGTGCGCACGCTGACGCTGGCGTCCACCGCTCCCTGCCTCGTCTATGAGGAAGGCTCGCTGATCAAGCGCTCGATCCGCGACCTCTACAACAAGGATATCGGCGAGATCATCGTTGCCGGCGAGGAAGGCTATCGTGAAGCGAAAGACTTCATGAAGATGCTGATGCCGAGCCATGCCAAGGTGGTTCAGCCTTATCGCGACATCCACCCGATCTTTTCGCGCTCCGGCATCGAAGCCCAGCTCGACCGGATGCTGCAGCCGCAGGTAACGCTGCGTTCCGGCGGCTACCTGATCATGAACCAGACGGAAGCGCTGGTCTCGATCGACGTCAACTCCGGCCGCTCGACGCGCGAACACTCGATCGAGGACACCGCGCTGCAGACCAACCTCGAAGCGGCTGAGGAAATCGCCCGCCAGCTTCGCCTGCGCGACCTCGCCGGCCTGATTGTCATCGACTTCATCGACATGGAAGAGAAGCGCAACAACCGCGCTGTCGAAAAGAAGCTGAAGGAATGCCTGAAGAACGACCGCGCCCGCATCCAGGTCGGCCGCATCTCGCATTTCGGCCTGCTGGAAATGTCGCGCCAGCGCATCCGCGCCTCGGTTCTCGAATCGACGACGCAGGTGTGCTCGCATTGCGGCGGCAGCGGCCATGTGCGTTCGCAGTCCTCCGTCGCCCTGCATGTCCTGCGCGGTATCGAGGAATATCTGCTCAAGAATACCACGCACAACATCAGCGTACGCACCACGCCTGACATTGCGCTCTACCTGCTCAACCACAAGCGCCAGACGATCATCGATTACGAAAACCGTTTCGGCGTCGCTATCGTCATCGATGCGGACGGTTCGGTCGGTGCGCAGCATTTCGCCATCGACCGCGGCGAGGCCGTGGAGAACCCGGTCAAGATCGAGACGCTCTTCAACTTCGCAGCCATTCCTGAGGATGACGACGACGACATCGTCATCGAAATGGATGAGGACGAAGACGAGGAACTCGAGGAAAAGCCGGCAGCCGCTGAGCGACCCGTCGCGGCACGCTCCGAAAGCGAAGGTGACGGCAACCGCAAGCGCAAGCGCCGTCGGCGCCGGCGCGGCCGCAACGGCAATGCCGAGCAGCCGGCATCGGCGGCAGGCGAAGCCGGCGACGAGGATGAAGACGGCGACGACGAGGGCGGCGAAGGTGATGAAACCACCGACGGCGCGACCGAGACGCTGGCTGAAAGCGAGGAATCGCAGCGCCGCAAGCGCCGCCGTCGCGGCAAGCGTGGCGGCCGCCGCAACCGCGCCGAGGATGGTTCCGAACTGACGGCCGGCGAAGCCGGTGAAGACAATGGCGGTGACGAAGGCGGCGAAGAGGGCGAAGCCGACGACGTTTCGAACGACGGCGCTCCTGGAGAAGCCGCAACGGTCGAAGCGGTTGCCGAGCAGGCTGGCGAAAACCAGGCCGCAGCCGCCGCTGTCGAGGGTGCGGCTGTTGTCGCCGAGGATGTGAAGCCCGCCCGGGGCCGTGGCCGCCGCAAAGCCGCCGCAGCGCCTGTGGAGGAGCCCGTGGCAGAAGCAGCTCCTGTCGCCGAAGCCGAGCCGGAGTTGGTCGCAGCCTCCGCCGATCTCGAAACGCCCGCTCAGGATGAGGCCCCGGAAGAGGCAAAGCCGGTTCGCGCCAACCGCGAATCCAACATCACCTCCTCCGAGCCGACGGTGAAATCCACCCGCAGCGAAAATGGCGAAAGCGACGACGGCAAGCCGAAAAAGGCCGGCTGGTGGCAGCGTCGTGGCTTCTTCTGAACGCTGATTTTCGGACGTAAATGATCAATCCGGCCGCGGCGACGCGGCCGGATTTTTGTTTGTGGCGGTGCTAGACATCGGCCCCTCATCCGACTGCCGCCACCTTCTCCCCGCCTGCGGGGAGAAGGGAACACGCAGCAACCTCTCCGTTCCCCACACACCTCTCGCAGGGGCACGTCCCCTCTCCCCGTCAGAACGGGGAGAGGGTTAGGGTGAGGGGCAGCCATCGGCGCGAAGGGCTCGCTCAGTTCGATGTTGGTGAAGAGCGATCACAGACCGCCTACAATCAGGCCGCCGGCGGATAGAGCAGGTCGACGATGTAGCTGGCGTCGAAGCGGGAATCGAGCATGCCGTAGGTGGAGCGCCAGCCGCCGGCAAGGCGCGTCTCGATGAAGGCATCGGCAATGCGCCCTGCCCCCAGCCGATAGAGTTCGGCGGCACCGGCAGCAAGCGCCAGCTGCTCGACGAGCAGGCGCGCGGCCCCCTCATCCTGTTCGCAGAGCGCGATTGCGGCGCGCAGGACGTCGATCGTCTTCTTGCCGGCCGGACCGAGATCGCGGGCAAGACCAGCGAAGACCGTCTCGAACAGATCCTTGCCACGGTTGAGCACACGCAGCACGTCGAGCGCCATGACGTTGCCGGAGCCTTCCCAGATGGCGTTGACCGGCGCTTCGCGGTAATGGCGGGCAATCGGGCGTTCCTCGATATAGCCGTTGCCGCCGATGCATTCCATCGCCTCGTAGATCAGCGCCGGGGCGATCTTGCAGCACCAGTATTTGGCGACCGGTGTCATGACGCGGGCATAGGCCGCTTGCTCGGCATTGCCGCGCGCCTTGTCGAAGGCGTCGGCCAGACGAAAGGACAGTGCGGTGGCGGCGGCGACATCAAGCGCCATGTCGGCCAGCACGCGCGTCATGATCGGCTGGTTGACGAGCATCTTGCCGAAGACGCTGCGGCCGCGGGTGTGGTGCACGGCTTCGGCCAGCGAGGCGCGCATCATGCCTGACGAGGCCAGCGCGCAGTCGAGCCGCGTCAGCGTCACCATATCGAGAATGGTGCGGATGCCGGCATCCGCGCCGCCGAGCAAGAAGCCGAAGGTGTCTGAAAATTCCACTTCGGCAGAGGCGTTGGAGCGGTTGCCGACCTTATCCTTCAGCCGCTGAAACTGCAGGCCGTTGGCCGAACCATCCTCCAGCAGCCGCGGCACGAGGAAGCAGCCCATGCCCTCCTTCGTCTGCGCCAGCATGATGAAGGCATCGCTCATCGGCGCCGACATGAACCATTTGTGGCCTGATAGTCGGTAGATGCCTTCGCTGACCTTTTCGGCAGCGCTGCGGTTGGCGCGCACATCCGTGCCGCCCTGCTTTTCCGTCATGCCCATGCCGATGGTGACGGCGGATTTCTGCATGGCGGGTTTGTTCGACGAATCATATTTGCGCGAGAGGATTTTGGGCGCCCAGTCCTTCTGCACGGCGGGCGAAGCCGAGAGCGCGGCAACGGAGGCGCTGGTCATCGTCAGCGGGCAGAGATGGCCGGATTCCAGCTGCGCGGTCAGATAGAAGCGGGCGGCGCGAACCTTGTGGGCCTCATCCTTGGCATCTGCATCGGCCTGCGGATCCCAGACGGAGGAATGCAGGCCGACCGACATGGAGCGGCGCATCAGCGCGTGCCAGGCGGGGTGGAATTCGACGACGTCGAGGCGCTCGCCGCGCGGACCGTGGGTGCGCAGCTGCGGCGCGCCCTGGTTTGCCATGCGCGCCAGCTCCTGCGCCTCCGGCGAGGTGACGTAGCGACCCATGTTTTCCAGGTCTTCGCGGATGCCGCGCGGCAGGGCCGCCGTCAGGTCGACGATCAGCGGATCGGACCGATAGGCGTTGATGCCGGACCACAGGCTCGGCTGGTTGAGTTCTGCGAGTTTTTCGTCAGTCCGGTTGGCGGAGGTCATAATTCGCTTCTAGTGTAAGAACCCGGCAAAGGGAAACCGGAAGTTATGATTCGGTTCATTCTGCTCTATCGGAATTTTCGCGAAAATGCATGGGGACATAAGCCTTTGCCCACAGCGCATGCTTGCCCCGGCGGGCCGCACTCTTTATAGACCCGCCAGAGACAGCAAGAGGCAGGGTCATGGTCTTTTTCCCCCACCGCCACCTCATCGGCATCAAGGGCCTCACCGAGCAGGATATCACCTATCTGCTCGACAAGGCCGATGAGGCCGTCAAGATCAGCCGCCAGCGAGAGAAGAAGACGTCGACGCTGCGCGGGCTGACGCAGATCAACCTCTTTTTCGAGGCATCGACCCGCACGCAAGCCTCCTTCGAGCTTGCCGGCAAGCGGCTCGGCGCCGACGTCATGAATATGTCGGTCGGCAATTCCTCGGTGAAGAAGGGCGAGACACTGATCGATACGGCGATGACGCTGAATGCGATGCGCCCCGACGTGCTGGTCATCCGCCATTCGAGCGCGGGGGCGGCCGCCCTGCTTGCCCAGAAGGTCTCCTGCTCGGTCGTCAATGCCGGCGACGGGCAGCACGAACATCCGACCCAGGCGCTGCTCGACGCGCTGACGATCCGCCGCGCCAAGGGCAAGCTCTCGCGCATCATCGTGGCGATCTGCGGCGACGTGCTACATTCGCGGGTGGCGCGCTCCAATATCCTGCTGCTGAACGCCATGGGCGCGCGCGTGCGCGTCGTCGCCCCTGCCACTCTTCTTCCCGCCGGCATCGCCGATATGGGCGTCGAGGTCTTCCATTCGATGAAGGAAGGGCTGAAGGACGCCGATGTGGTGATGATGCTGCGGCTGCAGCGCGAGCGCATGTCCGGCGCCTTCGTGCCTTCGGTGCGCGAATACTACCACTTCTACGGGCTCGACGCCGAAACGCTGAAGGCGGCGAAAGAGGATGCGCTGGTCATGCATCCCGGCCCGATGAACCGCGGCGTCGAGATCGCCTCCGAGGTAGCGGACGGTCCGCAGAGCGTGATCGCCGAACAGGTGGAAATGGGGGTCGCGGTGCGCATGGCGGTGATGGAGACGCTGCTCGTCTCGCAGAACCAGGGCCCCCGAACCGATGGATTGAAGGCATGAGCAACCCGATCGTCCTCCAGAACGTCCGCATCGTCGATCCGTCGCGCAATCTCGACGAGGTGGGCACGATCATCGCCGCAAACGGCGTGATCCTTGCTGCCGGAAGCGCCGCGCAGAACCAGGGCGCGCCCGAAGGTGCCGATATCCGCGACTGCACCGGCCTTGTCGCCACACCGGGCCTCGTCGATGCGCGCGTCCATATCGGCGAACCCGGCGGCGAGCACCGCGAGACGATCGCCTCGGCAAGCCGGGCAGCGGCCGCCGGCGGCGTCACCTCGATCATCATGATGCCGGACACAGATCCCGTGATCGACGACATCGCCCTCGTCGAATTCGTCAAGAAGACGGCGCGCGATACCGCCGCCGTCAACGTCTATCCGGCCGCCGCCCTCACCAAGGGACTTTCCGGCGAGGAAATGACCGAGATCGGCCTGCTGATGCAGGCAGGCGCGGTCGCCTTCACCGATGCCCATTCCAGCGTCCACGATACGCAGGTGCTGCGCCGGATCATGACCTATGCGCGCGAATTCGGCGCCGTCATCTGCTGCGAAACCCGCGACAAATATCTCGGCGCCAACGGCGTCATGCATGAGGGGCTTTTCGCCAGCTGGCTCGGGCTCTCCGGCATTCCAAGAGAAGCCGAGCTCATCCCGCTCGAACGCGATCTCAGGATCGCAGAGCTGACACGCGGGCGTTATCATGCCGCGATGATCTCGGTGCCGCAATCGGTCGAGGCGATCGAACGCGCCCGCAACCGTGGCGCCAAAGTGACCTCGGGCATCTCGATCAACAATCTGGCGCTCAACGAAAACGACATCGGCGAATATCGCACCTTCTTCAAGCTCTATCCGCCGCTGCGCCCGGAAGACGACCGGGTCGCCATGGTCGAGGCGCTGGCAAGCGGCGCGATCGATATCATCGTCTCCTCGCACGACCCGCAGGACGTCGATACGAAGCGCCTGCCCTTCGGCGAGGCTGAAGACGGCGCGGTCGGCCTCGAAACCACGCTGGCGGCGGCTCTCAGGCTTCACCATGGCGGCCAGGTGAGCCTGATGCGCCTGATCGACGCCATGTCCACCCGCCCGGCCGAGATTTTCGGCCTCCCCGCCGGCACGCTGAAGCCGGGGGCTGCGGCCGATATCGCGCTGATCGATCTCGATGAGCCTTGGCTTGTCGCCAAAGACATGCTTCTCTCCCGCTCGAAGAACACGCCGTTCGAAGATGCGCGCTTCAGCGGGCGGGCAATCGCGACATACGTCTCGGGAAAGCTTGTCCATGCACTCTAGGACGCGGCTGGACTGAGAATAGGCCACGGAGGGCTGAGGCGGCATATGTTATCCAATCTCATGTCATGGCAGATCACGCTGCCGGTCGCGCTTGCCGCCGCCGTCATCGGCTATCTCTTCGGCTCCATTCCTTTCGGCTTGATCCTGACGCGCGCCGCCGGGCTCGGCGACGTGCGCAGCATCGGCTCCGGCAATATCGGCGCGACCAATGTGCTCAGAACCGGAAACCGCAAGCTCGCGGCGGCGACGCTGCTGCTCGATGCATTGAAGGCGTCGGCCGCAGCCTGGATCGTCGGCTATTTCCTCGGTGAGGAGGCAGCGATCATCGCCGGTTTCTTCGCCTTCATCGGTCATGTCTTTCCGGTCTGGATCGGCTTCAAGGGCGGCAAGGGTGTCGCCACCTATATCGGCACGCTGCTAGGCGTCGCGCCGATCATGGTCGTGCTCTTTGCCGCAGTCTGGCTGGCAATCGCCTTCACCACCCGCTACTCCTCGCTGTCGGCGCTGGTCGCCATGCTTGTCATTCCGGTTGCGCTGTGGATACTAGGCAACGAAAAGGTTGCAGCCGTCATGGCGATCATGACGCTCATTTCCTATTGGAAGCACAGGGCGAATATTTCCCGGCTGATGGGCGGGACCGAAAGCAAGATCGGGGCAAAGGGATAATGGATGCGCTGAGCGCGGGACCAAAAGGCACTGTGCTGAGCGAACGGCAAAGAATTGCCTGGCTGCGCCTCATCCGTTCCGACAATATCGGCCCCGCGACCTTTCGCGACCTTATCAATCATTTCGGTTCGGCCGAGGCAGCGCTTGCGGCACTGCCGGAGCTTTCGGCGCGCGGCGGCGCGACGCGGGCAATCCGCATCGCCAGCGAGGCGGAGGCGCATCGGGAACTGGAGGCGGCGCATCGTTTCGGCGCCCGCTTCGTCGGCATCGGCGAGCCGGACTATCCGCAAGCGCTGAAGCAGATCGACGGCGCGCCGCCGCTCTTGGCCGTCAAGGGCACACTCGCCGCCGCCAAACGGCCGGCCGTCGGCATCGTCGGCTCGCGCAACGCCTCGATCGCCGGCGCCAAATTCGCGGCGATGGTGGCGCGCGACTGCGGCCGGGCCGGCTATACCGTGGTCTCGGGTCTCGCGCGCGGCATCGATACCGCCGCGCACCGGGCAAGCCTGGAGACGGGCACGATCGCGGCCCTTGCCGGCGGTCTCGACCAGCCCTACCCGCCGGAAAATATCGGCCTGCTCGAGGAGATCACCGGCGGCAACGGCCTGGCGGTGAGCGAGATGCCTTTCGGCTGGGAGCCCCGCGCCCGCGATTTCCCGCGCCGCAACCGGCTGATCGCCGGCATCGCGCTCGGCCTCGTGGTCGTCGAAGCGGCAACGCGCTCGGGATCGCTGATCACCGCACGGCTTGCCGGCGAATTCGGCCGGCTGGTGTTTGCCGTACCCGGCTCACCGCTCGATCCGCGCTGCCATGGCACCAACGGCCTGCTGAAGGACGGCGCTTCGATCGTCACCGCACCTGCCGATGTCATCGAGGCCTTGGCGCCGCTGGCGCAATTCGAGCTGTTCCCGTCGTCGATGGCGGAGGAGCCGCCAGGTGGCGGCGGGGCAATGGCGATGCCGCCCGGCGATACGGATCGCAACCGCATCATCGATGCGCTCGGGCCGACGCCGGTGGAGATCGACGATATTATCCGCCACACCGGACTGTCGGCATCGGCGGTCTATCTCATCCTGCTGGAACTCGACATCGCAGGCAGGCTGCACCGGCATCAGGGCGGTCTCATCTCGCTTTCCGATTGAGCTTTGGGCGATACGGACCGGCCGCTTTGCAGCAGCCGGAAGACGTAAAATTGTAGCAAACCCCTTGACCGCAGCGATTTCCCTGTCCATGTCGGAGGGCCGGCATCCATGTTGCGGTGTGTGTTGCGCTGGTTTCAACGCTGGCGTCGTTTCCTTTTTTAGAGAATCATCATGAATGTTGTAGTGGTGGAATCGCCTGCCAAGGCCAAGACGATCAACAAGTATCTGGGTTCGGGATACAAAGTGCTCGCCTCCTTCGGCCATGTGCGCGATCTGCCTGCCAAGGATGGCTCGGTCCTCCCCGATCAGGATTTTGAAATGCTTTGGGAGGTCGACGGGGCCTCGGCCAAGCGGATGAAGGACATCGCCGACGCGGTGAAATCGTCCGACGGCCTGTTTCTGGCGACCGACCCTGATCGCGAAGGCGAAGCGATTTCCTGGCACGTCCTCGATATGCTGAACAAGAAGCGGGTGCTGAACGGCAAGCCGGTCAAGCGTGTCGTCTTCAACGCGATCACCAAGAAGGCGGTGCTCGACGCGATGGCCGATCCGCGCGACATCGACGTGCCGCTGGTCGACGCCTATCTGGCGCGCCGCGCGCTCGACTATCTCGTCGGCTTCAATCTTTCGCCGGTCCTCTGGCGCAAGCTGCCCGGCGCACGCTCGGCCGGCCGCGTCCAGTCGGTGGCGCTTCGCTTGGTCTGCGACCGCGAATCCGAAATCGAGCGCTTCATTTCGGAAGAATACTGGAACATCTCGGCACTTCTGAAGACGCCGCGCGGCGACGAGTTCGAGGCAAGGCTGGTTTCGGCCAACGGCAAGCGGCTGCAGCCGCGCGCGATCGGCAACGGCGAGGATGCGGGCCGCCTGAAGGCTTTGCTGGACGGCGCGAGCTATGTCGTCGACACGGTCGAGGCCAAGCCGGTCAAGCGCAATCCAGGACCGCCATTTACGACCTCGACCCTGCAGCAGGCCGCCTCCTCCAATCTCGGTTTCTCCGCCTCGCGCACCATGCAGATCGCCCAGAAGCTTTATGAAGGCGTCGATGTCGGCGGCGAGACCGTCGGTCTCATCACCTATATGCGAACCGACGGCGTGCAGATAGCGCCGGAGGCGATCGATGCCGCCCGCAGCGCCATCGTCGACCAGTTCGGCGAGCGTTACATGCCCGAAAAGGCGCGCTTCTATTCCACCAAGGCCAAGAACGCCCAGGAGGCGCACGAGGCGATCCGCCCGACCGATTTCTACCGCTCACCCGACCGCGTGCGCCAATTCCTCGACGCCGACCAGATCCGGCTCTACGACCTGATCTGGAAGCGCGGCATCGCCAGCCAGATGGCCTCGGCCGAAATCGAGCGTACGACGGCTGAAATCACCGCCGACAACAAGGGCGAGAAGGCCGGGCTGCGCGCCGTCGGCTCGGTCATCCGCTTCGATGGCTTCATCGCCGCCTATACCGATCAGAAGGAAGACGGCGAGCAGAGCGACGACGGCGACGAGGATGGCCGCCTGCCGGAGATCAATGCGCGCGAGACGCTCGCCAAGCAGAAGATCAATTCGACCCAGCATTTCACCGAGCCTCCGCCGCGCTACTCGGAAGCCTCGCTGATCAAGAAGATGGAAGAGCTCGGCATCGGCCGCCCCTCCACCTATGCGGCGACGCTGGCGACGCTGCGCGACCGCGACTATGTGACGATCGACAAGCGCAAGCTGATCCCGCAGGCCAAGGGCCGGCTGGTGACGGCTTTCCTCGAAAGCTTCTTCACCAAATATGTCGAATACGACTTCACCGCCGATCTCGAGGAGAAGCTCGACCGGATTTCCGCCGGCGAGCTGAACTGGAAGCAGGTGCTGCGCGATTTCTGGAGGGATTTCTTCGCCCAGATCGAAGACACCAAGGAACTGCGCGTCACCAATGTGCTCGATTCGCTGAACGAGGCGCTGGCGCCGCTGGTCTTCCCGAAACGGGAGGACGGCAGCGATCCCCGGATCTGCCAGGTCTGCGGCACCGGCAACCTGTCGCTAAAGCTCGGCAAATATGGCGCCTTCGTCGGCTGCTCGAACTATCCGGAATGCAATTATACCCGCCAGCTCTCCTCCGAAAACAGCGGAGAAGCGGATGGTGCTGCCCTCAACGAACCGAAGAACCTCG
The DNA here is from genome assembly GCF_014195245.1 of Rhizobium sp. BK619. Classification (NCBI taxonomy): domain Bacteria; kingdom Pseudomonadati; phylum Pseudomonadota; class Alphaproteobacteria; order Hyphomicrobiales; family Rhizobiaceae; genus Rhizobium; species Rhizobium sp. BK619. The sequence goes on along the minus strand of NZ_JACIBH010000008.1, from coordinate 340,043 downwards.
GCACCGATCCGACGACCGGCGAGGAACTGACGCTGCGCTCCGGCCGCTTCGGCCCCTATATCCAGCGCGGCGACGGCAAGGAGGCCAAACGCGCTTCGCTGCCGAAGGGCTGGAAGCCTGAGGACATCGACTACGAAAAGGCGATGGCGCTGATTTCGCTGCCGCGCGATATCGGCAAACATCCGGAATCCGGCAAGATGATCTCGTCGGGCATCGGCCGCTATGGGCCGTTTCTGCTGCATGACGGTTCCTATGCCAATCTGGAAACGATCGAGGACGTGTTTTCGGTCGGGCTCAACCGCGCCGTGACCGTCATTGCCGAAAAGGCAAACCAGGCACCGGGCCGTGGTTCGCGCGGCACGCCGGCGGCGCTGAAGACGCTCGGCGATCATCCCGACGGCGGCGCGATCACCGTTCGCGACGGCAAGTACGGACCTTATGTCAACTGGGGCAAGGTCAACGCCACCCTGCCGAAGGGCAAGGATCCGCAGGCGATCACCGTCGAGGAGGCGCTTGCGCTGATCACGGAGAAGGCCGGTAAGGCGCCTGCCGGCAAGACGAGCAAGGCGAAAGCCAAGCCGAAGGCGGCGGCCGCCGAAGCCAAGACCACCAAGACGGCGGCCAAGCCGAAGGCAACGAAGGCGAAAGCGCCCGCGAAATCGAAAAAGAGCTGACGTGAGCAGAATACCGCGCGACAGAACGAACCCTGCGGGCAAGCGCCCGGGCAAGATCGGCCGTGCCGGCAAGGATGCTCCCGCCGTCGAGCCGCTGAACATCGTCCACGGCGCGCTGCCGTCGCGGGAGGTGATCCTGCGCTTCATCGCCGATCATCCGCAGAAAGCTTCCAAGCGGGAACTCGCCAAGGCTTTCGGCCTGAAGGGCGACAACCGCGTCGAGCTCAAGCACATGCTGCAGGAGCTCGAGCAGGAAGGCATGCTGCAGAAGAACCGTAAGTCGCTGATCCGTCCCGGCGCGCTGCCGCCGGTCACCGTTCTCGATATCACCACGCGCGACAAGGACGGCGATCTGATCGGCCGGCCGGCGGAATGGCCTGAGGATCAGGGTGTCGCACCCGCCGTCGCCATCCGCCAGCAATCGCCCGCAGGCCGTCAGGGCAAGGGCAAGGCGCCGGTCGCCGGCCTCGGCGACCGCATTCTGGCGAAGATCTTCCCGGCCGTCGATCGCGGCGGACCGGCCTATACGGCGCGGATCATCAAGGTGATCGACAGGCGCCGCGGCGCCTCGATGGGCGTTTTCCGCGCAGCACCCGGCGGCGGCGGCCGGCTGCTGCCGATCGAGCGGCGCGGCGAGGAGATGGTGATCGATCCCGACTTCACCGGCGGCGCCAAAGATGGTGACCTGGTCGAGATCGAAGTCGCCCGTCTCGGCCGCTTCGGCCTGCCGCGCGCCAAGGTCCTTTCGGTCGTCGGTTCGGTCGGCTCGGAAAAGGCGATCTCGATGATCGCCATCCATGCGCACGGCATTCCGCATGTCTTCCCGCCCGCCGTTACAGCCGAGGCGGAGGATGCAAAACCCGCGACGATGTCGCATCGCGAGGACTGGCGCGACGTGCCGCTGATCACCATCGATCCGGCCGATGCCAAGGACCATGACGACGCCGTCTATGCCGAACTCGACCCCTCGCCCGACAATCCCGGCGGCGTCATCGTCACCGTGGCGATTGCCGACGTCTCCTGGTATGTCCGCCCGAAGTCGCCGCTCGACCGCGAGGCGCTGAAGCGCGGCAACTCGGTCTATTTCCCGGATCGTGTCGTGCCGATGCTGCCGGAGCGAATTTCCAACGATCTCTGCTCGCTGAAGGAAGGCGTCGACCGCCCGGCGCTTGCCGTGCGCATGAGCTTTTCTGCGGAAGGCCGCAAGATCGGCCACACGTTTCATCGCGTCATGATGAAGAGCGCGGCCAAACTCTCCTACCAGCAGGCGCAGGCGGCGATCGACGGCACGCCGGACGATAAGACCGGACCGATGCTCGAGCCGATCCTGAAGCCGCTCTGGCACGCCTATGCGGTGATGAAGCGCGGACGCGACCGGCGCCAGCCGCTCGAACTCGACATGCCGGAGCGCAAGATCCTGCTGAAATCCGACGGCACCGTCGACCGGGTCTACGTGCCGCCGCGGCTCGACGCACACAAGCTGATCGAAGAGATGATGATCCAGGCGAACGTCTCGGCCGCCGAGACGCTGGAAAAGAAACGCCAGCCGCTGATCTACCGCATCCATGACGGCCCGACGCTTGCCAAGCAGGAAATCCTGCGCGAATTCCTGGCGACGCTCGGCATCCCGCTTGCCAAGGGCGGCAATATGCGTGCCAACAACTTCAACGGCATTCTGGCGAAGGCGGACGGCACGCCGCACCAGACCATGGTCAACGAGATGGTGCTGCGCTCGCAGAGCCAGGCGATCTACGGCCCGGAGAATATCGGCCATTTCGGCCTCAACCTGATGAAATACGCGCATTTCACCTCGCCGATCCGCCGTTACGCCGATCTCATCGTGCATCGCGCCCTCGTCGGCTCGCTCGGCTTCGGCGAAGGCGGCATCACGACAGAGGAAGAGGCAGGCCTCGACGATATCGCCGCGGAAATTTCGACCTTCGAGCGCCGGGCCATGGCGGCCGAGCGTGAGACGGTCGACCGGCTGATCGCGCATCATCTGAGCGGCCGCGTCGGCGAGGAATTTGCCGGGCGGGTCTCGGGCGTTACGAAATCCGGGCTTTTTGTCGCCCTGCCGGAGTATGGTGCCGATGGTTTCGTCCCCATATCGACGCTCGGCAGCGACTATTTCATCTATGACGAGGCGCATCAGGCGCTCTCCGGTGAACGGACGGGGCTCGGCTATCGCCTTGGCGACAACGTCACCGTGAAGCTTGCCGAAGCGATCCCGCTTGCCGGGGCGCTGCGCTTCGAGATGGTCAGCGAAGGGCGCGAGATGCCGACGGCGGTGCGCTCCTTCCACAAAGCCGGCCACCGCGACCGGGGCCAGGTTCGCAAGAAGCCGGGAACGAGGCCACCGCGCGGGCGGCATTGAAATGTTCCAGCTGTCCGAAAGCGGCATTGGGCGAGATTCACGAGCCCATGCGGCCTGAAGAGGAATATGCGATGAGCACACCGACCGAACCGGTCGTCCGCTATGGCGACAGACCCGAGGCCGAGCGTCCGCTGGGACGCTCCATCCTGCGTGGGCTGATGAACCGCTGCCCGGCCTGCGGCAGCGGCAAACTTTTCCGTGCCTTCCTGAAGCCGGTCGATCATTGCGCGGCCTGCGGCGAGGCGATGCATCACCAACGCGCCGACGACCTGCCGCCCTATATCGTCATCCTCGTTCTCGGCCACGTCGTGGTCGGCGGCTATATGCTGACCGACATGACCTTCGTGCTGCCGGTATGGGTGCATATTGCCATCTGGGCGCCGATCACGGTCATCACCGCGCTTGCCTCGATCCAGCCGATCAAGGGCGGCGTCATCGGCCTGCAATGGGCGCTGCGCATGCACGGTTTCGGCGGCGAGAGCGACGGTCCGGACGATTATGACATCCCCGGACGCCCGGATTGATCGCTTTCACCTTCCAGACATATTTACCGTGTAGTGCCAGCGCTCCACCGACCACTACCCAAATGCGGCAGCCGACGATCCTCAACCCGACATGGTAAGCATTTCTTGGCCGAACGGGCTTTACATTCCGCAGATGGTCACTCACATCGGAAATACTGCGAAGCGGCATCCGTCACCCGGATTTGGCACGTTTGTGTCTATCTGTCCGACGGGACCGGCCGATTCGCTCGCGCAGCTTTCTAAGGATGGATAAATGTCTCAGCCGAGAAACGGCACACCGGGCGATGTCGAGGAAATCCATTGGCCTTCTCTGGTGGCAGCCATCTCGTCGATATCAGCCGTTGGCATAGCAATCGGCCTCGGGCTCCCGCTTCTCAGCATCATCCTGGAAAAACGCGGCATCTCGTCCACCCTGATCGGGCTGAACACGGCGATGGCAGGCGTCGCCGCGATGGCCGCTGCGCCCATCACCACCAGGCTCGCGCATAAATACGGCGTTGCGCCGACCATGCTCTGGGCGGTGCTGATTTCGGCGCTGAGCGCACTCGGCTTTTATTATGCCCAGGATTTCTGGATGTGGTTTCCGCTGCGTTTCGCCTTTCATGGCGCAACGACGACGCTGTTCATCCTTTCCGAATTCTGGATCAATGCCGCCTCGCCGCCGTCCAAGCGCGGCTTCGTGCTCGGCATCTATGCGACGGTGCTTTCCCTCGGCTTTGCCGCCGGGCCGCTGTTGTTTTCGATCCTTGGCAGCGACGGCATCTTCCCCTTCCTGATCGGCGCCGGCGCCATCCTGCTGGCCGCCATTCCGATCTTCATCGCCCGCGACGAGAGCCCGGTGCTCGAGGAAAAACCGGAGCTGCATTTCATGCGCTACGTTTTCCTGGTGCCGACGGCAACGGCGGCGGTCTTCATCTTCGGCGCGGTCGAAGCGGGCGGGCTGTCGCTTTTCCCGATCTTTGCCGTGCGCGCCCATTTCACCGAATCGCAGGCCGCACTTCTGCTCACCATGATGGGCGTCGGCAACGTCATCTTCCAGATCCCGCTCGGCCTGCTTTCCGACCGTATTCCCGACAAGCGGCCGCTTCTGGCCGGCATGGCGCTGATGGGCTTCGTCGGCTCGATGATGCTGCCGCTGCTGGTCGACAACTGGCTGCTGATGGCCGGACTCCTGCTTTTCTGGGGCGGCTGCGTCTCCGGCCTCTATACGGTCGGCCTCAGCCATCTCGGCTCGCGGCTGACGGGCTCCGACCTTGCCGCCGCCAATGCAGCCTTCGTCTTCTGTTATGCGATGGGAACCGTGGCCGGGCCGCAGGCAATCGGTGCGGCGATCGATGTCGCCGGAAATAACGGTTTTGCCTGGGCGATTGCCGCGTTCTTCGGCCTCTATGCCCTACTTTCCGGCATCAGACTGATGTTCATTCGAAAACGGACTTGACTTTTCGGGCGGGATTCGTAGTTTCGCGCCAGGATTTGCCGTGGAGCCCATCCGGCTTCCACGGCTTTCATTTTCTTAAAGGCAGGACGACCATGGCCAAGGCTACAACAATCAAGATCAAGCTGCTGTCGACAGCCGACACCGGTTTCTTCTACGTCACGACGAAGAACAGCCGTACGATGACGGACAAGATGACGAAGACGAAGTACGACCCGATTGCTAAGAAGCACGTCGAGTTCAAGGAAACTAAGATCAAGTAATCACTTGGTTGCCGGATTTCGCAAAAAGCGCGCGCCCTCGGTTGCGCGTTTTTTATTGCCCGAATTGGCCCTCTTGGCGATGACAGCGCAAACAGAAAAACGCCGCCCTTCCATCTTCGGGAAGTGGCGGCGTTTTCTTGAAAGGGGGTCGGCCAGCATGCAAAACGGCACGAGGAACCGCTATAACTTGCCTACTAGCCGACCGACCCCACGACCCAGGAGATGCGGCGGACCTGAGCATCATGGGGTATCGACAACTCCTCAGCGGGAGCGCTTCTCTTATGAGCCGATAATTTGCGCAAAAATGAAAGAAAATCAACAAATTCTTAATGATGATTTTTGCGGACTTGATTCTATGGTTAAAAGTCCAGTTTTGGTACATACAAAGATTTATCGCCTCTGCTTAAGGATGAAGCCTAGGCGCTGACCCACCCAAGAAATTCGACAATATAACGTAATAACCTACACCTCCCCTCCCGCTACGTGAGGTGGTGCGGCGGCACTCTATTTCCGCCCATCGGCGGAAGGCATTTTTTATAGTCGGCATTTTATTTTTAGCTATGGCCGGACGCCTTGAAGACTATCGGGCAGCGGCGCATCCGCAGCAAAGCCGGAAATCCATTTTTGGGCTATTTGATTGCAAATTTTTCACGCCGCGCTGTGCGGGCGAGCATTAAAAATCGGTAACAATCCGCTTACCACGGTGGAAAACCCATAAACGGCACATAAGGCGACAGGTGATTCGTCAGGCGGCCGCGGCGACGACGCGATTGCGGCCGGTATTCTTGGCCTCGTAAAGCGCAAGATCGGCCTGCTTCATCAGCTGATCCGGGGTCAGCACCGAGCCGATGCGCGAAGCGATGCCGAAGGAAGCGGTGACATTCAGCGCCTCCCCCGCGTGTTTCAGCATGAAGGGCGCGTTTTCGACGGCCGCGCGCAGGCGCTCGGCAACAGCGGCGGCAATTTCCGGCGAGGTATCGGGCATGACGACGACGAATTCCTCCCCGCCGTAGCGGCAAGCGAGGTCGGCGCCGCGAATGGTCGAGCGGACGCGGTTGGCAAACTCCCGCAGCACTTCGTCGCCGCCGTCATGGCCATAGGTGTCGTTTACCTGCTTGAAGCGATCGATATCGGTGATCAGCACCGAAAGCGGCCGGCCCCGCGCCATCGAACGGTTGAAAAGCACGTTCAGGTGATTGTCGAGATAACGCCGGTTATAAAGGCCGGTCAGCGGATCGGTCACGGCAAGCTCGATCGTCTGCTTGACGCTGGCGCGCAGGCGGTCGTTGCAGCGCTTGCGACGGATCTGCGTCAGGCTGCGGGCAACCAGCTCGTTGGGATCGACCGGGCGGATGATGTAATCGTTGACGCCGAGATCGAGCGCGCGCACGACCATCTCGTCCGCGCCCTGCTCGGTGATGATCAGGATCGGCAGGAAGCGGGTACGCTCCAGCGAGCGCAGCTGCGAGCAGAGGCGCAGCGGATCGTAGTCGTCGAAATTGGCGTTGACGATGACGAGATCGAAGGCGCTTTCGGCCGCCTCGAAGAGCGCTGCCTGCGGATCGGAAAGGGCAAGCACGTCGGCGACGGGCTTCACCGCCTTAATGATGCGCTCCTGCGAATTGGCGCGGCCGTCAACGAGCAGGATCTGACCGGTCTCGTCGGCGCGGCCCTCGCCTGCCCGCATGAGATCGTCGATGCCCATCGTATGGGCGGTGTCGGCGCGGATGCGCAGTTCATCGCTCAACGTCTTCAGCCGCAGCAGGCTCTTCACCCGTGAGATCAGCTGAAGGTCGTTGACCGGCTTGGTGAGGAAATCGTCGGCACCGGCCTTCAGACCGCGGACGCGATCGGCCGGCTGATCCAGTGCCGTGACCATGACGACAGGAATATGGGCAGTCTTGCGGTTGGCCTTCAGCCGCTCGCAGACCTCGAAGCCGTCTATGCCGGGCATCATGATGTCGAGCAGGATCAGATCGACCTGGTTGCGCTCGCAGATCGCCAGCGCCGTGTAGCCGTCAGCCGCGGTCATCACGTCGAAATACTCCGCAAGCAGCCGCGCTTCGAGCAGCTTCACATTGGCCGGAATATCGTCAACCACCAGTATTCGCGCAGTCATAGCTGTCTTTCCGATGCGTCAGGCATCGCCCAGATAGGTCTTGATCGTCTCGATGAATTTCGGAACCGAGATCGGCTTGGAAACATAGGCTTCGCAGCCGCCCTGGCGGATCCGCTCCTCGTCGCCCTTCATCGCGAAAGCCGTGACGGCGATGACGGGAATCACGTGCAGCTCGTCGTCTTCCTTCAGCCATTTGGTGACTTCGAGGCCGGAGACCTCGGGAAGCTGTATATCCATCAGGATGAGGTCGGGGCGATGCTTGCGCGCCAGATCAAGCGCCTCCATGCCGTTTCTGGTCTGGATCGTGGTATAACCGGACGCCTCGATGAGGTCGCGAAAGAGCTTCATGTTAAGCTCGTTATCTTCTACAATCATCACCTGTTTGGGCATGACAAGCTGTCCCTACGTCCGTTCGCGCAGCGGTTCGTCCCATGAGAAAGGCACATGCGGACAATTGCTCCGTGAAACCGATAGCGCACGCTAGCGGTATTTGGTTGAAGAAAAGGTAACTTACCCCTCGAAATGCAAAGCAACTTCAAGACTTCGAAACAACCGGCCGCCGACCCGCACGCGACCGCGATCGCCGTGCTCGGCTGGCTTGCCGACGATCCCGACATGTTCGGCCGATTTCTTGCGCTGACCGGTGTTGCGCCCGGCCAGGTGCGCAGCGCCGTCAACGATCCCGGCTTTCTCGCCGGCATGATGGATTTCCTGATAAACCACGAACCGACGGCGATGGCTTTCTGCACGGCGAGCGGCATCAGCCCGGAAACGGTCACCGCCGCCTGGCAGCATTTCTCCTCGCCGGGCCTCGATTCCGGGGAATATTGACGGTGACCGGCATAGCGCAACTCGATACCTCGCATATCCGGCTCGGCGAACGGCCGCTGATCGTCTGCGACGTCGACGATGTCGTGCTGCAGTTCATCGGCCCGTTCCAGCTTTTTCTTGAAAGCCGGGGGCATGCCTTCCTGCCGCGCTCGTTCCGGCTCCACGGCAACATCGTCTCGCAGGCCGATGGCGCGGAGATCGAGGATCAGCGGGTCAGCCGGCTGATCGAGGAATTCTTCGAGGCGCAAGAGCTGTGGCAGACGCCGCTCGATCGCGTCGTCGAGACGCTCGGCCGGCTTTCCGAGGCCGCCGACGTGCTTTTCCTGACGGCCATGCAGCCGCGGTTCCAGGACCAGCGCCGCCGCCTGCTCGACAGGATGGGCCTGCTTTTTCCGCTGCTTGCCAGCGAAGAGCCCAAAGGGCCGATCGTTCACGCTTTGCATGCCAGCCGCTCCCTTCCCGTCGTCTTCATCGATGATATGGCGCGCAATCTGCATTCCGTTAGGGAACATGTTGCCGATTGCCTGCTGATTCACCTGATGCCCGACTCCCCCGTCCATCGTTTCGCGCCGGCGGCAGCCGACGACATCACCCGCGTCAGCGACTGGACTGATGCCGCCGCGCTGATCGAGGCGCACTTCCTTGCCGGCGCTTTCAGCCCTGCAGTTCCAGCCGCATGAGCGGTCGGCCGTCCTTGCGCCGCGCCACCGTCTCGAAACCGGCCGCATCGAAGATCGCCGTCGAGCCGATGCACAGTGTCACCGATTTCGACTGCTTCACATGATCGATCGGACAGGCTTCGAGCAACCGCGCGCCCTGGCGCCGCGCATGATCGATCGCCAGCGAAAGCAGGCGATGGCTCATGCCCTTGCCGCGGAAGCGCGGCAGCAGGAAGAAGCAGCTGACGGCCCAGATCGACGGATCGTCCGCATCACCCTTCTCCAGCGGCCGCGAAACCGTGCGCGGCGAATTGAACTGCGGCACGTCATGGCGCGGCCCGACCTGCACCCAGGCGACCGGCGCCCCGTCGGCATAACAGAGAATGCCCGGCGGCGGCCCGGCCTTGATCCGGTCGTGCATATGCACCTTGCGCTCGTCGGCCGCCATCTTCGTTCTGATCGCATGCGGCAGGCGCAAGGCGACGCACCAGCAATTGTAGAAGGCACCCTGCGGTCCGAACAGGGTTTCGAAGTCGTCCCAGCGTTCTGCCGTTACCGGCTCGAAACGAAGATCGTTATCCAAAGGCAAAGCTCCCGCCTCTCTTGAGACTCGGAAGCTTAAGGCGTAGTGTCGCGGCGTTCAACCTTTGTTCTCATGATGACGCCCGCGCCCGACAAGACACCCGGCTTCTGTCGCGACTGCCTTGCCGAGCAGAAGGGCGAGGCGCGCCGCTGCGTGTCCTGCGGCAGCCCGCGTCTGGTGCGCCATCGCGAGCTCTATGCCTTGACGCTTGCGCATATCGATTGCGACGCCTTTTATGCGGCCGTCGAGAAACGCGACAATCCGGACCTTGCCGACAAGCCTGTGATCATCGGCGGCGGCAAACGCGGCGTCGTTTCCACCGCCTGCTATATCGCCCGCATCCACGGCGTGCGGTCGGCGATGCCGATGTTCAAGGCGCTGGAAGCCTGCCCCGAGGCGATCGTCATCCGCCCCGACATGGAAAAATACGTCCGGGTCGGGCGCCAGGTCCGCGCCATGATGCAGGATCTGACGCCGCTGGTGCAGCCGCTGTCGATCGACGAGGCCTTTCTGGAGCTTGGCGGCACCGAGAGGCTGCATCACGACCCGCCGGCCCGCACCCTGGCCAAATTCGCCCGCCGGGTCGAGAAGGAGATCGGCATCAGCGTGTCGGTCGGGCTTTCCTATTGCAAATTCCTCGCCAAGGTCGCCTCCGACCTGCAGAAGCCGCGCGGCTTTTCGGTTATCGGGCGCGAGGAAGCGGTCGAGTTTCTGGCGCCGCGTCCGGTGACCACGATCTGGGGCGTCGGCAAGGCCTTTGCGGCGACGCTGGAGGCTGATGGTATCCGCACCATCAGCCAGTTGCAGCAGATGGAGGAAAACGACCTGATGCGCCGCTACGGCAGCATCGGCCAGCGGCTCGCCCGGCTGTCGCGCGGGATCGACGACCGTGAAGTGCATCTCAACGACGCGGCCAAGAGCGTTTCAGCGGAGACCACCTTCTTCGACGACATCTGGCGTTATGACGATCTGGTGCCGATCCTGCGCAATCTCTCGGAAAAGGTCTCCTGGCGGCTGAAGAAAAACGACATCGCCGGCCAGACCGTGGTCCTGAAGCTAAAGACCGCCGAGTTCAAGTTACGCACGCGCAACCGCAAGCTCGAAGACCCGACCCAGCTTGCCGACCGGATCTTTCGCACCGGGCTCGAGCTTCTCGAAAAGGAGACGGACGGCACGAAGTTCCGGCTGCTCGGCATCGGCGTCACCGATCTCAGCGATGCCGCCCGTGCCGATCCGCCCGATCTCATCGACCGGCAATCGGGCCGGCGGGCGGCGGCCGAAGCGGCGATGGACAAGCTGCGCGACAAGTTCGGGAAGAACACCGTCGAGACCGGCTACACCTTCGGCAGCGGCAAGCGCGATCACTAAAGCGTGAGCCGTGAGCGCCGCGCGGCCCATAAAATCTTCCTTAAACTTCGTCCCATAATGTGCCGGGCAAGTATTGCGTATGGTTGGCTATCATGTTCTCGCGTCTCGTCTTCGGCCTCGGCTTGCTGTCGGCCACCGCACTCGTGCACCCTGCTCTTGCCGCGGATGCGCGCACGCTGCAGATCATCGTCTCGAAGGACAAGCAGTCGCTTGCGGTCTATGACGGCACCGAGGTCGTCGCGACCTCGAAGGTCTCGACCGGCAAGGACGGGCACGCGACGCCGAGCGGCATCTTCTCGGTGCTCGAAAAGCAGAAGTACCACGAATCCAATCTCTATTCGAACGCGCCGATGCCCTTCATGCAAAGGCTGACATGGTCGGGCATTGCGCTGCACGAATCCAATTCCGTGCCGCGTTATCCGGCCTCGCACGGCTGCGTGCGCATGCCCGGCGCTTTTGCAAAAAAGCTTTACGGGATGACCGAGCCCGGCATTCCGGTCATCATCAGCGACGGCGAAGTCGTGCCGCAGCCGATCGACCATCCGACCCTTTTCCATCCAGAGGCGCCGGCGCCGATGCTGCTGCTTTCGGATGTCGAACTGCGGCCCTCGATGCCCGACAGCCCGGGCGCACCGGTGCAGGTGGCGATGAACGACACGGCTGCGATGCCGATGCCGGCAGCACCGCCGGCTGCGGCGCCCGAAGCCGAGCGGCCGTCCGAACCGATCAGCATGCTGATCACCCGCCGCACGCTGCGCGAGACGGTGATCGACATCCAGACCCTGCTCAACCAACTCGGCTTTTCCGCCGGCGATCCGGACGGGTTGCTCGGGCCGGCGACCGTGCAGGCGATCAAGACGTTCAAGACGCTGCGGCCGGCGGAATTTGCCGGCGACAGGAGCCTCATCTCCGACACGCTGCTCAAATCGGTCTATGCCGCCACAGGCAAGGGCGAACCGCCGAACGGCGTCATCATGGTGCGTCGGGCGTTCAAGCCGATCTTCGAAGCGCCGGTGACGATCGCCGATCCGGGCTTGGCGCTCGGCACGCATTTCTTCACGCTGCATGCACTCGATGAAAAGGCCGGCACGACGGATTGGCTCGGCATCACGCTCGAAAACAATCTCTCGCGCGAGACGATGAAGCGGCTCGGTGTCACCAATCAGGAAAGCTCGATCGTCAGCGGCAGGCCGATCGCCCGGTCGCTCAGCCGCATCACGATCCCGGAGGAAACCCGCCGCAGGATCGAGGCGCTGATCGCGCCCGGCTCGACACTGACGATCTCCGATACCGGCCTTGGCCGGGATACCGGCGAAGGCACGGATTTCATCACCATCACCCGGGGTTGATCGCAATCACCCCGGGATGATCAAATCGCGCGGGTTGATGTGCATCACCCCGAGATGATCAGACAAGCTCGACATCGACGACGCCGGGGGCGGCGCGGAGAGCGGCGGCGATCTCCGGCGTGATGCGGTATTTCTCCGCCAGCGCCACTTCCACCTCACGTTTGCCCTCCTCCTTGATGACGATGAAGGAAACGAGGCCATCACCCCTGGCGTTGAGATGGCCGGCGACCATCTTCAGAGGCCCGGAATCTCTGACATAGACGCGCAACGCCTTCTGCATCTGCAGCGACTTTTCCTCCAGCGACTGGATCGTCTGGATGCGCAGGCCGATGCCCTCCGGCCGCTCCTCGCCGGTGGCCGTCAGCACGAAGGATTTTCCCGACTCCAGCACGTCGCGATACTGGTTCAGCATTTCCGAAAACAGCACCGCTTCGAACTGGCCCGAAGAATCGGAAAAGACGATGATGCCCATCTTGTTGCCGGTGCGGGTCTTGCGCTCCTGCTTCGAAATGACGGTGCCGGCGAGGCGCGCATTGAAGGCGCCCTGTTTGATCGCCTGGGAAAACTCGGCAAAGGTCTGAACCCGCATCTTCTGCAGGAGGTTGTTGTAGGAATCGAGCGGGTGGGCGGTGAGATAGAAGCCTAGCACCTGGAATTCCTTGAGCAGCCGCTCGGAGGCAAGCCAGGGCGAAAAAGGCGGGAGGGAAATCTTCTCGGGCCCCGAGGTCAAGGTGCTGCCGAAAATATCCGACTGGCCGCTCAGCTTGTTCTCCTGGGCGCGCTGGGCATAACCGAGGATACGGTCGAGGCCGGCTGAAAGCTGGGCGCGATCAGTGCCGAAACAATCGAAGGCGCCGGCAAAGATCAGGCTTTCGAGCACACGGCGGTTGACCTGGCGCGGATCGATGCGCAGGCAGAAATCCTCGATGCCGGCAAAGGGCTTGTCGCCACGCACCTCGACGATATGGTCGACGGCGGATTCGCCGACGCCCTTGAGGGCGGCCAGCGCGTAATAGATGCGGTTGTCGCCGGTCTGGAAATGGCGGAAGGAGGTCTGCACCGAAGGGGCGATCACCTCGATGCCGAGCCGCTTGGCATCCTGGCGGAAATCATTGACCTTTTCCGTGTTGGACATGTCGAGCGTCATCGAGGCGGCGAGGAATTCGACCGGATAATGCGCCTTCATATAGGCCGTCTGGTAGGAGACGATGGCGTAGGCGGCGGCATGCGACTTGTTGAAGCCGTAATTGGCGAACTTCGCCAGCAGTTCGAAAATATTGTCGGCCTGCGGCTTCGAGACGCCGTTCTTGACGGCGCCGACGACGAAGCGTTCGCGCTGCTGGTCCATCTCGGCCTTGATCTTCTTGCCCATGGCCCGGCGCAGAAGATCGGCCTCTCCGAGCGAGTAGCCGGACAGGACCTGGGCGATCTGCATCACCTGTTCCTGATAGACGATGACCCCTTGGGTTTCCTTGAGCAGGTGGTCGATCATCGGATGGATCGATTCCAGCTCTTCGTCACCGTGCTTGCGGGCATTGTAGGTCGGGATATTCTCCATCGGGCCCGGGCGGTAGAGCGCCACCAGCGCGATGATATCCTCGATGCAGTCCGGCTTCATGCCGATCAGCGCCTTGCGCATGCCGGCACTTTCCACCTGGAACACGCCGACCGTCTCGCCGCGCGACAGCATCTCGTAGGTCGGTTTGTCATCGAGAGGAATGGCCGCGAGATCGACATTTATGCCGCGTTTGGCGACGAAATCGACGGCGACCTTCAGGACGGTCAGCGTCTTCAGGCCAAGGAAGTCGAACTTGACGAGGCCGGCCTGCTCCACCCATTTCATGTTGAACTGAGTGACCGGCATGTCCGAGCGCGGATCGCGATACATCGGCACCAGCTTGGAAAGCGGGCGATCGCCGATGACGATGCCGGCGGCATGCGTCGAGGCATGGCGGTAAAGCCCCTCGATCTTCTGGGCAATGTCGAGCAGGCGCGCGACGACAGGCTCTTTCGCCGCCTCCTCCTGCAGCTTCGGCTCCTCCTCGATCGCCTTGGAGAGCGGCGTCGGATTGGCCGGATTGTTCGGCACGAGTTTGCAGATCTTGTCGACCTGGCCGTAGGGCATCTCAAGCACGCGGCCGACGTCGCGAAGGGCGGCGCGCGCCTGCAGCGAACCGAAGGTGATGATCTGCGCCACCTGTTCGCGGCCATACTTGGCCTGGACATAGCGGATCACCTCTTCGCGGCGGTCCTGGCAGAAGTCGATGTCGAAGTCCGGCATCGAGACGCGTTCGGGATTGAGGAAGCGTTCGAAGAGCAGCGAAAACCGCAGCGGATCGACGTCGGTGATCGTCAAGGCGTAGGCGACAAGCGACCCGGCGCCCGAACCGCGGCCGGGACCGACCGGGATGTCGTGCTGCTTGGCCCATTTGATGAAGTCGGCAACGATCAGGAAGTAACCGGGAAAACGCATGCGCTCGATGACGCTGAGCTCGAAATCCAGCCGCTCGCGATAATCCATTTCCTCGTAGCCCGGCGACATGCCGAGCGTTGCAAGCCGCATGTCCAGCCCCTCCACAGCCTGGCGGCGCAACTCGCTCGCCTCGGCGCGTTCGGCCTCCTCGGCGTCGTCGGTCGCGCCGGTGAAGCGCGGCAGGATCGGCTTTCGCGTCTTCAGCACGAAGGAGCATCGCTTGGCGATCTCGATCGTGTTTTCCAGCGCTTCCGGCAAGTCGGCAAACAGCTTGGCCATCTCGGCCCGGCTCTTCAGATAATGGTCCGGGGTGAGGCGAAAGCGGCTGTCGTCGGAGACGATGGCATTGTGGGCGACCGCCATCAGCGCGTCATGAGCGTCGTAATCGTCGCGTGTCGGAAAGAAAGCCTCGTTGGTCGCAACGAGCGGCAGGTCATGGGCATATGCGAGCCCGACAATCTTCTGCTCGTGGCGTTTGTCGTAAGTGCCGTGCCGCTGCAATTCGACATAGAGCCGGTCGCCGAAGAGACGCTTCAGCGCAAGCAGCCGGGCTTCCCCTTGCGCGGGATGGCCTTCCTTGATCGCCGCGTCGACAGGCCCGGTTAGGGCGCCGGTCAGGGCGATCAGCCCTTCCGTGCCGGCCTCCTCCAACCACGAGGCACGGATATGGATCGCCTGGTTGCTTTCACCGCCGAGATAGGCGCGGCTGACGACATCGACGAGCCGTTCGTAACCGGCATCCGTGGCGGCAAGAAGAACGATCGACGGCAGCTTGACCAGCGCCTGCTGGCCGCCGCGCTTTTCCGTTTCCAACCCGTCTTCCATGTCGATCGAGACCTGGCAGCCGATGATCGGCTGCAGGCCGTCGTCCATCGCCTTCTGGGAGAATTCCAGCGCAATGAACAGATTGTTGGTATCGGTGATGGCGATCGCCGGCTGGCTGTCGCCGGTCGCCTTGTAAAGTATCTTCTTCAGCGGCAAGGCGCCTTCGAGAAGCGAATAGGCGGAGTGGACCCTCAGGTGGATGAAGCCCGGCGTACCGCCGGTCGCCTCACCCGTTGAACCCATTGCCATATCCGCCATGTCATGCCTTCCCAATCACCCGAATGAATCGGACGCATTGTCGGCATAGAGGGCGATGATGTCCAGAAGAAGTCCCGCGTCCGGACCGCATGTTTGGCATGCGGTCCCCTGAAAACTTTAGATCGCCATGACGATGAGCGAGAAGCTGGCGACGAACATTGCGATGGAGGTGAATGCTGCGATATCACGGATCATGTCAGTCATTTGGCTCTCCTTTACTCGTTATGTTTTCAATTTGTTCGATATATGTTCCATTGTCAACAGGAATCTTTTCCTTCTTTCTTGCGTTTGAAAATCCCGGGACGCGCATCGCGAATCGGCGGGGACCTGTGCGCGATCCGTTGGGCCGCTCCGGTCCTTTCGCAATCGGTGACGCTGGGACATGCTGCTTGCGCGGCAGACCGCCTCTTACGGCGACCCGCTTGCTTCCCATTATTGTTCTGTTTTTGTTCTTTACATGCCGCAGCATATTTGCCAGCATCCGGCGGAGAGGAGAACGGGATATGCTCGACATTGCAATGCTCAATGAATTCGTCGTGGAAGCCAAGGCTGCGACCTATGTCGGCGGCGGTGTCCCACGCGCCCTGCCGGCCGGGTGCCCACGATATCGGTTATGAGCGCGGCGACTGGCGCTATCTCGACAGTTATTTCGGCGGCACCGATTTCGCCGGACAGGAGGTTGTCTGGTTTGCCGGCGAGCCTGTCTGGGTGATGAATTATTTCGGTTGGATCGTTGCACCGGATCTCATCGACGGCGCTGCCGCCGGTGCGGTGATCAAGGCGGCACTTTCAGCCATGTATCGCCAGCGGCGCTTTCTCGGCGGAATGGAATTCGATCATCCGCTCGGCCGCTATATCGATCACAGCGAAGGGAACTGCGAGCGGTTCAGCGGCAATGAATGCATCATGGTCGATAACCGGAAAGCCTATATGCTCGATTATCGCGGCGGACTGGTCATCCCCTAAAGCACGTCGCATCAAACTTGATTCACGCGACGCGTTTTAAGCTCAGCGTCAGAAATCGACGATCTTGCCATCCGAGATCGTCACGCGCCGATCCATGCGGCGGGCGAGCTCGTGATTGTGGGTGGCGATGAGGGCCGCGAGGCCGGACTGACGCACCAGCGCCTCCAGCGCATCGAAGACGTAGCTTGCCGTTTCCGGATCGAGATTGCCGGTCGGCTCATCGGCAAGAAGCAGGGTCGGCGCGTTGGCGACGGCGCGGGCGATGGCCACGCGCTGCTGCTCGCCGCCGGAAAGCTCGCCAGGGCGATGGGCGCCGCGGTGGCCGATGCGCATGTAGTCGAGAAGCTGGCCGGCCCGCTCTCCGGCTTCCTTCCAGGACAGCCCGGCGATCAGCTGCGGCATCATGATGTTCTCAAGTGCGGAAAATTCCGGCAGCAGGTGGTGGAACTGGTAGACGAAGCCGATTTCGCTGCGGCGGATCGCGGTGCGTTTCTCATCGCTCAGGCCGTCACAGGCATGGCCGCTGATGTTGACTTCACCGCCGTCCGGATGCTCCAGAAGACCGGCGATATGCAGCAGGGTCGATTTGCCGGTGCCGGAGGGAGCGACGAGAGCGACGATCTCGCCCTTCGACATCGAAAAATCCGCGCCCTTCAGGATCGGCAGCAGCGTATCGCCCTGCCCGTAATGGCGCTCGACGCCGGTAAGATTGAGAACGACGTTGCGTTTCATGAAGGCGGCATTCCTTATTCGTAGCGCAGGGCCTGCACCGGATCGAGCCTGGAGGCGCGCCAGGCCGGAAAGATGGTCGCGATGAAGGAGAGCGTCAGCGCCATGACGACGATCGAGATCGTTTCGCTGAGCTGCATCTCGGCCGGCAGCTGACTGAGGAAATAGACCTGCGGATTGAAGATCACCGTGCCTGAAATCCAGGAGAAGAACTGGCGGATGGATTCGATGTTGACGCAGACGAGGACGCCGAGCAGCACGCCGGCAACAGTGCCGACGATCCCGATCGCCGCCCCGGTCATGAAGAAGATGCGCATGATCGCGCCGGCGCTGGCGCCCATGGTGCGGAGAATGGCGATATCGCTGCTCTTGTCCTTCACCAGCATGATCAGGCCGGAGATAATGTTCAGAGCCGCGACAAGCACGATCAGCGTCAGGATCATGAACATGACGTTGCGCTCGACCTGCAGCGCCGAAAAGAAGGTCTGGTTGCGCTGGCGCCAGTCGGTAAGGTTGATCTGGCGGCCCGCCGCTTCCTCCACCTTGGGCCGCAGAGTGTCGATATCGTCGGGGTGATCGACGAAAAGCTCTATCGACTGCACCAGTCCCTCGGCATTGAAATACAGCTGCGCTTCCTCGAGCGGCATGAAGATGATCGAGGAATCATATTCCGACATGCCGATCTCGAAGAGGCCGGAGATCTTGTAGGACTTGACGCGCGGGCTGACGCCCATCGGCGTAATGTCACCATCCGGTGACGTCAGAGTAATGAGGTCGCCGACGCTCAGGCCGAGCTGGTTGGCCATGCCGGTGCCGATCAGCACGCCCTGGCCGGAGGCAAAGCCCACCATGTCGCCTGATTTGATGTTGCCGGAGATCGTCTTGAGCTTGGTCAGGTCCTCGGCGCGGGCGCCGCGCACCAGCGCACCGGTGCTGCCGCCAGCCTGGGCCGAGGCAAGCACTTGGCCTTCCACCAAGGGCAGCGCCATCTTCACTCCCGGCACGGCGGCCAGCCTGCTGGAGAGGTCGGCATAATCGGTGAAGGGGCCATCGGACGGCTGGACGATCATATGGCCGTTGATGCCGAGGATGCGTGAGACGAGCTCGGTGCGGAAGCCGTTCATGACGGCCATGACGATGATCAGCGTCGCAACGCCGAGCATGATGCCGACGAAGGAGAAGCCGGCGATCACTGAAATGAAGGCCTCCTTGCGGCGGGCGCGCAGATAGCGCCACGCCACGAGGCGTTCGAAGGTGGAAAATGGCTTGCCAGCCGGACCCAAGCCGGATTTCGAACTCCGGTCCACTGCTGCCTCTGCCATTTCGCCTCCGTTTCCTTAAGCCACGAACCTGTTGATCGCCGCTTCGATGGTCATCGTTTCGCGGGCGCCGGTCTTGCGGTCCTTCACCTCGACTTCGCCGTTGGCGACCGCGCGCGGGCCGGCGATGATCTGGAAGGGCACGCCGATCAGGTCGGCGGTCGCGAACTTCGTGCCGGCCCGGTCGTCGGTATCGTCGTAGAGCACATCCTTGCCGGCCTTGGTCAGCGCGGCATAGATCAGCTCGCAGGTATCGTCGCAGGCCTGATCGCCCGCCTTCATGTTGATCACCACGATATCGAAGGGCGCGACCGACGCCGGCCAGATGATTCCGTTGTCGTCATGCGATGCTTCGATGATGGCGGGAACAAGGCGTGTCGGGCCGATACCGTAGGAACCCATGTGAACGAAGTGTTCCTTGCCGTCGGGCCCCTGCACTTTCGCGCCCATCGCCTCGGAATATTTCGTGCCGAAATAGAAGATATGGCCGACTTCGATGCCGCGCGCCGACAGGCGGTCGCCTTCGGGAACGGCGTTGAAGGCCGCCTCGTCATGCATTTCCGAGGTCGCCGCATAGAGCGAGGTCCACTTGTCGAAGATCGCCTTCAGGCCGTCGACGCTGTCGAAATCAGTGCGGTCGTCGGGAATATCGAAGCCGACGAAATCCTTGTGGCAGAAGACTTCGGACTCACCGGTGTCGGCAAGGATGATGAATTCATGGCTGAGATTGCCGCCGATCGGGCCGGTGTCGGCGCGCATCGGAATGGCGCGCAGGCCGAGCCGGTCGAAGGTCCTGAGATAGGCGGCGAACATCTTGTTGTAGGAATGCTCCGCCCCTTCGCGCGTCAGATCGAAGGAATAGGCATCCTTCATCATGAATTCGCGCGAGCGCATGGTGCCGAAGCGCGGGCGGATCTCGTCGCGGAACTTCAGCTGGATATGGTAGAGATTGAGCGGCAGGTCCTTATAGGACTTGACGGAGGAGCGGAAAATATCCGTCACCATCTCCTCGTTGGTGGGGCCATAGAGCATCGGCCGGTCCTGGCGGTCCTTGATGCGCAGCATCTCCTTGCCATAGGCGTCATAGCGGCCGCTTTCCTGCCAGAGTTCGGCCGATTGCAGGGTCGGCATCGACAACTCGATCGCGCCTGCCCGGTTCTGCTCGTCGCGGATAATGGCGTTGACCTTGTCGAGCACGCGTTTGCCGAGCGGCAGCCAGGAATAGATGCCCTGCGACTGCTGGCGGATCATGCCGGCGCGCAGCATCAGCCGGTGGGAGACGATTTCCGCCTCCTTGGGGTTTTCCTTGAGGATGGGCATGAAATAGCGGGACAGACGCATGGCGGATTCCGAAGCAGTTGAGATCCCGCCGCAAGCGGAATCGAGAGACAATGGTTAATGTCGGGAGCGTTCATAGCCGCTTCGCGGCAGGAAGGAAACCCGCAACTGATGTCGGCAACCTCCCGCACGCGCATGTTCAGCCCCGCAAAATGACAGGGCATGAAAAAGCGCGTGTTTATAAGGACTTGAACGAAAATCTTGTCAACAGAAAAATTTTGCTAGAGTGTAGCAAAAATGCAAAAAAAGCTAATGACAAAGCCCAATGTTTGAGCTAGCTTTAGCTCACAAAACAGGCAGGAAGGATAAATTCTTGCCGAATTCGCGGTCAAGTCTTGGGAGGATCAGATCTTAGGCGCGCTCGTCGCTGCCCCGGCAACGGTTACAGATCACGCGATACTTAAAACAAGGCTTTTAGCCTTGTTTTTTTTTGGCTTTTCGGCTTCATCCGCCCCTAAAAATCCAGCCAACTTTCGTAAGGGAATGATCCTCATTCCGTTACGGCAGCTCTTTGCCGCAACAGCATGACGCTGGTATGACGAAGGTCGCTTTTTAATGATATACATATGCCCAAAGTTTGGGCAAAAGTTTGATCTTAATAGAAGCTCGGCCCGAGTTGTGGAAGGGCATCGAAGCCCCAGCCGAAATAGGTGTCGCAGACATACCAGGTGCCGTAGATCAGAGCGGAAATCAGCGTCGTCAGCGAAAAGGTGAAGACGGCTCGAAAGCGGCTCGGCGCGCTCGGAACAGTGCCGAGCACGACGTCATTGTCCTCAGCCTGGGTGCGCAGACCGATCGGCAGGACAGCGAAAAGCGTCATCCACCAAATGATGAAATAGACGGCAAATCCCTGAAGAAAAATCTGAAGCATTGGGGTTCCCGATAGTGTCGCGCCGACAGCATGCGACAGACGTTCTGTCACTTCCAGTTCGGCCCTTATACGGCGGAATGGCAGCCAACTCAAAGCCGATGAAGCGTGTGGCCGCCTAGAGGGCATTCTGCCGCAGGCTTCACGCCTGTTCGAGTTCGATCAGCGTGCCGAAGAAATCCTTGGGGTGCAGGAAAAGCACCGGCTTGCCATGCGCGCCGGTCTTCGGCTGGCCGTCGCCGAGCACCCTCGCCCCGGCCGCGACCAGCCGGTCACGTGCAAGCAGGATATCGTCCACCTCATAACAGATATGGTGCATGCCGCCGGAGGGGTTCTTTTCGAGGAAGGTTGCGATCGGCGAGGTTTCCCCAAGCGGCTGCAGCAATTCGACCTTGGTGTTCGGCAATTCGACAAAGACGACGGTGACGCCGTGCTCCGGCAGAGCCTGCGGCTGCGATACGGCAGCACCCAGCATGTCGCGATAGGCGGCGGTCGCCGCTGCCAGATCGGGAACGGCGATGGCGATGTGGTTTACCCGGCCGAGCATGATCAGACCTTGGTAACGAAGGCGGTGACAACCGGCTTCTTGCCCCAGGCATGGTTTGCCGCGGCGCGGATGGCGCGGCGCACCGCCTCCTGCACCATGTCGATATCCTTGCGGCGGGCGCGCGGAATGCTTTCGATGGCACTGATCGCCGCATCGAAGAGCGTATCTTCCATCTCCTCGCCCTCGTCGTCATAAACAGGCAGGCCGATCGAAACGAGATCGGGATCACCGACGATGTCATAACGCGCGTCGAGCACGACGCTGACCGCGACATGGCCGACATAGGAGAGCTTCTTGCGCTCGCCGATCCCCATCTCGTCGAAATCGCCGATCAACGAGCCGTCCTTGTAGATGCGGCCATGCGGCGCCTGGCCGATCACCTCGGCGGGACCGGGCGCCAGCCGCAGAATATCGCCGTTGCGCACGCGCGGCACCAGGGCGATGCCGGATTGCTCGGCAAGTTCCTTATGCGCCGTCAGATGCGTCGCCTCGCCATGCACCGGCACGACGATCTTCGGCCGCGTCCACTCGTACATCCGCTGCAGCTCGTTGCGGCGGGGATGGCCGGAAACATGAACCAGCGCCTCGGTATCGGTGATGATGTGCACGCCCTGCTCGACAAGGCCGTTCTTGATGTCCTGGATCGCCTTCTCGTTGCCGGGAATGGCGCGGGAGGAAAAGACGACGATATCGCCTGCCGCAAAGGCAACATTGCGCATCTCGTCGCGGGAGAGCTTGGCAAGCGCTGCCCGCGCCTCCCCCTGGCTACCGGTCAGGATGACGACGACCTTATCGCGCGGGATGTAGCCGTATTCCTCCTCGGAAATGAAGGGTTTTACGCCCTCCATCAGGCCGATATCCTGGGCGACGTCGACGACCCGCTTCAGCGAGCTGCCGAGCAGCAGCACTTCGCGGCCGGCCGCCTCGGCAGCTTCGGCAACGGTGCGGATGCGCCCGACATTCGACGAGAAGGTGGTGATCGCCACCCGGCCCTCGGCATCCTCGATAATCTTGCGCAGGCTTTCCGAGACATCCTTTTCGGAGGGCGAAACACCGTCGCGCAGCGCATTGGTAGAATCGCACATCAGCGCCAGAACGCCCTCGTCGCCGAGCTGGCGGAACCGCGTCTCATCGGTCAACGGGCCGAGCGAGGGCTCGTGGTCGATCTTCCAGTCGCCGGTATGGATGACGTTGCCGACCGGCGTGCGGATCATCAGCGACATCGGCTCGGGGATCGAATGGTTGACGGCCACGCCTTCGATGCTGAAGGGGCCGACATTGATCGTGTCGCCTGCCTTGAACGGCGTCACCGGCACTTCGCCGATCCTGGCCTTTTCGAAATTACGCTTGGCTTCGAGCAGACCAGCGGTAAAGCCCGAGGCATAGACCGGCACATTCAGGCCCGGCCAGAGATCGGCGAGCGCGCCATAATGGTCTTCATGGGCATGGGTGATGATGATCGCCTTGAGGTTCTTGCGCTCGCTGGCGAGGAAGCGGATATCGGGCAGCACGAGGTCGACGCCCGGCAGGTCGGGGCCGGGAAAGGTGACGCCGCAATCGACCATGATCCATTGGCGATGCTCGGGCGGGCCGTAGCCATAAAGAGCGAGATTCATGCCGATCTCGCCAACGCCGCCCAGAGGCAGGAATACCAACTCGTCCTGTTTCGCCATAATTTTCGTTTTTTCCGCTATCCAAAAAACACATCACCGGCAGCAATGGGCATTATCCTGCCAGTGCCGGTATCGAGCATCAACAAGCCATTATCATCAATTCCGGCGAATTGTCCGGAAATCGATCGGTCCGGCAAATTCACCGTGATCTTTTCGCCGATGCCGCAGGCGATGGCGCGCCAGCGTGCGGTGATCTCGGCAATACCGCGGCCCTCATCCCATTGATCAAGCACATCCGCCGTCGCCGCGAAGAGATGGGCGAAGAGTTCCTCCGGCGACGCCGCACTTGCATGGTGACGCAGGCAGGTGACGGGGTAGAGCGGATTATCCGGCATGACCGAGACATTGATACCGATGCCGACGATCAGCGCGTAACGGCCGTCCGGCAGCCTCTCGCCTTCGACGAGAATGCCGCAGGTCTTCTTGCGGCCGATGAGGATATCGTTCGGCCATTTGACCTCGAGCGGCTCGGCGCCCGGCGGCAGCACCTGGCGGATCGCCTGGTGCACGGCAACGGCGACGGCAAGCGGCAGGGAACTCAGGCGCTCCATCGGCGCCGGATCGATCAGCAATAGAGAGGCGTAGAGATTGCCGCGTTCGGACACCCAGAGCCGGCCGCGGCGGCCGCGGCCGCCGGTCTGGCGTTCGGCCGTCACCCAGAGATTACCGCCGTCGCCCGCCCGAGCCCGGGCGAGGCATTCGCTGTTGGTGGACGACGTTTCCGACAGAGCCTCGTGCCTGAAATCGCCGAGCGATATCCGGCGCCGCCCGTCGGAAGCCATCAAAAGAGCGTCGCGGCGGCAAGCTCTGCCGCGCCGCCGATCGGGCCGCCGATCAGGACATAGGCAGTGACGAACAGACCGGAGAGGCCGAAGACCAGACGCAACGAACCGGAGACACGGGCGAATTCGCCGGTCGCCTCATCGAACCACATCAGCTTGATGACGCGCAGATAATAATAAGCGCCGACGACCGAGGCGAGAACGCCGATGATGGCGAGCGCATAAAGCTTCGCTTCGATGGCAGCGACAAAGACGAAGTACTTGGCGAAGAAGCCGGCGAGCGGCGGAATGCCGGCGAGCGAGAACATCAGCGCCGTCAGCACCACCGCCATGAACGGGTTGGTGGTGGAGAGGCCGGCGAGATCGTTGACCTCCTCAACGACGGTACCGTCCTTGCGGCGCATCGACATGATGATCGCAAAGGTGCCGAGGGTCATGACCATATAGATGACCATGTAAAGCATGACGCCGGAAACGCCGGTCTGGTTGCCGGCGGCAAGGCCGACCAGCGCGTAACCCATGTGGCCGATCGACGAATAGGCCATCAGCCGCTTGATGTTCTTTTGGCCGATTGCGGCAAAGGAGCCGAGCAGCATCGAAGCGATCGAGATGAAGACCACGACCTGCTGCCAGTCGGCCAGAACCGGCTGGAAGGCGGTGATGACGATGCGGGTCATCATTGCCATGGCGGCAACCTTGGGGGCTGCGGCCAGGAAGGCGGTGACCGGCGTAGGCGCGCCTTCATAGACGTCAGGCGTCCACATATGGAAGGGAACGGCCGAGATCTTGAAGGCGATGCCGGCGAGGATGAAGACCAGGCCGAAGATCAGACCGAGCGAACGCGCACCCTCGACCGAGAGCGCCTGGGCAATCTCGGAGAAGTGGGTGTGGCCGGTAAAACCATAGACCAGCGACATGCCGTAGAGCAGCATGCCGGAGGAAAGCGCGCCGAGAACGAAATATTTCAGGCCGGCTTCGGTCGACTTCAGGCTGTCGCGGTTGATCGCGGCGACGACGTAAAGCGCCAGCGACTGCAGTTCCAGCGCCAGATAGAGCGAGATCAGGTCGTTGGCCGAGATCATCAGCAGGATGCCCAGGGTCGCCAGCACCAGAAGAACCGGGAACTCGAACTTGTCGAGCTGGTTTTCGCGGGCGTGACCCATCGTCATGAACAGGGCGACCAGCGAACCGATGAGCGCTACCAGCTTCATGAAGCGCGAGAAGCCGTCGGCCATGTAGACGCCGCCATAGGCAAGGCCTTCCGCCGGCACGAAGAGCAGCCACAGGCCGGCGGCAAGCAGCAGCACGATGGCCAGGCCAGTGACGACGAGGCCAGACCGCTCGCCTGAGAAGACGCCGACCATCAACAGGACAAGGGCGCCGACCGCGAGGATGAGCTCCGGCGCGGAAAGATGCAGACTGAGGAGAATTGTTTCAGCGGTCATGTCCGATAAGTCCCGTCATCAATTCATAGACAGCGCAATATTCTGCGCTGCGTGCACGGCGGCCGTGTAGTTGTTGACCAGCAGATCCACCGAGGCGGCCGTCGCATCGAAGACCGGGGCCGGGTAAACGCCGAAGAAGATGGTCAGTGCGACCAGCGGGTAGAGGATCAGCTGTTCGCGTCTGGAAAGATCGAGCAGCGCCTTCAGCTTTTCCTTCTCGAGCGCGCCGAAGATCACCCGGCGATAAAGCCAGAGCGCATAGGCGGCCGAGAGGATGACGCCGGTGGCGGCAAAGAGCGCGACCCAGGTGTTGACCCGGAAGACACCCAGCAGCGTCAGGAATTCACCGATGAAGCCCGAGGTGCCGGGAAGCCCGACATTGGCCATGGTGAAGACCATCATGGCCACGGCATATTTCGGCATGTTGTTGACGAGGCCGCCATAGGCGTTGATCTCGCGGGTGTGGGTGCGGTCGTAGACGACGCCGACGCAAAGGAAGAGCGCGCCGGAGACGATGCCGTGCGAGAGCATCTGGAAGATCGAGCCCTGAACACCCTGCATGTTGGCGGCGAAAATGCCCATGGTGACATAGCCCATGTGCGCCACGGAGGAATAGGCGATCAGCTTCTTGATATCGTCCTGCATCATCGCCACCAGCGAGGTGTAGATGATGGCAATGACCGACAGCGCGAAGACGAACGGTGCGAAATAATCCGATGCGACCGGGAACATGCCGAGCGAGAAGCGGATCAGACCGTAGCCGCCGAGCTTCAGGAGCACGCCGGCCAGGATCACCGAGCCTGCTGTCGGCGCCTGAACGTGGGCGTCGGGCAGCCAGGTATGAACCGGCCACATCGGCATCTTCACCGCAAAGGAGGCGAAGAAGGCAAGCCATAACCAGGTCTGCAGCGCCGGCGGGAACTTGTAGGCGAGCAGCGCGGTGATATCGGTCGTGCCGGCCTGCCAGTACATCGCCATGATGGCAAGCAGCATCAGCACCGAACCGAGCAGCGTATAGAGGAAGAACTTGTAGCTCGCGTAGACGCGGTCCTTGCCGCCCCAGACGCCGATGATCAGGAACATCGGAATGAGGCCCGCCTCGAAGAAGACGTAGAAGAGCACGATATCGAGCGAGACGAAGACGCCGACCATCATCGTTTCGAGGATGAGGAAGGCGATCATATATTCCTTCAGGCGCTTCTCGATCGAGAGCCAGCTCGCCAGCACGCAGAAGGGCATCAGGAAGGTCGACAGGATGACGAACAGCATCGAGATGCCGTCGACGCCGAGATGGTAGCCGATGCCGGTGCCGAGCCAGTCATGCTTTTCCAACATCTGGAAGCCCGGATTGGCATTGTCGAAGCCGATCCAGATGAAGAGCGAGACGATGAAGGTGAAGACGGTGGTGATCAGCGAGATCCACAGCACGTTCTTGCGGCCGGTTTCGCTCTCGCCGTTCATCAATAGCAGGAGCACCACGCCGACGAGCGGCAGGAAGGTGACCGTTGTAAGAATAGGCCAATCGGTCATCAGAAGGAACTCCCGAGCATCATCCAGGTAACAAGCGCCGCAATGCCGATCAGCATCGCGAAGGCATAGTGATAGAGGTAACCGGTCTGCAGGCGGACGACGCGGTCGGTGACGGCGACGACCCGGGCGGCCACACCGTTCGGGCCATAGGTGTCGATGACGCCGACATCACCCTTCTTCCACAGGAAGCGGCCAAGCGCCTTGGCGGTGCGGACGAAGAGGAAATCGTAGAGTTCGTCGAAGTACCACTTGTTCAGCAGGAACTGGTAGAGAACGCGGTGCTGCCTGGCGAGGGTGCGCGGCGTCTGCGGCGAACGGATATACATGTACCAGGCGAGGACGAAGCCGAGCAGCATGGCAATGAAGGGGCTCAGGCCCACGAGCGCCGGCACGTGATGGAACTGTTCGACCAGTTCGTTCTCGGCGCCGGTAAACAGCGCGCCCTTCCAGAACTCGGCATATTCCTCGCCGTAGAACCGGCCTTCGAAGATCACGCCGGCAAACACGGCGCCGATCGCCAGGAGATAGAGCGGCACCAGCATGACCTGCGGCGATTCATGGACGTGGTGCATGACCTCGTGCGAAGCGCGCGGCTTGCCGAAGAAGGTCATGAAGATCAGGCGCCAGGAATAGAAGCTCGTAAACAGAGCCGCGATGACCAGCAGCGAGAAAGCAAAGCCTGCGACCGGCGAATGCGAAGCATAGGTCGCCTCGATGATCACGTCCTTGGAGAAGAAGCCGGCAAAGCCGATCGGCGTGAACGGAATGCCGACGCCGGTGATCGCCAGCGTGCCGATGATCATCAGGATGCCGGTAACTTTGATATGCGGATACAGGCCGCCCATGTAGCGCATGTCCTGCTCGCCATCGACGGAATGGATGACCGAGCCGGCGCAAAGGAACAGCAGCGCCTTGAAGAAGGCGTGCGTGAACAGATGGAAGATCGCCGCGCCATAGGCCCCTACCCCGAGCGCCACGAACATGTAGCCGAGCTGCGAGCAGGTGGAATAGGCGATGACGCGCTTGATGTCGTTCTGCACGAGGCCGACGGTGGCCGCGAAGAAGGCGGTGATCGCGCCGATCACGGTGACGACGACGAGCGCATCCGGCGACAGTTCGAAGAGCGGCGACATGCGGGCGACGAGAAAGACGCCGGCGGTGACCATGGTGGCGGCATGGATGAGGGCCGAGACCGGGGTCGGGCCTTCCATGGCATCCGGCAGCCAGGTATGGAGCAGGAACTGCGCCGACTTGCCCATGGCGCCCATGAACAGCAGCAGGCAGACGCCGGTCAGCGCGTGCGCCTTGTCGAGCTGCATGCCGAAGAGGTTGAGGATGACTTCGCTCGCCTCGCCGCCGCCTTCATGCGGGGCGAAGTTCGAGGCATTGGCGAAGATCGTGTCGAAGTTGATCGAACCGAACAGCACGAAGACGCCGGCAATGCCGAGGACGAAGCCGAAGTCGCCGACGCGGTTGACGATGAAGGCCTTCATCGCCGCAGCCGTTGCCGACGGCTTCTTGAACCAGAAGCCGATCAGCAGATAGGAGGCGAGACCGACGCCTTCCCAGCCGAAGAACATCTGCGCCAGGTTGTCGGCCGTCACCAGCATCAGCATGGCGAAGGTGAAGAGCGAGAGATAGGCAAAGAAGCGCGGGCGATGCGGATCGGTGTGCATGTAACCGATCGAATAGACGTGAACCAGCGTCGAGACCGTGTTGACGACGATCAGCATGACGGAGGTCAGCGTATCCACGCGCAGCGACCAGGAGACGTCGATGCCGCCGGACTGGATCCAGCGCAGCACCTCGACCTTGATCGGGCCGCCTTCGGCATGGCCCATGCCGACCGTGAAGAACACGATCCAGGAGAGGATGGCGGCGATGATCATCAGGCCGCTGGTGACATATTCCGAAGCCTTGGCGCCGATGGCGCGGCCGAACAGGCCGGCAACGATCGCACCGATCAAGGGAAGAAAGACGATAGCCTTATAGAGGAACATGAGCCACTCAGCCCTTCATCATATTGACGTCTTCGACCGCGATCGAGCCGCGGTTGCGGTAGAAGACAACGAGAATTGCAAGACCGATCGCCGCTTCGGCAGCCGCGACCGTCAGGATGAACAGCGCGAAGACCTGGCCGACGATGTCGTTCAGGAAGGAGGAGAAGGCGACCATGTTGATGTTGACGGCGAGCAGGATCAGTTCGACCGACATCAGGATGACGATGACGTTCTTCCGGTTCAGGAAGATGCCGAAGACGCCGAGCGTGAAGAGGATGGCGCTGACCGTCAGGTAGTGGGAAAGTCCGATGACCATGTTCTTTGTTCCTTGACCTGCCTTAGACGCCCTGCCCGGGCTTAACCGACACCACCTCGACGGCGGTGGCGGGCGTGCGGGCAACCTGCCTCGGGATATTCTGCCGCTTGATATTGGTGCGGTGCCGCAGCGTCAGCACGATTGCGCCGATCATCGCGACCAGCAGCACCAGACCGGCGATCTCGAAGAAATAGACGTAGTTGGTGTAGAGCACGTCGCCGAGAGCTGCCGTATTCGTGCGCTCGCTGAGCGCCGGGATCGGCATGGCGACGGATTTGGCGATCTCGGGCGAGATGACGCTGCCGCCGATGACGACGATCAGCTCGGCTGCGAGAATGATCCCGATCAAGCCGCCGATCGGCGCATATTCGAGAACCCCTGCCCTGAGCTCGGTGAAGTCGATATCGAGCATCATCACCACGAAGAGGAAGAGCACGGCAACGGCGCCGACATAGACGACGAGCAGGATCATCGCCAGGAATTCGGCACCGAGCAGCAGGAAGAGGCCGGCCGCATTGAAGAACACCAGGATCAGGAACAGAACCGAGTGAACCGGGTTCTTCGCCCAGATGACCATGAACGCCGACGCCACCGCGACAAAGGCGAAAAGATAGAAAAATAGAGCCTGCAGACCCATGTTGGTGCCTTTTTCATCTTCCCCCGGGCAGCCGGGAGTTTTTCTGCCCGATAGAGTTTGCGCGGCTGACCGGCAAAGCTCCTGTGCATATTGACCGCGACCGGAGCAGCGAAGCTCCCTTGCGGCATTTCAAAACTCGATCAGCGGTACGGCGAGTCGATCGCAATGTTGCGGGCGATTTCACGCTCCCAACGGTCTCCGTTGTCGAGAAGGCGCGCCTTGTCGAAATAGAGCTCTTCGCGGGTTTCCGTCGCAAATTCGAAATTCGGGCCCTCGACGATCGCATCGACCGGGCAAGCCTCCTGGCAGAAGCCGCAATAGATGCACTTCACCATGTCGATGTCGTAGCGCACCGTGCGGCGGGTGCCGTCGTTGCGGCGGGGGCCGGCCTCAATGGTGATGGCCTGGGCAGGACAGATCGCCTCGCAGAGTTTGCAGGCAATACAGCGTTCCTCGCCGTTCGGATAACGGCGCAGCGCATGCTCACCACGGAACCGCGGGGAAACCGGTCCCTTTTCGAAGGGATAGTTGATCGTCGCCTTCTGGCGGAAGAAATAGCGCATCGACAGAAAGAACGCGCCGAAGAATTCCTTGAGGAACAGCGAGCTGATGGAGCTGGACAAGCTTCCCATCTTCAACCTCCAATTTTGCCGGAAACGAGAGAGGGCGTCATCATGCCCATCCCATCAGCTTCAGCACGAATGCAACGATGATGACCATGGCGAGCGACAGCGGCAGGAAGACCTTCCAGCCGAGGCGCATGAGCTGGTCGTAGCGGTAGCGCGGGACGAAAGCCTTGACCATCGCGAACATGAAGAACACGAAGCAGGCCTTCAGCATGAACCAGATGATGCCCGGGACCCAGTTGAGGATCCAGATGTCGACCGGAGGCAGCCAGCCGCCGAGGAAGAGGATCGTCGTCAGCGAACACATCAGGCAGACGGCCGCATATTCGCCGAGCATGAACATCATGTATGGCGAGGAGCCGTATTCGACCATGAAGCCGGCAACGAGTTCCGATTCTGCTTCCGGAAGGTCAAAGGGCGGACGGTTCGTTTCGGCGAGCGCCGAAATGAAGAAGATGATGAACATCGGGAAAAGCGACAGCCAGTGCCAGTCGAGGAACGATGCCGGCAGGCCGAGCATGGTGCCGAGGCCGGTATGCTGCGCATTGACGATATCGGTCAGGTTCAGCGAACCGACGCAGAGAAGCACCGTGACGATGACGAAGCCGATCGAGACTTCATAGGACACCATCTGCGCGGCCGAGCGCAGCGCACCCAGGAACGGATACTTCGAGTTCGAAGCCCAGCCGCCCATGATGATGCCGTAAACTTCGAGCGAGGAGATCGCGAAGATGTAGAGGATGCCGACATTGATGTTGGCGATCACCCAGCCATCGGCGAGCGGCACCACCGCCCAGGTGGACAGTGCCAGAAGCACCGTCACCAGCGGGGCAAGCAGGAACACCGCCTTGTTGGCCCCAGCCGGAATGATCGGCTCCTTGAAGACGAATTTCAGAAGGTCGGCGAAAGACTGGAACAGGCCGAAGGGGCCGACGACATTCGGGCCGCGGCGCAGCTGCACGGCCGCCCAGATCTTGCGGTCGGCGAGCAGAACATAGGCGATGAAGACGAGCAGGCAGACCAGAAGCAGCAGCGACTGACCGATCATGATGATCGCCGGCAAGACATAGGTCGAAAAGAAAGAATCCATAGTCCCCTGCCCTTACTCTGCCGCGACTTTGAAGTTGTTGCGGGCCAATGCCGAGCACTCCGCCATCACTGCCGAGGCACGCGCTATCGGGTTCGTCAAATAGAAGTCTTTCACCGGCGACGCAAACCCTGACTTGTTCATCTTGCCGGCTTTTTTCGCAACTGCGGCAATTTGGGCGCTATCGGTTTCGGCGATCTCGTCGATGGCGGCGAAATGCGGGAAAGCGGCATAGAGCCGGACGCGCAATTCGCTGAGCGAATCGAAGGGAAGCTTCTTGCCGAGTACGTCGGAAAGAGCACGGATGATCGCCCAGTCCTCGCGGGCGTCGCCCGGCGCAAAGCCTGCGCGGTTGCCCATCTGGACGCGGCCTTCGGTGTTGACCCAGGTGCCGGACTTTTCGGTATAGGCTGCGGCCGGCAGGATGACGTCGGCATGATGGGCGCCGTTATCACCATGCGAGCCGATATAGACGGTGAGCTTGGCCTTCTTGGCGGTGAAGTCGAGTTCGTCGGCGCCGAGCAGGAAGAGCACATCCATCGCCGTCAGCATTTCGGCGGCGTTGACACCCTTGGCACCCGGCACGAAGCCGAGGTCGAGGCCGCCGACGCGCGAGGCGGCGGTGTGGAGGACGGCAAAACCGTTCCAGCCTTCGACGACTGCACCGACCGAACCGGCAAGCTTGGCGGCACTGGCGAGAACACCGGCGCCGTCGGTGCGCGACAGCGCGCCCTGGCCGATGATGATCATCGGCTTGGCGGCGTTCTTCAGCACCTCGGCGAAGGCGTGGCCGCCGTCGACCAGATCCTTCAGCGTGTCGGGAC
This sequence comes from Rhizobium sp. BK619, assembly GCF_014195245.1. Taxonomy (NCBI): domain Bacteria; kingdom Pseudomonadati; phylum Pseudomonadota; class Alphaproteobacteria; order Hyphomicrobiales; family Rhizobiaceae; genus Rhizobium; species Rhizobium sp. BK619. The sequence continues at coordinate 307,621 of NZ_JACIBH010000008.1, read as the reverse complement.
CACCGCCGAGATAGTCATAGCTGTAGCGCAGTTCGCCCGGCTCGCCGATGACGCCGATCGGGAACTTGCCGCGGCGCCAGCGCTTGCGGATGCGGGCGTTGAGGATGGCTGCTTCGAAGCGCGGATTGGCGCCGATGATCAGCAGCGCGTCGGCCTGGTCGATGCCTGAAATGGTCGGGTTGAAGAGGTAGCTTGCACGGCCGAGCGACGGATCGAGTGCCGCCCCATCCTGGCGACAGTCGAGATTGGCAGATCCGAGCGATTTCACCAGTTCGGAAAGCGCATACATTTCCTCAACCGAGGCAAGGTCGCCTGCGATCGCGCCGATCTTGTCGCCCGACGTGGCGCCGACGGCGGCCTTGATGGCGCCGAAGGCTTCGGCCCAGGTGGCGGGCTGCAGGCGGCCGTCGCGGCGGACATAGGGCCGGTCGAGGCGCTGGGTCTTCAGGCCGTCCCAGATGAAACGGCTCTTGTCGGAGATCCACTCTTCGTTGATCGCCTCGTTGACGCGCGGCAGGACACGCATGACCTCGCGGCCGCGGGTGTCGACGCGGATCGCCGAACCGACGGCATCCATGACGTCGATCGATTCGGTCTTGTTCAATTCCCAGGGGCGCGCGGTGAAGGCGAAGGGCTTGGACGTCAGCGCACCCACCGGGCAAAGGTCGACGACATTGCCCTGCAGCTCGGAGGTCATCGCCTGTTCGAGATAGGTGGTGATTTCGGCATCTTCGCCGCGGCCGATCAGGCCAAGCTCGGAAATGCCGGCGACCTCGGTGGTGAAGCGGACGCAGCGCGTGCAGTGGATGCAGCGGTTCATCACCGTCTTGACGAGCGGGCCGATATACTTGTCTTCGACGGCGCGCTTGTCTTCCTGATAACGCGAGGTGTCGATGCCGAAGGCCATCGCCTGGTCCTGCAGGTCGCATTCGCCGCCCTGGTCGCAGATCGGGCAATCGAGCGGATGGTTGATCAGCAGGAACTCCATCACGCCTTCGCGGGCCTTCTTGACCATCGGCGTGTTGGTGAAGACCTCGGGCAGTTCGCCGTTCGGGCCGCCGCGGATGTCGCGTACGCTCATGGCGCAGGAAGCCTGCGGCTTCGGCGGGCCGCCCTTCACCTCGACAAGGCACATGCGGCAATTGCCGGCAACCGACAGGCGCTCATGGAAGCAGAAGCGCGGAACCTCGGCACCAGCATCCTCGCACGCCTGCAACAGCGTGTAGTGATCCGGAACTTCGATCTCGTTGCCGTCAATCTTCAGTTTTGCCATCGTCGCTCAGTCCTGTTTCCCGTTTGCCTGATGACGGCAAACAAACCTATTTTTGCAACAGTCTCATTGCCAAGCCGGATCTTTCGTCCTGCCGACATCTGATGCCGCCCAAATTCTCTGTCGCGTGTCCCAGGTCCGGAACCCGCATCGGCTTCTGCAGCGTGAGGCCCCCGCCCGTCCGCCGATCCGCCCATCTTTCCGGCCGATTGCACGGCCGGACAGTTCATTTTTTCCGACGGCCCCGCCCGGCCAGAACTTTCGCCTGGCCGCTCCAGTCGTCACGCCCGATGCGGCCGTTGAAGCCAAGCTCGGCGTCGAGCCGGGCGATGTCCTCATCGCTCCAAGCGGCGATTTCGGCAAAACTGCGAATGCCCTTGGCGTTCAGCACCTGCTCCAGCTTCGGGCCGATGCCGGCGATCAGCTTCAGATCGTCGGCCTTTTTCGCCCGCGCGACCGGTTTTGCCTTCACAGCCGGCTTCGGCTGGCTTGCCGGCACCGGTTCGCTGACCGGCCTGACAACCGTCAATTTCGGCCCTGCCCTCTTCGCGGCCGCCGGCTTGGCGACAACCTTGACGGCAGGGCGAATATTCTCCGGTCGGATCTCGACGTGGGGCGCGAGCTCGTCCGGCGGCGTATCATCGAGGGCGGCGGCGACCTTGCCGGTCGTTTCCAGCGCGCTCTGGAAGGCGCCGAAGAAAGCGCCCGCCATCTGCGTCGAGAGGCCGAAGCCGATCGCCGTTGCAGCAGCAAAGGCAGCGGCCGGATGCGCCATCAGCGGATGCACCGGCATTGCCCGTGCATTTTCCAGCATCTCTGCGGCAAGACGGCCGAAGCCGGCCGCGAAATCGGCGGCGTCTTCCTTCTTTCCACTCTTCGATGCGTTGTCCGCCATGATTATTCAGCCGCCTCCAGAACCGCGCCGTGATCGAGCGCGCTTGCCGTATACTGGTCGATGCGCTTTTCGATCTCGGGACGGAAGTTACGGATCAGACCCTGCACCGGCCATGCGGCGGCATCGCCGAGCGCGCAGATGGTGTGGCCTTCGATCTGCTTGGTCACCTGGAACAGCATGTCGATTTCGCGCTTCTGGGCATTGCCCTTGGCCATGCGCTCCATCACGCGCCACATCCAGCCCGTCCCTTCGCGGCAGGGCGTGCACTGGCCGCAGCTCTCATGCTTGAAGAAGGCGGAGATGCGGGCGATCGCCTTGATGACGTCGGTGGACTTGTCCATGACGATCGCAGCCGCCGTGCCGAAGGAGGAACCGACGCCGCGCAGGCCGTCGAAATCCATCGGGCAGTCGATGATGTCCTTGGCCGGCACGATCGGGCAGGATGCGCCGCCCGGAATGACGGCGAGCAGATTGTCCCAGCCGCCGCGGATGCCGCCGGCATGGCGGTCGACCAGCTCGCGGAAGGTAATGCCCATTTCCTCTTCGACCGTGCACGGCTTGTTGACGTGGCCGGAGAGCATGAACAGCTTGGTGCCGACATTGTTCGGGCGGCCGATGGCCGAGAACCAGCCGGCGCCGCGGCGCAGGATCGTCGGGGCAACGGCGATCGATTCGACGTTGTTGACAGTCGTCGGGCAGCCATAGAGGCCCATATTGGCCGGGAAAGGCGGCTTCAGGCGCGGCTGGCCCTTCTTGCCCTCGAGGCTTTCGAGCAGCGCGGTTTCCTCGCCGCAGATATAGGCGCCGGCGCCGTGATGGACGAAGATGTCCATGTCCCAGCCGAGCTTGTTGTTCTTGCCGAGCAGGCCGTAATCATAACATTCGTCGATCGCCGCCTGCAGCGCTTCGCGCTCGCGGATATATTCGCCGCGCACATAGATATAGGCGGCATTGGCGCCCATGGCGAAGCTGGCGATGACACAGCCTTCGATCAGCGTATGCGGATCGTGACGCATGATGTCGCGGTCTTTGCAGGTGCCGGGCTCCGATTCGTCGGCATTGACGACGAGGTAGTGCGGGCGGCCGTCGCTTTCCTTCGGCATGAAGGACCATTTGAGGCCAGTCGGGAAGCCGGCGCCGCCGCGACCGCGAAGGCCGGATGCCTTCATCTCGTTGATGATCCAGTCGCGGCCCTTTTCGAGGATCTGCTTGGTGCCGTCCCAGTGGCCGCGGCTCATCGCGCCCTTCAGGGATTTGTCCTTGAGGCCGTAGATGTTGGTAAAGATGCGGTCTTTATCTTGTAACATGCTTCACCTCTTTACCGCGGCTTCTTGCCGAAGACCTTGATATATTCCGCTTCGCCGCCCTTGGCGAGCGCCTTGGCCTGCTTGACCCAGTCGTCGCGCTCGATGCGGCCGCGGAAGTTCAGGTAGCCGTCGACCCATTCGCGTTCGGCCTTCTTCCAGCCCGCAACCTGCGAGAAGGTAAAGATGCCGATCTCGTTCAATGTCGCCTCGATCTTCGGGCCGACGCCCGAGATCATCTTCAGGTCATCCGATGCGGCGGGCTTTTCGATGCCGGCCGGACGGTTCTTGTCAGTGAGCGCTGGCTTTGCCGCCGGGGCGGCTTCGGCCTTGGCCACCGGCGCCGGTTCGGCAGCCGCGGTGCCGGAAACCGGCTGCTGCTCGGCTGCCTTGGCATTCCTGGCAGCCGCTTTCGGCGCCGTTGCCGGCGTCTTCAGCGCGGCATTGGTCTCGGCATCGGTGCTCTTCGGGCGGGCGGCCTCGGAGGGCGGGACCGGAGCAGCGTCGACAACCGGAGCCGACACGGTTTCCGCATCGGCCTTCTTGGCGCGTGTTCGCGCCTTTGGCTCTTCCGTCGCCAGCGACGTCAGGCCGCCTTCAGGGGCGGAGAATATCCGGTCGATCTGGGTGCCAGGCCTGATGCTCGCGCCGTTGCCGGCGGCAAAGGTATCGATGATCTCTTCGAGACGCGCCGGCGTCAGGTCCTCATAGGTGTCCTTGCCGATCATCACCATCGGGGCGTTGACGCAGGCGCCAAGACATTCGACCTCTTCCCAGGACAGCGTTCCCTCGGCATTGCGCTCGAAGGCATGGGCATGGATCTTGCTCTTGCAGACCGACATCAGCGCTTCCGAGCCGCGCAGCATGCAGGGCGTCGTGCCGCAGACCTGGACATGGGCGCGGGTGCCGACGGGATGCAGCTGGAACTGCGTATAGAAGGTCGCGACCTCGAGCACCCGGATATAGGCCATATCGAGCATGTCGGCGATCTTTTCGATCGCCGCGCGCGTGACCCAGCCATCCTGCTCCTGCGCCCGCATCAATAGCGGGATGACCGCCGATTGCTGGCGGCCGGCGGGGTATTTCTGGATCGTCTTGTCCGCCCAGACCGCATTTTCATCGCTGAAAGCGAATGCGGCAGGCTGAAATTGATCTTCGGCTAATCGACGAACGGACATTCTTCCTCACGCCTTGTCAGTTTAGGGTTCCACACCGCGAAGCGGTCAAAGACTGCATTTCGCAGGCATAGGCCGACTGGTCTTTCTGCATAAACACTACGAATTTGCTGCCATTCGGAATGGCAGCCTTGATCTGATAGCCCTTGGACAAAAGATCGCCCATGGACGTTTGCGCCGCCGGCGGCGTCACTTCCTTACGACCGAGCGGCGTGCCGAGCGTATCGGTCTCCTGAGCCGAAACCCCGGATGCCGCAAGAAAAAGGGCGACAGCAAGCGGCAGACGCTGCATCAGCGGTCCACCTCGCCGAAGACGATGTCGAGCGAGCCGAGTACGGCCGCGACGTCGGCAAGCTGGTGGCCGCGGCACATGAAGTCCATCGCCTGCAGATGGGCATAACCCGGCGCGCGAATCTTGCAGCGATACGGCTTGTTGGAGCCGTCGGAGACCAGATAGACGCCGAACTCGCCCTTCGGCGCCTCGACGGCGGCGTAAACCTCGCCGGCCGGCACGTGGTAGCCTTCGGTATAGAGCTTGAAGTGGTGGATCAGCGCTTCCATCGAGCGCTTCATCTCACCGCGCTTCGGCGGCACGACCTTGCCGTCAATCGACGAGAAAGGACCGGTCTTGGCATCCGACAGCAGGCGATTGACGCACTGCTTCATGATGCGGACCGATTCGCGCATCTCGATCATGCGGATCAGGTAGCGGTCATAATTGTCGCCGTTCTTGCCGATCGGGATGTCGAATTCGAGATCGGAGTAACATTCGTAAGGCTGGGAGCGGCGCAGATCCCAGGCAGCGCCCGAACCGCGCACCATGACGCCGGAGAAGCCCCAGGCCCAGCAATCCTCCAGCGAGACGACGCCGATATCGACGTTGCGCTGCTTGAAGATGCGGTTGCCGGTCAACAGATTGTCGATATCGTCGAGCGCCTTGAGGAAGGGATCGCACCAGTCGCCGATATCCTGGACGAGCTGTTCCGGCAGGTCCTGGTGGACGCCGCCCGGACGGACATAAGCGGCATGCATGCGCGAGCCGCTGGCGCGCTCGTAGAACACCATCAGCTTTTCACGCTCTTCGAAGCCCCAGAGCGGCGGCGTCAGCGCCCCGACGTCCATGGCCTGCGTCGTGACGTTCAACAGATGCGAGAGGATGCGGCCGATTTCGGAATAGAGAACGCGGATCAGCTGGCCGCGAATCGGGATCTCGATGCCGAGCAGCTTTTCCACCGCCAGCGCATAGGCATGCTCCTGGTTCATCGGCGCCACGTAATCGAGCCGATCGAAATAGGGCACGGCCTGAAGATAGGTCTTGGTCTCGATCAGCTTCTCGGTGCCGCGGTGCAGCAGGCCGATATGCGGATCAACCCGCTCCACAATTTCGCCGTCAAGCTCCAGGACAAGACGAAGAACGCCGTGCGCCGCCGGATGCTGCGGTCCGAAATTGATGTTGAAGTTGCGGACGTTATGTTCTGTCATGGCGATGCGCTCGCGTTCTCAGATAACCAGTGAATGGCAGGCACAAACCCACCAGCCGCCTTGAATTTATTGCTTCGCTTTTTCATCGCCGGGCAGCACGTAGTCCGTGCCTTCCCAGGGCGACATAAAATCGAAATTGCGGAATTCCTGTTTGAGCTCAACCGGCTCATAGACGACTCGCTTGGCGGCGTCGTCGTAGCGGACCTCGACGAAACCGGTGGTCGGGAAGTCCTTGCGCAGCGGATGGCCTTCGAAGCCGTAGTCGGTCAAGATGCGGCGCAGGTCCGGATGGCCGGTGAAGAGCACGCCGTACATGTCCCAGGTTTCGCGCTCGAACCAGTCGGCACCGGGATGGACGGCACAGGCCGAGGGAACCGGCGTATCTTCGTCGGTCGCGACCTTGACGCGGATGCGCACATTCTGCTTCGGCGACAGCAGGTGATAGACGACGTCGAAACGCAGCTCGCGCTGCGGCCAGTCGACGCCGCAAATATCGATCAGGTTGACGAAACCGCATTTGGCGTCGTCACGCAGGAAGGTCAAAAGCGCGATCAGGTTTTCACCCGTCGTCGTCAGCGTCAGCTCGCCATACTTCATCTGCGATGCGGCGATCAGATTGCCGCGCGCTTCGCCAAGGTAGGACGCAAGCTCAGTCAGGGCTTCACTCATATGCCTTGTCCTTAACCCTTAGCGTTCGATCGTGCCGGTGCGCCGGATCTTCTTCTGCAGCAGAAGCACGCCGTAAAGCAGCGCCTCTGCCGTGGGGGGACAGCCCGGCACGTAGATGTCGATCGGCACGATGCGGTCGCAGCCGCGCACCACCGAGTAGGAATAATGATAGTAACCGCCGCCATTGGCGCAGGAACCCATCGAGATGACGTAGCGCGGCTCGGGCATCTGGTCGTAGACCTTGCGGAGCGCGGGCGCCATCTTGTTGGTCAGCGTGCCGGCGACGATCATGACGTCGGACTGGCGCGGCGAGGCGCGCGGCGCAAAGCCGAAACGCTCGACGTCGTAACGCGGCATCGACAGCTGCATCATTTCGACGGCGCAGCAGGCGAGACCGAAGGTCATCCACATCAGCGAGCCGGTACGAGCCCAGTTGATCAGCTCGTCGGTCGAGGTGACGAGGAAACCCTTGTCGGCGAGCTCATTGTTGATCTCGCCGAAAAACGCGTCATTGCTGCCGATCGGCTTGCCTGTGGAGGGATCGATGATCCCCTTCGGCTGCTGGGCGACGAGCGGCTGATTGCTCACAGGGGCTACTCCCATTCCAGGGCTCCCTTTTTCCATTCATAGATAAAGCCGATGGTCAGCACGAAGAGGAAGACCATCATGGACCAGAAGCCGAACCAGCCGATGGCGCCGAAGGAAACGGCCCAGGGGAAGAGGAAGGCGACTTCGAGGTCGAAGATGATGAAGAGGATCGACACGAGGTAGAAGCGAATATCGAACTTCATGCGGGCGTCATCGAACGCGTTGAAGCCGCATTCGTAAGCCGAGAGCTTTTCCGAATCGGGCGCTTTGAAAGCGACGGCGAACGGCGCAATGAGCAGCGCCAGGCCGATAACGAGCGCGATAGCGATGAAGATAGCGATCGGAATATAGGAACTGAGCAGTTCAGTCATCATGTTCATCCCTGCTTGCCGGAGGCGCCAGGCGGCGCATTTGGGCAAATGCCCGGCAAGCGAACGTGCGTTGCAACAAGCCGTGGTTAGCGCAGCCGAAGCCCCGGCGCAAGAGATTTACAGAGGCAATTCGACGCGCCGCGCGCGGACATTATCAAGCAGATGCAACGATGTCGCGACAAATCCACACAAACCGATTCAAGCTGCATGCCTGACCCTTGGAAACTGCATGGCTTTCGGAAGAGAATGGCGCGAGTGACGGGGCTCGAACCCGCGACCTCCGGCGTGACAGGCCGGCACTCTAACCGACTGAGCTACACCCGCGCATTGATGGGCCATCTGCGGCCGCTGGGATGAAGAAACCGGACAAACGACAAATCACATTTGCGTTCTACAAGACTTGAAATGGCGCGAGTGACGGGGCTCGAACCCGCGACCTCCGGCGTGACAGGCCGGCACTCTAACCAACTGAGCTACACCCGCAATTCATTTCAAGTAGTCCGGATGCCTTCGCACCCTCACCAAAACGGCTGCCCGTTTCGATGAGCGGCTAACTACGGGGTTCGTCTTTTAGTGTCAAGCAGGTTTGGAGACAAAACCATGACAGTCGTTTGAATTGTTTCGGCAAGGCCGGCAATTCCGCGCCCCGCCGTGGCACTGACGCCCGAACGAAGCCGGCGGCGCAGTCGAAGTCGACAGGCCCCCTCCCCTTTATCCACAGCCCGGCAGCGCTCCAGCCGCACCACAAGGAGCGAGACCGCCACCAAAAAAATCAAAAAATCTTCACAAACACTCTTGCGGTTTTGCCGCGATCCGCATAGATCACGGCCACCAACGCGGCAGGCCGATCCGGCTTCGTCAGCGATGGGCGATTAGCTCAGTTGGTAGAGCGCCTCGTTTACACCGAGGATGTCGGGAGTTCGAGTCTCTCATCGCCCACCATTTTTCCCCTTAAGTGCCAAATAGCAGCTTTCGCAGGCGAACGCCTCAGCTGCGTCGTCATGTATCTGGAATTCCAATTGGATCCATTGGCGCGTCCGGCAGGTCGCGATGCGGCGCGGCGTCTGAAAATAACGCTCCACCAGAACGGACTACTCCGGGCGCCGCGCCACCTCCTATTGGGCGAATGGATGGGCGCGGGCAAAAGTGGGAGAATTCGCCGCCCGGAAAATCTCCGCGCTTGCTACACCTGGAGGTGTTCCATGAGGACTCTCTGCTCCGCATTGACGCTGTGCATCGCGGTCGCCCTTTATGCACCAAGCGCCAGATATGTCAGCCTGCCCGGATACGCCTTCAAGACGAATCCGCAATGCCAGCGGCACGAACCAAAGACGCGGTTTGACAGGAGGTGCGACTGGCCGAGACTGGGCTTCAAGGACTTTACGCCGCCGCTTGTGACCGTGCTGGGGATCTGAAGCTCAGCCTCTCCACGAATCATCGCAGTCCTGGCGCGTGTTGTAGCCAAGGGTCATGGCTCTGTGACTGCGACTGGATTCTGCCTTTGCTCAGGCTTGCCACCAGACTCTATATAGCCCTTCGGAATCCCGAAATTGGTTGCGGGATTGAAATCATTGCATGATTTTTTCTGTCGACACCGCACAAAGCGCGGCGAATTTCGGAATCCCGAAGCGGGGAATTTCGGGATTCCGAAGTGGCGTTCTGGAATCGGGAAACGGCCGGGGCCGATCGGCCGCCATTTCACCCCTTCGCCAGTTCCTTATCCACCGCCGAAACCAGCCGCGAATCATCGGCCGTCACATCGGGGGCGAATCGGGCAGCGACTTTACCGTCGCGGCCGATCAGGAATTTTTCGAAGTTCCAGAGGATGTCGTCCTCGTCGCCGCCCGATATGCCGTGGGATTTCAGGCGTTCGCGCATCGGGCCGTCACCTGTGGTCTTCACGCCCGATTTGGTCAGTTGCCGGTAGAGCGGGTGCTGGCTCTCGCCCTTGACCGAAATCTTCGAGAAGATCGGGAAGGTGACGTCGTAGGTGCTGGTGCAGAAGTCGAGGATCTCGGCGTCGGTGCCGGGCTCCTGGCCCTTGAAGTCGTTGGCGGGGAAAGCGGCGATGACGAAGCCGCGTTCGCGCTTTTCCCCATAGAGCTTTTCGAGGCCCTCATATTGAACAGTCAGCCCGCATTTCGAGGCGACGTTGACGACCAGGAGCACCCTGCCTTTGTATTCGCTGAGTGTGGTTTCACGGCCATCCACTGATTTGACAGGGATATCCAGCACATTGCCCGCCACGGGAACCTCCAATTTAATAAGATACGTCTCGCCAACTTAGCGATATCGCCGCCGTTGTCATCAACGTCGGAATCAACTCGGCGTTAGCAGGACGCCGGTGCGGGCTACGGCCTGCACCGGCGGTCAGCACATCAGGCGGGAGATGTTTCCTTCACGTCGTCGAGCAGGAAGTGCACGACGATATAATCCGTCTTGTAATGCCGACCGCTGTCCGACACCGAATCGACGCTGCCGCCGTCCTTCGGGTGCCAGGCGTGGTAATGGGGATTGGTGGTGATCAGGGTGATGGCCTTGCCATCTTTTTCGCCCAGCCGGAAGCGCATCTCGGCCAGCGGCCAGATCCGCTCGTAATCCGCCATGCTGATGCGCGCCTTCAGCGCCTTGCGATGCAGCGGCGCTTCGCCGGCCTCTGCGGGTGCTTCCAACATCACCTCCTCGGCTCCGTTGATGATGGCGTTGAACTCTTCAGGCCACATGCGTCTCATGAAATCGCTCCTCCCGGGGCTCTCGTCAGTCCACAGGTGAAACTTAGCGATTTGTTCGAAAGAAGCAAATTCCCGTCATGTGGTTGTCATCGAGGTCCGCTGCTCCTACGTTCGCCGCAGACCGCATCAGGGCCGTCAGTCGCCCGCAATCCCGAGATCAGAGATGAAGACACGTGAAGACAGGCAGGCGCTCCGGGCGAGCATGCCGCGCACTCCGCTCAGCGCCCATCATATGGAAAATGCCCGCCTGCTGCCCGATCGCGGCGAGCTGCTCTACCGCATCCCCAACGGCGGCATCGGCGTCGAGGTGGGGGCTGCCTTCGGCGAATATACGGCAGAGATCCTGGAAAAGAATCGCCCAGCGCAGCTCTACCTCATCGATCCCTGGTCGATGGACCGCTACAGCTCCGGCCTCGATGCGATCCACACCAAGTTCGCGGCCGAGATCGAGGCCGGCCGGCTGCATCTGATGCAGGGCACTTCGCTGGAAAAGCTCGCCGAATTCGACGACGACTTCCTCGACTGGGCCTATATCGATACCGACCATTCCTTCGAGCTCACCTGGCAGGAACTGCTGCTCTGCGAAAAGAAGGTGAAGCGGACGGGGCGCATTGCCGGGCATGATTTCTGCACCGGCAATACGGTCAAGCCGATCGTCTATGGCGTCGTCGAGGCGGTCACCAAGTTCTGCAAGGATTACGGCTGGCAATTCGAGTTCCTGACGGTCGAATCACATGCGCATTTTTCCTATTGCCTGAAACGGCTCTGAGAAGAACTACACTTCGCCGGAATACTGCGCGTCGCTGACCTTTTCCATCCAGTCGACATGCTTGCCATCAAGCGCCTCGTGAATGGCGATGTGCGTCATGGCCGTGTCGTGGCCAGCGCCATGCCAATGTTTTTCGCCCGGCGAGAACCAGACGGTGTCGCCGGCGCGAATCTCGCGGATTTCCCCGCCCCAGCTCTGGGCGAGGCCCTTGCCAAAAGTGACGATCAGCGTCTGGCCGAGCGGATGCGTGTGCCAGGCGGTGCGAGCGCCTGGCTCGAAGGTGACTGAGGTTGCCTTCACCCGGGCCGGTGCCGGCGGCTCCATCAATGGGTCCTGGCGAACGGCGCCGGTGAAATAGTCGGCCGGTGGCGTCATCGAGGGGCGAGAGCCGGCGGGTTTGATCTCCATGATCTTTCCTTTTCCATTCCATTGCGGTTGAAGCCTTGTAACCCGACGATATTTCATCGAGGCAACCAATCAAGGCCGGATCGACAATTGCCGCATCCTCGCCCGGCTGATAGGCCAATCTAAAAGCGCGTCGCATTAACTTGGTTGATGAGACGCGCTTTAGTTCTCTGTTTTTACGCATGTCGTTATCCCGGATTCGCTGCACACTTCCGGGCAACATGCATTGGGAGATTTTCTCATGAAACACCATGCTTTCGGCCGCATGCCCTTCACCGTCACCAATGTCGGCTTCGGCGCCTGGCAGATCGGCGGCTCCTGGGGCGATATCAGCGAAGCGGATGGGCGCGCGGCGCTGAATGCCGCGCTCGATGCCGGCATGACCTTCATCGATACGGCTGACGTTTATGGCGACGGCCGCTCGGAAAGGATCATCGCCGACGTGCTGAAGACGCGCGGCGGCGAGCGGCCGATGGTCGCTACCAAGGCGGGCCGCCGGCTCAACCCGCATGTCGCCGAAGGTTATACCAAGGCCAATCTCGAAGGCTTCATCGACCGCAGCCTCAAAAATCTTGCCATCGACAGCCTCGACCTCGTGCAGCTTCACTGCCCGCCGCGCGAGGTATTTTACCAGCCGGAGGTCTTCGAAGGTCTGGGCGCCTTGCAGAAGGCCGGCAAGATCAAGGGTTACGGCGTCAGCGTCGAAAAGGTCGAGGACGGGCTGAAGGCGATCGAATATCCCGGCATCGTCAGCATCCAGATCATCTACAACATCTTCCGCCAGCGCCCCGACCATCTGTTCTTCCAGGAGGCGCGCCGCCGGAACGTGGCGATCATCGCCCGCGTGCCGCTGGCCAGCGGTCTGCTCGCCGGCAAGATCACCCGGGAGACGCACTTTGCCAGCGACGACCACCGCAATTTCAACCGTCACGGTGAAGCCTTCGATGTCGGCGAGACCTTTGCCGGCGTGCCCTTCGAGGTCGGCCTGCAGGCGGTCGAGGAGGTGCGCAAGCTGGTGCCCGCAGGCGCCACCATGGCGGCCTTCGCGCTGCGCTGGATCCTGATGGCAGAAGCCGTCACCGTCGTCATCCCCGGCGCCCGCAATGGCGAACAGGCAAGAGCCAATGCGGCCGCCGCCGATCTGGCACCGCTTGCGGCCGATGTCATGGCGGCAACGCGCGAGATCTACGAGCGGTTGATCGCGCCGTATGTGCATCAGCGTTGGTAGGGTTGGGGCTGCTTGTTTTTAAGGGCTGTGGGAAGCGTCGATGAGTCGCCCTTGTTGAAGGTCTCACAGCTTTCGTCCGTCATATCCCAGGCCTTGCGCCGAGCATCCACTCGCACGCGTGAGAGGCCGCGGCATGGATCCTCGGCTCAAGGCCGAGGATTACGGAGTGTGGGGAGGTGTCCATGCCAAACTCCAACCTCACCGCACCTGCACGCTGTTGGAATTGCTCCAGCATCTCGCCTCCTGCCGGTCACGTCCTCCCAATTTCCGTCATGCTCGGACTTGATCCGAGCATCCATGCCAAAGCACTCTGCTTGCAAATGTTCTTCGGTCGGATGCCCTCGCCTTTCGGCTGCGAATGTGGACACCCTATGCATCAAAAAAGAGAGGCCGGGCTTTCGCCCGGCCTCTTCCGTCTATCCCTCTATCCCAACTCAGTTCGTCGCGTTCAGCTCGACCGGGAAGAACAGCGTCTCGCCTGAGGAATCGCTGACGCCGTCGTTGTCGGTGACGGCGTAGGGCTTGCCTGAGGCGTCGAAGGTGAAGCCTTCGAGCTTGTCGAGCACATAGCCGTTGGTCGCGGTCTTCAGTTCGCCGAGGAAGTCGTGGGCTTCGGTCTTCTTGACCACAGGCAGTTCGCCGCCGAGCTTGGCGGGGTTCAGCTCCGAGATCGCCACCTTGTAGAGCTTCTTCAGCTTGGCGGCGTCGCCGACGAGGTTGTCGCGTTCGATGATGTAGACGCTGTCGCCCTGCGCCGAGATTTCGGACAGGCCGACCCAGCCGCTTTCCGTCTTGTCGAGCGGATAGCGCACGGCACCCCATTCCTTCTTCTTCGGATTGTAGGAGACGAGCTTGACGAAGCCCTTTTCATCATCACCCCATTCGCGCTGAACAGCCATCCAGAGCGTGGCATCGTCGCCGGTGCCGACAATGGTGACGCCTTCGAAGCCGTAGCGGATTTCGTTGGCGGCGAGTTCCTTCGGCAGGGCGATCTCGGCCTTGATGTCGCCCTTGGCGTTGACGTTGTAGAGGGCGTGCGGGACGAGACGCTCGCTGTAACCTTCCGAGGCAAGCCAGAAGGAGCCGTCGGCGGCCACTGCGATGCCTTCGATGTCGAGCTTCTGGGCCGGGGCGCCGTCACGCTTGACGACGAGAGCATCGGTGATCACCGCCGGCTTCTTGCTGGCATCGATCGTGTAGATCGTCGGCTGCGAGCCGAGAACGCTGTCGCTGACGGCATAGAGCATTCCCGGCTTGCCGGGAACGGCAGCGAGACCCGAAAGGGCTGCGAAGCCGATCGGATTGCCGTCCTTGTCGGCCGAGACGATCTGAGGATAGGCTTTCTCGCCTTCCGAACGTTCATAGATCATCACATGCGAGCGCGTGCCGCCGTCCTTGCCGAGGTCGAGTTCGTTGGCGGTGGCGAAGAGATTGCGCGCCGGGATGGCAATCCCGCCTTCCGGCGAAATGCCCGACGGCAGCAGCTGCACGAGTTCGGGATCGGCGCCGGTATCCTTATAGACGCCGACGACCGAGGCGCGCTCGGCGAGCAAGAAGAAATATTGGTCGTCGCCGAACTTGGCGGCTTCGAGGCCTTCCGGTTCGACGCCCTTCGATCCCGAACGGCTTTCCGGGTAGTGGCCGATATGGGCGACGGCGCGTTCGAAGGATGCGCCCGATTCGTAGAGCAGCTTGCCCGTCTTGTCGAAGATGGTGAAACCGCGCGAGCCGCCCTGGTAATCGCCTTCATTGGCGATGACAAGACGGTTATCATCAAGCCACTTCACGGCGTCGGGCTCACGCGGAACGCCCTTCAATTCGCCGGTGAATTTCAGGGCGCCGTCCCGCTTGGTGTCGATGCCGGTGAGATCGACGCTGCCGGCGGAGAAATGTGTTTTCACCTCAGCCGTCGTGGCGTCGATGATGACGATCTCGTTGTTTTCCTGCAGCGTCAACGCGATCTCGTTCAGGCCGTTGAAGGCGACGAATTCCGGCTCCGGATCCTCAGGGGCGACGCCGGCAAGACCGGTCAGCACCACGTGCTTGATGGTGCCGCAATCAACAGTGCCGTTCCTGACCTGGAAGACGACCAGATCGCCGGCCGGCATCTGCGGGATCTTGCCGTCATTGACCTCTTCGTCGCGCTCGTTTTCGATCGCGATGGCGCCGAGCGTCTTGTCCTTGTTGAGCGCGATCGAATCCGGCTGGCCGCCGAGATCGCAGCTGTTTTCGATCTTCTTCGTCGCCACGTCGACGATTGCCAGACGGCCCGAGGGTTTTGCCTTGCTTTCGGAGGTATTGACGGCGACCAGCGCCTTGCCGGCGCTCGAGGTGACCGATGTCGGCTCGCCGTCCATCATCAGCGCGCCGCCTGATTTCGGGGCCCTGGCGTCGGTGATGTCGATGAAGCCGATCGCGCCGAGCGGGCTGTCGCTATAAATCAGCGTGTTGCCGTCGTCGGTCGCGGTGATGATTTCGGCTGAGGTCGCCGAGAGCTTGTCCTTGTCGGCAGGCAGGTTCTGGGCGACCGGGAAGGAGGCGATGCGGTTGAAAACCGGCTCGGCGGCGGCCGGGAAGGCAACGGAAGCGAGAAGCACGGCAGCAAGCGCTGCCTTGCGCGATGAAATGGTCATGAAATCCCCCATGTATCGAACATTCGAAACATGGGTTTTCTGCGGGAGAGGCATGACAGAGGCATGACAGGTGCGGCATTTTGCGCCGGATCACGTCAGGCGGGCTGCCGCTCCCTGCGCATCTCGTTGCGCATGATGAAGAGCGAGGCGGAAAGGATGAGGGCTGCTCCGAGCCAGAGGTAGCCCGCCGGCGCATAACCGAAGAACAGCCAGCCGGCCAGCACATTCAGCGGCAGCTTCAGATCGTCGAAGGGCTGGACGTAGGCGGCATCGGCTGCGGCATAGGCAAGCGTCAGGAAATACTGCGCTGCTGCGGTCAGCAGCCCCGCCAGCAGGAACAAGGCAAGTGTTGCACCCGTCGGCACCGCAAAGCCTGCCGCAAGCGCCAGCCCGCCGTTTATCGGCGTCAGCAACACGAGCAGCCAGACGGTGATCGTTTCCGGGCGCTCGATGCCCGTCAGGCTCTTGGTGATCAGCGACGAGGCGCCCCACAGCAGGGCCGAGAGCACCGGCAACAGAGCCGCCCAGCCAAAGCCGTCCGACCATGGCTGCAGGATGATCATCGCGCCGGTGAAACCCGCAGCGGTCGCCGCCCAGCGGGCCGGGCCGACGCGCTCGCCGAGGAAAAGCCGGGCGCCGAGAATGATGAAGAAGGGCGAGGTCATCACCAGTGCGATCGCCTGCCAGATCGGCACCGCGGCAAGACCGGCCACCCAGGCCTCGACGCCGAGCGCGGCAAGCACGACACGCGCGAGGTGGCGCCAGGGATAGTGCGTGCGCATCGCCGCCAGGCCGAGCCTGCGAAGGAAGGGCAGCGAAAAGGCGAAGGCGAAGCCATATTGCCAGAAGGCTGCCGAGGCCGAGGGAAAGGCAAGCTTCATCGTCAGCCATTGGGTGACGACGTTGAGCAGCGAAAAGGCGATGCCGGCAAGGACCATCCAGAGGGCACCGACAAGGGCGCGGGACGGCTCGACTGCAAGGGAATTCTGATTCATGTCTTTCATCCAAAACCAGGGACCAACATAAATCAGGACGCATGAGGGGCCGGCGACGAACGACAGGGCAGCTCCCCGCCCCTCGCACGGCCGACACTCATTCTCTTCCATCCGGACTTTAACCGTCGGCTCCGGAATCGCGCCGGATCTGCTGACCCCTCTCAAGCCACAGCTTGAGAGAGCGCTCGCGGGCTTGGGCCGAGACCCTTACCGCCGGTGGGGAGTTTCACCCCGCCCTGAGAACAGAATTGTCGTAAATCAAAGCCTGCATGGCGGCAAGGGCCACCCAAGAGCAAAAGGGCGCACAAAGCAAAGGGGTCCGGCAAAGCCGAACCCCTCCCAAATCCTGCGCAGCCGGTCTCGTTTACGGCTGGCGGATAATCTCAGATCAGCCGTTGACGGCGTCCTTCAGGCCCTTGCCGGGCGTGAACTTCGGCACGTTGCGAGCCGGAATGTCGACTTCAGCGCCCGTCGACGGGTTGCGGCCCTTCGATGCGGCACGATGAGAAACGGTGAAGCTGCCGAACCCTGCGAGACGGATGTCGCCCTTGTTCTTGAGTTCACCCTGGACAACGTCAAAAACCGCGTCAACAGCGGAAGCCGCGTCAGACTTCGTCAGTCCTGCCTTTTCGGCGACTGCGGACACGAGTTCATTCTTGTTCATGTTTCCACCCCTTTCTAAATGGTACGAAACGACTCAAAAGTAAGCTAGGCGCAGAATAGGTTTCATCAGGCCCGCCGGGAACCCAAAAGCCCTGCAAATCAAGGAAAAGCAAGCGTCTACATGACGTTTTCACAAAAAAGGCTGGCGTTTTCGCCAGCCTTTTTCCGTCTTTTCAGCCAATGGGGCATAAATGTGGCCTAGGCCACTCAATGCGCTATGGTCGCGCCCGTCTCGTCCAGGCCTTCGACCGAGGTGATGACAGGCGTTTCCACCGTGCCATCCCATTCGATCGGCTCCGGCCGCCGGATCAGCGCATGCTTGATCACCTCGCCCATGCGGGACACCGGGATGATCTCCATGCTGTTCTTCACGTTGTCCGGAATCTCCGCCAGGTCCTTGGCGTTTTCCTCCGGAATCAGCACCTTCTTGATGCCGCCGCGAAGCGCTGCGAGCAGCTTTTCCTTGAGACCGCCGATCGGCAGCACACGGCCGCGAAGGGTGATTTCACCGGTCATGGCCACGTGCCTGTTCACCGGGATACCGGTCATGATCGAGACGATCGCAGTCGCCATGGCGACGCCGGCCGAGGGGCCATCCTTCGGCGTCGCGCCTTCCGGCACGTGCACGTGGATGTCGCTCTTGTCGAAGCGCGGCGGCTCGATGCCGAAATCGACAGCGCGCGAGCGGACATAGGAGGCCGCCGCCGAGATCGATTCCTTCATGACTTCCTTCAGATTGCCGGTGACCGTCATGCGGCCCTTGCCCGGCATCATCACGCCTTCGATGGTCAGCAGTTCACCGCCGACTTCCGTCCAGGCAAGACCGGTGACAACGCCGACCTGATCCTCGCCCTCGGCTTCGCCATGGCGGAAGCGCGGGACGCCCAGATAGTCGGAGATGTTGGCGGCCGTCACATGCACGGACTTCGTCTTGCCCTTGATGATCTCGGTGACCGCCTTACGGGCGAGCTTCATCAGTTCACGTTCGAAGCTGCGCACGCCGGCTTCACGGGTGTACTGCTGGCTGATCGCCATCAGGGCTTCGTCGCTGACCGAAAATTCTTCCGGCTGCAACGCATGTTCCTTGATGGCCTTCGGCAACAGATGCCGCTTGGCGATCTCGCGCTTTTCGTCTTCGGTGTAGCCGGCGATACGGATGATCTCCATGCGGTCCATCAGCGGCGCCGGGATGTTCAGCGTATTCGCCGTCGTGATGAACATCACGTCCGACAGGTCGTATTCGACTTCCAGGTAGTGGTCCATGAAGGTCGAGTTCTGCGCCGGATCGAGCACCTCGAGCAGGGCCGAAGACGGATCGCCGCGATAGTCCTGGCCGAGCTTGTCGATTTCGTCGAGCAGGAAGAGCGGGTTGGACTTCTTCGCCTTCTTCATCGACTGGATGACCTTGCCGGGCATCGAGCCGATATAGGTGCGGCGGTGACCGCGGATTTCGGCTTCGTCGCGAACGCCGCCGAGCGCCATGCGGACATACTCACGGCCGGTCGCCTTGGCGATCGACTGGGCGAGCGAAGTCTTGCCGACACCCGGAGGGCCGACGAGGCACAGGATCGGGCCCTTGATCTTGGTGGCGCGGGCCTGCACGGCCAGATATTCGACGATGCGTTCCTTGACCTTGTCGAGACCGAAGTGATCGGCTTCGAGGATCTTCTCGGCATTGTTGAGATCGGCCTTGATCTTCGACTTCTTGCCCCACGGAATGCCGAGCAGCCAGTCCAGATAATTGCGCACGACGGTGGCTTCAGCCGACATCGGGCTCATCTGGCGCAGCTTCTTCAGCTCCGCGTCGGCCTTTTCACGGGCCTCCTTGGACAGCTTGGTCTTGGCGATGCGCTCTTCCAGTTCGCTCATCTCGTCTCGGCCTTCCTCGCCGTCGCCGAGTTCCTTCTGGATCGCCTTCATCTGTTCGTTCAGGTAGTATTCGCGCTGGGTCTTTTCCATCTGGCGCTTGACGCGCGAGCGGATGCGCTTTTCGACCTGCAGGACCGAAATCTCGCCTTCCATGAAGCCGAGCGCCTTTTCGAGGCGGGCCTTGACGCTGGTGGTTTCCAGCATCTCCTGCTTCTCGGTGATCTTGATCGACAGATGCGAAGCGACCGTATCGGCGAGCTTGGAATAGTCGTCGATCTGGCTGGCCGCACCGACAACCTCGGGCGAAATCTTCTTGTTGAGCTTCACATAGCTTTCGAATTCGGAAACGACCGAACGCGACAAGGCTTCCAGCTCGACCGGATCGTCGTGCGGCTCTTCAAGCACATGGCCGAGCGCCTCATAGAAATCCTCGCGGCTGGTATAGGTGTCGATCTCGGCGCGGGCGCGGCCTTCGACCAGAACCTTGACGGTGCCGTCGGGCAGCTTCAAGAGCTGCAATACGTTGGCCACGGTGCCGACCTTGTGGATCGCGGAAGGATCCGGATCGTCGTCACTGGCGTTGATCTGCGTCACCAGCATGATCTGCTTGTCGGAACCCATGACCTCTTCGAGCGCACGGATCGACTTTTCCCGTCCGACGAACAGCGGCACGATCATATGCGGGAAAACCACGATGTCGCGCAAAGGCAGAACAGGGTAGGCAGTACTGCTCGCTACAGACGTTTTCTTCGTCATTTTTCAGTCCTTTCCATCGTCCCGTTACCGGGCTCTCTGCACGGCCGCTTGGGACCGGCCGGCACTCTCACTTGTTGCTACAAGTGGAGGTTCTGACTACGCTTTTCAAGCCACGCTAACGCCCGCGTTCCCCGGATGTGACAGCTTTATTACAACGGAACGCCAACACTATGAAGCGCGTGGCTGGACCGGCGCTTACCACTTCCAACCGGCTAAAATACAAGCACCGACAACAGGCTTACGGAATCACGGCATCATTGCCAAGCAGTCTTCCTTGCGCAACATCGGCCCCTTCCCAACATCGGCAAAGTCAATTCCGGTTCCCACCGGCAAAATACTAACAGTGCCTCGGATGGTTTTTCAAATAGAAAGGGGCCTGCCGATGGCAAGCCCCCAAAATAATCGTGCGAAAGCGCAAAGGTTACGCCGAAGCGTTGGCCTTTTCTTCCTGACGATCGGCATAGATGTAAAGCGGGCGGGCCGAACCGCGAACCACTTCCTCGGAGATAACGACTTCGCGCACGCCTTCCAGCGTCGGCAGTTCGAACATCGTGTCGAGCAGGATCTTCTCCATGATCGAGCGAAGGCCGCGGGCGCCGGTCTTGCGGACGATCGCCTTGCGGGCGATTTCGCGCAGGGCATCCTCGTGGAAGGTCAGTTCCACGTCTTCCATCTCGAACAGGCGCTGATACTGCTTGATCAGCGCATTCTTCGGCTCGGACAGGATCTGGATCAGCGCATCCTCGTCGAGGTCCTCGAGCGTCGCCAGAACCGGCAGACGGCCGATGAACTCGGGAATGAGGCCGAACTTGACCAGGTCTTCCGGCTCCAGTTCGCGCAGGACTTCGCCGACGCGGCGGTCGTCCTGGGCCTTGACGGTCGCGCCGAAGCCGATCGAGGTCTTCTCGCCACGGGCAGAGATGATCTTGTCGAGGCCGGCAAAGGCGCCGCCGCAGATGAACAGGATGTTGGTCGTGTCGACCTGCAGGAACTCCTGCTGCGGATGCTTGCGGCCGCCCTGCGGCGGAACGGAAGCGACCGTGCCTTCCATGATCTTCAACAGCGCCTGCTGCACGCCCTCGCCCGACACGTCGCGGGTGATCGACGGATTGTCGGACTTGCGCGAAATCTTGTCGACTTCGTCGATGTAGACGATGCCCCGCTGGGCGCGCTCGACATTGTAGTCAGCCGACTGCAGAAGCTTGAGGATGATGTTTTCGACGTCCTCGCCGACATAACCTGCTTCGGTCAGCGTCGTCGCATCGGCCATGGTGAAGGGAACGTCGATGATGCGGGCGAGCGTCTGGGCGAGATAGGTCTTGCCGCAGCCGGTCGGGCCGACCAGCATGATGTTCGACTTCGCCAGCTCGACTTCGCCGTTCTTGGAGGCGTGCGCGAGACGCTTGTAATGGTTGTGAACGGCGACCGACAGGATCTTCTTCGCCTGCCGCTGGCCGATGACGTATTCGTCGAGGACCTTGATGATGTCCTGGGGCGTCGGAACGCCGTCGCGGGACTTGACCATCGAGGACTTGTTCTCCTCGCGGATGATGTCCATGCACAATTCGACGCATTCATCGCAGATGAAGACGGTCGGCCCGGCAATCAGTTTCCGGACTTCGTGCTGGCTCTTTCCGCAGAACGAACAATAGAGTGTGTTCTTGGAGTCGCCGCCGTTGCTGCCGCTGACCTTGCTCATATCACTTTCCTTCCAGCACGCCGCATTTCAAGGCGAAATCGCGGTCCACTCAATCAGCTCCTGGCGGCACTCCGTCACCGGAGCCTTTGCCGAGAAGGGCTTCAGGGGCTACGAACCGGGCCCAATCGATCATGTCCGGGTTCCGGTGGCAACGAATTCCCCTTCGAATGCCGATGCTATGTCATAAAATTTCAACATAGCATTAATAGCTACTATTAGCGTCTTCGTCGCCAGTTGAAAGCCTTGTTCGATCACAAATGAGATAGAACTGTGGCGACGAAAACACCATCCCAATTAATTACTAGGCCTGTTCGCCTTCCATTTCGAGGCGCGACGTCAGAACCTTGTCGATCACGCCCCAGCCCTGGGCTTCATCCGCATCCATGAAATGGTCACGATCGAGCGTCTTTTCAACTTCTTCGTAGGTGCGGCCGGTGTGCTTGACATAGACCTCGTTCAGGCGGCGCTTCATCTTGAGGATGTCGCGGGCGTGGCGCTCGATGTCCGAGGCCTGGCCCTGGAAGCCGCCCGAGGGCTGATGCACCATGATGCGGGAATTCGGCGTGGCGAAGCGCATATCCTTGTGGCCGGCGGCCAGCAGCAGCGAGCCCATGGATGCGGCCTGGCCGATGCAGAGCGTCGAAACCGCCGGCTTGATGAACTGCATCGTATCGTAGATCGCCATGCCGGCGGTGACGACGCCGCCCGGCGAATTGATGTAGAGGGCGATTTCCTTCTTCGGGTTTTCGGCCTCGAGGAAGAGAAGCTGGGCGCAGACGAGCGTTGCCATATGGTCTTCGACGGCACCGGTGAGGAAGATGATGCGTTCCTTCAACAGGCGGGAATAGATGTCGTAGGAGCGTTCACCGCGGTTGGTCTGTTCCACGACCATCGGCACGAGGGCCATTGCGGTATCGACTGGGTTTCTCATGTGCGTCCTTTGTCAGCGTCTCGCCGGCCGGCGCCGGGAATCAAAGAAAATGTCTTATCCCTACATAGAGTGTCCGTGCCCTTCTCTTCAAGACACGCATGCGGATAACGTTAAGAAGGCGGGCAAGGCGGCCCTGGCTGTAGCCTCTTTCCAACAAGCGCCTGTTAACGGCGAGCCCATGGCAACGCCTTCCCCGGCTTTTCTCCATGACAGGATGAAGGAAAGCTTACTCCATTCGAGAGTGCTCACACACATTTACCCGGCAGAAAGCCTACCGGGAGATATCCGCCCAAAACCATGCCGCAGCGCAGCAGCATTAAGGAAGTGGCGAGCTTCCTCGGCAAGGATGCAGGCCAACAAATCGGGGCCGGCAGACAAGGCCACCGATAAGACAGACGGGCAAGGGGTTGCTGCCGTGTTCAATATCGCTACAGGTCTCGCCATCTGGTGTTCGGAGGCCATGACGCTCGCTTTGGTGCTGTTCGTCGCCTGGCGCCACAATGTCCGGAACGAGGCCTATCTCTATTGGGGCCTCGGCTTTCTGCTGACCGGCATCGGCTTTGCGATGATCGCGCTGCGCGACCAGGTGCCCAGCTTGCTGTCGATAGAGATCGGCAATGCCATCGCGCTGCTCGGCCAAAGCGCCTGGGTGGCGGGCTTTCTGGCGCTCGACCGCAAGAAGATCGAGTGGTGGGCGCTGCTGCCGCCGGCGATCTGGCTCGCCGGCGTCTTCCTGCCCTGGGTCAACAGCGACTATTCAAACCGGGTGGTGCTCTACAATCTCGCTTCGGCGACGGGTGCGACGGCGCTTGCCCTGGCGGTCGCCGCCGGCGACATGCGCCGCGAGCGTACCCGCGTCAAGCTGATGGGCGTCTTCGTCATCCAGGGCTGCCTGTGCTTCGGCTCGGCGCTGACGATGGCGCTGACGCTGCCAAGCGATATCGAGGCAACCAATCTCGGCGGCGCCTCCGCCATGGCAAGCGCCTTCCTGCTCACCATCGCCTTTGCCTTCACCTGCCGGCTGATCATGGAGCGCTCCGAGCGGCACCTGCGCGCCCTCACCCTGACCGATTCGCTGACGGGTGTGCTCAACCGCCGCGGCCTGCTCGGCTATTTCGACGCCATCCAGGAAAAAGCCCATGACGAGCAGCACCAGGTCGCGGTGATGCTCTTCGATCTCGACCATTTCAAGCGCGTCAACGACCGTTTCGGCCATCAGTCCGGCGATGCCGTGCTGACCGCTTTCGCCCGCATGGCCCGCCAGTATATTCCGAACAGCATCTTCGGCCGCATGGGCGGCGAAGAATTCGCAGCCTTCGCCGCGGTCACGGACCAGACGGAAGCCGAGGCGATCGCCGAAGCGATCCGCACCGAATTCTGCCGCCTGCCCGTCAGCACCGGCGAAGCCATCGTCCCGGTCACCGTCAGCATCGGCATCGCGCTCGCCTCCTCGCTCGAAGCCAATATCGACAAGCTGATCTCGGCCGCCGACCGCGCGCTCTATGCCGCGAAGGCTGCCGGCCGCAACTGCACAGTCACCTTCGGCGAAGCCGAGGCGGCGGCCCCGGCACCGGCGACGCCCAGCACCACCGCCGGCGAACTCGTGCCGACGGTCGACGACCAGGTCGAGGCGCTGCGGCGCATGGGTACGCTGTCGCGGGCCGGTTAGAGCTCGGCTTTACGCGAGTCGTTACCCCCCGGAACCGCTGCACACCTTCGGGCGACAGGCGTTGGCATAACCCTGAAATCGGAATCGAATCTTTGGGTTGGACGCAATCCTTAATGTGATGGTGCGTCCGGCCTAAAATCAACTGATCCAGGATCGCCCCTGCCCCGCATCTTTCCGAGGCCCGGCAAATCCGCTAAGCCTCGGGGCATGATGATACCGCCCTTTCTCTCGATCGACCGCTCAAGCCGCCACGTCTCGCTGGACGCCCGCAATCCGGCCTTCTACGGCGACCCGAATGCCGTCTATGCCGCCCTTCACGCCCATTGCCCGACCTTCTACTGGAGCGAACAGAAGCAGTGGTTCTTCACCGGCTACGACCATGTAAACGGACTGCTGCGCGACCGCCGATTCGGCCGGCAGATCCTGCACATCGCCAGCCGCGAGGAGCTCGGCCTTGCCGAGCCGATGCCGCATCTTGCCAGTTTCGATCTCTCGGAACGCTATTCCCTGCTCGAACTCGAACCGCCGGAGCACACGCGGCTGCGCACGCTGGTCAACCGCGCCTTCGTCTCCCGCCATGTCGAGAAGATGAAGCCGGAGCTTGCCGAACTCGCCAACCGGCTGATCGACGGCTTCGCCGACAAGGGCGAGGTCGAGCTGCTGTCGGCCTTTGCCGACATCATCCCGGTGACGATGATCGCGCGGATGATCGGCATCCCCGAGGAGATGGGGCCGCAGCTGCTTGCCTGGTCGCACGCCTATGTCCGGATGTACATGTTCGGCCGCACGCGCGAGCAGGAGGATGAGGCCGAACGGGCGGCGAAGGAATTTTCAGACTACGTCAGAACCGTCATCACAGAGCGCCGCGCTGAGCCGCGCGACGACCTGCTCACCCACATGATCCATACCGAGCACAAGGGGCAGTATCTCACCGAGGAAGAGCTGATCTCGACGACGATCGTGCTGCTCAATGCCGGGCACGAGGCGACCGTGCACCAGATCGGCAATTCCGTGCGCATCATCCTCGAGAGCGGCTCAGATCCGGCGGACCTCTTCCGCGACGAGGCGACGACCGAGCGCACCGTCGAGGAAACCCTGCGGATCTGCGCGCCGGTCCACATCTTCCAGCGCTGGGCGCTGGAGCCCGCCGAAATCGACGGCATCTCCTTCCAGCGCGGCGACAAGGTCAGCCTCATCCTCGCCGCCGCCAATCTCGATCCGGCGAAATTCACCGATCCGCTCGCCTTCCGGCCCGACCGCAGCGAGGCGGCAAACCTTTCCTTCGGCGCCGGCATTCATTTCTGCATCGGCGCGCCGCTGGCGCGACTGGAGCTCAACGTCGTGCTGCCGATCCTGTTCGAGCGGCTTTCCGGTCTGAAGCTGGCGAAGACGCCCGTGGTCAAGGATGTCTACCATTTCCACGGGCTGGACAGGCTGGATCTGCAGTGGTGATCCAGTCCTGACAGATCAGCCGTAGCGGCCGGTGATGTAATCTTCGGTGCGCTTGACCTTCGGCGACTGGAAGATTTCGGCCGTGGGGCCGTATTCGATCAGTTCGCCGAGATACATGAAGGCGGTGTTGTCGGAGATGCGGCTTGCCTGCTGCATGTTGTGGGTGACGATGACGATGGTGAACTCGCCCTTCAGCTGCGCGACGAGTTCCTCCACCTTAGCGGTGGAGATCGGGTCGAGGGCCGAGGTCGGCTCGTCGAGGAGCAGGACTTCCGGGCGCAGCGCCACGCCGCGGGCGATGCAGAGACGCTGCTGCTGACCGCCGGAAAGACCGAGACCGCTGCCCTTCAACTTGTCCTTGACCTCGTCCCAGAGCGCGGCCTGCCGCAGCGCCTGCTCGACGCGGATGTCCATCTCGGCCTTGTTGAGGCGCTCATGGTGGCGAATACCGTAGGCAATATTGTCGTAGATCGACATCGGGAACGGCACGGGCTTCTGGAACACCATGCCGACTCGGGCACGCAGCTCGTTCATCGAAAAGCCCGGATCGAGGATGTCCTTGCCGTCGAGCTTGATCGAGCCGGTGGCGCGCATCTTCGGATAGAGCATATAGATGCGGTTGAGGATGCGCAGCAGCGTGGACTTGCCGCAGCCGGACGGACCGATCAGGGCCGAGACCTGGCGCTCGGGGAAGCTCAGGCTGACATCCTTGATCGCGTGGGCGTCGCCATAATAGAAATTGACTTTCTCAAGCGCGATCTTGTCCCTGGCCAGGTGCTTTTGCGGCTTGGCGGCGTCGAAAGTGTCTGCGGACTGAAGCATCATTTCCCACCTTTTCGGTTGAGGACGGAGCGCGATACGACGCTCAGGATCAAAACGACGGCGGTCATCACGAAGGCACCGGCCCAGGCGAGATTCTGCCATTGCTCATAGGGGCTCATAGCGAACTGGAAAATGACGACGGGAATGTTCGCCATCGGCTGCGACATATCCAGGCTCCAATACTGGTTGTTCAGAGCCGTGAAGAGGAGCGGCGCGGTTTCGCCCGAAATGCGGGCGATCGCCAGAAGGATACCGGTCAGAATGCCGGCGGACGCGGCGCGATAAAGCACATTGACCGTGACCTTCCAGCGCGGGATGCCGAGCGAAAGCGCCGCCTCGCGCATGACATCGGGAACCAGGCGCAGCATCTCGTCGGTCGTGCGCACCACGACCGGCAGGAAGATGAAGGCGAGCGCGATGCCGCCGGCAAAGCCGGAGAAGCGCGATGTCGGGCGGACGACCAGCTGATAGACGAACAGGCCGATGATGATCGACGGCGCCGAGAGCAGGATATCGTTGACGAAACGGATTGCCTCGCCAAGCCTTTTGCCGCGAGCGAATTCCGACAGATAGGTGCCGGCCAGCACGCCGATCGGCGCGCCGATGACGACGGCCAGCACGACCATCAGCAGGCTGCCCATGAAAGCGTTGGCAAGACCGCCACCGTCTTCGCCGGGCGGCGGCGTCATTTCGGTGACGAGACTGGGGCTCAGTGCGGACAGGCCGTGGATCAGCGTCGTCCAGAGGATCCAGACCAGAAAGACCAGGCCGAGCGCGGTCGCGAAGCCGCAAAGCGTCAGCGCAATCGCGCTGCCGATCTGGCGGCGGCGGTAAAGGGAGCCGGAATAGGTCGCCATATTACTCCCCCCTCTGCTTTGCCATGCGCACCAGCATGAGCTTGGCGGCCGCCAGAACGATGAAGGTGACCACGAAGAGAATGAGGCCGAGGGCTGCGAGCGACGACCGGTAGAGATCGTCCGACGCCTCGGCGAACTCGTTGGCGAGCGTGGCGGCGATCGAGGTGCCGGGCTCCATCAGCGACACGGCGATATTGTGGGTGTTGCCGAGCACGAAGGTCACCGCCATGGTCTCGCCGAGCGCACGGCCGAGACCGAGGAAGATGCCGCCGACGACGGCAGTGCGGGTGTGCGGGATGACGATGTCGCGCACCACTTCCCACTTGGTCGAACCAAGCGCATAGGCCGATTCCTTCAACTGCGCGGGCACGACCAAAAAGACGTCGCGCATGACCGAGGAGATGAAGGGAATGATCATGATCGCCAGCACGATGCCCGAGGTCAGCATGCCGATGCCGAGCGGCGCGCCTGAGAACAGCGCACCGATCCCCGGGATCGGGCCCAGCCAGTCGATCAGCGCCGGCTGGATATAATCCGACATGAAGGGAGCGAAGGTGAAGAGGCCCCACATGCCGTAGATGATCGAGGGGATGCCGGCGAGAAGCTCGACGGCACCGCCGATCGGGCCGCGAATGGAGCGCGGCGCGACTTCGGTAATGAAGACGGCGATGCCGAGGCTGACGGGAACGCCGATGATCATGGCGAGCGCCGAGGTGACCAGCGTGCCGTAAATCGGCACCAGCCCTGCGAACTTCTCGGCGACCGGATCCCATTCCGTGCCGATGAGGAAGCCAAAGCCGAAGGTCCGGAATGCCTGAAACCCGCTTACCGCCATGGAGACCGCCGCTGCCAGCAGCGCCGCCAGAACGAACAGGCCGCAGCCCAGAACTATCCAGTAAAAAATACGATCGCCGGTCGCACTGTGGCGACGCTTCACGCCGGTTCCTGAGGCGGGCAGCGATGCCAATGCTTCGCTCATATCAATATACTCGACTGCTTTGAGGAAAGGCATTCGGGGCGGAAAGCCTCGCTTTCCGCCCCGACCGCAGGTCTTGCAGGGATCAGCCCTTGAAGGAGGCCGTCCAGTAGTCCTCGATCTGCTTCACCAGGGTTTCCGGAAGCGGCACGTAATCGAGGGAGGAAGCTTCCTTCTGGCCGTTTTCGAGCGCCCACTTGAAGAAGGCGAAAGCAGCCTTGGAGCGCGCCGCATCCTTCGGATCCTTGTACATGATTGCCCAGGTCGTGGCGGTCACCGGCCAGGCCTTTTCACCCGGCGCGTTGGTCATGATCAGGTAGAGGTCCTGAGCCTTGGTCCATTCAGCGCTGGCGGCAGCTGCCGAGAAGCTCTCGGCATTCGGCTTCGGATACTGGCCAGAGGCGTTCTGGATCAGAACGTAGGGCAGCTTGTTCTGCAGGGCGTAGGCATATTCGACGTAGCCGATCGAGTCCTTGACGCGGGTGACGTAGGCGGCGACGCCTTCATTGCCCTTGCCGCCGATGCCGACCGGCCAGTTGACGGCGGTGCCTTCACCGACCTTGCTCTTCCAGTCCTCGTTGACCTTGGAGAAGTAGTTCGTCCAGTTGAAGGAGGTGCCCGAACCGTCCGAGCGGTGAACGACGGCGATCTGGCTGTCGGGCAGCTTCAGGCCCGGGTTCAGATCGGCGATGGCCTTGTCGTTCCACTTGGTGACGTTGCCGAGGTAGATATCGGCGAGAACCTTGCCGGTGAGCTTCAGCTCGCCCGACTTGATGCCCTTGACGTTGATGACGGGAACGATGCCGCCGACGACGAGCGGGAACTGGCCGAAGCCGCCATCCGACAGTTCCTTGGGCTCGAGCGGCTTATCGGATGCGCCGAAATCGACCGTTGCAGCCTTGATCTGGGCGATGCCGCCGCCCGAACCGATCGATTGGTAGTTCAGCTTGTCGCCGGTCTGCTTGTTGTAGTCGGCGGACCACTTGGACAGGACGGGATAGACGAAGGTGGAGCCGGCGCCAGTGATATCGGCGGCAGAAGCCGAAACTGCCAGAGCGGCAACGAGGCCCGCACTGAGGCAGGCCGAGAGGAGTTTCCTGGTGAGCATGTGAAGCGCTTCCCTAATGGAATGGACAGGATGACGAGACCAGCGCCGCGGCGGGGGTGTCCATTGTCTGGGGCGCTGAAGTTCTCGTCACATCAGGCGGGCTAGGCGCGTATTATTACAGTCTGATGACGCTTTTCGATGGTCGAAACTGAGGGCATCGAATAGCGCAGCTGCGGCCTTTCGGTCGAATCGCGGATTTAACAAAGCCTTAGCAAAAACATCGGGATAGATTGACGCATGGCTGTGGTGGATTGCCGCAGCAGGCCTGGAAATGGCGCGTTCAGGCCGTCTAAACGCGGGTCCCGCAGTTGCAGCACCCCATCGATCGCGCGTCAGGCGGCCGACTCTTCTTCCAGCTTGCTGGATATGTCGCGTGCCGACATCGGTCTGCCCATCAGATACCCCTGAAGCTGATCGCAGCCGGCCTCTCGCAAAATCGCCGCCTGGCGGCTGTTCTCGATGCCTTCGGCGGTCACCGGAATCTGCAGGGCGGTGGCAAGCGAAATGGTCGCCCGAAGGACATCGGCGCCGTTGGCGCCTTCATCGAGAGCTGATACAAGCGAGCGGTCGATCTTCATGCGATCGAACCCGAACTGTCGCAACGCTCCAATGCTGGCATAGCCGCAGCCAAAATCATCAAGCGCGAATTTTATGCCGACGCGCTTGAGCTGGTCTATCGACCGCCGGGCCTGATCCGGATTCGTCATCAGGACACCTTCGGTGATCTCCAAGGTCAGGCGTTTTGGATCGAAGTCGAGTTCCTGCAGGACCGAAATCACTTCGGCGCCAAATTCGGGATTGCAGAGCTGGATTGGCGAGACGTTCACAGACAATGCCAGATCGGGCCAGCTCCTGGCATGCTCGATCGATGTTCTCAGCATGTGAACGCCAAGCGCATCGATGAGGCCGCACCGTTCCGCGAGCGGGATGAAAATCTCCGGGCTGATGTTTCCCGTTGCGGTTCGCCAGCGCGCCAGCGCCTCAAGACCGGTGACAGCGCCTGTCGTCGCAGAGACGAGAGGCTGAAAAACGGCCTCGATCGCACCACTGCCGATGGCGCCTTTCAACAGGCCTTCCAGTTCGGCGACCCGCTGGCGCTCCTCGTCCAGTTCGGGGTCGTATTCGATCGCCTGGCCCCGGCCATTTGCCTTGGCGCGATAGAGGGCCATATCCGCTCTGCGGAGAAGCTCCAAGGGCTCGATGTCTCCGTCGCCTGCGGCAGCGCCGATGCTTGCGCCGACTTCGATCGTCCGGCCGTCGATTTTGAATGGCTCGGCAAACAGCGCCAGAATGGCTTTTTCCATATCTTCGCAGGTGGCGGACCCAACATGCACCAGCGCAAATTCGTCGCCTCCCAGCCGGGCCGCGGCCACGACTTCGGGGTGGCAGACCATCAGCGCGCTCGAGACCAGCCGGATCAAATCATCGCCGACCGCATGCCCCCAGGCATCGTTGACGGCCTTGAAACCATCGAGGTCGACCAGATAGAGCCGTGGCGGCGAAGAGCCCGAACTCTTAAAGTCGTCCAACAGGCTGAGAAGTCCATGTCTGTTCAACAGGCCGCTGAGGCTGTCATGGCCTGCTTCGAAAAGCGCGGCTTGCGCCAATTGGCGCAGGCGCCGCGCCTCGGACGCGCCGACCATCAGCACGCCGATCAGGAACAGCGCAAGGATGGCGACGGCGGCCGCGACATAGGGCGTCACCTGCTGAAACACGGTGCTTCCCGGCGCTTTGCTCGGCCAGACGAGATAGCCGATGACGGCCCCCTTCATGTCGGTGATCGGCGTGTTCAGAAATTCCGGCCTGGGCTTCTTCTCCAAGTGCAAGCCTTCGAGTTCATGTTCGTTCGAGAGCGCATCGAGAACTTCGGGCGAAAATTCCTTGTAGAAGCTCAGCGTGCTGAGTTTCGGAAGCTCGGTGGTGGCCGCGTACGGCTGGATCGCCTGCGATGCGAGCAGGGCGATACCGCTTTCGGTCTTGATGAAATTGACCACCGGCGCCCGCGCTGGATCGGCAGCTACTCTGATCTGCCGATAAAAGTCTTCGCCGAAAACGTCGCTCGGCTCGAAGGGTTTGCCCTTGGCATAGGCGGAAACGATCGAAGACCGGTCAGGACCGATGACGACCGCGCCGTCATAGAGCGCGTAATCCTCGCTGGTCTTTCCCCAATTTTCATAGGCCCAAGCGGCGGCGGTCGGAGACGAGGCTGCACTGTAGGCATCGTCCCAAATGGCATTATCAGTCGTCGTCCCGCTCAGTCGCGCCACAAAGGCTCCGATTGCCGCACGGGCGGCGCGCGTGGCCCTGGCATCATCGATCTCATTCGCCGACCGGGTCATCGTGACGACGACATGCGCCACCAGGCCGGTCAGGATGAGGGCGACGACCAGGAAACAGACCGTCGTCGCGATGATGGAAGACGTTTGGGTGCGAACGTGCCTACCTGCAAGAGTCGACGACATGCAAATTCCGCAAAGATTAATTGCAAGGCCATGTCTGGGGGACGGCAGGAGACATCATGTCCGCAATGCGCTGCAGACGAGATATAGCATTTTGACAATGTAGAGCGGATTAATGGGATTGGTTAAAAGCGACCTATCCGGCAAACAGGCGCACGCATTTGCGGAAAAACGGGCTGCCCTCGCCGCAAATCGGGACAGGCGCGTCGTCAACGGCGGCGATTTGCCAGCCCGGCTTAAACCTTGATCACATAATCCTTGCGAGTCGTTTCAACGACTTCCCACGTCCCCTTGAAGCCGGGTCTCAAGATCATCCTGTCGCCGGTCTTCAGATGAACCGGTTCGCCGCCGTCCTCGGTCACGATCGAATGACCGAACAGCAGGCTGAAATATTCCCATTCCTCATACACGATCCGCCACTTGCCGGGCGTCGCCTCCCAGATGCCGGAATAGAGCCCGCCTTCGGCTTCCTCCAGGTTCCAGGTGCGGAATTGCGGATCGCCGGAGATGATCCGGCCGGGCTCCGGGGCGCCGAACTCCGGTTCGACGCCGTCAATGCTGAAGGGGATGAAATTTGCAATGGTCGTCACGGACCTCTCCGATGTCAGATCTTCGAGAGCGCCTGTTCGAGATCGGCGATGATGTCCTTGACGTCCTCGATGCCGACGGAAAGGCGGACCACGTCGGGCCCGGCGCCGGCGGCGATCTTCTGCTCGTCGCTCAGCTGCCGGTGCGTCGTCGACGCCGGATGGATGACCAGTGAGCGGGTGTCGCCGATATTGGCAAGGTGGGAGAAGAGCTGCAGCCCCTCGACCAGCGCCTTGCCTGCCTCATAGCCGCCCTCGACGCCGAAGGTGAAGACGGAGCCTGCGCCTTTCGGCGAGTAGCGCTGCTGCAGGGCATGGTTCGGGTCGTCGTCGAGGCCGGCATAATTCACCCAGGCGATCTTGCTGTGCGCCTTCAGCCACTTTGCGACGGCGATCGCATTGTCGCTGTGGCGCTGCATGCGTAGCGGCAGAGTCTCGATCCCAGTCAGGATCAGGAAGGCGTTGAAGGGCGAGATCGCCGGGCCAAGATCGCGTAGGCCGAGTACGCGGGCAGCAATCGCAAAGGCGAAATTGCCGAAGGTCGCGTGCAGGACCATGCCGTTATATTCCGGCCGCGGGCTCGACAGCATCGGGTAATTGCCGGATTTCGACCAGTCGAAAGTGCCGCCATCGACGATCAGGCCGCCCATGGAATTGCCGTGGCCGCCGAGGAATTTCGTCAGCGAATGCACGACGATATCGGCGCCGTGCTCGATCGGGCGGATGAGATAGGGTGTCGCCATCGTATTGTCGACGATCAGCGGCAGGCCGTTGCGGTGGGCGACATCGGCGATGGCGGCGATATCGACGAAGGTGCCGCCGGGATTGGCCAGGCTTTCGATGAAGATGCCGCGCGTCTTGTCATCGATCTGGCTTTCGAAGCTTGCCGGGTCGGCGGGATCGGCCCAGCGTACCTGCCAGCCGAAATTCTCGAAGGCGTGGCCGAACTGGTTGATCGAGCCGCCATAGAGCCTGTTGGCGGCGATGAAATTTTCGCCGGGGCGCATGATGGTGTGGAAGACGATCATCTGCGCTGCATGGCCGGAGGCGACGGCAAGCGCCGCCGTGCCGCCTTCGAGCGCTGCGACACGCTCCTCGAGCACGGCCTGCGTCGGGTTCATGATGCGGCTGTAGATGTTGCCGAAGGCCTGCAGGCCGAAGAGGGCGGCGGCATGATCGGAATCATCGAAGACAAAGGCTGTCGTCTGGTAGATCGGCGTGACCCGCGCGCCGGTCGCCGGGTCGGGCTGGGCGCCGGCATGGATCGCCAACGTGTTGAATCCCGGATCGTTCTTGGCCATGTCGTCCTCCAGTTGTTGCTGACGGGCAGGATCATAGCCTGTCGCTTGCGAAAGTTAATCGCGATCCGTTTCAACCCATAGGCGTTCGGTGGAAAATCCGTCTCAGCCGACAGCAACTCAAGCAATGAGGATAGGCAATGAGAACTGGCAACGAGGTCAGGCGATGAGACGGGGATATTCGATCGCCGGGCAGCGGTTCATCACCACCTTGATGCCGGCGGCCTCCGCCTTTGCGGCAGCCGCGTCGTCACGCACGCCGAGCTGGGCCCAGATGATCTGCGGCAGCGGCCTCAGCGCTAGCGCCTCCTCGACCACCCCATCCAGATATTCGGCGGCGCGGAAGACGTCGACCATGTCGATCGGCACGGGAATGTCGGCGAGCCGTGCATAGACGGTGCGGCCCTGGATCTGTTTGCCCGCCTGCCCCGGATTGACGGGAATGACCTCGTAGCCACGCGACAGCAGATAACCCATGACGCCGTTGCTCGGCCGGGCCGGATTGGGCGAAGCGCCGGTCAGCGCGATGGTCTTTACCGAATGCAGGATCCCGCTGAGATAATCATCCGTATAGCTGTCGTGGTTCATGTCCGCTTCTCCACTTGCAAAGCCGTTGGCATGGCCCGCAGGTTTTTTTGCATTTCCGTGAAACCGGCTGCACGCCTTTCCCGTATATATATGAACAGGATACTCCTGAGGATGATTCGATGAAAAAAATCGCTCTTGCCCTCATACTCGTGCTGGCCGCATCGCCGGCGCTGGCGATCTCGCGCTACAATCCGCTTGCCATGAGCTGCGCCAGCGTGCGCGCCGCCATCCACAATCAGGGTGCGGTTATCTTCCGTTATCAGTCTCCCCGCGGTCTGCCGCTTTATGATCGTTATGTCCGCAACAGCAATTATTGCGATGCGACCGATTATGCGGAATGGACTCATATCCCCTCGAAAGACGATCCCCGCTGTCCCGTCCTGAACTGCCAGAACATCGACAACCTTGACGGGATGCTGTTCGTTCCGCATTATCAACTTTGATGGTTTCGCCGTCCTGACGGCCGCAGGAACTATGCGTCTTTCGCGTTTGCGAAAGGCGCGCATTCAATCCCGCGCTGCGATCTTTCGAAAGTTACACAATCACAAGCTTTAAAATCTCAGTATGTCAAAGTTATAGAATAATATCTATATTTCAGCATCATAGAATAGTCGGTTACCGGGTTCCTGCAAATGGTTTCGTCTTTTGTTCTCGATATTATCGTGATCCGTTCCCGCATCCATTAGAAACATCTCATAGTTGAAAGGATCGCGTGGATTGAACGCATGTCGCGCGCACGTAAAAATTGCCCCAATGCGCCGCGATTGTGCCCATGCCGAAAGAATGCTATTCGACATATGAACACGTCCGCGACCGCCGCCGTGTATTTTCGTGCAAATCCCAGTTGTCTTTTCAGGAATTTGAAACGCCGAAGGCGAGGCGTTTCCAGCGTCCCTCATCTTTTCCGGATTTACTCCCTTGCCGCTCGACGTCATCCTGCTCGTTCTCTTCGGCGCATTGCTGCATGCGACGTGGAACGCCATCGTCAAGGCGGGAAGCGATAAATCCCTCGATGCGGCGTTGATCTCGGCCGGCGGCGCGGTTTCGGCGCTGCCGTTCCTGGCATTCCTGCCGTTGCCGCAAGCCTCTGCCTGGCCGTTCATCGGCGCTTCGGCCATCCTGCAATTCGCCTATTTCCAGCTGGTCGCCGCCGCCTACCGGGCCGGCGATATCGGTCTCGTCTATCCGTTGATGCGCGGCTGCGCGCCGCTGCTGATCGCGGCGACAAGCGGTTTCATCCTGAAGGAAAGTCTTTCCGCCGGCGCCCTTGCCGGCACAATGACGATCTGCGCCGGCGTGCTGACACTTGCTCTTGAGGCGCGGCGCGGCAGCAGCCGCGCCGTCATGCTCTCGCTTGCCAATGCCTGCGTCATCGCCAGCTACACCTATGTCGACGGCATCGGCGCACGCCTTTCCGGCAATGCGGTTTCCTACACTTTGTGGATGTCGCTGCTGCCGCCGGTGCTGCTGTTTTCCTGGGCGGTCTCGCAACGCGGCACCATCGCCGTGGCCCGTCACGTCCGTCGCAACTGGTGGCGCGGCCTGATCGGCGGTGCAGGCTCGATCGCCTCTTACGGGCTGGCCCTCTGGGCGATGACGAAAGCCCCGGTCGCAACCGTTGCGGCCCTGCGCGAAACCGCGATCCTCTTTGCGCTGGTGATCTCGATTCTTGTCTTCAAGGAAAAAGCCAGCGTCTGGCGATACGTCGCCGGCGTCGTCATCGCTATCGGCGGGCTGGTTCTGAAGCTGGCGTGACTACTCGCCCGTCCATTCCGGCGGGCGCTTGTTGAGAAAGGCGCCGATCCCCTCCTCGGCATCCTGCGTCAGCATGTTGTCGACCATCACTTTGGCGGCATAATCATAGGCTGCCTCGACCGGCAGTCCGAGCTGCCGGTAGAAAGCTTCCTTGCCGATCTTCAGGGTCAGCGGCGATTTGCTGGCGATCACTCCGGCATATTTGGCAACGACTTGCGCCAGATACTGCTTCGGCACGATGCGGTTGACGAGGCCGAAATCCTTGGCTGTGGAGGCGTCGATCGTCTCGCCGGTCAAAAGCATCTCCATCGCCTGCTTGCGATGCGCAGCCCGGGTAACCGCCACCATCGGCGTCGAGCAGAAGAGGCCGATATTGACCCCCGGGGTGCAGAATGTCGACGTATCCGTGCAGATCGCCAGATCGCAGGAGGCGACGAGCTGGCAGCCGGCCGCCGTCGCCAGCCCGTCGACCTCGGCGATGACAGGCTTCGGCAGATGCGCGATCTTCAGCATCAGATCGGCGCAGAGCCGGAAGGCCGTCTCGAAGAAACCGGCCCCCCGATCTTGATCGGCGCGATGGGCGGTGAGTTCCTTGAGATCATGGCCGGCGGAAAACACATTGCCGGTCGAGGCGATGACGACGACGCGCACATCCGCATCCGAGCCGGCCTTATCGAATTCGGCCATCAGCGCTTCGAGAAGCGCGATCGAGAGCGCATTGGCCGGCGGGCTGTTGAGCACGAGCCGCAACACTCCGTCCCGCAGAGAGCGGACCAGCAGCGCATCCGCCCTGCCTGCGTCCGGGAAGGATACGATTTCGGCCATGATGCTGCTCCCTACGCTCGATTTCCAGACGGACGTATTGCCACAAGGCGCCGGCAATTTCGAGCGGGATCAGCGCTTTCCGCTGAGGCGGCAGCCGTTACGACCAAAACCAGGACTTTGCTGTCTCTACCCTCGCCTGCGCACGGGTCAGGCCGACATCGCGAAGCTCGTCGTCTGTGAGATCGCACAGTATCCGGCGGCTGCGGCGCTTTTCCAGCCGATAGTCGACCGCCGCCAGTAGCCGCCTACCCCAGCGCGCCGTTGCGCGAAATTTCGACCGAACGATATCGCGCGGCGTCTCGAGTCTCTCGCTCAATTCCAGGGCCATCTCGTCTTCCTTTCTTGGGTGGATGAAAGATGCGCTGGAGAATGCCGCGAAGGAAGCTTATGGATATTATGAGAAGCATAAGGATTTCTTTGGTATGGCGCTCAACCTCGATCAGCTCGCAACCTTCGTCAACGTCGCCGATCTCGGCAGCTTTACGGCGGCCGCCGACAAGGAAGGGCTGACGCAGCCGGCCGTCAGCCTGCAGGTCAAGGGTCTCGAACAGCGGCTCGGCGTCCGGCTGATCGAGCGCGTCGGACGGCGGGCGCAGCCGACCGCAGCAGGCCTCGAACTGCTGGCGCATTCAAGACGGTTGCTGCAGGACGCGGCCGCCGCCGAGGAAGCGATGATGCCGCACAGGGATGGCGCCAGCGGCCGCGTGCGCATCGGCAGTGGCGGCACCGCGTCGATCCACTTGCTTCCTCGCGCCATCGCCGCCGCCCGCCAATCCATGCCAGGCCTCGAAATCACCGTCCATATCGGCAATGCCGACGACATCTTGCGCGATCTGGAGGCCAACAGCCTCGATATCGCCGTCATCGCGCTGCCGGCCTCAGGACGAAACCTCGAGATCGAACCCTTCTACGAGGAGGAATTGCTCGCCGTCGCGCCCGCCGGCAGCCGCATGCCCGATGGCGGACCGGACGCCGCTTTCATGCGCGACAGGACGCTGTTGCTTTACGAGGGCGGCAATACGAGGCGGGCAATCGACGCGTGGCTGGCCGCACCGGACACCCGGGTCCGGCCGGCCATGGAGTTCGGCAGCATTGAGGCGATCAAGGAACTGGTGGCCGTCGGGCTCGGCTGGTCGATCCTGCCGGGGCTGGCGGTGAAGCGCGATCGCGCCGGGCTGGTGACGACATCATCGCTGCAGCCGAAGCTCACGCGCCGCCTGGGCATGGTTCTGCGGCGGGACAAACATCTGACCCGCGGCCTTCGCGAAATGATGAAATGCCTGCGCGCGTTCGAGGGTTAGCGGCTGCTTTCGACCGTGGCACGCTGCTTGAAGTCCGGCAGGTTCAAGCCCGCCACGGGCGACGCGAAAACGTCCGATACGCCAGCTTCCAGCCAATTTATGTGAGGTAGCATAATACCATACATTTAACCAATTGTTTTTGCTGGTAATTTTTTCTAGGCACCGAGGAAGTCGATGTTGACCCCATGTCACATTCCCTTTATACACCGCGCCAGAACGCAGCCTGTCCGGGCTGCTTTCTTTTTGGCATGCCGCAAGCCTGTCAATCCAAGCAACAAGAAACGCCCTTCAAGCCCTCGGGCCAAGGGTCTCAAAAGAGAGTATTCACTATGGCAACCTTCTCCCAGAAGCCTGCAGAGGTGGAGAAGAAGTGGGTGATCATCGACGCCGAAGGGCTGGTCGTTGGCCGTCTCGCTTCCATCATCGCTATGCGCCTGCGCGGCAAGCACAAGGCAACCTTCACGCCCCACGTTGACGACGGCGACAATGTCATCGTCATCAATGCCGACAAGGTCGTTTTCACCGGCAAGAAGTATTCCGACAAGGTTTACTACTGGCACACCGGTTTTGCCGGCGGCATCAAGGAACGCACCGCGCGCCAGATCATCGAAGGCCGCTTCCCGGAGCGCGTCCTCGAAAAGGCCGTCGAACGCATGGTTCCGCGTGGCCCGCTCGGCCGTCGCCAGATGAAGAACCTGCGCGTCTACGCCGGCTCCAACCATCCCCATGAAGCCCAGCAGCCGGTCGCCCTCGACGTTGCCGTGCTCAACAAAAAGAATGTAAGGAGCGCCTGATCATGGCTGACCTCTCCTCCCTGAAGGATCTCGGCACGGCTACCGAAGCTGCTGCTCCGGCCCACGTCCGCAAGGTCGATTCGCTCGGCCGCTCCTACGCGACCGGCAAGCGCAAGAACGCCGTCGCCCGCGTCTGGGTCAAGCCGGGCTCCGGCAAGATCATCGTCAACGGCAAGGAATTCGCGGAATATTTCGCACGTCCGGTGCTGCAGATGATCCTGCGCCAGCCGATCGTTGCGGCTGCCCGTGACGGCCAGTTCGACATCGTCGCAACCGTCGCTGGCGGCGGCCTCTCCGGCCAGGCCGGTGCCGTTCGCCACGGCCTGTCCAAGGCGCTCACCTACTTCGAACCGGGCCTGCGCTCGGTGCTGAAGAAGGGCGGCTTCCTGACCCGCGACAGCCGCGTCGTCGAACGTAAGAAGTACGGCAAGGCAAAGGCCCGCCGCTCCTTCCAGTTCTCCAAGCGTTAATCGCTTCGGACAGACGGGATTTACGAAGGCCGGGGAAACCCGGCCTTTTTGTTTTACGCGAAGAAGATTCTTGGGCTCGCCTGCAGCGGCACGCCATTGCCGCATTCCGGCTCCGCTGGTAGACATCGGGTAAAGCGCTTCGGGAACGCGCGAAGCTGCAGCCAAGGTCGCATTATGGGAACTACAAAATCCGCAGACAAGTAAGCCGCAACAACTTTGCGCTGTTGTTGCGGCATCTGTCCGACCAAATCCGATCCTGATGAAAAGACAGATCGCCGCCGAATGAAATCATTTGAGCGGATCTTACCCATGTCTTATCCGAAAATTCCGTCCTGGACGTATTCCGTCCCGGCGACGTTGTTGCTGATGGCGCCTTTCGACATCCTGGCCTCGCTTGCCATGGACATCTACCTGCCGGTCGTGCCGACCATGCCGCAGGCGCTCGGCACCTCGCCGGCCGTCATTCAATTGACCCTTAGCCTTTACATGCTTGTGCTTGGCGTCGGGCAGATCGTCTTTGGACCCATCTCCGATATCGTCGGGCGGCGGCCGGTTCTGCTCGGTGGGGCGGCACTCTTTGCCGTTTCCTCCTTCCTGCTTGCCGGCTCCTCCTCGGCACCGCTCTTCGTGGCCTTGAGGTTGCTGCAGGCCATCGGCGCGTCCGCATCAATGGTCGCAACTTTCGCAACCGTGCGTGACGTTTACGCCGGGCGTCCTGAAAGCAGCACGATCTATGGCCTTCTCGGCTCCATCCTCTCCTTCGTGCCTGCATTGGGCCCGATCGCCGGGGCCTTGATCGCCGATCATCTCGGCTGGCGGGCCATCTTCTTCTTCATCGGCCTGCTATCGGTCGCCACCCTTTTCAACGCCGGCATGCGGTGGCATGAAACCCGCCCCGCCGCCGCCGCGAAGATCGCTCTGCGCCCGATCCTGACCAGCTTTCCCTTCTGGGTCTATACAGTCGGCTTCAGCACGGCGATGGGCGCCTTCTTCGTCTTTTTCTCAACGGCACCCCGGATCCTGATCGATAAAGCCGGCTTCTCCGGTATCGGCTTCAGCGTCGCATTTGCCACGGTGGCGCTGGTGATGATCGTGACGGCGCGGTTCGCCAAACGCTTCGTCATGCACTGGGGCATCGCAGGCAGCCTTGCCAGAGGCATGGTAATGCTGCTTTTCGGCGCCGTGCTGCTTGTCTTTGGGGAGTTGGTTCTGCAACCTTCGCTTCTCAGCTTCGTCATGCCGATGTGGGTCATCGCGATCGGCATCGTCCTTGCCACCGCGGTCACCGCCAACGGTGCGCTCGACGCCTTTGGTGACATGGCAGGCACGGCGGTCGCATTCTATTCCTGCTTCCAGAGCATCATCGTCGGCTTTGCCGGAACTTTGTTCGTGCTTTTTCTCGGCGGCGACAGCGCCTTGCCGCTCGTGGGCTATGTCTGCGTGACCGCGCTGACAACGCTTTTCGGATTGTGGTCTCTGCACGAACCGGCCTGACCAGCAGACAGCAAAGGCGGCCGCTCGAAAGCCAGGAGCGGCCGTCAAGCGAAGCATCGCTTGAAATCTCGCCCCACCTCGCCTACCCCTTTCCTGCCCCGAAAGGAAACATCGGTTCCTTTCGGGAGATCAGGCAAACCTGACCGTCCGGAGCAGCCTATTTCGTCGCCCGGCGGTTTGGTCGTGACCGGTGACCGGCCGATATAAGGCCGACATCGAACGCGACTATGGTTCAGCGCCCATAGAGAAGGAGCCCCTCTTGGCGAACAAGTCCATTGATCATGCCTTCACGGCGACCAGCCTCACTTCCGCCGCCAGCGACCCGACCTTTGCCGGCGCGCTGTCTTTCATGCGCCGCCGCTTCACCAAGGAGCTCGCCGGCGTCGACGTGGCCGTCTGGGGCATTCCCTTCGATGCGGCAACCTCGAACAGGCCAGGTACGCGCTTCGGGCCGCAGGCGATCCGCCGCGCTTCGGCAATCTTCGACAATGATGCGCAATATCCTTTCAACCGCGATCTGTTCGCCGAGATGGCCGTGATCGACTACGGCGATTGCCTGCTCGACTACGGCAATCATCAGGACACGCCCGATGCCATCGAGCGCCAGGCGAACGTCATTCTCGACAGCGGCGCCTTTCTGCTGACGCTCGGCGGCGATCACTATGTCACCTGGCCGCTGCTGAAAGCCCATACGGCAAACCACGGGCCGCTCGCGCTCGTGCAGTTCGACGCGCACCAGGACACCTGGTTCGACGAAGACCGGCGCATCGACCACGGCTCCTTCGTGGCACGCGCCGCCCGCGAGGGTATCATCGATCCCGACCGCTCGATCCAGATCGGCATCCGCACCCATGCGCCGGAGGATTTCGGCGTCAATATACTCTACGGCCATCAGGTCGAGGAGATGAGTGCCGGCGACATCGCCTCGGCGATCATCTCACATACGCGCGGCGCACCTGCCTATCTTACCTTCGATATCGATTGCCTTGATCCGGCCTTTGCGCCGGGCACCGGCACACCGGTTGCCGGTGGACCGTCGAGCGCCAAGATCCTCTCGGTGCTGCAGCGCCTGCACCAGCTCGATATCCGCGGCGCCGATGTCGTCGAGGTATCGCCGCCTTACGATCATGCCGATATCACCGCCATTGCGGGGGCAACGGTGGCGATGTATATGCTGGGGCTTCATGCCGAGCGACGCGCCATCGCCGTGTCACAAGGCTGACCTATTATCCCAAAATGAATCCGGAAACCTTCTGAACCCATTGAAAGCGCAGGTTAACATGGCACCGAAAATCTTCATCGACGGCGAACACGGCACGACGGGTCTGCAGATCCGCACGCGCATGGCCGGCCGCCGCGATGTCGAGCTTCTGTCCATTCCCGAAGCCGAGCGGCGCAACGCCGCTATGCGCGAGGACATGCTGAACAGCGCCGATATCGCCATTCTCTGCCTGCCCGACGACGCCTCCAAAGAAGCGGTTCAGATGGTTTCCGCCAACAACAATGTCCGCGTCATCGACACCTCGACCGCCTTCCGCGTCAATCCCGGCTGGGCCTATGGCTTTGCCGAAATGGACGGCGCACAGGCCGACAGGATCAAGGCCGCGCGTTTCGTTGCCAATCCCGGCTGCTATCCGACAGGCGCGATCGGCCTGATCCGGCCGCTGCGGGCAGCCGGCCTCCTGCCGGATGGTTACCCGGTGACGGTCAACGCCGTTTCCGGCTATACCGGCGGCGGCAAGCAGATGATCGCGCAGATGGAAAATCCGGATCACCCGGATGCGATCACCGCACCGCATTTCCTCTACGGCCTGCCGCTCACCCATAAACATGTGCCTGAAATGACCGTGCACGGCCTGCTTGACCGTGCGCCGATCTTCTCGCCTTCAGTCGGCAAGTTCGCGCAGGGCATGATCGTGCAGGTGCCGCTGCATCTCGACGATCTCGCCGAGGGCACGACGATGGAGAGCATCCATGCCGCCCTCGTCGCCCATTATGCCGGCCAGGACATCGTCACCGTCGTGCCGCTTGCCGAAAGCAAGGCGCTCCCCCGCGTCAACGCCGTCGAGCTTGAAGGCAAGGACACGATGAAGCTCTTCGTCTTCGGCACGCCCGGCGCGTCGCAGGTCAATCTGGTAGCGCTGCTCGACAATCTCGGCAAGGGCGCCTCGGGTGCCGCGGTGCAGAACATGGACCTGATGCTCGCCTCCTGACGTCATGACGCTCGATGCGCTTTTCGCCGGCGTGCACGCCTGGTTTGCCGCCGCCCTGCCCGACCATGGGATCTATGCGCTGATGGCGTTTGCCTTCATCGCCGGGCTCGCCCGCGGCTTTTCGGGCTTCGGCGCCGCATTGATCTTCATTCCGCTTGCCGGCGCGATCGTCGGGCCGAAGCTGGTTTCGCCGATCCTGCTCGTCATCGACGGCATTGCCACATTGGGCATGATCCCGCCCGCCTGGCGCGGGGCCAACCGGCCCGAGGTCTTCGTCATGGCGGCCGGGGCCGCACTCGGCGTGCCGAGCGGCACGGCGATGCTGGCGCTGCTCGACCCGCTGCTGCTACGCTGGAGCATCACCATCATCGCCATCGCCCTGCTCGCGCTTCTCGCATCGGGATGGCGCTATCACGGGGCGCCTTCGGCACCGCTCAGCAGCGGCGTCGGCCTGATCGCCGGGCTTTTCAGCGGCGCCGCGCAGCTTGGCGGCCCACCTGTCGTCGCTTACTGGCTTGGCGGCAAGAGCGACTTCACGCGCGTCAGAGCGAATGTCGTGCTCTATTTCTCGATCTCGTCCGTCTTCAGCGCTATCAGCTATTACGTCGGCGGATTGTTCGTGCCTGCCGTCTTCGCGCTGACCGCCGTCATCCTGCCGAGTTACGCGGTCGGGCTCTACGGCGGCTCGAAACTGTTCGGGCTCGCCGAGGAACGGACCTTCCGAATCGCCTGCTACATCCTGATCGCCGCCGCGGCCATCATCGGCATGCCACTGCTCGATGGCGTGCTGCGTTAGACTGACTTACGACACCGCTTCAGCCGCGCTCCGCGATTGCGGTGGCGTGCGGGTATTCGCCGTAAAAACCGCGCCAGTTGGCGATGGCGAAACCGAAAACCACCAGGGCGCCGGCCTGATGCAGCAGGCCCCAGTGAAGCGGCACCTGCATCAGCAGCGTGGCGATGCCGATCGCCGCCTGCAGCGTCACCAGTGAGAAAAGCACGACGGCGCGCCGGGCATGGGTGGTCCAGGGGGCGGCGCGAAGCGCGATCACCATGTTGATCAAGGTCAATGCGAAGAGCGTATAGGCGCCGATGCGGTGGATGAACTGCACCGTCTTCGGGTTCTCGAAGGCATTGATCCAGAAGGGCTGCTGGATCAAGAGATCCGACGGGATGACGGCGCCGTCCATCAGCGGCCAGGTATTGTAGGAAAAACCGGCGTCGAGCCCTGCCACCAGCGCGCCGAGATAGATCTGGAACAGCGCGAAGATGGCGATCGCGGCGGCAAAACCGCGCGAGCTGCGGGCCGGCGCCGGATCGTTGGAATGCGGGGAGAGCCCGCGCATGATCCACATGCAGCCGGCAAAGATCAGGCAGGCCATGACCAAATGCGTCGCCAGCCTGTACTGGCTGACGTCGGTGCGGACGGACAGGCCCGAGGACACCATCCACCAGCCGATAAAACCCTGCAGGCCGCCGAGCGCCAGGATGCCGACGAGCGGCCAGCGCAGGCGCTTTTCGATCCGCCCCGTCAGCCAGAAATAGAGGAGCGGCAACGCGAAGATCACGCCGATGCCGCGGGCGATCAGCCGGTGGGCCCATTCCCACCAGAAAATGCCCTTGAACTCGTCGACTGTCATGGAATTGTTCAATTGCTGAAATTCCGGAATGCGCTGGTAGAGGCGGAATTCCTCCTCCCATTCGGCAGCCGACAGCGGCGGGATGACGCCATGGATCGGTTTCCACTCGGTGATCGACAGGCCGGAATTGGTCAGCCGCGTGGCGCCGCCGACGAGCACGAGACAGAAGAGCGCCAAGAGCACGAAACCAAGCCAGAAGCGCAAGGCGCG
This sequence comes from Rhizobium sp. BK619, assembly GCF_014195245.1. Lineage (NCBI taxonomy): Bacteria > Pseudomonadati > Pseudomonadota > Alphaproteobacteria > Hyphomicrobiales > Rhizobiaceae > Rhizobium > Rhizobium sp. BK619. The sequence goes on along the minus strand of NZ_JACIBH010000008.1, from coordinate 262,669 downwards.
GCGGTCGCGGTTTTGCTTGCGCACTTCGCTCAGGATCGCCTGTTCCGTGGTCGGGTTTGCGACGGCCATGATGTCTCCTTCTATCAGGCAGTTGATTTGCCCCACCGGCTCATGCAAAACAAGCCCCGAACCTTTGCGGCATGCCGTCGCGCCGGTCCGCCCCGTCCCTGCCGAGAGAAAATTGATGCCCGTCCGCCTCCGCAAATTCATCGGCACGATCCTCATCATCGTGCTCGTGCTGGTCTATGCGCTGGTGGCGAATACGATCGCGGTGGCAACGCTCGGCAACGCGCCCTGGTGGGGGCACCTGCTCTATTTCCTGCTCACCGGTATGCTGTGGGTCTTGCCGGCGATGGTGATCATCAAATGGATGGCCGGACCGCGGCAGCAATAGGCCATTAACGGCCGAATAACCGTGATCGGCGGAAAACCTCGCCCATCGCGTGCGAGTAAACCAAATATACGTCCTGCATTCCTACCTTCCCGTTCAGCATTCTTGACCGGAGAAAACCGTGCAGACGCAAAAGCTCGATGTTCATGAACAGCCGTCTGAGGACGGGGCGCTGGCCCAAACCGCCATTTCGCGCCTGCGCCAGCTGAGCATGAAACTCGCCATGGCCGAAGTCGACATCAGCGTTTTTGACGCGATGCAGCCGCTGGAGGACGACTGGAGGGCGCTGGAGCGCGACAATCTCCAGTCACTGCATCAGAGCTACGACTGGTGCGCCGCCTGGGTGCGCGCCTTTCAGCGGCCGCTGGCGATCCTCAAAGGCACCTATGCCGGTGAGACCGCTTTCATTCTGCCGGTCGAAATCGTCAAGTCGCGGGGGCTTGGCGTGGCGAAGTTCATCGCCGCCGACCACAGCAATATTAATACCGGCCTGTTTTCCCGAAATTTTGCCGAAAGCGGCGGCAGCATCGACGCCGAGAAGTTCGCGGGGCAGCTTCGGCACGCCTTGAAGGGCCGGGCCGATCTGCTGCTGCTGCAGAACATTCCGCTGGAATGGCGGGGACGACAAACCCCGCTTACCGGGCTGCCGATGGTGCAGAACCAGAATCATGCCTATCAGCTGCCGTTCTTTCCGGCTTTCGAGGAGACGCTGAAGCAGCTCAACGCCAAGAACCGGCGCAAGAAATTCCGCGTTCAGTCGAAACGCCTCGAGGCGGCCGGCGGCTTCGAATACCTTGTCCCCGAGGCATCGGAAGAACAGCACCGCCTGCTCGACATCTTCTTCCGACTGAAGAGCGCCCGTTTCGCCAGCCTCGGCCTGCCCGACGTCTTCGCAGACAAGGAAACGCAGGCCTTTCTGCACGGTCTAATCGACATGCGGGATGACGGCAGGCAATATTTCGGGCTGCAGATGCATGTGCTGCGGCTCAAGGGCGAGAATGAGGGCCGGGTCGCCGCGATTTCAGGGATTTCGCGCAAGGGCGACCATATCATCTGCCAGTTCGGCGCGATCGATGAAGAACTCGTGCCGGATACGAGCCCCGGCGAATTCCTCTATTGGCAGACCATCTCGGGATTGCATGGCCAGGGGGTGGCGATGTTCGATTTCGGCCTCGGCGACCAGACCTACAAGCGTTCCTGGGCGCCTGTGGAGACCGCGCATTACGACGTGGTGCTGCCGGTCTCGCCGTTCGGCGTTCTCGCCGGCGCCGCGCACCGGATCGTCACCCGCGGCAAGGCCCATATCAAGGCCCGCCCGAAGCTCTATAAATTTACGCAGAGCATCCGCGCACGCATCGGCTGATCGTTTAAGCGGCCTGGCCGAGCGTCTGCTCAGCCCCTTCCCCGCCCGACATCAGCACGACGCGCTCGTAGCCGGCAGCCTGGAATTCCGTCATCAGGGTCATGAAGATGGTCTCCTCGATCTCCGGCAGGGAGAGGATGATCTCGACATCGCGGCTGCGGGTCAGCCGCGAGACGCCGGCGACATCGGCAGAACCGCATTCGACCACCACGAGGTCATAGGCGGCGGCAAGCGCATCGAGCAGCAGCGACAGACGGTCGACACCGCGCATGGCGCGGCGAACGTCGCTCTGGCCCTGGGGGATCAGATGGGCGTCGGAAAGACGATCGCTGTGGATCGTGTCGCCGAAGGCGGCCTCGCCGCAGAGCAGATCGGTAACACCAGGAACGGCCTGGTCCTCAGCCATCAGTTCCGTGGGGTGGCCGGAACCGGTCATGTCGATCAGGATGACGCGGCGGCCGGCATCGGCGAGCATGCGGGTCAGCAAAACCGTTGCCGCAGAGCCATTGTCACCGGTCGGAGATATTGCGATTGCCAGCGGTGCGCGGCTGCCCGTGAGATATTCCGCAACGGAGGCGACGGAGAATTCATTGTCGTCCTCCGGCAACTCCTCGGCGGCCTCGGTGTCTTCGATCGCATCCGTTTCGTCTTCGTCCCCGACAATGGCGAGCATGCTCGGCTGGATCGGCTTTCTGACGGCAGCGACAACCGGAGCGGCCTGCGGCGCAACCCTCTCCTCGACGAGAGTTTCCGTCTCGATCGTCTCGGGGGCCGCATCGACGGGACGGAGCGCCCGGCCGCTGAAGAGTTCGGCCAGCATGGTGACGATGGCGCTCAGGATCAGCGTGGCGACGGCAGCGACGACGACGATCGGCACCACCTTCGGGAAATAGGGATCGACCGGCTCGATGGCCTTGGAAACGATACGGGCGTCCGCCGGGCTCGAATTGCTGTCGGCGCGGGAAGCCGCCTCGCGGTAGCGCACCAGATAGGTTTCAAGCAGTTGGCGCTGGGCGGTCGCCTCGCGCTCCAGTGCATTGAGGCCGACCTCGTCCTCGCCGGCGCGGGCGCTGTTGGCCTGCACCGTGTCCGACTGGCGCTCAAGCTCGCTCGCCCTCAGATCCGCGACCTTGGACTCGTTCTCGATGCTCGTCAGGATTTTCTGCGTCTCCTGGCGGATCTGGGTGCGGATGTCGGCGAGCTGGGCGCGCAGGCTTTTCAGCCGTGGATGGTTGTTGAGAAGGCTGGTCTGCAGATCCGAGATTTGCGACTGCAGACCGGATTCCGTCGCCTTCAGCCGCTGGATCGCCTGGGACGACATGATGTCAGGTAGCGTGTCGGAGGCTTCGCCCGAAGACAGCGCGTTGCGCACCGCCTGCGCCCTCGCCTCGGCATTGGCCTTGTCGCCGCGCACGCGGGTCAGTTCGGCGGAGATATCGTTCAACTGCTGGGCGGGAAAGGTGGTGGTGCCGTTGGTCTGCAGCAGCCCGTGCGAGGTTCGGTATTCGGCGACCTTCTTTTCGGCTTCGCTGACCTTGCGGCGCAGGCCGTCGATCTCCGGCTCCAGCCAGCGCGTCGCTTCCGAATTGGAATCAAGCTTGGCGCCGCTCTGGGTCGAAAGATAGACATTGGCCATGGCGTTCGGAATGGCGGCAGCGAGCTTCGGGTCCTTCGAGGTGAAACTGATGCCGATGACGCGTGAACCCGGCACCTGGTAGACCTGCAGGCGTTCGACGAAAGCGTCGATCACCCGCTCTTCCGGCGGGTTCTCCATCGGGTTCTTCTTCAGATGCAGCTTCACCATGATACTGCTCATCGCCGAGCCGTTGGCGGCATCGTCGAATTCCGGCAAGTTATAAAGCTTCAGGTCGTTGATGACCTTCTTGAGGAGATCGGCCGATTGCAGCAGCTGCACTTGGCTGGCGATATTCAGCTCATCCATCAGCGGGCCGGCGCCGGCGTCGTTGACCTGCTGGGTGCTGGCGAAGGCCGGCGCCCGGGGTTCGATCAAGATGCGTGTTTCGCTGCGATATTGCGGCGACATAATCTTGGCGCCGGCAAAGGCGATGCCCGCCCCCGCAAGCGTAACCGCCAAAATCCTGAGCCGCCGCGCCCAGACGGCGCGGACCAACTGGCCGAGGTCGATGTCCACATCCTGATCACGCGCTACGCCGGACATGCTCTTACTCCACAACAAATGTGCCGCAAGCGTAAACGACCATGGTAACTCAACGGTTAATGGCAATCTTGCCGAGTAATAAGCGACTGCCTGTGAAGGAACTCAGGAATTTGCAAGCGGCCTTTACCGGGCATTAACCCTAACGGATTGATAACGGCTCTACCGAGTTCATTTTCTGTGAGCACCAACGGATGTCTGTCGTCCAGCCCAAGATCCTTTTGGCCCTGAGCCTTGCAGCCATGACGGCGGCATTGGGCGGCTGCACGACATATAAGCCGGCTCCGAAGGCCTTTAACGAGGCGACCATCCAGCCTTATACGCTGGACAGCGGCGACCGGCTGCGCGTTACCGTCTTCGACCAGCAGAGCCTGACGAATACCTATACCGTGGATCAGGCCGGCTATATCGCCTTTCCCCTCATCGGCCAGGTCCCTGCCCGCGGCCGAACCCTGCAGCAACTCTCGGGCCAGATTGCCCAGAAACTGCAGCAGGGCTATCTTCGCGATCCCGACGTCACCATCGATGTCGATCGCTACCGTTCGATCTTCCTCATGGGCGAAGTCGGCCAACCCGGCCAGTATGCCTATGTCCCCGGCATGACCGTGCAGAACGCCATTGCGGTCGCCGGCGGCTTCACCAGCCGCGCCAACCAGAGCATGGTCGACGTCACCCGCAAAATCAACGGACAGGTGCTGACCGGCCGCATCAACATATCGGGGCCGATCATCGCCGGCGACACGATCTACGTTCGCGAACGGCTTTTCTGAGCGATGGCAACACAGAAGCCGCTCCGCATCCTCCATTGCTTCAGATCGCCGGTCGGCGGAATTTTCCGCCATGTCCGCGATCTGGTCGAGGAGCACAGCAAGGCCGGTCATCAAGTCGGCATCCTCTGCGACAGTTCGACCGGCGGCGATTATGAGGACAGCCTGTTCGACGATATCCGTCCCTATCTGTCGCTCGGCCTGACACGCGTGCCGATCCGGCGTTCGATCAGCCCGTCCGACCTTGCGACGATGTGGGATACATACAAGAAAATCAAAAGTTTGCGGCCGGATGTGCTGCACGGACACGGCGCCAAGGGCGGCGTGCTCGCGCGACTTGCCGGCTCAGCGTTGCGGGTGAACAGGTATCGCGTAGCCCGCCTCTATACCGCGCATGGCGGAAGCCTGCATTATTCGCGTTCCTCGCTCAGCGGACAATTCGTCCTGAGGATGGAGCGCCTGCAGGAATATTTCACCGATGCGCTGGTCTTCATCTGCGAATATGAGCGCGACACTTATGCGCGCAAGGTGGGCAAGCCGCGGACGAAAACCAGACTGATCTACAACGGCATCGCCGAGCGCGATTTCGAGCCGATCCCCACCCGCTCGGATGCCGTGCACTTCATCTATGTGGGTATGCTCCGGGACCTCAAGGGTCCCGATCTGTTTGTCGATGCCTTCGCCAAGACCGAGCGGCTGCTCGGCAGGCCGCTGTCGGCGCTGATGATCGGCGACGGACCGGATCGCGACCGCTACCGCGAGATGATGGTCGAGCGCGGCCTCGGCAAACGTATCGGTATGCTGCCGGCGATGCGGGTCCACGAAGCCTTCTCCATGGCGCAGAACCTCGTCGTTCCCTCGCGCGCCGAAGCCATGCCCTATATCGTGCTCGAGGGGCTCGGGGCCGGGAAGACGATCATCGCCAGCCGTGTCGGCGGCATTCCCGAGGTGCTCGGTGCCGACAGCGCAGCCCTTGTGGAGGCAGGAAATTCCGACGATCTTGCCCGCGTCATGGCGGAGACGCTGAGCACGCCCGACTGGCACGCCAGGACGATGCCGAAGCCCGAGGCGGTAAAGGCGGTTTTTTCCTCGGCCGTCATGGCGCGCGATGTCTTGAAATTGTACCATGAGCTCGTCGATCCGGCCGCCGGACGAGCAATGCCCGCCGCCCCGTAAATATTTCTTAGGGGCTTTCTGGTAATTCGCTTGGTGACAACGAGCGAAAGCCCCATGAACAAGTTGGAAAAAGGCGATCAATTCGACGTGGAAGCACTGCGCAAGCAGGTCTCCGACATCGAGGTGCGCGGCGATGCGGGTCAGGAAAAACCGTCCGACCCGACCGAAATCAATCCCTATGCCCGGCAGATCGCCGAACAGTTCCGTGACGGAACCAAGTCGCCGGTGATCATCATCGGGCAGTTGCGACTGCTGGAATTCCTGGCGCTCTTCGCGATCGCCCTGATCGCCCACTATTTTTGGCCCGGCGACGGCTACGATTCATCGCTGGTGCGGACCGGCATGGCGGCGATCGCCTCGGCACTGACCGTCATCGGCCTGCAGCTTGGCGACACCTACACCATTCCGGCACTTCGGGCCAAGCTGCGGCTGATCCCGCGCATCCTGGGGTCGTGGACGGTCGCGCTCCTCCTGACCGTCGGCCTGTTCGCGCTCGTTCGCGGGAGCACATGGGCGATGGTCGTCGACGCCTATCTGCCCTGGTTTGCGGCTGGCGCGCTGTTCCTGGCGGCCGAACGTTTCCTCGTCGCCTACGGCATCCGTAATTGGGCGCGCAACGGCATCATGGAGCGCCGCGCCGTCATCGTCGGCGGCGGCGAGCCGGCCAAGGAGCTGATCCGTATCCTCGAACAGCAGGATGACAACGACATCCGCATCTGCGGCATCTTCGACGATCGCAGCGAAAAGCGCTCGCCGATCATGGTCGCCGGTTATCCGAAGCTCGGCACCGTGGCCGAACTCGTCGAATTCGTGCGGCTCACGCGCATCGACATGCTGATCATCGCTCTGCCGCTTTCGGCCGAAGCGCGCATCTACGACCTTTTGAAGAAGCTCTGGGTTCTGCCGGTCGATATTCGCCTTGCCGCGCATGCCAACCGGCTGCGCTTCCGGCCGCGCGCCTATTCGCATGTCGGCACGGTGCCGATGCTCGACATTTTCAAGATGCCGATCCGCGACTGGGATTCCGTTGCCAAGCGCGGCTTCGACATCTTCTTCACCGTGATCGCGCTGGCGCTGCTCTGGCCGCTGATGGTCGCGACCGCCATCGCCATCAAGGTGACCTCCGAAGGCCCTGTTTTCTTCATGCAGAAGCGCCACGGCTTCAACAATGAAATCATCAACGTCTTCAAGTTCCGTTCGATGTACACCAACATGTCCGACCCCACGGGCAAGGCTGCGGTGACCAAGGGCGATCCGCGCGTCACCCGCGTCGGCCGCTTCATCCGCAAGACCTCGATCGACGAATTGCCGCAGCTTTTCAACGTGCTGAGGGGCGAGCTCTCGCTGGTCGGCCCGCGCCCGCATGCCGTCCTCGCCCAGGCGCGCGATCGCGCCTTCGGCGATGTCGTCGAAGGCTATTTCGCCCGCCACCGCGTCAAGCCAGGGGTCACTGGCTGGGCGCAGATCAACGGCTGGCGCGGCGAGGTGGACAATGACGAGAAGATCAAGTTCCGCACCGCCTACGACCTCTATTACATCGAGAACTGGTCGCTCTGGTTCGATCTGAAGATCCTGTTCCTGACGCCGATCCGGCTGCTCAACACGGAAAACGCCTATTGAGCGCGATCGAGGCGACATATCCCCGTGTCGCCCAGCCGCAGCGGATGACGCTGCGCCTGATCGGCTCGGCTTTCGTCGCCTTCGGCGTCTTCCTCTCCGGTTTCGTGATCGACGAGCCGGCGCCCTACGAACTCTGGATGGCGGGGCTGATCGGCCTCTGGTTCATCCTGGGCCTGAGGATTTCGCGCAGCGTCGCACCGCTGCTTGCCCTGCTGCTCACCTTCAACATCGGCGGCATGCTGTCGCTGACACAGATGAAGGATCTGGCGACCGGGCCGATGTATATCGCGGTCTCGACCTTCCTGGCGCTGACGGCGGTCTTCTACGCCGCGATCATCGAGGACAGCCACAAGCGGCTGCCGCTGATCTTCAACGCCTGGACCTTCGCCGCCGTCGCCACCTCCGCGCTCGGCATACTCGGTTACTTCCACGCCTTTCCGGGCGCGGAAATCTTCACGCTCTATGACCGCGCCAAGGGCGCTTTCCAAGACCCGAACGTCTTCGGCCCCTTTCTGGTGCCGCCGTCGCTCTATCTCGTCCACGGCATCCTCGTCGGCGACCTGAAGAGATCGCCGCTGAAGGCTCTCGCCCTGCTGGTGCTGGCGCTCGGCATCTTCCTGTCCTTTTCCCGCGCCGCCTGGGGTTTGTTCGCGCTCGGCGTGGGACTGCTGATCTTCATCATGCTGCTCAAGGAGCGCAGCGGCGCCTTTCGCCTCAGGGTGCTGGTGCTGTCGCTGGCGGCGATCATCATGCTGGTCGCCTCGCTGCTGGTGGCGCTGCAGATCCCGAAGGTCGCCGAACTGTTTTCGGCGCGCGCGCAGTTGGTGCAGCAATATGACGGCGAGCATCTCGGCCGCTTCGAGCGTCACCGGATCGGCTTCACTATGATGATGGAGCGCCCGCTCGGCATCGGCCCGCTGGTGTTCGGCACGATGTTTCCCGAGGACGAGCACAATATCTGGCTGAAATCACTCACCACCTATGGCTGGCTCGGCTTCGTCAGCTATGTCGGCATGCTTGTCTGGACGCTGGCGCTCGGCTTCCGATACCTGCTGCTCGACCGGCCGTGGCAGCCCTTCCTGATGATCGCCTGGATCTCGGTCCTCGGCCATGCGACGATCGGCAACGTCATCGATATCGACCATTGGCGCCATGTCTATCTGCTGCTCGGCACGGTCTGGGGCTGCGCAGCCCTTGAAGTGCGCCACAAGCGGGGCCGAAGGGCGTAGCCGCCGGCACGCGGCTCACCTATTTCGTCGCGCCTGCCGTCAGGCCGGCAATAAACCGCCGCTGGAAAACCAGATAGGTCAGAATGAGCGGGAAAATGACGATCACGGCGCCCGCGGTCAGAACCGGCGTGTTGACGGTGTAGCGCCCCTGGAAAAACAGCATGCCGAGCGGCAGCGTCCGATAGGCGTCGTCATTGACCAGGATGAACGGAATGAGAAATTCGTTCCAGGTCCAGATGAACAAGAACAGCGCCAGCGTCGACATTGCCGGTATCATCAGCGGGATAACGATCTTGCGCAGGATATAGAAACGTCCGGCGCCATCAAGCACCGCTGCTTCGAGAACCTCCTCCGGCAATTGCTGCATGGCGCTGGCGAGGAAGATCGTCGAGAACGGTATCGACATGGCGATCTGCGGCACGATGAGAGCGGCATAGGTATTGATCAGCCCGAGATAGCGCATTTCATAATAAAGCGGGATGATGAAGGCTTCCGCTGGCACCATCATGCCAAGTGTCAGGATCGCAAACAGCGTGCGCCGGAGCGGAAATGACAGGTAGGCGAAGGCGAAACCGGTCAGCAGGCCCAAGAAGACGCTGACGGCAACGACGGGTATGACGACGAGGATCGAATTCCAGAAGTAGATGTTGAAATGCCCGGCATTCCAGGCATCGAGGTAATTTTCGAAATGCGGATAGGCCGGAAGGGCGAATGCGCCCTTCAGTACGTCCGCCTTGCTCTTTATCGAGGTCAGCAGCAGCAGCAGGAACGGGGTGATCGTGACGAAAGCGAGAAGCCAGAGGACAATGCGAAGGAACAGCGCGGCGGGGATATTGGACGAACGGCTCATCAAGCCAATCCTTTGCTTCTGGAGCCCACCAGCCGGTGAATTGCATAGTTGATTGCGAATGTCAGCAAGGCGCCGACAATGGCGATGGCGGCCGCGGCGCCGAACCGATTGAGCTCGAAACCGAGCTGATACATGTAGATATTCGGCACGAGCGTCGCGTTGGCGGGTCCGCCCCGGGTCATCGTGAAAATCAGGTCGAAGCTTTTGATCGAGGCTATAACAGTCAGAAGCAGAACCACCCTGATCTCAGGCAGGAGAAGCGGCAGCGTTATCCAGAAAAACGTCTTCCGCGCCGACGCGCCGTCGACCTTGGCGGCGTCGAAGAGTGACGGGTCGATGCGCTGAATTCCGGTGAGGAAGATCACCATGCAAAAACCGAAGAAATACCAGGTCGCGACGATCCCGACCGCGGGAAGCACGAAATTGAAATCCCCGAGCCAGGGTAACGCGAACCGGCCCAATCCTATCGCTCTCAGAAACTGATTGAACGGGCCGAATGCAGGATTGTAGAGCCATGCCCAGATGATGCCCAAGACGGCAGTCGGCATGATGTAAGGCAGGAACAGGAAGGTTCTGAGGGCGAGTTGTTCGCGTTGCTTCAGATTCCAGACACAGGCGGCAAGCGTTATGCCGAGCACGAGCGGCAGGACGCAGTAGAAGATCATCAGCTCGGCATTGTTGCGCAAGGCAATGTAAAAACGGCTGTCGGAAAAGAGATCGGCGTAATTGCCGAGGCCAACCCATCTCGGCATGGTCAGGCCGTCCCAGCTGGTCAGGCTCAAACCCAAGGCGGCGACGATCGGCCCAAAGACAAAGGCCGTATAAAGCAGCAATCCGGGCAATAAATAGATGAAATTGGTCTGGGGCGAGCCATCCAGTGCGGAGCGTTTCATCCAGTACTCCATGAAGCCAAAGCTCTGGTCATCGCGCCGCAAGCCGTCAGCCGGCAGCGCTCATTCTAACGTGATGGATAGGACGCCGGTCGAACCGCCCAGTGAGCGATCGTGACCGGCGTCCGCACTCCTTATTTCTGATCCTTCAAATAGGCCTGATAATCCTTGTCCATGGCATCGACAAAGGCTTCGGGCGTGATCTTGCCGGACAGGAGAAGCGGCGTGTTGTCGTCGATTGTCTTCAGCATCGTCGGGCTCGACCAATCGGGGTAATGGCCGAGCGCATCGTTGGCGTTGAGTGTCTTCCACATCTCGATGCCGGAAGTCAGGAGCGGCGTCAGCTTGGGCTTTGCATCCGCCGGGAGCGACGTTGCAGGAAGATAGCCTGCAGCGGCCCAGCTTTCAGCGGCCTTTTCGGACACCATATAGTCGATGTACTCGCCGGCCAGATCCTGCTTCGCCTTGTCTTTGGCAAGGCTGGTTATCGCCCAGGCAAGATCCACACCGCCGACGCTCATGGGTTTGGCGACACCCTTCGGCGCGGGAATGGCCATGAAGCCGATATCCGGATTGTTTTGCATGTCGCCAAAGTACCAGGTTCCGGAGATCAGAAATGCGCCCTGCCCTGATATGAACAACTGGACGGCGTCGTCACCCGAGATGCCCTCGAAACCGGGGTAGAAATAGCCGCCCTGTGCCCATTTCTGCACGAGTTTGGCTGATTCGATGTTGCCTTTGGTGTTCCAGGAACCGCCCTTGCCGTAGATCAGGTCGTCAAGCTCGGCGCGATTGGCCGCGTCGATATGCGCTTGATCGATAGCGCCGATCATATGCAGGGCAAGATGCTGCTTGGCGGAGCCCATCATGAAGGGCGCAACGCCTTTTTCCTTCAGCTTGTCGAGATCGGCCAACAGTTCCTCGAAGGTCTTCGGCAGCGCCACGCCGGCGTCGTCGAGGATCTTCTTATTGTAGTATAGGCCGACGATCTCGCCGAGACCCGATATGCCGTAGGTCTTGCCGACGCCGAATTTCGCTCCCTCCCAGCGGTCTCTGGCCAGCACGGAATCGGACTGCCGCTTATCCCAGCCATATTTCTTGATGTACTCGTCGACCGGCAGGAGCAAGCCTTCCTTGACCATCGCGCCCATGTCGCCGGCGCCCTGGTTGACCTTGGTGATGACGGGGCCATCACCTGCCGAGACTGCAAGCTTCAGCGTCAGCTTCATGTCATCGAAGGTGCGCGCCGTGCGTTTGATCGTGACGCCGGGATGCGCGGCTTCGAAATCCTTATTCAGCTGCTCGATGACCGCGCTCTGGCCTTCAAAGGTCTGGTCATCCCACACGGCCAGATCGTCGGCCCGGGCGGCGGAAAGGCCGAAACTCACAAGCGCCGCGCCGGCAAGCGCGACAGCTGCTTTCAATCGGTATGCCGGCAGTATGCTGATCGATTTCACGGTTCTGTTCATCTGCTCCACCTCATTGGTTTATTCTCCACTCCCCGTCCGGGCCTCGCACCTGGCGCCGGCCGAACGTTTTCTTCCCCCAGAGCTTTGCCTGGTTGGCGAATCTGAGGTAATCGTCACTGCATCGGCCCCTCTCGCGATCCAGAATGACAAAGCGCCACGCAGGAGGTGGCAAGACGATGGACAGCAACTGCTTCATCCGCCCGGCGATTGAAGCCGATATCGACGCTCTTTTCGACATCTGCCTGAAAACCGCCAATGGCGGCGAAGATGCCAGCGCGCTTTACAGCGACCCGCATCTGCCCGGTTACATCTGGTCGGTACCCTATCTCAAATTTGCCAGAGACTTTGCCTTTGTTCTGGTTCAGGGCAACCGGCCGGTCGGCTATGTCGTCGGGACGCCTGATACCGTCGGGTTCGACCAAGACCTGAAAGCCGCCTGGTGGCCGTTCGTCCGCCAGCAGGTCGCCGGGCTGACGCCCAGCCGTCCGCGCGATGCCGACGTGCTCGAACGAATTCAAAATCCGCGCAGCGGAACGACCTGGCTTCAAGACGACTACCCGGCGCATCTTCACATCAACATTCTTCCCGGACTTCAGGCCGGCGGCTGGGGGCGCAGGATGATCAGCACCGAGCTCGAAGCGCTCCTCAATCACGGGGTCGGAGCGGTGCATCTCGGTGTCGATCCGAACAATGAACGCGCCAGAGGTTTCTACCGTCATCTTGGCTTTTCCGAACTCGAACGTGATGGCTCCGTCGCTTTTGCCATGCGGATCGGTAAGGGATCCGAATAAAACCGACCGAGCCGTCATGCTCATGAGATTGGCTCCGCATTTGCGGCGTCAAGCCCATATTTCAAAACGACCGCCGCCGGCATCGCGCTCCAGCCCTGCAGCAGGGAGCCGCGCCCATAAGGCGGCGAGAAATATTCCACCGCACCGATCCAGCCATTGTCGAGACAGGTTTCCCACCAGCGCGTCAGGGCGTAGCGGGCACCGCCAAGTCCGTGGCGAAGACGTTCTTCGGCATAGGCGCCATCCCAATAGGGCCAGTCCGAGCCATTGTGGTAGCGATAGGAAAACGCCGTCTTAGATCGCAGATCGCTTGGCCGCTTGAAGGGCGGATAGGCGCACATCACGCCCCAGCTGCCATAGGGCTGCTCGTGATTGTTGCGCGTTTCCAGTTGACTTTCAAAGGCTCTCAGCAAGCCAACGGCCTGCTGTTTTGAAATTGCGCCGAACCGCGACAAGGTCAGGCTGTCGAGAGCCAGATGATCCTCGACAAAAGCGCCAGGCGTTCCATAGTCGAGATATCCTCCCGTTGCCGGGACGAAGAGTTTGGCCTCGATCTCCTGGCGGGCAAGACCTGCGGCCTTGCCTGCCCGTTCGGCAAGCGTCGGATCCAGACTGTCGCCGAGCCTTGCCACCGCATCCATGGCGCCGACGAAAAGACCGAGATCATAAGAGACCAGGCCCTCGCGATAGACGTTGTCGGCCCAGTCCCGGTCGTTGCGCGGTTTCAGCGGCAGAACGCTGTCAGGACCGGCCAGGCTGAGATAGCGATCCGCAATTGCCCTGACCGTCGGCCAGTGCGCCTGCACCTCGGCCAGGTCCTTGGTTGCGCTGAAATAGTCGTCGATGAAAAGAATGAAGAAAAGCGGGCTGTCGAAGTGATCGCTCCACCAGTCTTGCGGACGGTTGTGGTATTCTGGAACCGCCTTTTTGTGGGTTTTGGGATTGGCCTTGCTGTCTTCGACAAAGCGCTGCCACGCCTTGGATTGCGCAGGCCCGGTCAAGATCACCCCGCTCGGGGCTTCTCCATCCGGCTGCACGCCCTTGGCAAGCAGCCGGATCTCGTCGCGCACCGCCTCCGGTGCGAGCGTCAAAAGCGGCTGCATCGTCCAATAGCCGTCGCGGTAATAGGTTCGCGCCGGAGCACTATAGGCCTGCCCCGCGGCAAGACCGGCGAAGGCGCCGTTTTCGTCGCGCCTGATGCTGGAAAGCGCGGCATGGACGCCCTGGCTGACCATGCTGCGCATCAGCGGGTCGGCGTCGGGTGCCAGATCGCAACGCGCGACATATTCGGCGGCTTCGGCAATGATCGCTTCGCTGGCGAGGCTGAGAGCCTTCTCGGCTTCGCCTCTGGAGGCGCCGACGGCAATCCGCAAATCGGAACCGAGAATGTCCACAACGAGCACACCCCAGCCCATTTCGGCAGTCTGCCGATGGGGAGCCCGAGTAACCTTCGCGCTTGCGCCTTCCCCATCCGGCTCATGCCACCAGGCGCAACGACGCGCCGGATATAGACCTTGAAGGCGTGCGCCGCTGATCAACATCACCGGCAGCGACTGGGCGACGAATATGCCGCCATGTGTGGAGACCATTCGGTTCGGCGCATAGGTATAAGGGCCAGCGATAGCAGAAAATCTCACGCGCCCCAGACTGCCGGCGCCCCAGAGGGCGAGATCGGCATATCCGTCCGGATGAACATCGGCCTGAAGGCGCGGCGCCATGACCGGCAGTAAAACGCCTTGTTCGGCGGAAAGCTGTCCATCGGTCGAGGGCTTTATCATCGATAATCCCCCCACAACCAAGTTGAAGAGGCCGCAGAACGCGAAAGAGAACAATAGAGGGACGAGCCGGGGCCTGCTCCTCTTCGGGCGGCCTTGGCGAGCGCGCGGCTATCCAGACAATGCGGGTGGCGCATACTTGTCCTCGACCCTCTTTATTTCGTCGCGCATTTCATTGCACGTTGATATCAGCCTACAGGCGACCTCCCGTTTGTCAAGGACATAGACAAATTGCCGATTGGGGTGTACTGAAATCCAATAAGATGACGAAGTTGAGCCGCAGCCATCCTTTTAGCGATGGTTGCGGGTCGAGATCGGCCCTTGATTAGGTATATGCTCCGAACTAATTGGAAGAGCTAGCCGATGGCACCGACACTTTCTGCCACGCAGACGCCCATCGCACGAAAAATCTCAACTCATGCCGTGATCCGGACCGTTTTGGCGAGCGGCTCAATTTCCCGCGCCGACATTGCCAAGCTGACCGGACTGTCGAAACAGACGATTTCCGATGTCGTGCGCGACCTCGAGGATGATGGATGGCTGAAACCTGTCGGCCAGACCGATGGCCGCCCGGGCCGCAATGCGATTACCTATGAACTCAACGCCAGGGCGGGCCTTGCCGTCTCCATCGATCTCGGCGGCACCAAGATCGCCGCGGCGATCTGCGATCTGCTGGGCAACATCATTGCCGAAACCAAAGTGGCCACCGACCCACGCGGGGGAATGCATCTCGTCAATCAGTTCAGCGATCTTATCGTTGAACTGGCGCTTGCAGCCGGAACGACCGCCGACAAGCTCCGTCTCGTGGTTCTCGGCAGTCCCGGCGTGCTCGATCCCGCCACCGGCCATATCAATGTGGCGCCGAATATCCCCGGCATCGATGCGATCAATCTGCGGCAGGTCTTCTCCGACAGAATGGGCATTCCGGTGATCGTCGAAAATGACGTCAACCTCGCCGCGCAAGGCGAAAGATGGCGGGGACACGGTGTCGAAACCGGCAATTTTGCGTTCGTCGCGCTCGGAACGGGCGTCGGCATGGGCATCATCGCCAATGGCGCACTGCTGCGCGGCGCACGGGGCGCGGCCGGCGAGATCGCCTATCTTCCGATCGGCGGCGATGTTTTCGATCCCGGCGGGTTTACGCTCGGGACCTTCGAGAGCGCGGTCGGCAGTGTCGCGATGTTACGCCGCTACACCGGCTTCGGCGGGCGCAACGCCGCCACCGTCGCCGATCTCTTCGCCGCCTTCAATGCGGGAGATACTAGCGCCGTCGCCGCAATCGAAGAGACGGCAAGGCTGGTGGCGCTCGCCATTGCCGCGATCGGAGCGACTCTCGACCCCGAACTGGTGATCACCGGCGGCAGCATCGGCGCAAGACCGGAATTGGTAAACGCCATCCGGGGTTTCCTGCCGCGCTGCACGCCTTATCCGCCGCGCATCGAGATCAGCCGGTTTGGGAACCGGGCGGCCCTCATGGGAGGCATGGGGGTCGCGGTCGAGCGTATGCACGACGATCTGTTCGGCGTGAAGTTGAAGGACGCTTGATCGGCCTGCGCCACTTGAGAACTGCGGTAAATGCGCTAGATTTTCCGCCATGATAACAGCGACACAGATACGCGGCGCGCGCGCCATGATCGGGATGAGTATCGAAGAGCTCGCCGCCGCAAGCGGCCTGCCTGTGGAGACCGTGACGGCGCTGGAAAACGGTGAATTTGCGGGCGAGCCGCACGCGCTGTTCGA
The DNA here is from genome assembly GCF_014195245.1 of Rhizobium sp. BK619. NCBI lineage: Bacteria > Pseudomonadati > Pseudomonadota > Alphaproteobacteria > Hyphomicrobiales > Rhizobiaceae > Rhizobium > Rhizobium sp. BK619. The sequence continues at coordinate 246,432 of NZ_JACIBH010000008.1, read as the reverse complement.
TGTGCGCAGTACGCTGGAGGCGCACGGCATCATCTTCCTGTCGAGCGGCAATCAGGATGAAGGCGGCCCCGGCATCCGGCTGCGTGCGCGCACCGTGAGCGACGACGGTATCCGGCCGGAAAACCTCAACGCTGCCAACGACGATTAAAGCGCGTCGCGATCTTTAGGCCGACGCGGGCTCAATTCATCCTGTTTCGGAACCAATCCGACGCTTGGGCGTTTCCGCTGTCCTATCAGGTATTTGGGGGCAGTCATTTGAACAGCAGGAATGGTCTCTACGTTCTCATCGGCGTTCTCGTCGTCACCGTCATCGGCCTCGGCGCTTATATCTACCGTGAAGAAAGCAAGCCGCAGGGGATCGAGATGAGCATCGGCAAGAACGGTGTCTCGATCGAGCAGAACTGAGCGTCAGAGGTAGGTCTTTGCCAGGTCGGCGAGTTTGCCGCCGTCCTTCACGCCCTGCCTGTAGAGCTGAATGATGACCGCACCGATCCGCTCGGCCTCGGGTGTCGTCCTGACGAGGCCGCGTTCATCGCAGACCTTGTCGAGCACCTGCGAAAGCAGATCGAGATCTTCCGAAAACAGCGGCAAATCATGCGGATGAATTGATGACCGTAACATCACGCCGCATTCCCTCCGAGGGCAAACGCATCCACGCTTGCATCGCCGGCCGCCCTCCGCAACCGGCAGAAATGATTATGCGCGACGGCTTGAATTTTAGCAACTGCGCAAATTTCCATGAAACAAAATCCGGGAACAAATTTGTGTCCCGCGCGTTTCGACGCCGCCCTGTGGCAATAATCAGTGAGTGCAGACGTTGAGTGAAATACGCTTCCCTCCCCCATCCGGGTGTTTTCTCCCGAGAGCAGCTTGATCGTGTCCACCGTCTGGGAAGCCGTCGAATATCTCAAACGATGGCCGAGCAAGCGTGGGCGTCACTATCGCGTCGCGCGCCAACATTGCCTGGACGCGCTCGACGGGCTGCGCAGCCCGCGCGCCGCACAGGCTTCCTTCATCACGGCGGCGAAGACGGCGGGATTGCTGCTGTGAGATCAGCTGCTATGGCGGCTGGTGGCGGCGAGCTGGGGGTGAATGGAGCCTTCCATGATCACCTTGGCGGTCAGCTCGATCACCTGCTCCTCGGCAAGTTCAGCAAGCGCGAGGGCGACATCGCCCTCCGGCCAGCCAGCCTTGATGGCCTCGTCGGACAAAGCCTGGAATGCGCCGGCGAGGGCTTGCCTGCAAGTGAGATTCTGCTTCATTTCCGCCATGCGCTCGCACTAGGCTGTTTGTGACAGGGACGCTTTTAATCTACACATATTAGCATGAAAGCGAAAAGGTTTCACGTTTTTTAGATTCAAAATCGCGTATCTCATATCTAATCTTGGTATAACCTTAACAAAATGGAACAAATAACACGCTCCGCAACTCAAAGCGCACCAAAAAGAACTAATAGATTTATTTGATTCCACACCCACAAAGGGTATTTCATTGCATTATTTACTGCAAATGGCCGCAACATCGAAGTCGAAACGGCGACTTCTTACCCGCCCCGGCAAAGCGAAATCCGATTTGCGCCACGTTTCATCATCTTCCCTGCACCCTGTCAATCGGCTTCAGGATCTCACATAGGCGAGCGCCCGCGCCCTTCGTCCGTGAGATGACGGCAAGCCTGGCCGAATGCGCAATATCCGTTAACCGGCATGCTCAGCCGCCGCGAGCGCCTCCGGCGCTAATCACTTTAATACCACAACGACACCACACTGCCGTCAAACTCCGCCGTACGATTGCGTTGCGTATTATTGGGTTGGCGGGCTCATTTTCTCCAGGAGGTAAAATGTCTATCGAACTAGACGCGACGACCTATGTGCATGCTAAACCGGCGACGGCCCATTCCTATATTTTGCCGGCCGTAGTCGATGTTCTTGAGAACAGTTTTCAGGAGGCAAACGAAACGTCGGTCTTCGACCTCGGTTGCGGTGCCGGCGGTGCCGCAGCCGTGCTTGCGGGAAAGGGCTATGATGTCATCGGTGTCGATCCCTCCGAGGACGGCATCGCAAAAGCGAGAACGGCTCACCCGGATCTCCCGCTGGAAATCGGCTCCGGTTACGAAGATCTTTCCAGCCGGTACGGAACCTTCGATGCCGTGATCAGCCTCGAGGTGGTGGAGCACGTTTATGACCCTAAGGCGTTCTCGGCAACCATGTACGATCTGGTGAGGCCCGGGGGCATCGCGGTGATGTCGACGCCTTTTCACGGTTACTGGAAAAATCTGGCCTTGGCCGTGAGCGGAAAGATGGACGACCACTTCATGCCCCTCAAGGACCATGGCCATATCAAATTCTGGTCGCCGGAAACGCTGGGCACGCTGCTGCATGAAACAGGTTTCGAAGACATCGACTTCGAATATGTCGGGAGGATTCCGCTCCTGGCCAAATCGATGATCGCGATCGCCCAGAAACCGCATTGAAGACCCAGCCTTTGCAGCGATGGCCGCCGCTACATGAAACGTGATGTTTTGACTGGATTTCAAGGGGATAAATGGTCGGGGCGACTGGACTCGAACCAGCGACCCCTTGACCCCCAGTCAAGTGCGCTACCGGGCTGCGCTACGCCCCGACCTGCCGAAACGGCTTGCTTCGTTTAGTTTTTCAGCGCGTGCAATGCAAGCGGAAAAACTCGCCTCCCACAAAAAGGAGGCGGTTTGTCGGATTGATCAGATCGCCGCGAGCGTCAGCCGGCCTTCGGCGGTGTGGCGGGGCTGCCATGCCTGGTAGTTGGCGATCGAGAAATGCGGGGTTTCGAAGGGTGTGGCGTGGGTTTCGGTAATGGCGGCGACATCGGCGCCGGCGGCCTCACCGGCAAGGATGCCGGCGACGGCGTCTTCGAAGACCAGGCATTTCGCGGGATCGACACCAAGGCGGCTGGCGCCGAGCAGATAACCTTCGGGGCTGGGCTTGCCGGATTTGACCTCCTGGCCGCTGACGATGACCTTCGGCATCGGAATGCCGGCGGCCGCCATGCGGCGCCTGGCAAGCTCGATCGGCGCCGAGGTGACGATCGCCCATTTGCCGTCAGCAATGGCGGAGAGGAAGCGGATGGCGCCGGGGATTTCGACGATGCCCGAGACATCCTCCATCTCCTCGGCGAGCAGCAGGTCTGCCTCATGGGCCGGATCGACGCCGGCAAGGCCGAGCCCGCGGATGACGTCGGAGGCGCGGATGCCGTGGATCGTCTTCAGGAAAACCTCAGGTTCGAAGCCGTGGCGTCTTGCCCACTCGCTCCAGACGCGTTCGACGACGGCGATGGAATTCAGCAGCGTTCCGTCCATGTCGAAAAGGAAGGCGTCATAGGACGTGTCGAGGATATTGTGGAGAGCGGGCACAGGGCGTTCCTTGCGGGTGCGAGGCCGGGGCGACCCCTGCACAGGCGAGTAGCGGAGAGCGGCGCCGGCGTCAACGTCAACGCTAGTCGTTGACGTCGGGATGGGTGACGTTGCGAACGTCGGCCAGACCGCGGGCAGCGTCGCGGCTGCCGGTCGCGGCAGCGGCTTCGAAGATACGGGTCGCGTCGCCATACATTTTGAGATTGAGGTAGCAGTAGCCGCGCAGAACCATCAGGTCGATGCGTTCCTGCTGCAGCTGGGCGCGCTGATCGAGATAGATCAGGGTCTCGCGATAACGCCCGGCATCGAATGCCGAAAGCGCGCGGTCGGCGAGGATCGCCACCTGCAGCTCGGCGGCGCGCTGGCGGTTCTGCGGCGCCTTGGTGGCGGCAACGGCGGCGTTGCTGGAAAGGCCGGCGCGCAAATAGGCAAGGCTCTGGCCGTAGGCTGCATCTTCACGGTCTTTGCGGACCGGGCTCTGCAGTGCCGCCTCGAAGGCCGAGATCGCTTCCATCGGCCGGTTGATATCCATCAGGCACCAGCCGCGCGACAGCGCATTGGTGGGGCTGAGCTGTCCCGCATCGATGGTCGTTGAGCAGCCGCGGGTCTGGCGCGAACCGCGCGCAACGGTCACCGTCTGCATCGCCGGCCTTGCCGGGCGAACCGCCACATCGGGCTCGGGCTGCAGCGGGGTGCGGCGTTCGGCCGGAAGCGGCTCGGCCGCCGTGGCAGGGCGTTGCGCCGGCGGCGTCGGCTGAACCGGCTGCTGTGGGGTTAGCGTGCCCTTCTCCGGCGGCAGGGCGCCCCCATTCGGCATCAGCGAGGAAGTGTCTTCGAGATTGGTGATCCGGGCCGAACGGCCGGCCCAGGCGCGCTGCAGGTCGAGCACACCCTTGCGGTCACTCAGCTGCTCACGGGTGACGACAAGGCCATAGGCCGACGGCTCGTCATCGGCTTTCCAGACGAGCGCGGTCTCAAACCAGCGCGCGGCGGTCTGGAACTGGTTGAGCGAGCGGGCATACCAGCCGAATTGCTGCGCCGTCGGCACATATTTCCGGGCGATAACCTCGGCGGCGATGCGATGCAGCACGTCTTCGGCGAGATCGGCCGGCGGCTGCAGCGCCATCAGATTGGCGGTCGCGGCGAGATAGGTGGCGCTTGCATCGTCGGAGTCGGCACGCCAGCGGAACATCACGTCCTCGGCTTCCTGAGGCGCCTTGCGGGCAATCAGCGCCAGCGCCAGCCCCTGCGAAGCGGCGGCCGTATCCTCCTTGGCGCGGGCGGCGCGGAACCACTTCTCCGCCTCGGCATCGTTGTTGCGGCGAAGCTGGTACCAGCCGAGCAGCAGCGCATCCGAGGCAAGCCCCTCGGTGCCTGCGAGTTTTTCCACGCGGGCGACATATTCGGGCGCGATGGCGAGCTTCAGATCCTCGTTGCCTTCGGCCATGAAGCGCCGGGCGAGATTGTCGCGGATCGCGTCGAATTCCTTGCTGCCGTCGGCAGTGGGTTTCTCCAGCGCCAGCAGCGCCTGCATCGGCTGGTAGGCAAGCAGTGTCGAGGCCTTTTCGACCGTCGCCTGCCGCTCGGCCGGATTGGGGCAATTCTTCAGAATATAGCTGTAGGCGTCCTGGCCGCGCTGCTGCCTCTTCGTCTGGATGAAGGCTTCGGCGACACGCCAGAGGACGTCGACCTCGCTGCAGGTGAGCAGGCTCGGCGTTGTGGCGGCGATATCGACCACCGTCGCATATTGTTTGAGGTCGGAAGCGTTGATGAGGCGGGCGCGGTCCTCGGCGACGGCGAGCCGGTCGAGCAGATCGGCCGGCGGCTGCCATCCGGCATCGGCTGCCTGACGGTCGGCGAGCGCCTTGCGCAGCTCGGCATACCGGCCATCGGAATAAAGCTGCCACATGGCCTCGAGCTGTTTGTCGCCGTTTTGCGGCACGGCGAGCGGATCGGCCGGCGGAACCCAATTCGGGTAGAGCGCCTGAAGGCGGGAGATCTCGGCCTGCAGGCGCACCTTGTCGCCGCGGCTGGCGAAATAACGAAGCGCGCTTTCATCGACGGCAGGCTGTGTTGGAGCCACGGCCTGCTGCGGCGCCGGGGGCTCGGACACGATGGCAGGCGTGACCGGGGCCGGAGAAGCCGCCGGCTGAGGCATAGTTTGGGGCGTAGGTTGCGGCGCAGATGGGGTCGCAGATTGCGGCGCGGCTGATTGCGGCGGTACAGGCTGCTGCGCGACGGCATTCGGATCTGAAGTATCCGATGCCGATGGCGGCGGGGACGTAATCGCCTCGATCTTGTCGGCGACGAGCTGCGCATTGAATTCGGAATTGCCGGCAGCCTCGTTCGGCTTGATACGGCCCATCATCATCAGCTCCGGCGCCGGCTTGCCGGCAAGGCCGAACCTTTCCTGCAAAGCGGCACGGTCCTTCAGCCCGGTGACAAGGCTTGCTACCACCACTGCCGCTGAAACCGCCACGAGAGAAGACTTCACAGACACTCCGGATGCTTCTCCCCGATATAGGCCAGCCCCAGCAGTTGAAGGGTGGACGGATAATAGAGCGCGGGGGCAAACTGCAGCGCCGAACTCGGCAGCCTGGTCCCATCGACAACACAGGCCATAACATCGTTAACAATTCGATAACCGGGGTCCGACAGCACGGTCTTCGGCCGGCCGGTGGTCAGATCGATGGTGGCGGGAACGCCGTCTTGCGACATCCCCTTTTGCAGGCGGGTGAGCAGTGCCTTGTCGGTAATGCCGCCGCGGGCGAGATAGAGCGGGATGCGGATGGCGTTATAGCCGAATTCGGCGTCGAACCCCTCTGCCGGCCGCGGCTTGTCGTGCAGGCTCACCCATTCGGCAGGAAGCTTGCGCGGACCGAATTGCATCGTCTTCAACAGCTCCACGCCGTCGTCCGACAGTTTTTTCCAGGCATCCGACGGAGCAAGCGCTGCCATCACCGGGATCGCTTCATAAACCCAGTAGGACGGGTTGACGACGGGACCGTCGTCCCGGTCGCCGCCGGTAAAGCCTTTGGTTCCAGGCATCAGCAAGGTGCGGCCCTGCGAGCTGCCGACGGTTTCGGCAAGCAGCGCCTGCGCCATGCGGGAGGCGGCAAGGATATAGTCTTCCCGTTTCCATGCCGTGCCGGCCAGCGCCAGCGCATAGGCGATCAGCATGTCGCCGTCCGTGGCATTGTTGGTGTCGGCCACGTGCGGCTTGACGTTCGGATCCCATTTCCAAACAGCCAGGCCATCGTCGCGCAGCAGCAGCTCGGTGCGGGTAAAATACCAGATCTGCTCGAAATCGGCCGGGCTTGCCGAGAGGTAAGCGAGCAGCAGGCCATAGCCCTGCCCTTCGCTGTGGCTGATGTTGCCGTTGCCATTGTCGACGATGCGGCCGCTCGGATCGAGAAACTTCGCCTTGTAGGCCGACCACGCGTCGGCATTGATCATCGCCTGCTGCGCGGTGGCCGGCAGGCTCGGTGCAAGCGCGACAGACGCCGCCAGCAGGAGTGCACGCCACCGCCTCATTTCGACCGGCCCAGCTTCTTGAGCATCGTCGAGGTGGTGACGCCGATCAGCAGCACGAAGACGACCAGCAGCGACGCATAAGAGAGGATATTCGTCGACAGCCAGTTGGCGGCGATCAGGCGATAGTTGGCAATCGACCAGGGCGTCGACGGCACGAAATCGAAACGGGTGACGGGCAACGCCTCGATCTTGCCGGTCTTGCTGGAATAGGTGGTGATGTGGCCCGACAACTGCGGCCAGTTCAGCTGCGACGTCAGAACTTCGACGCCTTCGCGCAGATCCTTCGCCGATGGCGCCGCCACCACGGTCCAGGAGCCCGCTCCCTCCGGGCTGGAGCCCTGGGCCACCATAAGCGAGGCGGTGTTGGGCGGCGTAAAGATCTCCTCGGCGCCGGGCACGAATTGCAGCGAACTGCGGGAAATATCGAAATTGCGCCACAGCCACTCGCGGAATGCGATCATCCGGGTGCGCAAGACACCACCGCTGACCTTGGAATTCCATTCCTCGAAGGCCGTGCCGGTGTCGACGACGCCCGTCTGCGCATCCGTCACCGGACGCCACGAGGCCTGGCTCGCCGTTGCGATATTGGTCTGCGACAGCGCGGTTGCCGGCATCTGCGAGATCGAACCGATGAAGATGGCGTCACGATCGCCGATCGTATTCGGCGAGGCCACGGTTTCCACAGGGATCGGATGTCCGGCCATGACCGCCATCTGGCCAAGCAGGGTGGCGGCGGCCGAAAGCGTATCGGCGTCGACGCGGTCGATGAACAGCGGCATCGGTTCGGTGGCCCGGCCATAGGGATAGGCGGTGCCGGCCATGGCGGCGAGATTCGGCCGCTGACCGACGCGGGCGAAATCCGGCATGTGCAGCTCTGAGGTATCGAACAGGGCAAAGCGGGGACTGGCGCCGGCGGTGGCGCCAGGCGCGCAAGCCGCATCGTCCTTGGTCATCAGGATCGCCTCGATCGACACTGTATTCAGGCCGGGCTTGACGTGCCGCATCGTCACACGGATTGGCAGATGGCGCAGAATGCCGCCTGTTGTCGTGGTGATCGGCACAGTGGAGGCGATATTGTCGTTGACGTAGATATCGATATGGCTGCCGGGCAGCACATTGTCGGTATAGGCAGCGTCGAGCAGCACCTTCGCCTCGCCATAGGCGTTGGCATAAAAATCCGCCGGCACGGCGATGTTGAAGCTGGTCCGCAACCGCCGGCCGGAAAATTCGGTGGTCTTCACGCCGAGCTGAGACAAAGCGATGTTCGTATCGGAAAAGACCAGCGGCGCGTTCGGCGCGCTCCAGCGTTCGGTGGTCAGCACGTCGCGGCGGATATCTGCGGATCTGTCGGTCGGCGAGACGAGGGTATCGATCGCCGAGGAGACCGCCGGCCAGGACGGGCCGCTGATCAGAAGCACCGGTGAGCCGCTGCGGGGATCGGTGACGAAAGCGGCGAGTGCCGCACTTTCGGCGCCGGGCGGCAGGCCGGGAAAGAGCGGCCGCAGTTCCGCCGCGGTGCCGACGAGCACGCTGAGCTTGCCAGGCCCGCCGGCTGGAAGCGAAGCGGTGCTGAAGGCAAAGATCTGGTTCGGCATGCTGCTCAGCACCGAGAGGCCCTGCGCCAGCCGCAGCAGCGGCTTGGTGGTGCCCGGCTGCTCCAGCGCCGGGACGACGATGTCGAACTCGGTCTTGCCGGCGCCGTCGACGCCGATGGCGCGGATCGCATCGGCGCTCGCCGGCTCTGCGGCATCGCTGCCGGCAAAGCTCAGATAGGTTCCGGCCGGATCGATATTCGACCACAATTCATAGGTCGACTGGATGCTGCAATCGGTGCGGTGGCGCTGAGCGGCTTCGAAGGTGACGACATTGGCGCCCGGCTGCAGCAGACCTGGCGGAACCGCGAAGGTGACGGCCGACGGGCCGTCCGGCGAGCCGACGCGCTGCTGGCCGATCGGGCGATTGTTGAGATAGACGGTCAGCGCCGAGGCCTCAGGCGCGACGACGATCGAATTCTGGTAGGCGAAAGTGAAGCTCGCCTTGGCCGCCGCCTGTTCCTGCGTCAGGTAGACGGACCATGACCGCCGGTCATATTCACCGCTGAGACCGAGCTTCGAAAAGGGCACGACATAGCGACGGACACTGCCGGGGCGCTGAACCGGCGCCGTATTTGCCGCCGCGGCCGGCTGCAGCGCCGGCTGAACGGCGATTGGGGGGGGAACCGGAGCAGGTGCAGGAGCAGGAGCAGGAGCAGGAGCAGGAGCAGGTGTCGCCTGGGATGCCGGTGCCGGCAATACGGTAACCGGGGGTGTGACGGGAACCGGCGCGGTTGCTACCGGCGGGGTCGCTGCCGGCGGGGCCGGCGGTGTCTGTCTCGGGGCAACGGCGGCGCCGGGCGGCCGCTCGCCGGACATGTCGAAGGGTGCCGTCTGCGCCTGGGCGAAGGCGGAGGCATTCAGCAGGAAAAGCGAGGCGGCGACGATGCTTCTCATCCGGCGTTGACCTTGGCCGCCTGCTGCTGGGCTTCGCGCTCCGGCCGCATGCTGCGGAAGAAATAAACGAGGCCGCGGCTCGTCTGGTAGAACGACAGGCCGAGGAACCAGATGGTGCCGCGGATCAGGCCCGGATTGCGGCGGCGCGAGGCCTGGAACTCGGTCCACTGGCCGGAATTGGCAAACATCAGGTCAGCGATCAGGCGGTGGTCGAGCGCGCTTTTCGGCACGTACTGGCAGCCGACATTGCTGATGTCGCCCGACGGCTCGATATTGCGGACGATCAGCGGCAGGGTTTCCAGTTCCGCGCCGCTATAGGGCCGGAAGCGGATTTCACCGACGGCACCGACCAGCATCTCGTCGAGTTGCTTGTTGAAGATGTGGAGTCTGGCGCCATGGACGGAGACGTCCTCGATCGAAGCGGTATACCACTTGCCGTTGGCGCCGAATTCGCAGCGCCGGTTGACGCGGACGCGGCGGGACAAGGCGCGCTCGCCGCGCTCGGACACGACACCGAGCGCGCAGCCGGCCATGATCAGGTTGATGAGGTTCCAGCCGCCGACGACGAGGGTGACGTCGGCCTTATAGGGCTCGGCATAGATCCTGTAGATGGTGATGACGAGCGCGATGATCTGCACCGCAAAGATCACGAAGAACGGACGGCTGATCTCGGACAGGCGGCTGACGGCGATCGATTCGTCCTTGGCGGTGACCTTGAAGGTCGGCTTCCTCGGATTGAGCATGACGGAGATGACCGCCGGCAGCAGATGCACGGTCTGGACATATTCGTAGAGCTCGGAAATCCATGGCCAGCGGAACGACCCATAGAGGTAGTTCTGCATCATCAGGTTCACCAGCATATAGGCAAGCGTATAGGCAAGGAACTCGCCGCCGGAGGCGGTGAAGATTTCCAGGTCGAAGAACAGGTAGAAGAGCGGCGCAAACAGGAAGATCGTGCGCGGGAACGGGAAGAGCCAGAACAGAGTGGAAGACATGTAGCAGAGGCGCTGCGGGATCGACAGGCCGCGTTTCACCAGCGGGAAACGGAAGCGCAGGATCTGCATCATGCCCTGCGCCCAGCGGCTGCGCTGGCCGATGAAGCTTGCGAAGGTGGCGGGCTGCAGGCCGGCGATCAGCGGCTTGTCGACATAGATGCTGTTCCAGCCGCTGCCGTGGAGCGCTAAGGCCGTCTCGCAATCCTCGGTGATGCTGATGCCGGAAAAGCCGTTCTGGGAGTCGAGCGCCCTGCGGCTCAGGACGGCGGCCGAACCGCAGAAGAAGGCGGCGTTCCATTTATCGAGGCCGCGCTGGATAATGCCGTAGAACATTTCGTTCTCGCTCGGCATCTTGTCGAAGGTACGCAGGTTGCGCTCCAGCGGATCGGGATTGATGAAGAAGTGCGGGGTCTGGACGAGGAAAAGCTTCGGGTCGTCTTCGAAGTAGCCGACGGTCTCGAGCAGGAAATCGCGGGCCGGCGCGTGGTCGGCATCGAAGACGGCGATGAGTTCGCCGGTCGAGTGTTTCATGCCGTTGTTGAGATTGCCGGCCTTGGCGTGCTCGTTTCGGTCGCGCGTGAGATAGCTGACGTCGAGGTCCTCGCAGAGCTTCTTCAGCTCGATATGGCGGGCGGCGGCCGCCTGGGCTTCGAGCAGCTTGCCGGAATTGCGCTTCTGCAGGGTGCCGCCATCGTCGAGCAGCCAGACATGCAGCTTCTCGGCCGGATAATCCATGGCCTTGGCGGCCGCCAGCGTGTTGCCGAGAAGCCCAGCATCCTCGTTATAGGACGGCACGAAGACATCGACATGCGGCAAACGGCCGGGATTGGCGGCGCGCGAGGGGCGCGGCGGCAGCGGTGTGGCGACGATGAACAGGCTGAGCGCCAGCATCGCGACGCTGTACATTTCGGCGAGATAGAGCAGCAGGCCGGGAATGAAATTCTCAGGCTGGTTCACAGGCGGCAGGGTGTTGGTGGTGCGCCAGTAGACATAGCGCAGCACGATCGAGGTGCCGAAGGCGAGCGCCACCAGGCGCCACGTCCCCTCGCCCTTGAAGACCTTGATCAGCGCCATCACCGTTACCACCGTGATGCTGGTGATGAGCTGGGTCTGCAAGTTGACCGGCAGCGTGATCAGCACGATCAAGCAGAGCGAAACAACGGCCCATATGAACACACTGCGGGCTTTGCGCATCGACGTTCCTTCGAAATTGCTCAACCGGACACCATCGGCGCTCCGGGCATGCTCCCTAGAACAGGCATGATGTCGTCCGAAAACCGCTCACACTTTTCGGCATCATGCTCTATCTCCGGCAGGCGGCCGTCATGGCCGCGTCGCCTATGCAGTCTGGCGAAGGCACGGTGACGCCGATCGCCCTTGCGGATTGTTCGACCGGCTGTTCGGGCGGCGCGGCTGCCGCGTCCGGCATCACCCTCGCCTGCGGCGCCTCGCCGGGCAGCGGCACGCGCGGACCGATGGGCGCGGGCATCGGTGCGGCGCCCGGTGCCGGGGTCGAAGCGTTGCGGGGCAGAACCGCCCGCGGCCGGCTGATTAAGGCAGGCGCCGGCTCGTAGCCGATTGCCATCGGGCTGGCGCGATAACCGCCCTGGTCAGGATAGATCGGCGCGCCGGTGCGGCCGAGCGCGGCATCGGCCGGCGGCGGATTGCCGTACGGATTCCAGATCACCCCGTCGAAGTTGCCCGATATGGTGTAGCCATAGACGATGCCGAGCAGTTGGCGTTCGCTGGCGTTCGCATCGCAGAGACGCAGGCGCAGCTGGATCATGCCGAAATTGCGCGCCTGGGTGTTGGCGTTGACGCTCGAGCGGATCTGCTGCCAGGCATAGATGCAGGTGTCGCCGCCACGGCTGCGGCCGGAGGCGTAACCAAAGGGGCCATAGCTGTTCTGCAGAAAGGTCGCCGACGTTGCCATGGGCACGCCGGGGGCGGAGCGCGCCACTTCGCGGGCAATGCCGCTTTCATTGATCATGCTGAAGCCGGCATTGCCGGTGCCGGGGTTGGCCCCGGACGCACCGAAAAATTGGACCTTCAGGAAGTTCTGGCCGGGCACGGAGGATGAGGTAAACAAGGAAACCGTCTGCTCGACGCCGTTGCCACGCTTGCGCTCGACGACGCTGACGATCGACGGGCCACCCGGCGGCGGCAGAACCAGCGCCTTTTCAGGCGCCACGGTCTCCGGCCCGGAGGGCTGGTGGACACCGCCTGTCGACGTGCAGCCGGCCATCATGCCCGCCACTGCCACCAGCGATATCGTCATCCGCAAACGCATGTTTCGAGCCGCCGCAATCGTCTTTCCAGATATCCATTCGCAAACCGAAACGCGACGGACCTTCGAATCAACGACCACGCGGCCGTTCACAGGGTATAAATCGCCAACATGGTTAACGAAGCGTAAACGGCCCGCCCCCGATGCCGCTGGACGAACCCGCACTGACCGTGATTCGGACAGCTCAACCGTATGGTGCATAAATTGATTTAGCAACACCGCAACTGCGCTCATCGTGTCTTGCGCCACGATGAAAAGCCGGCGCGGAACTATGCCGCATGACCAGCGTTGCCTCGATGTCCAAGGTTAAAAAGGAGAACATCCCATGCGCAAGATCATGCTGGCTGCGGCCGCCATGCTGACCATCAGCTCCGCCGCCTTCGCGCAGAGCACCGTCATCGTCACCGATCCCGCACCGACCGGCTCCGTCGTGTTGCCGGGCGAAGTTCGCACCTATGTCATGGAGCAAAATACGCCGTCCGTCGTCTATGACGGCGATATCGCCGTCGGCGCGACGCTGCCCGATACCGTCGAAGTGCACACCGTGCCGAATATGGACGGCTATGGCTATACCGTCGTCAATGAGCGGCGCGTTATCGTTGAGCCGAAGACGCACCGCGTGATCCAGGTCATCGAATAAGGCGATAGAACACAGTGGACGTGCGGCCGCATAGCGGCTTCACGTCCTCTCATTTTCCATTTTCGCCGGCACATTCAGAAGTTCGCGGATCTTATGGGCGAGCTGCTCCAGGCTGAAGGGCTTGGCAAGCAGGGAGACGCCATGATCGAGCACCCCGTTATGGACGATGGCGTTGCGGGTATAACCCGTGGTGTAGAGGATGCGGATCGCCGGCCATTTTTCCTGGACGATATCGGCAAGCTGGCGTCCGCTCATTTGCGGCATGACGATATCGGTGAAGATCAGATCAACCTCCCGATTTTCTTCCAGAAGCAGAAGCGCCTCCATGCCGCTTGCCGCCTGCAACACGGTGTAACCGAGTTCATGCAGGCTTTCGGCGGTCATGATGCGGACGTTCTCATCATCTTCCACCACCAGGATCGTATCGTTGACGCTGCCTTGGGGAATAGGCTGGGCGCCGGCAGCATTCAACCTGGCGTCCATCGCGCCGACATGCCGGGGTAAATAGATCTTCACCGTCGTGCCCCTGTCGATCTCCGAATAGATCTTGATGTGGCCGCCGCTCTGCTTGATGTAGCCGTAAACCTGGCTGAGGCCGAGACCGGTGCCCTTGCCGGGTCCCTTGGTGGTGTAGAACGGGTCGAAAGCACGCTCGATCACGTCAGGCGACATGCCGGTGCCGGTGTCGGTCATGCTGACCATCACATATTGGCCGGCATCGACCTCCGAATGCATGCGGGAATAGCGCTCGTCGAGTTCGGTATTGGCGGTCTCGATGGTCAGATGTCCGCCGCCGGGCATGGCGTCGCGGGCGTTGACGGCAAGATTCAGAATAGCGTTCTCGAGCTGGCTCAAATCGGCAAAACTCGGCCAAAGGCCGCCGGCAAGCACAGTCTCGATCCGGATCTGCTCGCCGAGTGTACGCCGCAACAGCTCGGACATGCCGCCGACCAGCTTATTGAGATCGATGACCTCAGGGGCGAGCGGCTGCTGGCGCGAGAAAGCGAGCAGACGCGCGGTCAGGACCGCGGCACGCTGGGCGCCGTCTTTGGCATTCTGGATGGAGTTCAGCACGCGGGGATCCTCATGCCCGGTCATCCGTCGCTGGGCAAGATCGAGGTTGCCGATGATGATCGCCAGCATATTGTTGAAATCATGGGCGACGCCGCCGGTGAGCTGACCGATCGTCTCCATCTTCTGCAGCTGGCGGACCTGCGCCTGCGCGGCGGCATTCTCTTCCATCTCGTGCCTGAGTTCGGCGGTGCGCTGGACCACCGTCTGTTCGAGGCGCGTGTTGAAACCGTTGAGCTCGTTGCGGAGGCGGCTCTGCCGGCGATGCGCGATGATGATCATCTCCATCAGCCCGATGATGATCACCGCATTGATGAGATAGGTCGACAGCCCAACCCATTGGCCGGCGCTGACCGGCCAGAAGATATTGTGCGGCTCGACGAAAAACTGCTGGACGATGAAAGCGGCGAGTATCGCTGCGACAAGGCCCGGCCCCGCGCCGCCGATGAAACTCGCCAGCAATATCGCCGGGAGAAAGCTCAGAAAGGGAAAGCCGGAGAGATAGTCGCTGGCGGCAAGCCGCAGAAGAAATGTCAGGCCAACGAAGGCAACGGCCAGCGGATATGTATAACCAGGCCTGTGACGCAGCCAATCCGTGGCACTCAGCAAATCCATTCCAGACCCCTCCTTACGGCGCCGCGCCTTATCAGACGCGCAGAGAGCGCCGTAACACTTTGAATTGCTGCAGAGTTTTATCCCAAAATCGATTCCGATTGAAGGAATTATGCAGTCGCCGTTGCGCAGGCGGCATCCCAGCTTTTACACATGGAATTTCACCCGGCAATATGCTGTTTCTCGCACTGCCGGGCACGACGTCTTGACGAGACATGCCAGGAGTCCACATAAATCCGCATGCCCGGCAAGAGGAAATGGGTGGACGCGAACATGAAAGACATATTCATCGTCGAAGACGATGCGCTGATTGCCATGCTGCTCGAGGACATGCTCGCCGATCTCGGCTACCGGGTTTGCGCCAGCGCGCCCGATCTCGAACGGGCGCTGGCAGCCGCAAGGGATACGGAATTCGACGCTGCAATTCTCGACGTCTCGCTTGCGGGGCAGAGCTCGCTGCCGGTCGCAAAACTGCTCGACGAACGCGGCAAACCCTATGTCTATGCCACCGGATACGGCGCCGCCCCTGCCGGCAGCAGCCCGAGCACATTGCCGGTGCTGCAAAAACCCTTCCAACTCAGCGAACTCGAACAGGCGATGAAGCGGCTTACCGAAGCTTGAGGCAAGTCGGCCGGAAGCGTGCAGCGATTCTGGCCGACATGTAAAAATAAAGAGTTCTGATCAGCGCACCTGATCGAGCAGACGCTTGCATTCCAGCAGGTCGTAGAGCGCCTCCTGCAGCAGCGCCCTGTCTTCCTTGCCAACGCTCGACTTGCCGATCGAGACTTCCTGCTCGTCCTCGCCAGCCACAAAGTTGAAGAAGCGGCGGGTAATCGGCGGCTTGGCGCGGCCGACAATCTGGTCTTCGTCGGCCATGCCGACGCGCGGTTCCCCGGCGGTCGCCTCCTGCACGCCCGAGGCAAGCGCCTCGACGCTGGCGAGATCGCCGTGGCCGACCGATATCACGAACTTGTTGCCGTTGGTTTTCAGAAGCTTCTGCACGCCCTTGATCGTATAGCCGTGATCATAGAGCAAATGCCGGATGCCCTTGAGCAGATCCACATCCTCGGGCCGGTAATAGCGACGGCCGCCGCCGCGCTTCATCGGCTTTATCTGCGGAAAACGCGTTTCCCAGAAGCGCAGCACATGCTGCGGCAGATCAAGATCGTCTGCGACTTCGCTGATGGTGCGAAAGGCATCGGGGCTCTTGTCCAACGTCATACTGCTACGCGACCTCGCGGCTCGATCTTACGGCGACTCATCATATTTCAACGGTTTGGCGCCGACAATTCAAGTCATGTCTCGACGTTGCGCACAACGCAGGACGGTGCGAAGGGAAAAAAACGCCGTTTCGAAACGGGAAGCCGATGATCAGGAGGCCGGATTCTGCGGCTTTAGCTTGACCTTGCGGGCGACATGCGCCTTGAGGATGCGCGTCTTCAGCACGTTCGACGCCTTGAAAGTCATGACCCGGCGGGGAGAAATCGGAACCTCTTCACCGGTCTTCGGGTTGCGGCCGATCCGCTCGTTCTTGTCGCGCACCTGGAAGGTCGCGAACGAGGACAGCTTGACGGTTTCACCGCGCACGATGGCGTTGCAAACTTCGTCGATGACGGTTTCCACAAGTTCCGCAGATTCGGTCCGGGAAAGCCCGACCTTGCGGAAAACCGATTCCGCCAGGTCTGCTCGCGTCACTGTTTTTCCGGTCATGGTTTCCCCGCCCATTTCAAATATTTTGTGAAATCGCGCAAAGAGTATTTGTCTTGCGCCTTACGGTCAAGCTCTTGTTCGCCGCCAGTTTTTTTGGATTCGTGCCTACCAGCGCAGCAGAACGGCGCCCCAGGTGAAGCCGCCGCCCATCGCTTCGAGCATCACCAGGTCGCCCTTCTTGATGCGGCCGTCGCCGGCAGCGGTCGCAAGGGCGAGCGGGATCGAGGCCGCCGAGGTATTGCCGTGCAGATCGACGGTGATCACGACCTTCGCCGCATCGATGTTCAGCTTCTTGGCCGAACCGTCGATAATGCGCCGATTGGCCTGATGCGGCACCAGCCAGTCGAGATCCTCGGCGGTGGTCCCGGTTGAATCGAAGGCAGCCTGAATGACATCGGTGATCATGCCGACGGCGTATTTGAAGACCTCGCGGCCTTCCATGCGCAGCTTGCCGACGGTGCCCGTCGTCGACGGCCCGCCATCGACATAAAGCTTTTCCTTATGCGAGCCGTCGGAGCGCAGATGCGCCGTCAATACGCCGCGATCGGCAACGGTGCCCTCGCCTTCGGTCGCTTCGAGCACGATCGCACCGGCGCCGTCGCCGAACAGCACGCAGGTGGTGCGGTCGTTCCAGTCGAGAATGCGCGAAAAGGTTTCAGCGCCGATGACGAGAACGCGCTTGGCAAGGCCGCCGCGGATATAGGCATCCGCCGTCGTGACCGCATAGACGAAACCGGTGCAGACGGCCTGGACGTCGAAGGCGAAGCCGTGGCTCATGCCGAGGCGGTTCTGGATGTTGACCGAGGTTGCCGGAAAGGTGTTGTCAGGCGTCGAGGTGGCGCAGATGATCAGATCGATATCGGCTGGCGTCAGGCCGCCATTGGCAAGGGCAGCACGCGCGGCGGCCTCGCCGAGCGAGGCCGTCGTCTCGTCATCGCCGGCGATATAACGCTGGCGGATGCCGGTGCGCTGGACGATCCACTCGTCAGACGTGTCGACGATCGCTTCCATGTCACCATTGGTCATCACGCGCTTCGGAAGTGCGGCTCCAAACCCGCGAACCACTGAACGGATCATATTCGATTGAACCCCATTGCTCATGCAGCTTCCGGGCCCATCGGGGGCAGCCGCTTGGCATGATATTTCTTAAGATCGTTTTCTATTTTCTGATTGAGGCCGTTCTTGGCCATGTCGTAACCGACTTCGATGGCTGCGGCGATGCCTTCGGCATTCGCTCCGCCATGGCTCTTGATGACGATGCCGTTCAGGCCGAGAAACACGCCGCCATTGACCTTGCTTGGATCGAGCTTCTCGCGAAGCATGTCGAAGGCGCTTTTGGCGAAGAGGTAGCCGATGCGGGCGAGCAGCGTGCGCGACATGGCGGCACGCAGATATTCGCCGATCTGCTTGGCGGTGCCTTCGGCGGTCTTCAGCGCGATATTGCCGGAGAACCCTTCGGTGACGACGACGTCGACCGTGCCCTTGCCAAGGTCGTTGCCCTCGACGAAGCCGGAATATTCGAGCGAATCGATGTTCGCCTCGCGCAACAGCCGGCCGGCCTCCTTGACCTCTTCCTGGCCTTTCATCTCTTCGACACCAACATTCAGCAGGCCGACTGTCGGCCGTTCGACCTCGAAGAGCGCCCGCGCCATGGCGCCGCCCATCAGGGCAAAATCCATCAGCTGCTGCGCATCGGCGCCGATCGTCGCACCGACGTCGAGCACGATGCTCTCACCTTTCAGCGTCGGCCAGATCGCGGCGATCGCCGGGCGCTCGATATTGGCCATGGTGCGCAGACAGAACTTCGCCATTGCCATCAGCGCGCCGGTATTGCCGGCTGAGACCGCGACATCGGCCTCCCCCGTCTTCACCGCCTCGATCGAGCGCCACATGGTGGAGATATAACGGCCGCGGCGCAGCGCCTGGCTCGGCTTCTCACTCATGCTGACGGCAAGCTCGCAGTCGTGAAAGACCGATTTTTCCTTGAGTTTCGGAAACTTGGCGAGAACCGGATCGCACTGTTCCTTGAGACCGTAGAAAACGAAGGAAATATCCGGATGCCGGTCGAGCGCCTTGGCGGCGCCGGGGATGACAACCTGGGGACCAAAGTCGCCACCCATGAGGTCGAGAGATATTCTGATCACGCGTCCCTGATCCTTCTTTCCGCCGAGGGCGAAATTTCGGCCAAAATACCGGTTTTGGCGTCGCTTACAACTGAATTATGTCAAATGCCAGAGGCGCTTCAGTCCTTTTTCCAATCCTTGAGGGCCGCGAAAGCCGAAGGCTTTTTGTCGTCCTCGCCGCTATCTTCGATATGGCCAGCGAATTCGATGCCCCCCTTGCGCGGATAGGGATCGATCGCCAGCGCGGCGAATTCGGCAACCACCTCGCCGGCATCGATCGTATCGCCGACAAAGGTCTCGGGCAGATCGGGACCGTCGGGATCGAGCAACATCTCGCCGGCATCATTGCCGGCCTGGCGGGCAAGCTTGGAACCCTCCGGCACGAAGATCTGCTCGAAGCTCTCGTCGATGGCGGATTCGACAGGCTCCAGCGTCACCACGCAGGATTGGACGATCTTCGCCTTCACGCGGCCCTTGATGCGCACGCCGTCACGCTTCCAGCGGGCAATCTGCAGATCGGCGCTGAGATCGTCGACGGAGACGACATTCCAGCTCTCGGCAAGCGCCTTCAACTCGTTTGCGTCGGCCTCGACATGAACCTCGACGGGGTTGGCCGAGATATGGCCGACCTTGACGTGATAGGAGAAGGGAACATCGTCCCGATCGTTTTTCATGATTTCCTCCTCAAGCGACAGGTGGGCGGGCGACCGGTGAGTGGGCGACCGGCGGCAGCGTCGCCGAACCGGTGGCGATCTCCTCTTCGGCAAGCGCCGACAAATGCGCTTCCGCAGCCATCATCCAGTGGGCCAGACCGGACATATCGGCCGGCACCGGGCTTTCCGGATAGATATTGCGCGTGAGGGCGAGAGCGAGCGCTTCGGTATCGCCGGTGTCCATCGCCTTCGAATAGGCTTCGAGCCGGCCGTAAAACATGCCGGCGAGCTTCTTCATGCGCTTCGGCACGCTATTGTCGCCGATGCCGAGTTCGCGGATCGAATAGTCGATATCCTGGAAGAAGGCGTCGACGATCTCCTGGGCGATCTCCTGTCCGCTGGTGGCGGAGCTGCGCGTGCGGCGAAAAAACAGAATCATGGCGATCGACAGCATCTCGAAACGGCCCATGACCGTATCCGGCACATTGAGCCGCTCATAAATCTCCGGCATGCGCGCGGCCGCCGTCAGCACCGCATATTGCCTGTCGACGATTGCCTGATTGTTGTTTTTCTTGCGGAACAGCCCGAAGATCATTGTTTTTTCCGGAAATGCCTCATTCTTCACGCCGGCCGGCCTCTGGCCTTGTTGCATGATTTCGAAAGCTGGTTTACCGAAGCAGGCGCGAATTGCAATGCCGATCGTGGCCAGTTTCGGGACGACGCCCTCGATGCGTCAGCGAAGCGAATTCGGGATAGTCGACCCGGAATGGCCACAATGGTTTTGCAGGAGGTAAAGCGTGCAAGGCCCAAATGGCTGCTATCGATACTTTAGGGAGTAGATGTCGTTGAAGAAACGGTATTTCAAGTCTGACGTGAAACTCTTCAGCAGTGCGGCCATTGCCCTTATAATCGCCTCCACATCCGTTCTTTCCGGTTGCCAGACTGGCACCGTGCTCAATGGCGGATATGTCGCCGACCAGCAGTCGCTGAACCTCGTTCCGGAGGGCTCGAGCCGCGAGCAGGTGCTGCTTTCGCTCGGCACCCCGTCGACGACCGCGACCTTCGACGGCGAAGTCTTCTATTACATCTCACAGCGGCGCACGCGCGCGGTGGCGTTCCAGAAGCTGAAGGTCGTCGACCAGAGCGTGCTGGCGATCTATTTCGACAAGGACAGCGTCGTCAGCCGCCGCGCCAACTATACGCTGCAGGACGGCAAGGTGTTCGACACCATCGGACGCGTCACGCCGACCGGCGGCAAGGAACTCACCTTCCTGCAGCAGATGCTTTCCGGCGGCAGCGCCGCGAGTGCTGCCCGCAGCCTGTTCGGCGGCGGCGCCGGCGGCACGCCGCAGAATCCGAGCAGCCTGCGCTGATCGAACAGATTTTCAACGAAAAACCCGCCTTCCGGCGGGTTTTTTAATGGTCGGGGTATGGCACCACGCGAACCATGATGCCTGGAGTTATCAACCGGCGAGAACCGCGAGCAGCAACAGCGCTACAATGTTGGTGATCTTGATCGCCGGGTTGACGGCGGGGCCGGCCGTGTCCTTGTAGGGATCGCCGACGGTATCGCCGGTGACCGACGCCTTGTGCGCATCCGAGCCCTTCATGTGACGCACGCCGTCCTTGTCGACGAAGCCGTCCTCGAAGCTCTTCTTGGCATTGTCCCAGGCGCCGCCGCCCGATGTCATCGAGATGGCAACGAAGAGGCCGTTGATGATGACGCCGAGCAGCGATGCGCCGAGAGCGGCGAAGGCCGAGGCCTTGGAGCCGGAGATGAGCAGCACGCCGAAATAGACGACGATCGGCGCCAGCACCGGCAGCAGCGACGGCACAAGCATCTCGCGGATGGCGGCCTTGGTCAGAAGGTCGACTGCCTTGCCGTAGTCCGGCTTCTCGGTGCCCTGCATGATGCCGGGCTTTTCCTTGAACTGACGGCGCACCTCTTCGACGATCGAGCCGGCGGCGCGGCCGACGGCGGTCATGGCGATGCCGCCGAAGAGATAGGGGATCAGGCCGCCGAACAGCAGCCCGGCGACGACATAGGGGTTCGACAATTCGAACGAGATTTCGCCGATATTGGCGAAATAGGGATACTGATCGCCATGCGCTGCGAAATACCGCAGGTCGTTGGCGTAGGCGGCAAAGAGCACCAGCGCGCCGAGACCGGCCGAGCCGATCGCGTAACCCTTGGTCACCGCCTTGGTGGTATTGCCGACGGCGTCGAGCGCGTCGGTCGATTTGCGCACCTCAGGCGGCAGATGCGCCATTTCGGCGATGCCGCCGGCATTGTCGGTGACCGGACCGAAGGCGTCGAGGGCGACGATCATGCCGGCAAGGCCGAGCATGGCGGTGACCGCGATGCCGGTGCCGAAAAGGCCGCCGAGCTGGTAGGTGGCAAGAATGCCGCCGACGATGACGATCGCCGGCAGGGCGGTCGATTCCAGCGAGACCGCCAGGCCCTGGATGACGTTGGTGCCGTGACCGGTCACCGACGACTGGGCGATCGACACGACCGGACGCTTGCCGGTGCCGGTGTAGTATTCGGTGATGACGACGATCAGCGCGGTGACGACGAGGCCGACAAGGCCGCAGACGAACAGGTTCGTGCCGGTGACGTCGGCGCCGGCGACCGTGCCGAGCGAGCCCCAGCCGACCGTCAGCGAGGTGGCAGCGCCGAGACCGACGATCGACAGCAGGCCGGTGACGATGAGCCCCTTGTAGAGCGCGCCCATGATCGAGCCGTTCGAGCCGAGCTTGACGAAGAAGGTGCCGATGATCGAGGTGATGATGCAGGCGCCGCAGATTGCCAGCGGATAGATCATCGCCGACTGGAGGATCGGCGCGCCGGCAAAGAAGATTGCGGCGAGCACCATGGTGGCGACGACGGAAACCGCATAGGTCTCGAAAAGGTCGGCGGCCATGCCGGCGCAATCGCCGACATTGTCGCCGACGTTATCGGCAATCGTTGCCGGGTTGCGCGGATCGTCCTCCGGAATGCCGGCTTCCACCTTGCCGACGAGGTCGCCGCCGACATCGGCGCCCTTGGTGAAGATGCCGCCGCCGAGACGGGCGAAGATGGAAATCAGCGAAGCACCGAAGCCGAGCGCCACCAGCGCATCGATGACTTCGCGCGAGCCGCTCTCATGGCCGAGGCCGAAGGTCAAAATAGTATAGTAAATGGAGACGCCGAGCAGTGCGAGGCCCGCCACCAGCATGCCGGTGATCGCGCCCGACTTGAAGGCGATGTCGAGGCCGGCGGAGAGGCTGGTGGAAGCCGCCTGGGCGGTGCGCACATTGGCGCGGACGGAGACATGCATGCCGATGAAGCCGGCAGCCCCGGAAAGCACGGCGCCGATCAGGAAGCCGATGGCGGCCGTGGCGGAAAGAAGCAGCCAGGCTGCGATGAAAACAACGACGCCGACAAGGGCAATGGTTCTGTACTGGCGGGTCAGATAGGCCTGAGCGCCTTCGCGGATATAACCCGCGATCTCCTGCATGCGGCTGTTGCCCTGATCGGCGGCAAGCACCGACCGGGTTGCCCAGGCGGCATAGACCACCGAGAGCAGACCGCATGCGATTACGCATAAAAGAATCGTCATTTCGCTCTTTCCTCCCATAGGCCGGAGATCACTCCTTCTCCGGCAGATATGCCGCCGACTCGCCTTCCTCTCCACAGA
Organism: Rhizobium sp. BK619; assembly: GCF_014195245.1. Taxonomy (NCBI): domain Bacteria; kingdom Pseudomonadati; phylum Pseudomonadota; class Alphaproteobacteria; order Hyphomicrobiales; family Rhizobiaceae; genus Rhizobium; species Rhizobium sp. BK619. The sequence continues at coordinate 223,253 of NZ_JACIBH010000008.1, read as the reverse complement.
AATGCCACAGCTAAGCGGTGCGGAGATTGCGTGGTCGATCACGTGGCGTCAAGACCGCAACGAGCGAAAACCGTTGCAGTGCGAAGAAAGACTTAGGGAGATTGTTTGGCGGCTAAAGACTTACTTCTTCGTCTCGCCGCGAACCTGCTTTGCAATGCGGTCGAGCACCGCATTGACGAGCTTCGGCTCGTCGTCATCGAAGAATGCCTGGGCGATCTCGACATATTCGGTGACGATGACCGCCACCGGGACGTCCTTGCGGTCGGTGATCTCGAAGACGCCGGCGCGCAGGATGGCGCGCACGGTACTGTCGAGGCGCGACAAGGCCCAGTCATCCTGCAGGGCTGCGGCAATCAGCGGATCGAGACGGGTCTGATCGCGCACGACGCCTGAGACGATGGAACGGAACCAGCCGGCATCGGCCTTCAGATAGGTCGCGCCGTCGAGTTCTTGACCGAGACGGTGCGCCTCGTATTCGGCGACGATTTCCAGAACGCCGGTGCCGCCGACATCCATCTGATACAGTGCCTGAACGGCAGCAAGACGGGCAGCGCCCCGCTGGTTTGCAGTCTTGACCGGCCGTTCCGTCTTGTCGTCGTTCATTCGTTATGCACCCAGTTTCTGCTTCAGCTCGATCATCGTCAGAGCTGCGCGAGCGGCAAATCCGCCCTTGTCCTTGTCCGAGCGGCGCGCGCGCGCCCATGCCTGTTCATCGTTCTCGACGGTCAGAATGCCGTTGCCGATGGCAAGGGACTCGCTGACCGCAAGATCCATCAAAGCGCGCGAGGATTCGTTCGACACGATATCGAAGTGATAGGTCTCGCCGCGGATGACCATGCCGAGCGCGACATAGCCATCATAATGCGTTCCGCCATTGTCGTCTCCATCGAGCGACATGGCAATCGCCGCCGGAATTTCCAGTGCGCCGGGAACGGTGACGACCTCGAAGGTGGCGCCGGCCTGTTCCAACGCGAAGGTCGCGCCTTCGAGCAGGGCGTCGGCCATGTCGTCGTAGAAGCGGGCCTCAACGATCAAAATATGGGGAGCGGTCTCTCTCGGCATGGTTCACCTTCGTTTTGTGGGGCGTTTTCCACTCGGCAGCCCGCGGTCAAAACATGCCTTCACCAGAATGGCAAGCACTTTCGCCCGATGCCGCAACGCCGAAGAAGAAATATCCGCAAGGGGATAGCCGCGCCTGCACTGCTCGGCACGCCTCTCGAAGCGGTTTTCCCGCATGCCTGGAAAACGGCAATTCGAAGGCGAATTTCATGAACAATTCTTAATGCGTTTTCAGTGGCTTAGCCTATTGAATCGCTAGGAGGAGAGCGCCAATTCCATGTCGTGACAGACGATCCCCTGCAACGACAGTCGACCGTCAAAGCAGATGAAAGGATACAATCATGAACCGCGTTGTCACCATCAGCATCGCTGCCGCCCTCTCCTCCCTCGCATTTGCCGGCGTCAGCCGGGCCGAAAGCCTGGGAATGAACACCGCTCAGGGCATCGAGCAGACACTCCGGACCTTCCACGGCAATGATTTCAACGTCGAGCAGGTCCATAACTGGCGCAACCTCGACGACGAGAACACCGGGCCGCGCTCGGCACCGGAACGTTCCGGCCAGGCCGTTCACGCCATCCAGGCCTCGATCGATGCCAACAGGTCGCTTGCCCATCGGCTCAACAACGAGGGCGTCGACGTCCGCAACATCGCTAATGCCGAACAGGCAGCCGACGGAAGCCTGACCTTCTACGTCCGCTGACGCTTCAGCGCATCGCGGCCCTTCGGTGCGCGGCGCTCAAAGCATGGGCGGCGGTCTCCTCTCCGCCCATGCGTTTCTCTGCCATGCCTTTTCTCTGCCATGACGGGGAATTTCCAGAAAACCATTGAATTTTTCCAGGCAATGATGGCTTCTCTTCCTGCAACAGGAGGACATCATGGCTAGGGAATCGAAGGCGGTGATCAATATCGCCGATCTCAAGCTCGAACACTGGAAACAGGGCGCGCTCTATGAAAGCGTCGACACGTCGTTCGGCACGCTTCTCGGCCTGACCGGCCTCGGCATCAGCTACAACGAGGTGCCGCCGGGCAAATCGGGCTGCCCCTTCCACAACCACCATGTCGAAGACGAGCTATTCTACGTGATTTCGGGCACCGGCGAATACCGCTTCGGCGACGAGCGCCATGCGATCAAGGCAGGCGACGCGCTAGGCGCACCAGCCGGCGGCCCGGAAACGGCGCACCAGATCATCAATACCGGCACGGCTCCGCTCGTCTATCTCGGCATTTCGACAATGGCGAAGACCGAGATCGTCGAATATCCGGATTCCGGAAAGTTTCTCGCCAAGACAAACAGGGCCAAAACAAACGAGGAAGGTTCCGAACCTCTGCGCTTCCGCCATATCGGCAGGCCGGAAAGCGATCTCGACTATTGGGACGGCGAACCCGGCGCTTGAAGGATCCGATATGACAGATATTCCAACCCTCGAAACCGAGCGGCTGACGCTCCGCCCGCATCGCCTCGACGATTTCGAGGCGCATGCGGCACTCTGGGCGGACGAACATGTCGTTCGCTTCATCAGCGGCATCCCCTCGACACGCGAGCAGAGCTGGAGCCGCCTGCTGCGGATTGCCGGCATGTGGCATCATATGGGCTTCGGCTTTCTGGCGATCGAGGAAAAGGCGAGCGGCCGGTTCATCGGCGAAGCCGGCTTCATGGAATCCCGCCGCGAGATGGAACCCTCGATCGAGGGGACGATGGAACTCGGCTGGGCGCTGATGCCTTCGGTACACGGCCGCGGTTATGCCACCGAGGCGCTGATCGCGCTGATCGGCTGGGGACAAGCGCATTTCCCCGGAAAACCGATGAGCTGCATCATCAGCCCGGAGAACCAGGCCTCGTTGAGGGTCGCAGCCAAACTCGGTTTTCGCGAGACCACGCGCACCCAGTATAACGGCGAGATCATTCAGTTTTCGCGCTAGGGAATTCCGCCAAGGGCAGCGCGGCGCACCATGCTGACAAATGACGCGACCAGGTGTTTAGTCCCTGCCTATTGGCGGACGATCTCCCAGCGCAGATACTTTAGATCTGCGGTGCGAAATGACAGTCGGAATACTGTTATTTGTAAGCCGACTCGATCAGAGCGCAGACCTTGTCGACGATCTCCAGCTCCATGTCCGGGTAGATGGGAAGGCAGAGCACTTGTAGTGCGGCTTCGGTTGCGACTGGCAGATTCGAGGGCTGCGAGGAAGGCAGGCTGCGGTACATCGAGAAGCTTGAAATGAGCGGATAGAAATAGCGGCGCGGATGAATGCTATTTTCCTTCAGCAACTCATAGAGCCCATCGCGTGAAATGGGATATTCAGGGCGTATGAGGATCGGGAAGTAAGAGAAGTTGGAGACGGTCTCGCCGGAACGGCTCAAGCAATCTATGCCCGCAACGCCGCGAAGCCGCTCGCGGTATGCACGGTCGATGAACTCACGCCTTTCGAGTGCGAACTTAATGTATTTCAGCTGCAACAGGCCGAGCGCCGCGTTGAATTCGCTCATCTTGCCGTTCGTGCCTGGCGCCACCACGGTCACTTCATCGACGTAACCGAAGTTCTTCAGCTGGTCGATGCGGGTCTTCGTCTTGATATCAGGGCAGATGATGGCTCCGCCTTCGAATGTGTTGAAAACTTTCGTCGCATGGAAGCTCAGGATGGAAAGGTCGCCGTGATTGAGAACGCTTCCCCGTTCGTCTTCCACGCCGAAGGCATGGGCGGCATCATAGATGACCTTGAGATTGTAGAGATCGGCGATCTTCTGGATCGCATCGACGTCACACGGGTGGCCGTAGCAATGCACTGGCATGATCGCCGTCGTCTGCTGCGTGATCGCCGCCTCGATCTTCGCTGGATCGAGATTGAGTGTCACCGGGTCGATATCGACGAAGACGGGCTTTAAGCCGTTCCAGAGAAGCGAATGTGACGTGGCCACGAAGGAATAAGGCGTGGTGATGACTTCGCCCGTGACGCGGAGCGCCTGAAGCGCCGTCAGCAGCGCAACGGTGGCGTTTGAAAAGAGGCTGATGTGCTTCACGCCGAGATGATTGCAGAGTTCCTGTTCCAGTTGCTCGTGGAATGGCCCGCCATTGGTCAGGATGCGATTGTTCCAGATCGCTTCCAGCGAAGGAATGAATTCTTCAAGCGGCGGCAGGCTGGGCTTCGTTACATAGATCTTTTCGTTTTTCATGACGCCGTCCAGAGTTGGGCCCTATCACGGAATTGGGCCTGCTACGAACATCACGGCGTAAGCTGTTGCCAGGCTGACCAGCGAAATTCCTGCCAACAGTGTGGCGCAAGCTTCACGTCCAATAGTCGACACACAGACCAGACTGAATGCCGTACCCGTGAATCACGAAGACGACGGCCATGTGCGAAGGACAACACCTTGACGATCAATCAGCCCATTCCTTCTTTGCCGGCGGGCCTTCCTGATCTGGCACTTCTCGCGGAGAAGGCTGCAGGCACGGGATCGGTCATTATCTATCAGCCTTATCTCGATGCTTCGCAGCGCAGCCAGCTCGATGCGGCTGCCATGCCGCTCGACATCTCGTTCAATACGCAGGCGACGACCCGCGAATATGAACTCTTCCTCACCCTGCATCAGCATCACGAGGCGATCGGCCTCGGCGATGACGTGTTTTGGGGGCTGCTCTCCAGCAAATTCGAGATGAAGTCGGTGACGAGCTTTCCGTCCTTTGTGACCGAGGCGGAAAAGGCCAGGGCTGAAGGAGCGGACGCCTATCTTTACAATCCGCTGATCGGCCATGCGGCGATCTACAGCAACGTCTGGGAACATTCGCTGCTGGGCGGCCACCCCGGCATGGAGCCGATCTTTCTTCATATCCAGGAGCTCGGCTATCCGATCGCGCCGCCGCAGGACAAGATTGCCTTCATGTTCTGCAACTATTTCTGCGGCAACCGGAAATTCTGGTCCGGCTATTTCGCCTTTTGCGAACGCATTCTCGAATCGCTGGAAAACCAGGCGCGCGTCGGCACGGCGGCGGGTGCTGCCTATGTCGGTACGGCTCATTATTCACGCGATGCCAACGCAAAGATGCGCCCCTTTGTGATCGAGCGCCTGCTCGGACTTTATGTCCAGCAGGCTATCGCCTCCGGACTGAAGATCGCCGCCTTCGTCCCGACCGTTGCCGATTTCGAATGGAAGTTCGGTGTCCGTCTCGGCCGGATGCTGCATGGCCTCCTCGCCGCCAAGGAAGCGTTTCTGCAGAGCCGTGACGAGGCGCTCCTGACCACGTGGCAGCAAGGCCGCCAACCCCTCGTCAAGCAGCCGCATCTGATCTGGGGGGCTGATGATCCGCCCGGCTGGATGCCGCGCGGCCAATTTATCGGCGGCCGCGAATTGATGCGCGCCTATGCCCAGCAGACGTCAGGCGCTTCTCCGGTACCGCAGCAGCCGGTCCGGACGGAAAGGCCTACTGTACCGGCCGCGCCAAAAATCGAGCAGCCGCTCAGCAATTCATTGCAGCCCTTTGCCGGCGGATGGCAGGCACACAAGGACCGTCATTGTATCTGGATCGTGACGCCCGAAAACTACAATCACAGCCACGCCTTCGACGAAGTCGCGCTCGGCCTGCAGGGCGCCTTCGAGGAACTCGGCGGCTCGGCGCCGATCGTTCGCGACATGAACGCATTCGCCGGCCGGGCGCCGATCATCTATGGCGGCAATCTTCTCGCCGCCGAAATCGTCAGTCATCTGCCGAAGGACAGCGTCGTCATCAATCTCGAGCAGGTGTCCGAAGAAAGCAGCTGGATCAATTCGCGCTACACCTCGGTCCTGAAGTCGCTTCCGGTTCTCGACTACAGCCCGCGCAACCGGGAAAATCTCGCCGCCAAGGGCATCGATCATGCCGGCGTACTCGAAATCGGCTATAGCCGCTGCCTCAGCCAGATAAGCCACGCCGCCGTCAAGGATATCGACGTGCTCTTCTACGGCTCGATGAACGAACGCCGCCACCATATCCTGAAGACGCTGAAAGACGGTGGGCTCAAGGTCGCACACCTCTTCAACATCTATGGCGCGGAACGCGATGCGGCGATTGCCCGCTCCAAGATCGTGATCAATATCCATCATTATGCGAGCGGCGTCTTCGAGATCGTGCGTATTTCCTATCTGCTGGCCAATCGCGTCTGCGTGCTGACGGAAGGCAACATCCGCGATCCGGACCTCCAGTCCTTCATCGGCGGCTTGGCAATCGAGCCCTATGACGACATGATCGGGCGCTGCTACAAGCTGATCGCAGATGCCGACGAGCGCGATGCCATTGCAGCGACAGGCCTTGCGGCCATGCAGAGCCGCTCGCAGGCGGACATGCTGATGAGCGTCATGAAGGCGAGCGCCTGATGAAGGCCGCAGAAAAGGTACGTCATGCGCATTGAGACCGCGGCCATCGAGGGCATCGTTGCAATCACGCCGCCACGCTTCGGCGATCACCGCGGCTACTTCTCCGAGGTGTTCAAGGATGCCTGGTTCCGGGAAAACGTGGCCGACGTCACGTTCGTCCAGGACAACGAATCGCTTTCGGCGCAGGCCGGAACCGTCCGAGGGCTGCATTTCCAGATCCCGCCCTTCGCACAGGGCAAGTTGGTGCGCTGCCTTGCCGGCCGGATCATGGATGTCGTCGTCGATATCCGCGTGGGATCGCCGAGCTTCGGCAAATGGCTCTCTCAGGAGCTCTCGCCGGAAACCGGCAAGCAGCTCTGGATACCGGCGGGTTTCGCACATGGATTCGTAACGATCGAGCCGAACAGCGTCATCAGTTACAAGGTTACCGCGCCCTACAGCCCGCAGCATGATCGGGGGATTGCGTGGAACGATCCGATGATCGGCATTCGCTGGCCCTTTGATGAGAGAGACATGGTATCCTCCGACAAGGACAAGACGCTGCCGCGGCTTGCCGATTTGCCAGGTCATTTTTCTTTTTCAACACAGCAACCCCAGGATTGATCGACGATGCGCATACTGGTCACGGGCGGAGCGGGCTTCATCGGATCGGCATTGGTGCGCCATCTCGTCAGCGAGATCGGCGCCGAGGTGCTGAATGTCGACACGCTGACCTACGCCGGAAATCTGGCATCGCTGAAATCCGTCGAATCGGCGCCGAACTATCAATTCCTGCGCGCCGACATCTGCGACCGCACCGGAATGCAGGAAGCATTCGCGTCCTTCCGCCCCGACATCGTCATCCATCTCGCGGCCGAGAGCCATGTAGACCGCTCGATTTCGGGGGCGGCCGATTTCATTCAGACCAACATCGTCGGCACATTCAGCCTGCTGGATGCCGCACGACTTTACTGGGATGGGCTTGACGCTCCGCGCAAGAGCGCCTTCCGTTTTCTGCATGTCTCGACGGACGAGGTCTACGGCTCGCTCGGCGATGAGGGCCTCTTCGAGGAGACGACGCCTTACGATCCGTCCTCGCCCTACTCCGCCTCCAAGGCCGCGAGCGACCACCTGGCGATCGCCTGGCACCGCACCTACGGCCTGCCCGTCGTCGTCTCCAACTGCTCCAACAACTACGGACCGTTTCATTTCCCGGAAAAGCTCATTCCGCTGATGATCCTGAACGCATTGGAGGGCAAGCCTCTTCCGGTTTACGGCAATGGCGTGAATGTCCGCGACTGGCTCTATGTCGAAGACCACGCCCGCGCGCTCTTCACGATCGCATCCAGAGGGCGTCCCGGCGAAAAATACAATGTAGGCGGCCGCAATGAGCGCAGGAACATCGATGTCGTTCATCGCATCTGCGCTATTCTCGACGGCGTCCACAGTGACAAGGCACCGCATGCGCGTCTGATCACCAACGTCACGGATCGCCCCGGACACGACGCACGTTATGCAATCGATGCCTCGAAACTCGAAAGCGAACTCGGCTGGAAGGCGCAGGAGACCTTCGAAACCGGCATCGAGAAGACCGTGCACTGGTACTTGGAAAACGAATGGTGGTGGAGGCCGCTGCGCGAGAACATCTACTCCGGCGAACGCCTCGGCGTTTTCAAGGGACGATAGGGATGCGCATTGCCGTCACCGGCAAACAGGGCCAGGTCGTCCAGTCGCTGCTCCGACGTGGCGCCGAAACGGGCGTCGACATCAGCGCGGTCGGGCGCCCGGAAATGGACCTCGCGAATCCCGAAAGCATTGCGGCCGCCCTCTCGGCTCTGCGGCCGGATGTGATCGTCTCGGCCGCCGCCTATACGGCAGTCGACAAGGCCGAGAGCGAAGCCGAGCTTGCTTTTTCCGTCAACGCCGCAGGCGCCGGGGCAGTTGCCGAGGCTGCCGCGCTAATCGGGGCCCCGGTCATCCACATTTCGACCGACTACGTCTTCAGCGGCGACAAGGCCTCCGCCTATTCCGAAGAGGACGCGACTGCGCCGATCTCCGTCTACGGGCGTTCGAAGCTCGCGGGCGAGGAGGCCGTCGCGGCGGCGAACCCGAACCATGTCATCCTGCGAACCGCCTGGGTCTATTCGCCCTTTGGCACCAATTTCCTGAAAACGATGCTGCGGCTTTCCGAGACCCGCGATCATCTTCGCGTTGTCGCCGATCAGACGGGATGCCCGACCTCGGCACTCGATATCGCCGACGCGATTCTTGCGATCGCAGCCCGTGTCGTCGCGGACCCTGCGCCATCGCTCCGCGGTACCTTTCACCTGACCGGCAGTGGCGAAGCAAGCTGGGCCGATTTCGCCGAAGCGATCTTCGCTGAGCTTTCCAAATCCGGCGGTAGAAACGTCGGCGTCGAACGCATCCCGACTGCGGACTATCCGACACCGGCAAAGCGTCCCGCCAATTCACGGCTCAACGGCGACAAGCTCGCCAGAACATATGGACTCCGGCTCCCGGAGTGGAAGCAGTCCATGACGATTGTCATGCAAGACCTTTTGAACAAGGGTCTTTAAGGAGATGGGCATGAAGGGCATTATTCTCGCCGGCGGCACGGGCACACGTCTGCATCCGATCACCCAGGCGGTCTCGAAACAGTTGATGCCGGTCTACGACAAGCCGATGATCTATTATCCGCTGACGACGCTCATGCTCGCCGGCATCAGGGAGTTGCTGATCATCACCACGCCTCACGACGTCGAAGCCTTCAAGCGCCTTCTCGGCGACGGATCGCAATGGGGAATTTCGCTGACCTATGCGGTACAGCCGAGCCCGGACGGCCTTGCCCAGGCCTTCATCATCGGCGCCGACTTCGTGCACGGCGACAGCTCCGCCCTCGTCCTCGGCGACAACATCTTCTACGGGCACGGACTGCCGGAAATCATGAAATCCGGCACGAGCCGGCGGGAAGGCGCAACGGTGTTCGCCTATCACGTCACCGATCCGGAACGCTATGGCGTTGTCGGCTTTGACAAAAAGATGAATGCGCTGTCGATCGAGGAGAAACCGAAGCAGCCAAAATCGAACTGGGCGGTGACCGGCCTCTATTTCTACGACCAGCAGGTGGTCGATATCGCCGCCAACCTGAAGCCGTCACCGCGCGGCGAATTGGAAATCACCGATGTCAACCGCACCTATCTTGAGCGCGGCCAGCTTTTCGTGGAGCTGATGGGCCGGGGTTATGCCTGGCTCGACACCGGCACACCAGACAGCCTGCACGATGCCGCAGGTTTCGTCAGCACGCTGGAGAAACGCCAGGGCTTCAAGATCGCCTGCCCCGAAGAAGTCGCCTGGCGCATGGGTTACATCTCGCAGGACGACCTCGCCAAGCTCGCGGAGAAGCTCGGCAAGAGCGCCTATGGCCAGTACCTGACGAAGCTCTCCCCGGATTGGTGAGCGACTTGTGACCTTGGAAACCGCTACAGGTTTTCGATTCAGGCGCTCGGGAATTCCGCCAGCCGGGCGGCGTAACGCGCCATGGTGTCGACTTCGAAATTGACGAAATCGCCGGCCTTGCGTTCGCCCCAGGTGGTGACCTCGAGCGTGTGGCGGATGAGCAGGACGTCGAAATCGGTGCCGTCGACCGCATTGACGGTCAGCGAGGTGCCGTCGAGGGCGATCGAGCCCTTGGGGGCGACGAATTTCGCCAGATGCTCGGGCGCGCGCAGCCGGTAACGGGTGGCGTCGCCCTCCGATGTCACCGAGAGGATTTCCGCCTTGCCGTCGACATGGCCGGAAACGATGTGACCGCCGAGTTCATCGCCTATTTTCAGTGACCGTTCGAGATTGATGCGGCTGCCTTCCCGCCAGGTGCCGATCGTCGTCAGCCGCAGCGCCTCTTCCCAGGCCTCGACCTCGAACCAGCGGCCGTTGCTGCCTTCATCAGGCAGACCCGTCACGGTCAGGCAGATGCCGGAATGCGAGATCGAGGCGCCCATGTCGATCGTTGCGGGATCGTAGGCGGTGGCGACCCGCAGCCGGATGCCTTCCTTCAGCGGGGAAACGGATTCGACCGTGCCGACATCGGTGACTATTCCGGTAAACATCAAAGCCCTCTTTCGTATTCGTCCAGGCGATCTTCGCCCAACATCTGCGTGCCCGTCTGGGCAAAACCCGGTGGTATGTCGGTTGCATCAAGCGGCGATTCAATACCGCCCTCGCCGATGACCACAGGCGCCTGGTAAAGCTGAATGCGGTCGACGAGGCCAGCCTCGAGAAAAAGCCGGGCGGTCTTGGCGCCGCCCTCGACCAGAAGCGAGGAAATACCGCGTGTTGCCAAGGCCGGCAGCAGGATTTCCGGATGATAGGGATTGCAGTAGACGATCTCGACACCGGCGGCTTCGAGAGCGGTGCGGCGGGAGTCCAGGTCCATAGCAGCGGCGGGGAGTGTGGCGCCCCCCTCTGTCCTGCCGGACATCTCCCCCACAAGGGGGGAGATTGGCTGGGGGTTAGCTCCCAGGGCAGAGGGGGATAACCCTTCCTCTGACCCTGATGGCGAAATCTCTTCACTCGCCACCACGATCACCGGGACATCGCGCGCCGTCTGAACCAGCTTGCTCGTCAGCGGCAGGGCCAGCGAGGGATCGAGCACGATGCGGATGGGGGACTGAGCCTCAAGGCCTGGTGTCCGAACCGTCAGCAGCGGATCATCTGATATTGCGGTGCCGATGCCGACAAGGATCGCGTCGGTTTCGGCGCGCAGCGCCTGAACCTCGGCGCGGGCCTCCGGACCGGTTATCGCCACCTGCCCCGCGCCCTCGCGGCCAATCATGCCGTCGGCGGAAACGGCAAGTTTGAGAGTCACATAAGGCCGGTTCTTCGTCTGGCGGGTGAGATAGCCGGCAAGCGAACGCCGTCCATCCGCCTCCAGCACGCCGGCATCCACCTCGATACCGGCTTCCCGCAGCATGGCGATACCACGGCCGGAGACGCGTGGATCGGGATCGGTGACGCTGATGACGACACGGGCAACGCCATAGGCGATCAGCGCCTCGGAGCAGGGCGGCGTCTTGCCGTGATGCGAGCATGGCTCAAGCGTCACATAGGCGGTGGCGCCGCGGGCAAGTTCGCCTGCCTCGGCGAGCGCCTGCGGCTCGGCATGCGGGCGGCCGCCGACGGCGGTGACAGCCTGGCCGACGACGACGCCGTCCCTGACGATCAGGCAGCCGACGGAAGGGTTGGTGGCGGTGCGGCCGAGATGCCGGCGCGACAGGCGGATCGCCGCCGCCATGAAACTCTCATCATGCGGCGTGACGCTCATGGCTCACCTGTCCAGCGGGTCGCGGGCGATCTTGGCGTTGATTTCGGAAATGACCTTTTCGAAATCCTCGGCAAGCGAGAAATCCCGATAGACGGATGCGTAGCGCACGAAGCCGACATCGTCGAGGCTCTTCATCGCTTCGAGCACCTGCAGGCCGATCTGCTCGGAGGAGATCTCTGTCTCGCCGGAGCTTTCGAGCCGGCGGACGATGCCGGACACGGCGCGCTCGATGCGGTCACGCTCGACAGGGCGTTTGCGCAGCGCCACTTCGAAGGAGCGCACCAGCTTGTCGCGATCGAAGGGAACCTTGCGGCCGGTCTTCTTGATGACCATCAGCTCGCGCAGCTGCACGCGCTCGAAGGTAGTGAAGCGGCCGCCGCAATCCGGACAGATACGCCGCCGGCGGATGGACGTATTGTCCTCCGCCGGACGCGAATCTTTAACCTGTGTATCTTCCGAACCGCAATAGGGGCAGCGCATCGCTACTCCTTATCCCATGTAGTCATACATTGGGAAGCGGTCTGTGAGGTTGACCACCTTGCCACGTACGGCGGCTTCGACGGCGGCGTTGCCTTCATCGGAATTGGCAGCCTTCAGGCCGTCGAGAACCTCGACGATCAGATTGCCGATTTCGCGGAATTCGGCTTCCTTGAAGCCGCGGGTCGTGCCGGCCGGCGCGCCGAGACGCACACCGGAGGTGACGAAGGGCTTTTCCGGGTCGAAGGGAATGCCGTTCTTGTTGCAGGTGACGTAGGCGCGGCCAAGAGCTGCCTCGGCGCGCTTGCCGGTGGCGTTCTTCTTGCGCAGGTCGACCAGCATCAGATGGTTGTCGGTGCCGCCGGAGACGACATCGAGACCACCAGCGATCAGCGTTTCGGCCAGCGCCTTGGCGTTCTTGACGACCTGGGCGGCGTAATCCTTGAACTCAGGCTGCAGCGCCTCGCCGAAAGCGACGGCCTTGGCGGCGATGATGTGCATCAGCGGGCCACCCTGCAGGCCGGGGAAAACGGCCGAATTGAACTTCTTCGCCAGATCCTCTTCATTGGTGAGGATGACGCCGCCGCGCGGGCCGCGCAGCGACTTGTGGGTCGTCGTCGTGGCGACATGGCAATGCGGGAACGGCGACGGATGCTGGCCACCGGCGACGAGGCCGGCGATGTGGGCCATGTCGACCATCAGATAGGCGCCGACCGAATCGGCGATCTCGCGGAAGCGCTTCCAGTCCCAGATGCGGGAATAGGCGGTGCCGCCGGCGATGATCAGCTTCGGCTTGGTTTCCTTGGCTTTGCGCTCGACCTCATCCATGTCGAGCAGGTTGTCGCCTTCGCGCACGCCGTAGGAGACGACGTTGAACCACTTGCCGGACATGTTGACCGGCGAGCCGTGCGTGAGGTGGCCGCCCGAATTCAGGTCGAGACCCATGAAGGTATCGCCCGGCTGCAGCAGCGCCAGGAACACGGCCTGGTTCATCTGCGAGCCCGAATTCGGCTGGACGTTGGCGAAATTGACGCCGAACAGCTTCTTGGCGCGCTCGATCGCCAGTTCCTCGGCGATATCGACGAACTGGCAGCCGCCGTAATAACGCTTGCCGGGATAACCCTCGGCATATTTGTTGGTCATGATGGAGCCCTGAGCTTCCAGCACGGCGCGGGAGACGATGTTCTCGGAAGCGATCAGTTCGATCTCGTGCCGTTGGCGACCGAGTTCCTTTCCGATCGCGCCGAAAATCTCGGGATCGACGTCCGCAAGCGAGCGATTGAAGAAAGACTCGGTGGAAGCATTGGTCATGGCGGGCTCCTCAACTGGAATGCGCTGAGGTATTAGCCTTCCGCCGTGGCAAGGGCAATACGGAGAACGACATTTGCTGAGCAAAGCGCGCGCTCCTATCATTTTGCGACAGCGCAGCGCTAACGACCGGCCATCACGTCACCGAGTGCCCTCCCCGGCATAAAAAAACCGCGCCGGGAAGGCGCGGTTTGAAGATGCGATGCAGAGGCCGCCGTTTATTGGGCCGGCTGTTCCATGCCGGCCGTGGTATCGAGCGCCAGCTCGGCATTGCCGTCCATCTGATAGATGTCGTCGCGGAACTGGACGATGCCGTCGGGCATGCCCCAGGCGGAAATGTAGACGAAATAGACCGGAACTTCCGTGGCGAGTTTGACCGGCGTGTTGACGCCGGTTGCGATCACCTGCTCCATCTGCTGGCGGTTCCAGCCGGGGGTCTCGCGCAAGAGCCAGTTCGACAAGTCGCGCACGTTCTGGACGCGGACGCAGCCAGAGGATTCGAAGCGCATCAGCTTGTTGAACAGGCCCTGCTGCGGCGTGTCGTGCATGTACTCGCCGTTCTTGTTGTAGAAATTGATCTTCGTCGAGGCCATAGCGTTGGTCTTGCCGGGGTCCTGGCGGAACATCAGGTTCGGCGCCTCGCCGTTCCAGTCGATGGTCTCGGGGGCGACTTCGTTGCCCTTGCCGTCGATCAGGCGGATGGCATTCTTTTCGAGATAGGTCGGATCCTTGCGCATCAGCGGCATGATGTCCTTCTCGACGATCGAGCGTGGCGAGGTCCAGTAGGGGTTGAGGATGACCTCGTAGATCTTCGAATTGACGAGATGTGTCGGACGGCTGAGACGGCCGACAACCGCGGTGTGGCGCGTCGCGACAGTGCCATCCTCGACAGCCTCGACATAGGCAGCCGGGATGTTGACCATCACGTGGCGGCGGCCGAGGTCCTCGGGGAACGTCTGCAGGCGAATAATATTGGTGTTCAGCTGCTGCAGACGGACATCGGCGGGGATGTTCATCGCCTTCAGCGTGAATTCGCCGAGCACACCATCGGACGGCAGGCCGTGGCGGGCCTGGAAACGCTTGACGGCGCCGTCGACATAGGAGTCGAACGCGCTCGACATGCCGGCCTCGCGCGGCAGGTCGCCGGTGATCGCCAGGCGCTGGCGCAGCGCCTGAACGGCGGGATGGCTGACGCCGAGCTGCAGCTTCTGGTCACCGGGATTGACCTCCGGCCAGCCGCCGGCAGCCGCGATCTGCTGATACTGCATGACCGCCTGCTGGGCGCTGGCGAGCGATTGGGGACCAAGAATCGGCGTGTTGGAAACGACGGCGCTTGCCGTGCGCGAAGCCGCCTTGGCGTCAAACTGGTCGTCCCAGTTGCCGCGGCGCGGCGCATTGATCAGCGTATCGATCGCCGATTGCGCGAAGGCCGGCGCAGCAATCGCGCTTACGCCAACCGTTGCCGCGGACGCAAGGAAAGCGCGGCGCGAGAGAGCTTCATTTCCGTTTTTCTTCGACATAGTCCCAACCACTGAATGCGGCGATAAAGAGAAGCCGCGGCTCTTTGCGATAACACTGCGCTTTAACGCAGATCTCTGTGCATTTGTTGTCCCGGCAGATCAAAACTTTCCGCTTGCCCCATCACAAGATTGCGATGCGACAGCCTGACCATTTTGATCGGTCCATTGAAAGCGCCGGTTGTTAAGCCTTCCGCTGCCACACCAATATGGCCAATTCGTGTTGCCAGGCCGGAAGACGGACTATCCGGCTACCGGAAACACGACACAACGAACCATATGACGGGCTAAACCGTGCCGGTTAATAACGGCTAAAAAACGGCTTGGATACGGGAGATAATGCTTGCCCGCCTTGCGTTGCAAAGATGCCACGCAGTGCCAGCGGCAAGACCGGACGCGCAGGGACACGTCCGGTTTTCTGCAACCCTGAAGGAGGTCGAGGGTCTTAGAGGCGATACATGATCGAGTCGTTCCCCAACTCATTGAGCACTGTAAACGCTGCATAATCTGGAATCTCAGGCACGCAATTGGCACGCTATCGTCCCTGTGAGATTGGCAACGCATCAGTGGAATAACAGCGCGCAGCTTGGAGAGTGGCTCGCGGACGAAAGGCGCCAACGGAACAGAGGAAGGCAGAACCGGTTTCGGCGCAAAGCTCCTCTTTAGCGTAAGCGGTATCCCCGAACTTCTTCTGCCGGTCGACCACAGGGCGGCACTTAGAGGTCACAAGAGCCGCCTACCATCGGCATAGATGGCGTGTATGATGTCGCCCCAATTCGGCGCCAGATCATTCAGCGTTAGACGGGGTGTCCTACGGCGTTGGCATCGGGGGATTCACTCATCCACGATGAAGCAAGACGTCACGCTTGGCAATCTAGTCTTACCACATGGTATGCCACATACGGTATGAATGCGGGATAGAAAACTCTAGACTCCGTAGCCCCGATCACCGTGAATCAACCGTTCGTTAACTCTCTTGCATGCTGGCATAACTAGTTTATTTTTCCTACGCCGACCAACGAGCCCACGCCCACGGACCTACCTTGTGGATAACCTCATTTCGGTTTATTGTATACTTTAACTTCTCTCGATGATATGTCATTGAGAATTCGAAGGAGCCGTTAAAGATGTCCGAGATGCAAGCACTGGAAAAACGCAGGAAGGTCGTTGCCGACCAGATCGTGCGCCTCCGCGAGGAGCTGGCATCGCTTGAGGCGGAACTGATGGAACTCGATGTTGCGGGATCTGTCCTGGCGCGCGTCACCGGCGCGAAGTACGACCGCAAGGATGTGAGCCGCGACTACTTATCCAGTAGCTACCGCATACAGACGAAAATCCGCGCCTTGCATCATAATCGTTTCGACACCTGCTGCTTGGCTTGCGACGACAAGGTCAAGCACCTCGCGGTTTATCCTCCTCCGCCAGCGGGCTTCTACGGTGGCAATGCGGGCTGGGATATTCTCGCAAAGAAGCAGCTCTCTCTCCCCGAAAAAATCACGGTCGCGATGAAGTATGCGCATTCGCAGGCCATCGATGCCCTCGCTCCGAAGGAGATTGAGAATTACATCCTCGTCCTATTTGGCGACGTGCCGGAAAAGCAGAACGTGAACAGCGTTGCTTGGCGCATGGCGAAATCGGGCACCCTCTGCAAGGCGGACGATGCGCCGAAGTATTGGCTGCCTGCAAACGAAAAGACCGCTGACACTGCCCCCGCTAAAGGTCAGTCAGCGGCCTTTGTGTCCACTCGTGCGAAAGGGCGTCAAGCCGTTCCGGGGGGTGGTACATGAGAAGAGCATAGCTACATCACCATGCCTAGTCGGCCTCGCTGCGAAGCGGGGTCGATTTTCTATATTTAAGGTAGCCCGGGCGTCACGTCAAAGGCGGGTAACGACTTTCCGTTAGCATCCCACATTGACAACAGCCTCGGCGGTCAGATCATCTCGTAGCTAATGAATCGCAGGGCCGCATCGATTTTTGCGCGCGGTCGTGCCGGTACAAGATATCCGCCACCGCCACTCTCTGCGAAAACCGCCGCCCAAAATGCGACCACCAGCGTCGGTTTCCCGTAGTGCCGGATATCCCTCAGCATTCGCTCATACTGGACGGTCGGGATCATCAGGCCGACGTAGATGGTGTCTTTGTACGCTGGGGTGTGGCCGTAATGAGTGACATATCCGCGCTTGCCATCATCGCTGGGCCGGATGTCCACGACCGCCGTTTCGAAGTCGGTTTCAAACAACTCATGGCCCCGATACGCGCCGCCGTCGTGGTTCGATACCTTGTTAGTTATTCTGACGACATCCGAATTCTGAAGCCGTGCCTTACCCCTCAGAATGTAGGGTTCGTCCTTACTGGCAATTAGGCTGGCGGGCTCGGTGATCGTCAGTTCAGAATCAGCCTCGAAGCCTTCGACGTAACCGGTCACGGTGTATTCTGTCAGTTCTACCGAGAGACATTTCCAAGAACGCTCGAACACGAACGTGCGGTCGTTTTCGTCATCCCTATATTCGATCCGGTCTTCGGTAACCGTTGAGTATCTTCCACCCACCGCTTTCTCCTCACTCGCAAGGCCAAGCCGCATTGCAGGCCAGAGCGCGCGTGGAGCGTTGACGTCTCCTTTTTCCGGATGGGTCTCGATCCTCGCACCCAATGCGGATGGCGCGTGCATAATTCGCTTTCTCGGGCAGGCAAAACTGTCCGACAGCGGTATGGCGATATGTCGCCAGCACTTCCTTGTCTTTCACATTCGTGTCGAGCGGGACGCTACACCTGATTCGGCTGCTGAAAAAGATCTAGGGCGCTGCCCTCACGCGCTCCTAGCCCCTTCCGCCCAGCTTCCTACGTGCAGCCGGTTCCCCGCGAAGGAGCTTTCCGCTTACCACCCGCTGTTCGCCACGAGGCAGGATTGCATGGGAGCAATCCGCCTTTCATTTGATTAAAGGGGCTGTTGCGTCTTTGCCGCTACTTTTCTTCACGGGATAGCGATGGCGCACCCCTCGAATTCTGGCAACAACTTCTGTTAGCAATGTCCAGCATCATCTGGAGTCACCCATGTCTGTTCAGAATGTCCGCAATGCCATTGAGCGTTTTCTTCGGGATGAGAAGCCGCAGGTACTTTGT
The DNA here is from genome assembly GCF_014195245.1 of Rhizobium sp. BK619. Lineage (NCBI taxonomy): Bacteria > Pseudomonadati > Pseudomonadota > Alphaproteobacteria > Hyphomicrobiales > Rhizobiaceae > Rhizobium > Rhizobium sp. BK619. Next base: position 205,125 of record NZ_JACIBH010000008.1, on the reverse strand, counting down.
ATTCGTGGAGCATGGGGAACCGGGAAGACATACACATGGGACGATGTACTGGGACATCTGGCGCACCACTCCACCAAGTCCCTCGCGTTCGAGAATTATGCCAGGGTTTCACTGTTCGGGCTGAACTCCATACAAGAGATCAAGCGGGAGATTTTTCAGGCCAGCAAACCCGCGTCGAAGATCGGCAAGGAGTTTGACCCGAAAGACCTCAAAGACCTTTACAGCACAGGCAAATCATCCAACCTCCTGTTCAAGGCCCTGAGCGTCTGGTCGGAAAACGCTATGGATGCGGCCATTGAGGCCGCAAACCTTTTGGCACGTAACCAGCTTATCTGCATCGATGACCTTGAGCGGAAGGGCGCTGATCTGCGGAGCGTGGACGTCCTCGGGTACATTTCCCATCTCCGCGATGTGCGGAATTGCAGCGTCGCCCTTCTTCTCAACGACGAAGAGCTTGAGGATAAGGATGAGTTCGAATCCTACCTTGAGAAGGTTGTCGATCTGTATGTCCGCTTCGAGCCTACCTGTCAGGAAATCGCCGATATCGCAGTGCCGGAACGCGAGCGGGACGAGGTCAGCAACCTCGTGAGGACGAACGCGGTCAAACTTGGAATCACCAACGTCCGCGTCATTCAGAAGATCTTACGGCTAGTCCGGGACCTTGTGCCCATGATTTCCCAGTATTCGTTTCAGGTGACGAAGAGTGCCGCCGCGACAATCACGCTTATGGGCTGGAGCTACCTCCAACCGGAGCAGGCCCAGCACGCTAGATCAAGCGCCACCCGGCGATGTCGTGGCGCCGATCATCCCGAGAATCGTCAGAAGACTGCGGAGGGGTTGGCGCAAGCCGCGCTCTACGATGCATGGGCGTGCAAGTGATACGGCGAAGACGTCCACGGAGGGAAATCCGTGAGACGCCCTTTTCGCCGTTGGAGGCCGGCTTTCGTGTGACGCGCAAGTGGCGCGCAAACCTGCGCCACCTTATACCATCTGGTGCCCTTTTACGCATTTGCGCGCCAGATAGAGCGTTCTAATATCAAAGCAGATACAGTTCTCTAAGGCGTTACAGGCGATACATGATCGAGTCGTTCCAGAAGCGGTCGAGGCGCTGGAGCAGCTTGTTCATCTGGGTGAACTCGTCGGTGCCGATACCGCCGACCTTGTCGATCGAGGTGATGTGGCGTTCGTAGAGCTTGGCGACCGTTTCGGCGATATCCTGGCCGGTTTCGGTCAGGCTGATGCGGACGGAACGGCGGTCGATGCGCGAGCGCTGGTGGTTGATGAAACCGAGGTCGACCAGCTTCTTGACGTTGTAGGAAACGTTGGAGCCGAGATAGTAGCCCCGCGAGCGCAGCTCGCCGGCGGTCAGTTCGGAATTGCCGATGTTGAAAAGGAGCAGCGCCTGGATGGCGTTGACGTCGCTGCGACCTTGACGGTCGAACTCGTCCTTGATGACGTCGAGAAGACGGCGGTGAAGACGTTCAACAAGATGAAGGGATTCCATGTAAAGATCACGGATGCCCTGATCCTGCTGGTCACGGAAGTTCGATACCGCCTGCGGCTTGATTTTCGTGTTCATATTGACTGCCTCACTGTTTGGTTGGCGGTGTGTTTTCTTCCCGCCTTGAGTGAGACCCTATCGAATACATATAAAATTCGACTTAAACCGCAGGCTTAACGGAGCCTTACTGGAAACCCCACGTTGTCTCAGGGTAAATCAACACTTACCTGGCGGCGGTGCCGGCGCTTTTCCAGCCAGAGCAGCAGACGGAAAATCAGGTAGACGACGGCGACCATCACGTGCAGCAGGATGATCAGTTTGTTGGGCCCGAAAATATTGGGCAGCAGGCCGTACATCAGGATTTGCCCGCCGGCGGCCAGCACCCAGATGACCGGCCCCCAGGAGACGGTGAGCCAAAGGCCGAGGGAGGCGACGGGAAAGAGCACGGCGAGACTGGTGCTCGCCACCTTCCACGGCAGGCTCAAAAGATCGAAGCGGCCGGCGCCGACCAACGAATAGCCGACGAGCATCGCCCAATATTGCAGGCCGAACCAGAAGCAGGAAACGGCGACCAGTCTCAGGAAAAGAATGAAGAGTATATCCGCCAGCGTGCGTTTCGGTATCGTCGGAGAATCGGTTTCCATAGCGCAGACATCGGTTCGGGGTTGCATCTTCATACGAGCGCAGCACGTCTGGCGACGCGCTGAAGATGCTCTATCACATCGCGCTCAGACGTAACGCCGAAAATCGATTTCGGGTTATACGCCTCAGGTTTTTCCGCCGCGGCCAATCGTCCGGTTTGGATTTTTCGGGGGTCATGATAATGAGCGCTCCGATAAATGGAATGGGCCAGGGGCAGATATCATGCAGGATAGGACGCATCTCGTCGACGACATCACCGGCCATCGCCGCATGCGGCGCAACCGCAAGGCGGATTGGACACGCCGGCTGGTGCAGGAGAACCGGCTGACGGTCGACGACCTGATCTGGCCGATCTTCATCGTGCCCGGCTCCGGCATCGTCGATCCGATCCCGGCTATGCCGGGCGTCAACCGCATGAGCATCGACAAGGCGGTCGAAGCGGCACGCGAAGCGGCCGGCCTCGGCATTCCGGCGCTCGCGACCTTTCCGAATATCGAAATGGAGCTGCGCGACGAGACCGGCTCGAACAGCCTCGAAGCCAACAATCTGATCAATCAGGCGACGGCGGCGATCAAGAAGGCGGTGCCCAATATCGGCGTCATCACCGACGTCGCGCTCGATCCCTTCACCAGCCATGGCCATGACGGCATTTTGAGAGGCAGCGAAATCGTCAACGACGAGACGGTCGATCAGGTGGCGCGCGCCGCCGTGATGCAGGCGGATGCCGGCGCCGACATCATTGCGCCGTCGGAGATGATGGACGGGCGCATCGGCGCAATCCGCATGGCGCTCGATGCCGCCGGCCACCAGAGCGTCGGCATCATGAGCTATGCAACGAAATTCGCTTCCGCCTTCTATGGCCCCTATCGCGAGGCGATCTCGACGGGCGGGCTGCTGAAGGGCGACAAGAAGACCTATTATATCGACCCGGCCAACGGCACCGAGGCGATCCGCGATGCGGCCCTCGACGTCGAGGAAGGTGCTGATATGCTGATGGTCAAGCCCGGCCTGCCCTATCTCGACATCTGCTGGCGGATGAAGGAGGCCTTCGGCCTGCCGACCTTCGCCTACCAGGTTTCCGGCGAATATTCGCAGATCAAGGCAGCGGCGATGAACGGCTGGATCGACGGCGAACGGGCGATGCTCGAAACGCTGCTGTCGTTTAAGCGGGCGGGATGCGACGGCATCCTCACCTATTTCGCGGTCGAGGTGGCGAAAATTCTCAGCAAACGGTGATTGCGAGCATGATGCCGAAAAGTGTATGCGGTTTTCGGGTGACATCATGCTCTATTTCTTCGATTTGGATGCGGATGTTTCAGGCCGATCCGGCCTGAAACATCCGCATCCAGGAAGAAATATTGTATTTCCCACTGCCGATACCATATCTGCGGCATCGCTTTTCCGCAGGAGATTGAGATGAGCTACAACCCCAATCCGCTTTATGCCGCACCGGAGGACTGGCGCGCCTATAGCGGCGTGTTGAGCCGCCGTGTCTTCGCCTTCATCCTCGACTATCTGATCGTGCTGCTGCTCTGCATCCCCGCGGGCATCGTGCTGTTCTTCCTGTCGATCGTCACGCTCGGGCTCGGCTTCCTGCTCTACCCTGCCCTCTTCGTCATCGTCGCCGGCATCTATTTCGGCCTGACTGTGGGCGGGCGGAGCCAGGCCTCGCTCGGCATGCGCGCGATGGGCATCGCCATCGTGCGCGTCGACGGTCGGCCGATGGATTTCCTGACGGCGATCGTGCATCTGGCGCTGTTCTGGATCCTCAACTCGGTGCTGACGCCGCTGATCCTGCTTGCCGGCCTGTTTACGGAGCGCAGCCGTCTCATCCACGACCTGCTGGTCGGGACCGCGACGGTTCGCACCGCCTGAGCGTTGGCTCAAGGCCACGGCTAAACCATTCAGCGGAGACGAAATAAAGTCTCCGCTTTCTCTTTGCCAGGCGCGCCACCGCCCCATATCTAAAATTAGAAGACCGATATGAAGGGCAAGAACCGCCCCGCTGTTGACGTTTTTTATTCTTAGGTCATGCTGTCAAGAAACGGCACGGTCTCGACAAGGAAATTTCCGCGACAGATGAATACGCAGACAACGCCATCCCCGCAGTTTTATCTGACGGCTCCGGCTGCGTGTCCGTATCTGCCGCATGAGATGGAGCGTAAGGTTTTTACCCATCTGGTCGGCCCGCGCGCCGCCGAGATGAACGACATCCTGACCCAGGGCGGTTTCCGCCGCTCCCAGAACATCGCCTACCGCCCGGCCTGCGAATCCTGTCGCGCCTGCGTTTCGGTGCGTATTCTCGCCCAGGAATTCGAGCCGACGAAATCGATGAAGCGGGTGCTTGCCGCCAATTCCGACGTCATCGCCACCGAATTCACGGCCCAGCCTTCCAGCGAGCAATATTCGCTTTTCCGCCGCTATCTCGATTTTCGCCACCAGCAGGGCGGCATGTCCGACATGACCGTGCTCGACTATGCGATCATGGTTGAGGACACCCATGTGAACACGCGAATCGTCGAGTACCGGCGGCGTGAAGAAGGTTCCGGACTGGAGCAGCGCCCGAAGGGCGAGCTGCTTGCCGCCGCGCTGACCGACACGATGAGCGACGGGCTGTCGATGGTCTATTCCTACTTCAATCCCGATCTTGAGCGGCGGTCACTCGGCACCTTCATGATTCTCGACCATGTCAGGCGCACGAAAGCGCTGGGCCTGCCGCACGTCTATCTCGGCTATTGGGTTCAAGGGTCGCGAAAAATGGACTATAAGACACGCTTCCAGCCGCAGGAACACCTGACACCGCGCGGCTGGGAACGTTTCGATCCCTCATCCATGCCCGAAAGCCCCCACGACTGAATGTCCACCGCTCGCTCCGATCATCGGAAGGGCCTGCTGCTGACGGCGATCGGCGGGCTGGCGCTTTCCATGGACATCCCCCTCGTCCGCCTTGGCGGCGGCGACATCTGGTCGATCCTGGGGACGCGAAGTGCAGCCACGGTTCTCGCCACGCTCGTCATCCTTGGAGCAATGCGCATTGCCTCGGGTAAATGGCCGGTGCTCGTTCCGGGGCGAGCCGGCCTGCTTGCCGGTCTGCTCTACGGCCTCTCGTCCCTCACTTTCGTGCTGGCCGTCTTTAACACGACCACAGCCAATGTCGTCTTCATCGTCGCCTTCAACCCGATGTTCGGGGCGCTTCTCTCCTGGGCTTTCCTCAAGGAGAGACCGCAGGCCGCAACACTGATCGCCATGCTGTTCATGATCCTCGGCGTCGGGCTGATCGTGCGCGAAGGGCTTTCCAGCGGCCATTTTTTCGGCGATGCCATGGCGCTTCTCAGCGCGTTTATTCTTGCCGCGGCCATCACAATCGGGCGTGCCTCACGCCGGGAAATGGGCTTCGTGCCGCTGCTTGCCGCCATTCTGCCGGCCGTACTCGGACTCTCGCAAGCTCTGCCATCAGGGCTTTCCATCGCCAATCCCAGCTGGATCCTCGTCAACGGCGCCATCGTCATGCCGGTCGCCTTCTGGTGCCTGGCGACTGGGCCGCGTTATCTCTCCGCCCCCGAGGTCGGCATGTTCTATCTGCTCGAAACCGTGCTCGCCCCAATCTGGGTCTGGCTGATCTTTTCGGAAACGCCGGCGACGATGACACTCGTCGGCGGCGGCATCCTAGTGGCGGCGATCGCCGGGCATTGCTTCTGGATGGTGCGGGGCAGAAGCATCAGGCCATTGGCGGAATAGGCGTTGTCGCCTGCCCATCCCTCATGTTATAACGCCGTTACCACATGAAAGGATGAAGCAAATGAACGTCACGATCCGGAAGATCGGCAACTCCGAGGGTATCATCATCCCCAAGGAAGTTCTCGACCGTCTTGGATTGAAGACCGGCGATACACTGGAACTGCAGGTCGAAAACGGCGGCATCACCTTGAAGCCGACGGATGAGGATCTGTCGCGTCAGCTCGATGCGGCACGGCATTTCATGGACAAGTATAAGGTCGCGTTGAAAAAGCTGGCCGAATAATGGCCTTCAAATTCCTGACGAGACGATTGGTCGAAACTCTGCAGACTATGCAGATTGAGCGCTTCGGTGGTCTCGCTGGACTGCGTGACGAAGGCGCGCTGGAATCCGCTCTTGGGCGGCCGATGAACAAGGCACATTATGGCTGCGACGACGTCATCGAACTCGCCGCCGCCTATCTTTTCGGCCTTGCCCGCAACCACGCTTTCGTCGATGGGAACAAGCGGATCGCAATTGTAGCCGCAGGCGTTTTTTTTCTCGAAAACGGCTACGAGATCGAAACGACCGACGCCAATCTCTACGCCTTTGTGCTCGCCGTCGCAGCCGGCGAGATCGATGAAGGAGGTGCTGCCCGCTTCCTCAGAGATTTCAGCGTGCCACTCAGCCCGTAGGCTTCAGCTGCTGCTGTTCCAACTCCCTGCCAAGTCCTTCGACCACGTGGGCCCAGCCTTGCCGGGTTTTTTCCTCGTGTTCGGCCCATTCGGCGCACATTTCGTGGGTGAGCGTCAGGCGGCTGCCGCCGCCGAGCGGCTCGATGTCGATTTCGACGCGGTCGCAATTATGGTCGTGGTCCTCGACGGAAAAGCTGAAGACCATGCGTTGCGGGCGCTTCAGTTCCAGGAAGACGCCCTGGTGAAAGGCGTCGCCGGTGGGCCGGCGGTCGACGATGAAGAAACGGCCTCCGACATGCGGATCGATATCGGCGCGGATGACGTGACCATCATCGGTGGCAAACAGGAAGCGTCGGGCGATTTCAGGATTGAGCCAGGCGTCGTACACGACAGCAGGCGGCACCCTGTAGGTATGGCAGACATGCAATTTGATGGTGCTGGCGGGCATCGATTTTCCTCCGGTAACGGCGCACGCCTTCTCCAAGCGCGCGGGCCACAGCCGTTCCGTCCGCCCACAGACCGGCTTTCTCTTCTTTTGGATAACAGCGAAGAGATAGAGAAGTTCCGGCGCCCGCCAAGAGACGAGCACGGAATTTTTATGTCGCTAGCCCGGAACCGCTGCGCACTTCCGGGCATCACGGATTAGCCGGCAAACTTACCGCTGCGCGGAAAGCCCTTCGGCACGGTGCGGCCGGCGGTGGCGCGGTCGGACAGCCATTCGGCAAGTTCGTCCTTGTTCTTCGTGAAGGTGCGGCCGGCGCTGTCTTCCCAGACGAGGCCCGCCGATATCGCGAAGCAACGGACGTCGGAAATGCCGCCATCCTTGTAACGCTGCAGGCGCACGCCCTTGCCGCGCGACATTTCCGGTACCTGCGCCAGCGGAAAGACCAGCAGCTTGCGGTTTTCGCCGACGACGGCAACATGGTCGCCGCTGACGGGCACGAGCAGTTGCGTCTCCTCGGGCAGCGCGACATTCATGATCTGCTTGCCCTTGCGCGTATTGGCGACCAGCTCGGCCTCCGGAACGACGAAGCCGTTGCCGGCTGTGGAGACGATCAGCTGCTTACGCGAGGGATCATGAACGAAAGCCGTCAGCACCGCCTGGTCGTTGTCCATGTCGACCATGATGCGCAGCGGCTCGCCGTGGCCGCGGCCGCCCGGCAGCTTGTCGCCGCCAAGGGTGAAGGCCTTGCCGCCCGTCGTGACGATCAGGATCTTGTCCGTCGTCTGCGCCGGGAAGGCTATCTTCAGGCCGTCGCCTTCCTTGAAGGTCAACGTCGCCGTATCGGCGATATGGCCCTTCAGCGCGCGGATCCAGCCCTTTTCGGAGATGACGACGGTGATCGGTTCCTTCTCGATCATCGCTTGCTGGATCGCTTCCTCGTCGGCCTCGGGCGCATCGGCAAACTGGGTGCGGCGGCGGCCGACCTCGGTCGCCTTGGCGAATTTCTTCTTCACCTCGCCGATTTCCCAGGCGACCGTCTGCCATTGCTTGTCGTCGGAGGCAAGCAGCGCCTCGATCTCACTCTTTTCCTTGGTGAGTTCGTCGAATTCCTTGCGGATCTCGAACTCTTCGAGCTTGCGCAAGGCGCGCAGCCGCATATTGAGGATCGCCTCGACCTGAATGTCGGTGAGATCCCAGCGCGCCATCATCACAGGCTTCGGCTCATCCTCCTCGCGGATGATCCTGATCACCTCGTCGATGTTGAGATAGGCGATCAGGAGGCCGCCGAGAATTTCGAGACGTCTGTCGATTGCGGCCAGGCGGAAGCGCGAGCGACGCTGCAGCACCTCGCGGCGGTGATCCAGCCACTCCTTCAGCACTTCGTTCAGCGCCATGACCCGCGGGATGCGGCCCATGGACAGCACGTTCATGTTGAGCGGGAAGCGGCTTTCGAGTTCCGTCAGCTTGAACATCGATTCCATCAGGATCGTCGGATCGACGCTGCGGGTCTTCGGCACTAGGACGACACGAATGTCCTCGGCCGATTCATCGCGGATGTCTTCCAGGAGCGGCAGCTTGCGGGCGATCAGCAGCTCGGCGATCTTCTCGATCAGCCGCGACTTCTGCACCTGGAAGGGAATTTCGGTGATGACGATCTGGTAGCCGCCGCGGCCGAGATCCTCGGTCTGCCACTTCGCCCGCACGCGGAAGCCGCCGCGGCCGGTGCGATAGCTCTCGATGATGCTGTCGCGGCTGTCGATGATGATGCCGCCCGTGGGGAAATCCGGGCCGGGAATGAATTCGACGAGCTTTTCGACGGTGGCATCCGGATGCTTGATCAGATGCAGCGCGGCGTCGCAAAGCTCGTGGGCATTGTGCGACGGGATCGAGGTCGCCATGCCGACGGCGATGCCGGAAGAGCCGTTGGCGAGCAGGTTCGGGAAGGCGCCGGGAAGGACGGTCGGCTCGGAATTCGATTCGTCGTAGGTGTCGCGGAAATCGACGGCATCCTGATCGATGCCTTCGAGCAGCAGTTCGGAGACCGCCGTCATCTTCGATTCGGTGTAACGCATGGCGGCGGGGCTGTCGCCGTCGATATTGCCGAAATTGCCCTGGCCGTTGACCAGCGTGTAGCGCTGCGAGAAATCCTGGGCGAGACGGGCAAGCGCGTCGTAGATCGACTGGTCGCCGTGCGGATGGTAGTTACCCATCACTTCGCCGACAATCTTGGCGCATTTCCTGAAGGCCGAGGTCGGGCGCAGACCCATCTCGTTCATCGCATAGACGATGCGGCGATGCACAGGCTTCAGCCCGTCGCGCACGTCGGGCAAAGCACGGTGCATGATGGTCGACAGCGCATAGGCGAGATAGCGCTGCTCGAGCGCCGCCTTGAGGTCGACCGGTTGGATGTGATCGTCGTCTCCGCCGGAAGGCGGCAAAATCTCTTGTCCCATAGGTTCTGACTAGCCCAGAAGAGGCTGGCGGGCAAGGAATCCAGGCCATAGCAGCTGTGGATGAAGTCTTGGCACTGACATCAAAGGATGAGACAAACGTTCCGCCGCAATTTGGACTTCGTTTGCCGTTCCTTTCAACGGAAATTTAGAAGTCCGCAAATATAAAGCGGGCCCAATCCGTAGTAGCGTAACTGCAGATTTCCAACCGCCACACGCCACCAGAGGAATCACCCCATGAATTTTTACCGGACAACGCGGCTGATGCTGTCGGGCGCCGCCTTTTTCTCGCTCGCCGGCTCGGCTTTCGCTCTCGACGGCACCGATCTCCTGAAGAAGATCAATGCCGCCTATGCCGCCCAGGGTGGGACGATTGCGGCTGAAAGCGTCGATATCGACGGCACGACCGTCACGTTGAAGAATGTCACCGTCAAGCCGACCGGCGGCGAGAGCCTGCCCATCGGCGAAATCACCCTTTCCGGTGTCGAGGAAGACGAGGATGGCGGCTACTACATCGAGGAAGCCGCCTTCCCCGACATCAACAAGACGCAAGACGGCGTCACCGTGACGGCGCAGGAGCTGACGCTCGGCGGCATCTCCGTGCCGGCAACGCCGGGCGGCGACACGCTCGACACCATGATGCTCTATGAAACCGCGCATATCGGCCCGCTGAAGGTGGTCAAGGACGGCGCGGAAGTGTTCTCGCTGCTCGAAAGCAACATGAACCTGACGCTGCGCGAGGACGAATCCGGCTTCGATTTCGACGGCGCCTTCAAAAGCATGAAGGCTGATCTCACCAAGACCGAAGATGCGCAGAGCAAGGATGCGATCGAGAAGCTCGCCCTGCAGCACGTCCAGGGCGACATCACCATGAAAGGCGCCTGGGAGCTCGCCCCCGGCACGATCGACATTTCGGAATTCGCCTTCGACTTCACCAATGTCGGCAAGCTGAACCTCGGCTTCAAGATCTCCGGCTACACGATGGCCTTCATGAAATCGATGCAGGATGCGATGAAGGAATCCGAAGCCAATCCGAACAAGGAACAGTCGCAGCAGGCGCTGGGTCTCGCCATGCTCGGCCTGATGCAGCAGCTTTCCTTCGAGGCGGCACAGGTCCGTTTCGACGATGCTTCGATCACCAAGCGCGCGCTCGATTATGCCGGCTCGCAGCAGAACATGTCCGGCAAGCAGATGGCCGATTCGCTGAAGGCGATGACGCCAATCATGCTGGCGCAGCTCAACATCCCGGAACTGCAGAACGCCGTTTCGGCAGCCGTCAACACCTTCCTCGACGATCCGAAGAGCCTGACCGTCAAGGCTGCTCCCGAAAAGCCGGTGCCGTTCCCGACGATCGTCGGCGCTGCCATGGGCGCTCCGAACACGCTGCCGCAGGTGCTCGGCGTCAAGGTTTCGGCCAACGACTGATCGCTTGGTTTCCTTAAAGAAAGGTCCGGCAATTCCGTTGCCGGGCCTTTTTCGTTTTCAGACGCGGTGGCGGGAGACTTCGGCGATGGCGAGGGTTGCGATATCGAGCAACTCCTCAAGAGATGCCCCGTCCCTCGCCTGCACCGACATGCCCTGGACGATCGCGGCGACGAACCGTGCCAACGCGCCGGCATTGGTCCCGGCCTTGATATCGCCCTCGCGGATGCCGCGCTCGATCCTTGCTGCAAATCCGCTCAGCGACTGGCGGCGCAGCGCGGCAACATGATCGGCAACACCATCGTTCTCGCTGGCGCAATTCAGCACCGCCGTCGAGATCATGCAGCCCTTCGGATGCTCGGGCGCCGCGAAGATCGCGGCCGAGCCTTGCAATATACGCTCGAAGGCGGAAACGGTATCGATCGGCTCGCCGAGGGCGGAAAACGTGTCGGCTCCCAGCATCCGGTATTGCTGCAGGGCCGCGCGATAGAGCTCGGCCTTCGAATTGAAGGCGGCATAGAGGCTTTGCGGCGTGATGCCCATAGCGGCGGTGAGATCGGCGATCGAGGCACCCTCGTATCCGTGCGCCCAAAAGGTTTCCCTTGCGGCCGCCAGAACCACCTCGCGGTCGAAGGCCGGCGGGCGACCGCGGCGGCGGGCGGGAGGATTTTTTACGTCGGCACTATTTTTCACAGTGATCACTCTAGAAATTCGAGGCGGCTTGCTATATTCAGGAACGGTCATTGTGATTATAGAAGGTTTAATCTGATGAGTCTTCCCCTCGAAAAGGCAGAGGCCGACAGGCATTCATCGCTTGGCGCGGCTGTTGACGCGGCAATCACAAATGCGCTCGACGAAAAGCGGCTGGTCGGCACGGTCGTGCTCGTCGCCCGCAACGGCGAGATCATTCACCGCCGCGCGGCCGGCTTCGCCGACCGCGAAAACGGCCAGGCAATGCGCGAGGACGCGATCTTCAGGCTTGCCTCCATCACCAAGCCGATCGTCACCATCGCCGCAATGCGGCTCGTCGAGCAATCGAGGATCGGGCTCGACGACGCCGTGACCAGATGGCTGCCGGACTTCCGGCCGAAGCTGCCCGACGGCAGCGAAGCCACCATTCGCATCCGTCACCTGCTGACGCATACATCAGGCCTCGGCTACGGCTTCTCCGAAGAGGACGGCGGTCCCTATATCAGCGCCGGCATTTCCGACGGCCTCGACCAGCCGGGACTGCGGCTCACCGAAAATCTGCGGCGGATCGCCAGCGTGCCGCTGCGTTTTGCGCCGGGCAGCGACTGGCAATATTCCCTTGCCATGGATGTTCTCGGCGGCGTCATCGAAGCGGAAACCGGTGTCCCGTTGGGTGAGGCCGTTGCCGAACTGGTGACAAGACCGCTTGGCCTTGCCGACACGGCGTTTTCTGTTGGTGACCACAGCCGGCTTGCCGCCGCCTATATGGACGCTTCACCGGAACCGGCGCTCATGGGCGAGAATGCGGTGGTGATGTCGCTGATGGGTCCCATCCGCTTCGCGCCGAACCGCATCTTCGACCCCGCCTCTTATCACTCCGGCGGCGCCGGCATGGCGGGAACGGCTGGTGATGTTCTGGCCGTACTCGACACCATCCGTCGAAGTGGCGCACCGCTGCTTTCGGCGGAAACCGTAGCGATGATGACGACCGACCAGGCCGGCGGGCACCGCCAGCAGCACGAACCCGGCTCCGGCTTTGGCTTCGGCTGGTCTGTCATCACCGATCCGGCCGAGGCAGGCGTCCCCTTCCCCAAGGGCACGCTGAAATGGGGCGGCGTCTACGGCCACAGCTGGTTCATCGACCCGGTCAACGGGCTGACCGTCGTTGCGCTGACGAACACGACGCTGGAGGGCATGTGGGGCAAGTTCACGGTCGATCTTCGCGAGGCGATCTACGCGGCATTGTGAACAATCCGGATAAGCAAAAGGCCCGGCGACAGCGGTCGCCGGGCCTTTTGCATTCAAAAATGGGACGACTCAGTCCTTCTTGACCGGCGGGATCGGCCGGATCGAGAGTTCGCGCAGCTGCGTCGGGGTTGCCGGGCTGGGCGCGCCCATCAGCAGATCCTGGGCCTGCTGGTTCATCGGGAATACCGAGATTTCGCGCAGGTTCTTGGCGCCGACGAGCAGCATGACGATGCGGTCGATACCGAAGGCAGCACCACCATGCGGCGGCGCTCCGTACTGGAAGGCGCGATAGAGGCCGCCGAAACGATCCTCGACGTCCTGCTGGCTGAGGCCGACCTTCTCGAAGGCGGCGACCATGGTTTCCGGCGACTGGTTGCGGATCGAGCCCGAGGCGATCTCGAAGCCGTTGCAGACGGCGTCATATTGGAAAGCCTTGATCGTCAACGGATCCTGGTTCTGCAGCGCATCCAGGCCGCCCTGCGGCATCGAGAACGGGTTGTGGGCGAAGTCGACCTTCTTGTCTTCCTCGCTCCATTCGAAGAAGGGGAAGTCGACAATCCAGCACAGTTCGAAGCGGTCGCGGTCGACGAGGTTCAGTTCCTCGCCGGCCTTGCTGCGCGCCTCGCCGGCAAACTTGTAGAATTTTTCCGGCTCGCCAGCGACGAAGAAGCAGGCGTCGCCATCGCCGAGACCGAGCTGGGTGCGGATCGCATCGGTGCGCTCCTCGCCGATGTTCTTGGCGAGCGGGCCGGCGCCTTCGAGCTTGTCGTTCTCGCTGCGCCAGAAGATATAGCCGAGACCCGGCTGGCCCTGGCTCTGCGCCCAGGCGTTCATGCGGTCGCAGAAGGCGCGCGAGCCGCCGGTCTTTGCCGGGATCGCCCAGATCTGGACCTTCGGGTTGGAGGCGATCATCCCGGCGAAGACCTTGAAGCCGGAGCCGGCGAAATGCTCGGTCACCGCTTCCATGACGATCGGGTTGCGCAGGTCCGGCTTGTCCGAACCATATTTGCGGATCGCTTCGTCATAGGGGATGCGCGGCCACTCCTTGGTGACCGGCTTGCCTTCGGCGAACTCCTCGAACACGCTTGTCATCAGCGGGCCCATCGTGTCCCAGACGTCTTCCTGGGTGACGAAGCTCATTTCGAGGTCGAGCTGGTAGAATTCGCCCGGCAGGCGGTCGGCGCGCGGGTCTTCATCGCGGAAGCACGGCGCGATCTGGAAGTAGCGGTCGAAGCCGGCAACCATCAGCAGCTGCTTGTACTGCTGCGGCGCCTGCGGCAGGGCGTAGAAAGTGCCGGGATGGATGCGCGACGGCACGAGGAAGTCGCGCGCGCCTTCCGGCGAGGATGCCGTCAGGATCGGCGTCGTATATTCGGTGAAGCCGACATTGCCCATTTCGCGGCGCATCGCCGAGATCACCTGGGTGCGCTTGACGATGTTCTTATGCAGCGTTTCGCGGCGAAGATCGAGGAAGCGGTATTTGAGGCGGACGTCTTCGGGATAATCAGGCTCGCCGAACACCGGTAGCGGCAATTCCTTGGCGGCGGAGAGCACTTCGATCTCCTGGGCGTAAAGCTCGATCTCGCCGGTCGCCATCGCCTTGTTGACGGTGTCTTCGGTGCGGGCCTTGACGACGCCGTCGATGCGGATCACCCATTCGCCGCGCACGGTCTCGGCCATCTTGAAGGCCGGGCTGTCCGGATCGGCGACGACCTGGGTGATGCCGTAATGGTCGCGAAGGTCGATGAAGAGAACGCCGCCATGGTCTCGGACGCGATGGACCCAGCCGGAGATACGGACGGTCGAGCCGACATCCGTCTTGCGGAGGGCGGCACATGTGTGGCTGCGATAGCGATGCATGATCTCAAATCCTGGCATGTGGCTGAAGACGGCAGCAAGGGTTCAAAGACCCTCAAGCGCCGACAAGAAAATCGGGCGGAAAAGCGCATGGACGCTCCGATTTGTCAAGGCTTGGCGCGCGCCGCCCGCCTGTTTGGCACGCGTTTATGGCGAGGCAGCGGCCCGGATGCTGCGGCAGTTTGGCCGCGTTTGCCGTATTGATGAAGGTGCCTCTCAACTTTAAAAGGATCGGCATTCTCACCTTGGAGCGCCCGCATGCCTCTCTTGACCCGCCGCAACCTTCTCAAGGCATCCGCCGTCGCGGGCGCCTATGGTGCCGGCATCGGCATTGCCGGCAAATTCGGGCTTGCCGAGGCAGCACCCGAACCGCAGCTGCTGACGGCGGTGAAGACCGAGGCCATACTGACCGACGCCGGACCGACCCGGGATGTCATGAGCTGGGGCCCTGACGGCATGCCGCCGGTTCTCAGGATGACGAAGGGGCGCCCCTATGCGGCGCGGCTGAAAAACGGGCTCGACGAGCCGACGACGATCCACTGGCACGGGCTTCGCATCGACAACCGCATGGACGGCGTGCCCTTCATGACGCAGCCCTATATCTATACCGGCGACAGCTTCGACTATGCCTTCACGCCGCCCGATGCCGGCACCTTCTGGTATCATCCGCATTGCAATACGCTGACGCAGATGGGGCACGGCATGACCGGCGTCATCGTCGTCGAAGATCCGGCCGATCCTGAATTCGATGCGGAGGTGGTGCTGAACCTGCGCGATTGGCGGCTCGGCGGCGACGGGCAGTTCATCGCCCCCTTCCGGCCGCGTGACGCCGCCAAATCGGGCACTTACGGCACGGTGCGCACCGCCAACTGGCACAAGGAGCCGCAATATGACGCGCCGGCCGGCGGGTTGGTGCGGCTGCGCATCGCCGTGACCGACGTGACGCGGATCTTCTCGCTGAAGATGGAAGGCGCCGATACGACCGTCATCGCCATCGACGGCAATCCGGTGCCGAAGCGTTTTCCCCTCGACCTGCTGCAGATCGGTCCGGGCCAGCGGCTCGATCTTGCCGTGCGCATGCCGGATAGCGAAGGCGCCGTCGCGACGCTCGAGGATATCCGTGGCACCACGCCGAAGACGATCGCCAGCCTGCGCGCCACCGGATCGTCGCTGAAGCGAGAGATCGGCGATCTCGGGCCGCTTGCCGAAAATCCGGTGCCGAAGGCCGATCTTTCCGCCGCCGAAGAGATCCCGCTGGTGCTGAGCGCCACGGCCGAAAATACCGCCACCGAAAGCATCTGCGGCACACTCGGCTACAGCTTCTGGGCCATCAACAAGGTGCCGTGGCCGGGCGACACACCGGATCCGACGGCGCCGCTGGCGGAACTGAAGCTCGGCAAGAGCTATGTCTTCAATCTGGAGAATACGACGCCGCACGCGCATCCGATCCATCTGCACGGGATGAGCTTCACGGTGATCTCCTCTTCGACGCGGCAGGTGATGCCGCTCGTCTCCGATACCTATCTCATCCAGCCGGACGAGAAGGTGCAGCTCGCCTTCGTCGCCGACAATCCCGGCGACTGGCTGCTGCATTGCCATATCATCGAGCACCAGAAGACCGGAATGACCAGCTACCTCAGAGTGAGCTGAGGCGGCCTGTGCCGCAGTTTGGACGTAATTCTTAGCCAGCAATGCGGGAAGCTTATGCTGTTGTATTGACATATCGAAGCGAAAGGAGAAGGAAGGTTCAACCGACCTTTTCCTTGCGAATGAAATGATATGATCGAAACCACCGCCGATTTGGCGGCCGCCTGCAAAGAGCTGGCCAAGTCCGACTTCATCACCATCGACACCGAATTCCTGCGCGAGACGACCTTCTGGCCGGAGCTTTGCCTGATCCAGATGGCGAGCCCGACGACCGAAGTGCTCGTCGATCCGCTGGCCAAGGGCATCGATCTTACCCCCTTCTTCGAGCTGATGGCGGATCCGAAGGTGCTGAAGGTCTTTCACGCGGCCCGTCAGGACATCGAAATCATCTTCAACCGCGGCAATCTCATTCCGCATCCGATCTTCGACACGCAGGTCGCCGCCATGGTCTGCGGCTTCGGCGACAGCGTCTCCTATGATCAGCTGGTCAGCCGCATCAAGAACGTCCATATCGACAAGTCGTCGCGCTTCACCGACTGGAGCCGCCGGCCGCTCTCCGACAAGCAGCTGGAATATGCGCTGGCCGACGTCACCCACCTGCGCGACGTCTATCTGTCGCTGAAGGCGGAACTCGATCGTGAAGGCCGCACCTCCTGGCTCTCCGAGGAGATGGACATTCTCGAGGCGCGCGAAACCTACGATCTGCATCCCGACGATGCCTGGCAGCGGCTGAAGATGCGCCTGCGCAAGCCGCAGGAGCTGGCGATCCTGAAATTTGTCGCCGCCTGGCGCGAACGCGAGGCGCGGTCGCGCAACGTGCCGCGTTCACGGGTGCTGAAGGATGATGCGATCTACGAGATCGCCCAGCAGCAGCCAAAGGATACCGAGGCGCTTGGCCGGTTGCGCACCATTCCGAAAGGCTGGGAGCGCTCGACCTCCGGCGGCGCCGTCATCGAGGCCGTCAACGCCGCGCTCGCTCTTCCGAAAGCCGATATGCCACATGTGCCGCGCCAGGCGCAGGCGCCCGAAGGGGCCGCCGCTGCCGTCGAATTGCTGAAGGTGCTCTTGAAGCTGATTTCGGAGAAACACGGCGTGGCGCCGAAGGTGATCGCCAACAGCGAGGATCTCGACCGGATCGCCGCCGAGGGCGAGAAAGCCGAAGTCGCCGCCCTGCACGGCTGGCGGCGCGACCTTTTCGGCGAGCCGGCGCTGCAGCTGATCCAGGGTCAGATCGCTCTGCGCTTTGTCGGCCGCAAGGTCGAAACCGTCAGCCTCTAGGTTCAAGTGTTGCAGCGCCTTTGCGCGTCCGCGCGGCGTTGCAAGACGACAATCGAATTCGCTTGACGCTTTTTTCCCAGCTGAAACAATGGCTGACGGCAAATCACGGCGAAGAGGCGGCATGCGGGAAATATCTCCGACGCAGAACTGGATCCTGATCACGATGGTTCTGGCCGCCAGCGGCGTCGTCTACGATCTGATGTTCTACTCCAATCAGACGCCCGTTGTCGGCGCGATCTTCGCGCTGTTCATCGGCATGCCGATCATCGCCTTCGAGCGCAAGGCGCTGTTCCGCACGCTGTACAGACGTATTCAGAAGCTGCCGACCTTCGCTTTCATCATCAGCGAGCTGGTGATCTACGAGATCCTGATGAGCATCGGCTTTGCCTGTGCCGCGCTGCTGCTCTCGTCGCTCGGCATGGTGAAGCCAACGTCGTTCCTCGATCTCGTCATCATGCCCTACGAGGTCTTCCTCTATGCGCTTGCCGTCTGCTCGGCGCTGATCTTCATCCTGCGCGTGCGGGAACTGCTCGGCCGCGAGGTATTCGTCAGCATGCTGGTCAGCCGCTATCGCAATCCGGTCAGGGAAGAGCGCGTCTTCCTGTTCATCGATCTCGTCGACTCGACGGCTTTTGCCGAAAAACACGGCGACCTCCGCGCGCAGCAGCTGCTGAGCTCGCTGTTTGCGACCTTCGCCGAGCCCGTCAGGCGCCATAAGGGCATGATCAACGACTATGTCGGCGATGCGGCGATCATCACCTGGCCGCTTGCCCGCGGCATCAAGGGCGCGCGCTGCGTGCGCTGCATCTTCGACATCCTCGCCGATATCGAAGCCAATGCCGCCGGCTGGCGGAAAAGCTACGGACAGGTGCCGAAGCTGCGCGCAGCCCTTCACGGCGGCGAGATCATCACCGCCGAAATTGGCGTCGATCATCACAAGATCAGCTATTTCGGCGACACGGTGAACACCACAGCCCGGCTGGAAACGCTCTGCCGCAGCCTCAATCGGCCAGTGCTGATTTCGGCCGACCTTGCGCAGCGCATGAAATTTCCCGACGATATATCCTGCGAGGATCTCGGCACCCATGCCGTCAGGGGGCGCGGCCAGGCGCTCGGCGTGATGGCGCTTTCCTCGCGCGCGGTGACCGTGCTGAACACGCCTGCCGTCATTCTGCACGGCTGAGCAAACGCTTTTAACCCGCGTCACCAAAGCTTCACCCAACCGTCAATTCGCTGACACGGAAGCCCTGCTAAGCGGATGCCATTCGCATCCGTTCCATGGGGATATTATGAAGAACGTCCTTTTTGCTTCCGTATCGCTTTTCATCCTGATGACCGGCTCCGCTTCGGCCGACCAGCAGCAGTTTCCGGCCAAGCTCGCCGGCCAGGCAATCCTGCCTGCCAACACCATGGCTCCAGCTCCGACCGATGCCCCTGAATTCCTGAAACATTCCGGCAAGTTCACGACGGCGGACCGCAAGCGCACCGAAGCGCTCGGCACAGTTCCCGGCAAGGACGGCGCCCGCGTCACCGACCTGAAGCTTCCCTTCGACGGTCAGGCGATCCAGGGCTTCTCCGGCATCAAGACGATGGCCGACGGCACCTTCTGGACGCTGACGGACAACGGCTTCGGCTCGAAGGCCAATTCCTCGGACTCCATGCTCTTCTTGCACCAGATGAAGTTCGACTGGGCAGCCAACAAGGCTGACGTCGTCAAGAACCTGTTCCTCTCCGATCCGAACAAGATCGCCCCCTTCCCGATCGTGCTCGAAGGTACCGATACGCGCTACCTCACCGGCGCCGACTTCGATATCGAATCGATCCAGCCGGTTGCCGATGGTTTCTGGCTCGGCGACGAATTCGGTCCCTATATCCTGAAGGTCGACACGGCAGGCCGCCTCACCGACGTCATCGCGACGACGCTCGACGGCAAGCCGGTGCTTTCGCCCGACGATCCGCTGATCCAGCTCCCGGGCAACCCGGCTGCGAAGATGCCGGTCTTCAACCTGAAGCGCTCCGGCGGTTTCGAAGGCCTCGCCATGTCGAAGGACGGCACCAAGCTCTACGGCCTGCTCGAGGGCGCCATCTACAAGGATGACGGCCAGATGGAATCGGTCGACGGCCATACAGCCGTCCGCGTTATCGAATTCGACGTCGCCGCCAAGAAGTGGACCGGCCGTAGCTGGCTCTATCCGTTCGAGGACAAGGGTGTCTCGATCGGCGACTTCAACATGCTCGACGACACCACCGCTCTCGTCATCGAGCGCGACAGCGGCGCCGGCACCAAGGACAAGGCCTGCGCAGACCCGAAGCAGCCGAAGCCGGATTGCTTCGAGGCTCCGGCCGAACTGAAGCGCGTCTACAAGATCGAGTTCAACGACGCCAATGCCGGCAAGTCGGTCCGCAAGATCGGCTATATCGACCTCCTGAACATCCAGGACTCCGACAACAAGAAGAAGGCCGGAGCCAAGGACGGCGTCTACGACATGCCGTTCGTGACGATCGAAAACGTCGACCGCGTCGACGCCAACCACATCATCATCGGCAACGACAACAACCTGCCCTTCTCCGCCGGCCGCGCCGTCGACAAGGCTGATAATAACGAGTTCAGCCTGCTTGAGGTTGGCGAGTTTTTGAACGCGAAGTAGTTTGGGTTCTGATATCTAATAGGAAGGGCGGTGCGATAGCGCCGCTCTTTGTCTTTGGATGCACGTCCAATTCTCCCTCACTCCTGTGCTCGTCACAGGAATCCAGTGCGCCCAAGTCATTGGGCGCGGGAGACTCTTTGATGAGCAAGTGAGTCATTCACCGCGCCGACGCGCGTTGGCTGGATTCCTGTGACGAGCACAGGAATGAGGGAGGGCGGAGGGACGGCACGGCCACAAGAGCCCGCCGAAAGGATGCCTTCCTACTCGAACCGGAACGCCAGCCTCTTGTTCGTCAGCTTCGACAGCTGCTGCAGGCGCCCGTCCAGGCGTTCGCCGGCGAAATCGCGGTATTCGGGCGGCACGACGAATTCGAGGTCGAGGTCCGGGTTCGACGATTTGCGGAAGCTCAGGCTTTTGACGATGCCGGGCATCGAGGCCGAAAAGAGGTAGACGACGCGCAGCATGCCGCCGAGCAGCTTGGCACGCTCGATGAACTGGGGTGTGGCGATCTGCGCCAGCGGGCCGGTGGCGCCGTCATCGTGCAGGCCTTCGAAACGGTAGTAATTGGTCAGCGCGATGAAAGCGCGGCCAGGATGGCTGATGCCGACGAAGGAGGAGTGGGCGATGACGTTCAGCGCCTGCAGGCCGCGATAGTCGGGATGGGCGCGCCAGCTGATATCGGCAAGCAGACAGGCGGCCTGACGATAGCGGCTTTCCTCTTCGGTTTCCTGGACGCCGAACAAGGGCATCATGCGGCCGGTCCATTCCGCCAGCTCGCGGGCATGCTCGGGCGAACGGGCACGCAGGATCGCCAGCTCGCCGGCAGCGGCCAGCAGCGGATCGAGGCGGCGCTCGGCCTCCGACAGCAGCGAATAGAGATATCCCTCACGCACGCCCTGCGCCGAGAAGGAAATCACCGACGGTTTCATCGCGCTCAGCACTTCCGTCATGGCGACGGCGCCGAAGGGCAGCAGCGACCGGCGGTGCTTGGAGACGGCCTGAAACGCAGGCTCCTTCGAATCACGCGCGGTCACCACCTGTTCGAGGAACAGCATCATCGCTTCAAGCGATACCTCGTAGCCCTGCATCATGTGCAGCGGATAGTTGGTGATTTCCATGTGCAGCTTGGCGATGTTTCGCCATGTGCCGCCGACGGCGTAGAAGGTGCGCCCCTCGCCTTTCGACAGCAGCTTTGCCGTCTTCACCTGCTTGCGGGCAAAGGTGCGGGCCTTGGAGAGCGAGCCGCCGGCATATTCCGACAGGCGCAGGCCGCCAAGCGGCAGCGTGATGCCCTTGCCGAACTCCTTGCCCCTGATATCGATCAGCTCAAGCGAGCCGCCGCCGAGGTCGCCGGCGATGCCGTCGGGATTAAAGAAGCCGCTGATGATGCCGAGCGAGGCGAATTTCGCCTCCTCCTCGCCGGAGAGCACACGGACCTTGCGGCCGAGGATGGTTTCCGCCTGGTGAATGAAATCGGGCCCATTGCTCGCCTCGCGGGCGGCGGCCGTTGCCAGCACATACATGGTGGCGGCGCGCGCCTGGTCGGACAGAGCCTTGAAACGGTGCAGCGCCGCCAGAGCCCTGATGACGCTGTCTTCATCCATCTTGCCGGTGACGGCTATGCCTTTGCCGAGGCCGCAGAGGACCTTTTCGTTGAAAAGAATGGTCGGCGAGCGGGACATGCCTTCGTAGACGACGAGACGAATGGAATTCGATCCAATGTCGACAACGGAGACCGGGGCGATCCCCGGAAGGCGCCCCTGGGCTTCAGATTCAACCATTTAGGTCCAGTTTTACTTGTTGTTGCGGCCTTCGAGCAGGCCGGCGATCAGTTTCGGCGCGCTGGACTTCAGAGCTTCACCACGGCCTGACAGGCTCGGATTGGTCATGAAATACTGCTGCGCATTGAACGGTTCCTCGCCTCTGCGCACTTCCATGCGCCGCGACGTACCGTCGGGCAATATCTCGTAGCTTTGTTGATTGTCAATCACGTTGCCGAGCATAATCTGGGACAAAACCTGCTCGTGAACGGTGGGGTTCGTCAGCGGAACCATGGTTTCGACGCGGCGGTCGAGATTTCGCGGCATCATGTCGGCCGAACCGATATAAACCAGCGCCTTGTCGGACGGCAGGCCGTGGCCGTTGCCGAAGCAGAAGATGCGGCTGTGTTCGAGGAAGCGGCCGATGATCGACTTGACGCGGATCTTCTCCGAGAGGCCCGGCACCTGCGGGCGCAGGCAGCAGATGCCACGCACGACAAGATCGATCTCGACGCCGGCATGGCTGGCGCGATAGAGCGCATCGATGATGTCGGGGTCGACAAGCGAATTCATCTTCATCCAGATCGCCGCCGGCGATCCGTTGCGGGCATGCTGAATCTCTTCCTCGATGTGGCGCAGGATGCGCGGGCGCATCGTATAGGGCGAGATGGCAAGCTGCATGCCCTGTTCCGGCTCGCCGTAGCCGGTGATGAAATTGAAGATGTTCGCCATGTCGTGGGCGATGACCGGATTGCAGGTGAAATAGGAGAGATCGGTATAGATCTTCGCGGTGATCGGGTGGTAGTTGCCGGTTCCGAGGTGGCAATAGGTCCTGAGCTTGCCTTCCTCGCGGCGGACGACCATCGACATCTTGGCGTGGGTCTTGAGCTCGATGAAGCCGAAGACGACCTGCACGCCGGCGCGCTCGAGATCGCGCGCCCAGCGGATGTTCGCCTCTTCGTCGAAGCGGGCCTTGAGCTCGACCAGCGCCGTCACCGACTTGCCGGCTTCGGCGGCGTCGATCAGCGCGCGGACGATCGGGCTGTCGTTGGAGGTGCGGTAAAGCGTCTGCTTTATCGCCAGGACGTCAGGATCGCGCGCAGCCTGGAGAAGAAACTGGACGACCACGTCGAAAGATTCATAGGGGTGATGAACCACCATGTCCTTTTCGCGGATGGCGGCGAAGCAGTCACCGGCATGTTCGCGGACGCGCTCGGGAAATCGCGCATTGTAGGACGGAAATCTGAGATCGTCGCGCGGCGCCTTGGTGATCTCGGAGAGGGTGTTCAAGGCCAGAAGCCCCGGCAGAACGGCGACGCGATTATCGGGGATATTCAGCGCCTGGACGACGAACTGACGCAGCGAGGCCGGCATTTCCGAGTCGGTCTCGATGCGGATGACCTTGCCGCGACGCCGCCGCTTCAGCGCCGTTTCGAAGAAGCGGACGAGATCCTCAGCCTCTTCCTCGACTTCGATATCGCTGTCGCGGATGACGCGGAAGGTACCGGAGCCCTGCACCTCGTAACCCGGGTAGAGCCGGTGGATGAAGATGTTGGCGACATCCTCGAGCGTGATGTAGCGGATGGTGTTTCCATCATCCGGCAGACGGACGAAGCGGTCGAGCGCCGGCGGCAGGCGCAAGAGCGCCGTCATCGGCTCGCGGCCGTTCTTGCTGACGAGCTGCAGGCCGATCGAGAAGCCGAGGTTCGGAATGAATGGGAACGGATGGGCTGGATCGATCGACAGCGGCGTCAGAACCGGAAAGATCGCCTGTTCGAATTCGGTCGCCAGCCACTGGCGGTCGGCATCACTCAAGGCGCCGGGGCGCACGATCAGAATATCTTCCTTGGCGAGATACTGCTGCAGCACGGCGAGCGAGGCCTGCTGCTCCATCTGCAGATGGTCGATCTCCTGCAGGATCGAATCGAGCTGCTCGGCCGGCGTCTTGCCGTCGGGGCTGCGGATGGCGATGTTCTGGCGCACCTGGCCTTCGAGGCCGGCGACACGCACCATGAAGAATTCATCGAGGTTGGCGGCAGAGATCGACAGGAAGCGCACGCGCTCGAGCAGTGGATGCTCGGTATTCAACGTTTCTTCCAGGACGCGGCGGTTGAACTGCAGCCAGGAAAATTCTCGGTTGATGAAGCGCTCGGGGCTCTTGAGCAGCTCTTCCAGCGGGGGCGTGTTGTCGTTGGTTTCCGGAGTGAGTTCCTGATGTTCTGCGACTGCGCTATCCATGGTCTACCCCGTTCTCAATCGCCGAAGGCAATTATATCAGTTTCACGACGGAACTGTGACAGTCAATCGGCCGACTCCGAATTTCCCAATTCATTCAATACTTCAGCAGCAAGTGACCGGGTGATCTTCGTGCCGCGCGACAGGGCCAGCCGGTCAAGCCTTTCGACGATCGTCTGGGCCGCGTTCAGCGACCGCTCCATCCGGTTGACGATATAGAGCACGAGTTTGTCATCTATATAAAGCTGGCGGTCGGCGAACAGCTTGACGATGACCTGCGACAACAGCGCCTCGTCGGGCTCGCCGATCTCGACGACGGTCGCAGCCTTCAGGCGCGAGCGCAGATCGGGCAGCAAAACCGGCCAGGAGATCGGCCAGAGACGGCTGGTCATCAACAGGCTGGTGCCGTTTTCGCGCACGCTGTTGATGACATGGAAGAGCGCATTGTCGTCGAAGCCGAGGCGGTCGGCATCCTCGAACAACACCGGGCCGGCGGCGGCAGTAATTGCCGCGTCCGAGCCCAGCTCGGGATGGATGTCGACGGCGCCGCTCAATTCCCGCCAGATGCGGGCGAGATGCGATTTTCCCGAACCGACCGGGCCGGCGAGCACGACGACCGGCGACGGCCATGCCGGCCAGGCATCGACGATCGACACCGCGGCAGCGAGGCGCTCCGAAATCAAGAGATCGTCGCGGCCGCTGGCGGCATCGTGCGAAAAGACCAGTGGCAGCTGCTCTCCGGCCTTGCGCTTCGGATCAGCGTTCTTCACGTCATTCATTGGGAACTGATTTCGTCTTCCGGGCGCGGCCGCCTGACGACCCGCCAAAATAAAGATCGCTCTGAAGGTAACGTGAAAGTGCGAAACGAACAAGGACGCCGACGGCAGCCGCCGCCGGCACGGCGACCAGAAGCCCGACGAAACCGAAGAGCGCGCCGAAGGCAAACAGCGCAAACATCAGCCAGACCGGATGCAGCCCGACGCTGGACCCGACGAGCTTCGGCTGCAGGATGTTGCCTTCCAGGAACTGGCCGCTGAAGAAGACGGCGAGCACCAGGCCGATCCAGGGATAATCCGGCCAGAACTGGACGATCGCCACGCCGACGGCGAGAACGAGGCCGACCAGCGAGCCGACATAAGGAATGAAACTGATCATGCCGGCGAAGAGCCCGATCAGCAGGCCGAAATTCAGACCGACGAGAGACAGGCCGGCGGCATAATAAATGCCGAGGATGAGGCAGAGCGAGCCCTGGCCGCGGATGAAGCCGGCGATCGCCTGATCGATCTCGCTGGCGATCTGGCGGACGTCACTGATATAATCGCGCGGGATCCACTGATCGACCTTGGCCACCATGCGGTCCCAATCGAGCAGGATATAGAAGGCGACGACGGGGGTGACGACGAGCAGCGATATGACGTCGACAATCGCCTTGCCGGAATTCCAGATCTGCGCGAACAGCCCGGTCAAGAAGCCCATGCCTTCGGAGAGGATGCCGGAGAAATTGTCCTTGAGCGTGCCGGCCTGGCTCCTGACCCAGTCCGGCAGCAGCGAGTTTTTCGAATTGTCGATGAACTGCTGCAGCTGGCTGATATAACCCGGCAGCCGCTCGGCGAAATCGTTGAACTGGCTGACGAGCACGGGAATGAGGATCATCAGCGCCAGGGCGAAGGTGATGACGAAGGCGATCAGGATGCCGACCGTCGCCATCATGCGGCTCAGGCCCAGGCGTTCCAGCCGATCGGCGACCGGATCGAGAAAATAGGCGATCGCCATGCCGGCGATGAAGGGCAGCAGGATCGAGCTGAAGACATAGAGAAAGACGATGAAGAAGACGAGCACGGCCAGCCAGAAGAAAATCTGACGCTTGAGACTGTTGCCGCTGACTTGCTGTGGCATCGCTTCCCCGCTGATCGCTTTCCGCCGCCAAACGCCGCATCCGAACGACGCGGCCATTCAGCACATAGGATGCAGGCGCGAAGATGGTCAACCCTGTCGCGGCAAATCCCGGAAAGGCTCGGGAAAGACGCGGGAAATTGGGGGCTTTTGCCATGCGGCGCTTGCATAAAGGCCCCTGTCATGCAATTGCGACCGGCAGATGACGCGGCGCGTCTGCCGCCTGAAATAGCCATCGGAGACCAGCATGAGCCAGTCTGGGAAAAACGGCCTGACCTACAGCGACGCGGGCGTCGACATCGATGCCGGCAACCTCCTCGTCGAGAAGATCAAACCAGCGGTGCGCTCGACCCGCCGCCCCGGCGCCGATGGCGAGATCGGCGGCTTCGGCGGGCTTTTCGATCTCAAGGCCGCGGGCTTTACCGATCCGGTTCTGGTTGCCGCCAATGACGGCGTCGGCACCAAGCTGAAGATCGCCATCGACGCCGATTATCACGACACCGTCGGCATCGACCTCGTTGCGATGTGCGTCAACGATCTCGTCGTCCAGGGCGCCGAGCCGCTGTTCTTCCTCGATTATTTCGCCACCGGCAAGCTCGATCCCGACCAGGGTGCTGCGATCGTCGGCGGCATTGCCGCCGGCTGCCGGCAGGCCGGCTGCGCGCTGATCGGCGGCGAGACGGCCGAAATGCCCGGCATGTATTCCTCCGGCGACTATGATCTCGCCGGTTTTGCCGTCGGCGCTGCCGAACGCGGCAAGCTGCTGCCCTCCGGCGATATCGCCGAGGGCGACGTGATCCTCGGGCTTGCCTCCTCCGGCGTGCATTCCAACGGTTTCTCGCTGGTGCGCAAGATCGTCGAACTCTCCGGCCTCGGCTGGGATGCGCCGGCGCCATTTTCCGAAGGCAAGAAGCTCGGCGAAGCCCTGCTCGAGCCGACGCGCATCTATGTGAAGCCGCTTCTGAAGGCGATCCGCGAGACCGGCGCCATCAAGGCGCTGGCCCACATCACCGGCGGCGGCTTCCCGGAAAACATCCCGCGCGTGCTGCCGAAGCATCTGGCGGCCGAGATCGATCTTGCCGCCGTCAAGGCTCCGCCGGTGTTTTCGTGGCTCGCCAGGACGGGCGGCGTCGAAACCAAGGAGATGCTGCGCACCTTCAACTGCGGCGTCGGCATGATCGCCGTCGTCGCTAGCGAAAATGTCGCGGCCGTTTCCGCCGCACTCGAAGCCGAGGGCGAGACCGTCGTCACGCTCGGCCGCATGATCGCCCGCGACGAGGGTGCTGCCGGCACGGTCTATAAGGGCACGCTTGCCCTATGAGCGCGAAGCGCAAACGCGTCGTTGTCCTCATATCCGGCAGCGGCTCCAACATGATGGCGCTGGTTGCGGCGGCCAAGGCCGCCGACTATCCAGCCGAAATCGTCGGGGTGATCTCCGACAAGGCTGATGCCGGCGGACTTGCCAAGGCGGTGGCCGAAGGCATCGCCACCTTCGCTTTCCCTCGCAAGGACTATCCCAGCAAGGATGCGCATGAGGCGGCGATCTTTTCCGCACTCGATGAGCTTTCCCCCGACATCCTCTGCCTGGCCGGCTACATGCGGCTGCTGACCGCGACCTTCATCCAGCGTTATGAAGGCCGGATGCTCAACATCCACCCTTCCCTGCTGCCGCTGTTTCCCGGTCTGCATACCCATCAGCGCGCCATCGACGCCGGCATGCGCATCGCCGGCTGCACCGTGCATTTCGTCACCGAAGGCATGGACGAAGGACCGGTGATCGGCCAGGCGGCCGTCCCAATCCTTTCCGGTGACACGGCCGAAAGCCTCGCCGCGCGCGTGCTCACCGTCGAACACCAGATCTACCCGCAAGCGCTACGGCTCTTTGCCGAAGGCCGCGTGACAATGGAAGGCGGCAAAGCCGTCGGCGCTATGGCTTCGACCACCGCGCCCAAAGCTCAGCTGATCTCGCTGATCGGCGATCGCGCTTAGGCCGCTAGCGCCCGCAGCGGATGCAGCGTGCCGTCGCTGTAGACGAAGCGGCCGGCGCGGAAGGTGGCGCGGATGCGGTTAATGTCGCCGGGTTCGACCGCCACCAGATCGGCGCGCTGGCCGATGGTGATTTCGCCGCGGTCCAGGAGGCCGGCGGAGCGGGCGGCGTTGGCGGTCGCCATGGCGACGGCTGAGGGCAGACCGCCTTCCACCATGTCGGCGAGTTTGAAGATGCCGGGCACGAAGGCGGCGGGGTGATAATCGGCGGCGATGACGCTGAGGAGACCGGACCTGGCGGCATCGAGGGCGCTGAGATTGCCCGACAGCGACTGGCCGCGCAGCGCATTCGGCGCGCCCATCAGCGTCCAGAGGCCACGGCGGCGGGCCTCTTCCGCGGCAGGTGCCGTCACAGGAAATTCGCTGATGGTGACGCCGAGATCGTGCATTTCGGAGACTTTTTCGACGCTGTCATCATCATGCGAGGCCAGCGACAGCCTGTGCTTCAGCGACAGCGCGACGATCTCTTTCAGCTTGGCTTCGATCTCGGGGTTGTTTCGCATGGCGATGCGCTTGGCGACGATCTCGGCGGCCATTTCCTCGGAGATGGCGCGGCGCTCGGAAATGCTGAGAATGTAGCTTTGCAGATTGTTGTACTGGCCCTGGCCCGGCGTGTGGTCGGTCAGCGAAACCATGTCGATCTGATCGGCATTCAACAGACGCTCGAGCGCGGCAGCGGCGCCGACATTGGTGATTTCGTAGCGGGCGTGGACGCGGTGGTCGATCAGCAGATTGTCGCGCAGGCGGTTGATGCCCTCGATCACCGCCGAGGTCGTCTCCAACGAGCGGACGTGGCCATAGACGCTTTCGGTGGCGAAGGAGACGGCGGCAAAGGCCGTGGTGACACCGGCGGCAGCTAGCTTCTTGTCGAGCTCGTGGATGCCGAAATCGATCGGCATCGTCGCATTCGGGCGCGGCGCGATCTCGCGCTCGATCATATCGCCGTGGAGATCGACGAATCCCGGCATCAGCAGCCGCCCGCCGCCATCGATGGCAGCCCCGGCGACCGGCTCCGGCCTGATCTCGGCGATGGCGCCGTCTTCAACACGCACGGAACCTTCACTCACCACCTCGTTTGGGAGAACGAGGGTGAAATTGCTGAGCCACATGGGCTTTCTCCTGACCGCATCGATGATTAACAGACCGCAGCGGATAAAACCGCTTCGTGACAGTCGTATGAAATTCAAAGCGCGCTCACCTTAAAGCGGAAACTTGCGCTTTGGAAATGGTCAGATGCACCGCCTCACGAATTCACTACGTCGATCTATTCCAGCATCGATCCAAGAGCTCCAACGTCAATCAATTGACTAGTCATAATATAACTATTAATGCTATGACTATGACCTCGATCAAACGTTCTCCAGTCGCGCTCGCTGTCCTCGCAATGCTCATGGAAGAGCCCCTGCATCCTTACCGAATGCAGCGGCTCATCAAGGAGCGCGGCAAGGACGAGGTGATCAATGTCATGCAGAGGGCAAGCCTTTATCAAACAATCCAGCGGCTCGAACGCGAAGCTTTGATTGCCCAGCAAAAAACAGTCCGGGACGACAAGCGTCCCGAGCGGACCGTGTATGAGATAACGGAGAAGGGCCGCGACGTCGCGCTGGAATGGATGCGGGCGATCTTGTCGACCTTGACGCGGGAATATCCGGAATTCCCCGCAGCCGTGTCGTTTCTTCCTCTGCTTACGCCTGAGGATGTGGCGAGCCAGCTTGAACTCAGAGCAAAAGCCATCGAGTCGGAGCTTCGACGAATCGACGAAGCTTTGCAGGAAGCGCAGGCCGTTCCAAGGCTCTTTCTTCTGGAGATGGAATATGCCCGAGCGCTTCACGCAACCGAAATGTCATGGGTCAATAGCATTGTCGAGGACCTCAGCGCCCAGCGCATCACCTGGACGGACGAGTGGCTGAGGCAGATCGCCGCGAAGTTCTCCATCGATCCGAAACTTGACGAGGGCTAACACCATGAAGGTTTTGATTATCGGCGCCGGGACTGGCGGTTTGGCGCTCGCGCATCTGCTTAAGCAGGCTGGCGTTTGCATTGCCGTGTATGAGCGCGACCTCGCGCCGAACGCCAATACCGGCGGTTATCGCGTCGGCATCAGCCCGGCTGGAAGCCGAGCGCTGAAAGCCTGCATCCCCAGCGAGCTCTACGATCTCTATGTCGCCACCTGCGCCAGGTCGCCGCGCTATTTCAACATGCTCACCGAACAATTGGGCGAAGTGCTGAGCTTCGATATCGATGATGCAGGCCCGAATGCTCTCGACGGTGAAAAGAACGTCATTCGAAAGACCTTGAGGCGGGTTCTACTCAGGGGACTTGAAGACGACGTCTTCTTCGGGAAGACGCTTCAAAGTTACGCAAACAACGCCGATGGGTCGGTCACCGCCTGCTTTCAGGATGGAAGCCTGGCAACGGGAGATGTCCTGGTGGGGGCTGACGGCACGAGTTCGACTGTACGCAAGCAACGTCTGCCGGAAGCGCGTCTGGAAGACACGGGAATCTTATCGCTCGGGGGCAAAATTCCCATGACGGTGGAGACGAAAGCTCTGCTGTCGGACAAAATGTTCCAAGGCATGTCGCTGATCATGGCGCCGATGGGCTTCGGCGCGATCGTTCACTCGCTGGAGTTCGCCGACACGAGAAGCGATCCTGGTTTTGCTGCTTGTTGGCCGGATTTCGTCGAGGCACTCGACGAGGACAGCATCGGCTGGGGCATATGGGGTGCGCGGCAGAATTGGCCGCGGGATCCGACCGGCCTCAGCGGCGAACAATTGAGGGACCTCGGCCTGGAGCTCACCCGGGACTGGCACCCGCACATGCGTGCTCTCATTCGCATGACGGAGCCCTCGACGATCCATGATGTCAAGATGAGGACCTCTGTCCCACTGACGCCCTGGACGAGTTCGAATGTCACTCTGCTCGGTGACGCCGTCCATACGATGACACCCGGACGAGGCGCGGGCGCCAATACAGCGCTTCGCGATGCCGCTCTGCTTGGACGCATGCTTGTTGAAGCGGATCAAGGGCGAAAGCCGCTCGTCGAAGCCATACATGCCTACGAAGTCGAGATGCTTCGCTATAGTACCGAAGCCGTCCAAGAATCGAAAAGGCAGCTGGACGCCAGCGATCTGGCTCATCGGCCGGTTGTCGGCAGGCTTCAGCTTGCGACCGCGCGCAGCGTCATGCGCGTCATCAACGCGGTACCTGCATTGAAGCAGCGCGCCTTTCGGCAGATAATGCGAGTTCGCGGGGAAAACTAAACCGGTCGCGGATCAAGTCTATCCGTCCGGGAGGCAATTAGACGAACCAGATCTCGATCGCCTGACCCGCTATCGAAGTTTATTCCGGTTCAACAAGGCCCATTGCAGCAGCATGATCGTCTTGGCGTCGAAGATCTCGCCGTTTTCGATCATCCGGGCAGCCTCGTCGAGCGGGACTTCGAGAACCTCGATATCCTCGTGCTCCTCGTCCAGGCCTCCGCCTTCGGCCACACGGTCGGCGATGTCGATCAGCGAGACGAAGAAGTGAACGACTTCGGTGATGGCGCCGGGCGATGTGTAGCATTTGAACAGGAAACGCGCATCGCGGAGATGATAACCGGTTTCCTCCATCGCCTCGCGGCGGATCGCCTGTTCGGGATGATCGTCATCGAGAAGGCCGGCCGGCACCTCGATCATCCAGGCGGGATCGCCGTTGATATGGACGGCAAGGCGGAACTGGCGGACGAGAATGACGAGATCGCGTTTCGGATCATAAAGCAGGATGCAGGCGGCGGGCGTGCGGTGGTAGACCTCCCGCTTCAAGCGCTGGGTTGCCCCCTTGCTGTCGATATAATCGAGCAGGTAGCTGCTCAGCCGCGTCCAGCCATTCGACAGCGTTTCCTCGCCGACGATCTTCACCCGTGATTTCGGTTGCATCATGCTGCGTCCTTGCGAAGCCAGACCTTGTTGTCGTGCACGGCCGCCCCGCCATAGGGCGCGACCGGGTCGGCGCCGGTGAGGACGTTGATACCCTCGCCGTCGATATGCGCCTTATTCGGCCAAAGGCCTTCGGCGATCAACACGCCAGGCTTCACCTCGGTGGTGAGGCGGGCATGGATGCGCAGATCGCCGCGGCTGTTGCCGATACTGACGAGATCGCCATGGGCGATGCCCATGGCTTCGGCGTCGGCCGGATTGATCATCACCTCGGGGCGGCCCTCCTTCTGGCGCGACGTCTTGGTCTCGGAGAAGCTCGAATTCAGGAAGTTGCGGGCGGGCGAGGTGGCGAGGCGGAAGGGATGGTCGGGATCGGCGACTTCGATGACGTCGACCTGATCGGGGAAGGCGGGAAGCTCGGCATGCGGTCCGAGCAGGCCGACCGCCGCCGGCGGCTTGTTCGGCGCCGGCTGATCGATCCAGTCCGGGCGGAAATGGAATTTGCCGTCAGGATGGGCAAAGCCGTTCAGGAAATGCGCCTCCTCGAAAACCGGCTGACGATCGAACCATTTGTGTTCGAGGAAATGGTCGTAATCCGGCAGGCCGCTCGATTCCAGCACGCGGTCGACCATCTCGCGGGCCGTGAAGCCGAAGCCGGGTCGATCGGCGACGCCGAGGCGTTTGGCCAGTTCCTCGATGACGAAAAGATTCGTGCGCACGGTTGGCGGCGGCTCGACCAGCTTCGGTCCGAGCAGGATATGGTTCTGGCCGCCGGCCCGGTAGATATCGTCATGCTCAACGAACATCGTCGCGGGAATGACGATATCGGCAATGTCGGCCGTTTCGGTCATGAACTGCTCGTGCACGGCGACGAAGAGGTCGTCTCGGGCAAAGCCGCGTTTGACGAGACGCTGTTCGGGGGCGATGTTTGCCGGATTGGTGTTCTGGATCAGCATCGCCGTGACCGGGCCGCGATGGCGTAGCGCCACCGCGTCACCCGTCAGCACCCGGCCGATCTGCGACTGATCGAGCATGCGGATATCGGCATCCTTCATCGACCGGCCGGTCAGTTCCGCATTGTTCATGCGGAAGATATCGCTGTTCGAATGGAAGGCGCCGCCGCCCTCATACTGCCAGGAGCCGAGAACGGTGGCAACCGAGGCGGCGGCATGCATGGCGACCGCGCCGTTACGCTGGCGGGTGAAGCCGTAGCCGAGGCGGAAGAAGGTCTTCTTCGTCGTGCCGACAAGGCTTGCGAAGGCTTCGATCTCCTCGACCGAAAGGCCGGTGATATCGGCGGCCCATTGCGGCGTCTTCGCTCTCAGATGCGCTTCCAGGCCTTCGGGATCGTCGGCATATCGCGCCATATAGTCACGGTCGGCATGGCCGTCGCGGAAGGCGATGTGCATGACGGCGCAGGCGAGCGCGGCATCGGTGCCGGGCCTGACGATCAAGGCCATGTCGGCCTGCTTCATCGTCGGATTGTCGTAGATGTCGATGACGACGATCTTGGCGCCGCGCTCCTTGCGCGACTTGATGGCGTGGGTCATCACGTTGACCTGGGTCGAGACCGCATTGGTGCCCCAGATGACGACGCAATCGGTGCGGCCCATCTCGCGCGGATCGGGGCCGCGCAGCGTGCCGGTCGCCATGGTGAAGCCGGTCCAGGCCGGGTTGGTGCAGATCGACGAGAAGAAACCGGAATAACGCTTGGCATGGCGCAGGCGATCGATCGAATCGCGCTGCACCCAGCCCATGGTGCCGGCATAGAAATAGGGCCAGATCGCCTCGCTGCCGTCCCTCGCCTCGGCCTTCACGAAGGCTTCGGCGATCTCATCCAGCGCATCGTCCCAGGAAATCTGCTGCCACTGCCCTGCCCCCTTGGCGCCGGCGCGGCGCAAGGGGTGCATCAGCCGATCGGGATGGTAGAGACGTTCGGCATAACGGGCGACCTTGGCGCAGATGACGCCCGAGGTGTAGGAATGATCGTTTGCGCCGCGCACGCGACCGATGCGGCCGTCCTCGGCGATCTCGACCTCCAGCGCGCAGGTCGAGGGACAGTCGTGCGGACAGGCCGTGTAGCCCACCCTGGTGTCCGGCTTCGGGGATTTGGCGTGGATGGGGGTCGCAATGTTCATGGCATTTGTATATTCCAAGGCTTGCACGGCCAAAAGCCACAAAACTTTCCCATGACGCGAATTCATACGGGCATCAGCGAAAATGAACTACCGCCACATCTACCATGCGGGCAATTTTGCCGATGTGCTGAAACATGCCGTGCTGGCGCGGCTGATCCGCTACATGCAGAAAAAGGATGGGGCCTTCCGCGTGCTCGACACGCATGCCGGCATCGGGCTCTACGACCTCTCCTCCGAGGAAGCGCAGAAAACCGGCGAGTGGCTCGATGGCATCGGCAAGCTGATGGAGGCCGATCTCGGGCCTCAGGTTTCCGAACTGCTGGAGCCCTACCTTACAGCCATCCGCGAACTCAACCCTGAGGGCGGTGTCCGCTTCTATCCGGGCTCGCCGAAACTGGCGCGCCTGCTGTTCCGGCCGCAGGACCGCTTGTCGGCGATGGAACTGCATCCCGACGACTTCGCCCGCCTGCACCGGCTGTTCGAGGGCGATCACCATGCCCGCATCACCGAGCTGGACGGCTGGCTGGCGCTCGGCGCGCATCTGCCGCCGAAGGAGAAGCGCGGCATCGTGCTCGTCGATCCGCCCTTCGAGGAAGAGGACGAATATCAGCGCCTGGCCGAGGGACTGGAAAAGGCCTATCGCCGCTTTCCCGGCGGCACCTATTGCCTGTGGTATCCGCTGAAGAAGGGCGCGCAGATCAAGGAATTCCACGAGAGGCTGCAGGCGCTCGACATTCCGAAGATGCTCTGTGCCGAACTTTCCGTGCGCAGCGACCGCGGCATTACCGGATTGACCGGTTCAGGCCTCGTCATCGTCAATCCGCCCTTCACCCTGAAAGACGAGCTGCACCAGTTGCTGCCGGCGCTGAAGGACCATCTGGCGCAGGACCGTTTCGCCTCGCACCGCGCTTTCTGGCTGCGCGGCGAGACCAAGACGGTCAAGGACGACGATTGACCGGACAACCCGGTTCGGGAATAGTCCGCGCAGTTCCACAAATCAGGTGTTGCATGAAGCTTCTTTGGTCGCCCCCCTCACCCTATTCCAGCAAGGTGCGGATGGCCGCGCATTTTCTCGGCCTGGAGTTGAACGCCATCCGGGTCGACACCAATACCGCGCCGGCGATCCTGGTGGAGAGTAATCCGCTCGGCAAGATCCCGACGCTGCTGACCGATGACGGTGCCCCGGTCTTCGACAGCGTGGCGATCATGCATTATTTCGACCGGCTGGCGAAGGGCAAGCTCTATCCTTCGAAGAAGGGCAAACGCACGGATGCGGAGGTCCTCGAGTCGCTCTGCGACGGTATCTGCGACTGCCTGCTGGTGATCATGTACGAACGCCGTTTTCGCGACGAGGAAAAGATCCACCAGCCCTGGATCGACCGGCAATGGAAGAAGGCGACCAGCGGGCTTGCACATCTCAGCGCCAATCCGCCGAAGTCGGGCAAGAAGCTCAACGGCGGGCATTTTGCCCTGGCTGCCACGCTCGGCTATCTCGATCTGCGCTTCAAGGGGCAGTGGGAAGCCGATCACGCGCCGCTGATCGACTGGCTGGCGTGGTTCGAAAAGAAATTTCCCGCCTATCAAGAGCTCAAGACAAACGCATAATCGGAAGCTGGGGCGGAGCGCCTGCAAACAACGAGCAAACAGTAAAAAGCCGGGCGATGTGCCCGGCTTTTTCATGCTTGAACTGTTGTGTCCGGCTTAAAGCGCGTCGCATTAAACTTGATTCATGCGACGCGCTTCAGCTCTCTGTTTTTATGCATGTCGTTCTCCCGGAACCGCTGCACACTTCCGGGCGACATGCATTAGAACTTGACGCCGATACCGAGCTTGACGCTGTTCTCGTCGTAACCGCGCGAGAAGCTGCCGGAGTCGAGGTCGTAATCCTTGCTCTGGTAGTCGGTGTAGCGATATTCCAGGCGCGTCGTGATGTTGTTGGTCACGAAGGCTTCGACGCCGGCGCCGACCGTATAGCCGTAGTTCGTCTTGCTTTCGTCCGAGGTGCCGTCGGAAACCTTGACGTTGCCGAGGGCAAGACCGGCCGTGCCGTAGAGCAGGAAGGGGTTCATGTCGTAGCCGACGCGGCCACGGACGGAGCCGTTCCAGCCATACTTGTTCTTAACGCCGCCCGAGGAAACGTCGTCGCCGCTGTAGCCGAGGTCGGATTCAACGCCGTAAACGATCTGGCCCTGCTGCCAGTTGTAGCCGGTGAAGACCTGGCCGCCGAAACCGTAGGTGTGGCGGTCGGAACCGAAGTCACCCATGTTGTAGGTGCCGGCGCCGCCGAGGTAGAAGCCTTCCCAGCTGCCAGCCGGCTTGACCGGGGCTTCCTGGGCGACCGGTGCTTCCGGAATCTGGTCGACGGCATCGGCCGCCTGAGCTGCCGAGATGCCGGCAATTGCAAAAACGGAGGCCATGAGGCCAGCAATGAGTACACGCATACTTAGTCTCCTTTCAGTCCCGCGCCGCTGATCATCTGTCTATCAGTGAAGCATTGGCGGGATATTGCCAGATGTCCCTTCCGGATCGAGACTGAAATTGGAACTCAAATGCGGATTTGAAAGAGCCAAATTGTGATATCATTGTGGCTGCCGCATGGCCGAAATTCGATGTTGCTTTGACGCAACATACATTTCATTAACCCTACTGAAGAGTTAAACTGAAAATACTTATTTTAGGAAATCGCATTCTTAAATAATACATAGAATATCCGGCCCTCGGATGCAACCGCCACAGCCTATTTATATAATCTCCGCCCGCGCCTATATAGTCGGCAGACAGACTCGCGGGATTAGAAGGCAGGATTTTGAACCACAAAAGACTTCGCTCGGCCCTTGTAACAGGGGCTGCTAAAAGAATAGGCCGGGCAATCGCCGAAGACCTTGCTGCAAATGGCTTTTCCGTTGCCATCCACGCCAACGGCTCCCTCAGTGAAGCCGAAGAGTTGGTGGCGGAATTGCGGCAGAAGGGATATCGGGCGATCGCGCTCAAGGCCGACCTTACCAAAATCGGCGAAACCGGCGAACTCGTAAAAAGAGCGTCGGAAGACCTCGGTCCGCTCGACCTGCTCGTCAATAATGCCTCCATCTTCCGCCAGGATTCGGCCCGCAGTTTCGATGCGCAGGCATGGGCGCAGCATTTCGACGTCCATGTGCGGGCGCCGTCGATCCTTGCCGCAGCCTTGGCCGAACAGCTGCCCGACGATGCGACCGGGCTGATCGTCAACATCATCGACCAGCGGGTCTGGGCGCTCAATCCCGGCTTCTATTCCTACACGCTTTCCAAAGCCGCACTCTGGACGGCGACGCAGACGATGGCGCAGACCTTTGCGCCGAGGCTGCGCGTCAACGCCATCGGCCCCGGCCCGACGGTGCGCAGCGCGCGGCAATCGGAAGAGGACTTCCAGGCACAGATCGACGGGCTTATCATGAAGGCGGGGCCGGGATTCGGCGAGTTCGGACAGACGATTCGCTTTCTCTTCGACACGCCCTCGATCACCGGCCAGATGATTGCCCTCGATGGCGGCCAGCACCTCGCCTGGCAGACGCCCGATGTGGCGGAGATTACGGAATGAATGGACGAAAGCTGCCGGATGGCGGCGTTCTCTACGACGATACGGATGAGAGCGAAGACGAGATCGAGGTGGAAGGCGACCTTTCCACTGCTGCCCCGCTTGCGACTGCGGTCGACTGGAACGCCGGCAGCCTCAACGAGACCGGCCTCATCGGCGCCGAACTGATCGGCGAATTCGTCAAGCGGCTGCCGAACAGCCCCGGCGTCTACCGCATGTTCAATGCCGAGGGCGACGTGCTCTATGTCGGCAAGGCGCGCAGCCTGAAGAAGCGCGTCGGCAATTACGCCGTCGGCCGCGCGCATTCCAACCGCATCGCCCAGATGGTGCGCCAGACGGCGAATATGGAATTCGTGACGACGCGCACGGAAACCGAAGCGCTTCTCCTGGAAGCGAACCTGATCAAGCGCTTGCGGCCGCGCTTTAACGTTCTGCTGCGCGACGACAAGTCCTTTCCCTATATCCTCATCACCGGCGACCATCGGGCGCCGGCCATTTTCAAGCATCGCGGCGCGCGGGCCAGAAAGGGCGACTACTTCGGGCCCTTCGCTTCGGCCGGCGCGGTCGGGCGGACGATCAATTCGCTGCAGCGTGCCTTCCTGATCCGCACCTGCACCGACAGCGTCTTCGAAACACGCACGCGTCCCTGCCTGCTCTATCAGATCAAGCGCTGTTCCGGGCCGTGCACCCATGAGGTCAGCGATGCGGGTTACGGCGAACTGGTGCAGGAGGCGAAGGACTTCCTCTCCGGCAAGAGCCAGAAGGTGAAGTCGCACATGGCCGAAGCCATGAACCAGGCGGCCGAGGACCTCGATTTCGAGCGGGCAGCTATCTATCGCGACCGCCTGGCCGCACTTTCGCATGTGCAGAGCCACCAGGGCATCAATCCGGCCGGCGTCGAAGAGGCGGATGTTTTCGCCATCCATCACGAAGGCGGCGTCTCCTGCATCCAGGTGTTCTTCTTCCGCACCGGCCAGAACTGGGGCAACCGCGCCTATTTCCCCAAGGCCGATCCGCAGCTTTCCGGCGCCGAAGTGCTGAATGCCTTCCTCGCCCAGTTCTATGACGACAAGCCGGTGCCGAAGCAGATCATGCTGTCGGAAACGATCGAAGAGATGGAGCTGCTTGCCGCAGCGCTCAGTGAAAAGGCCGGCCACAAGGTTGCGATCCTCGTGCCGCGGCGCGGTGAGAAACGCGATCTCGTCGACCATGTCGTCGGCAATGCGCGCGAGGCGCATGGGCGAAAGCTTGCCGAAACGGCGTCGCAGTCGCGGCTGCTGGAAGGCTTCAAGGACACGTTCGGGCTTGCCTATGCGCCGCAGCGCATCGAGATCTACGACAACTCGCATATCATGGGCACCAATGCCGTCGGCGGCATGGTGGTCGCGGGGCCGGAAGGTTTCGTCAAGAACCAGTACCGCAAGTTCAACATCAAATCGACCGACATTACCCCCGGCGACGACTTCGGCATGATGAAGGAGGTGATGACGCGACGGTTCTCGCGGCTGATCAAGGAGGAAGGCATTCCCGACCGGACGGCGCAGGCAACCGCAGCCGACGCTGCCGACATGCCGTTTCCGACCTGGCCCGACGTGATCCTCATCGACGGCGGCCAGGGGCAGATGACGGCGGTGCGCGCCATCCTCAGCGAACTCGGCATCACCGACAGCGTGACGGCGATCGGCATCGCCAAGGGTGTCGACCGCGATGCCGGGCGCGAGCGCTTCTTCCCGCCGGGACGCGAGAGTTTTACCCTGCCGCCGCGCGATCCGGTGCTCTATTTCGTCCAGCGCATGCGCGACGAGGCGCATCGTTTCGCGATCGGCTCGCACCGGGCCCGGCGCAAGAAGGAAATGGTCAAGAACCCGCTCGACGAGATCGGCGGCATCGGGCCATCGCGCAAGCGCGCGCTGCTTCAGCATTTCGGCACGGCAAAAGCGGTTTCGCGCGCCGCGCTCTCCGACCTGATGGCGGTGGAAGGCATTTCGGAAGCCGTCGCCAAGCAGGTCTACAACCATTTCCACGACGACGCCGCGAAATAACCGGCGCCCGTCGCAAATTCCACGCAAAGGCAGTGAAAAGACAGAAAGAATGTTGACGGTCCGCGGTCAAAGCCGTCATCTACCGCATCGGCCCGAAAATCGGACTCGATTGGAAGGCACGATGCGCAGGTTCAAAGTGTTACAGCGTCCTTTGCGCGTCTGAAAAGCCGCGCGGCGCTGTGGCGGCGCATCAATTCAGAGAAACGATCCCATGGCATCGCGTGCGTACAGCATTCCCAATCTTCTGACCTACGGCCGTATCCTCGCCGTACCGCTGATCGTTCTCTGCTTCTTCATCGAGGGTAAGCTGTCGATCAGCAACACGGCGCGCTGGGTGGCACTGTGGATATTCGTCATCGCCTCGATCACCGATTTCCTCGACGGCTATCTCGCGCGCATCTGGAATCAGACCTCGAATATCGGCCGCATGCTCGATCCGATCGCCGACAAGCTGCTGGTCGCCTCGATCCTGCTCCTGGTCGCGGCCGACCAGACGATTGCCGGCTGGTCGATCTGGGCGGCGATCACCATTCTCTGCCGCGAGATCCTGGTGTCCGGCTTGCGCGAATATCTGGCGGCGCTGAAAGTCAGTGTGCCGGTGACGCGGATCGCCAAGTGGAAGACGACGCTGCAACTCGTCGCCATCGCCTTCCTGCTCGCGGGACCTGCCGGCGACGAGATTTTCCCCTATACGACGCAGACCGGCATCGCGCTGCTGTGGATTGCCGCACTGCTGACCATCTATACAGGCTATGATTATTTCCGTGCCGGGCTGAAACATATCGTGGATGACGAGGAATGACGCGGCTTGTCTATTTCGCATGGGTGCGCGAGCGCATCGGCAAAGGCGAGGAGGAGATCGACCTCCCCTCCTCCGTCGTCACCGTTACCGATCTTCTGAATCATTTGAAGACGCTGGGCGAAGAATATGAGGCCGCACTTCAATATCCCGACGTGATCCGCGTGGCGCTCGACATGGAGCATGTCGAGCATGACGAGCCGATCGGCGCCGCACGGGAGATCGGGATATTTCCACCGATGACGGGGGGATGAAGCCCCGCTCCTCTTGGGCTTTGGAAAGCTGATAATGGGTAAGACTGTGTCTTCCTTTCTCTCCCTCATTCCTGTGCTTGTCACAGGAATCCAGCCACCGCGCGTCCGCGCGGTGAATGACTCCTTTCGACTGCGATTAATGTCTCCCGCGCCCAAGGACTTGGGCGCACTGGATTCCTGTGACAAGCACAGGAATGAGGGAGCAAGGGGGTTTGGCAGCGCATCAAAGCAGCCGAGGATTTCGCTGTGACCCTCCCACCCACCATCCGCGTTCAACGCGAAGACTTCGACCTTCAAGCCGAAGTCGACCGCCTCTCTAAAAACAACCCCGGCGTCGGCGCCATTGTCACCTTCTCCGGCCTCTGCCGCGATGACGGCGGAACCCTCGCCGCCCTTGAACTCGAACATTACCCCGGCATGGCCGAAGCCGCGATGACCCGCATCGGCGAACTCGCCATCGAGCGCTTCGGGCTGCTCGGCCTCACCGCCATCCACCGCTACGGCAAGATCGCCGTGGGCGAGAATATCGTCCTCGTCGTCGCGGTCGCGCCGCATCGGCAGGCGGCATTCGACGGCGCCAATTTTGTCATGGACTTCCTGAAGACCGCAGCCCCCTTCTGGAAGAAGGAGCACGGTCGGGATGGCGCCGAGGGCGACTGGGTCGCGGCGAAAGACGCCGACGACGCGGCGCGCGACAAGTGGAAATAGGCTAAAGCACCACCCGCTCCCTGCGGCTCATGACCAAGAGCAGGACGAGCAGCGAAAAGATGACGAAATCGCGCCAGACGAAGGGGCCATAGGCGCCCCATAGGGTTTCGACGACGGCGAGGCAGGCAGCGCCGCCGGCCGAGCGCAGCGGATCGGAATAGCCGCCGACAGCCGCAATCAGCAGCACCTTCAGCCCGAACATCAGGCCGGCGCCGAAATCCATCGAGCCGTAATAGAATGTCGCGAGGATGCCGCAGATTGTGGCGACGAGGCTAGCTGCCGCATAAGCGACGAGAAAGACGCGGTCGGCGCTGGTACCGCAGAGTTCGGCGGCCAACGGATCATCGGTGACGGCGCGCCAGATGCGGCCCCAGGCGGTGCGCCTGAGGATCAGCGCCCCGATCGCGACGACAGCTGCCATCAGCGCCGTGTCGATCAGCTGGATATAGGTGAGCGTCACCTTGAACGGGCCATCGTTCCAGAAGACGACCGTGTCGTTCAGAAACGGCGGCAGCCAGATGGCGCGGGTATTGGCGGCAAGCCGGGCGGTTTCCATCAGCACGATCATGATCCCGAGGGCGGCGACGATCACCGTATTCGGAGATTTGCTGACCAGCGGCAGCATGATCGAACGGCCGATCCATAGGCCCGCCGCCAGCGAATAGGCGATGGCAGCGCAGGCGCCGACGGCAAGAGCGGCCGGCAGCACCAGCCAGAAGCGGTTGAAGGCGAGCTCGGTAAACAGCAGCAGGATCTGGCCGGAAAAAGCGAAAATCGCGCCATAGGTGATGTCGGCCCGCTTCGTCACGCCGAAGGCGACGGCATAACCGAAGGCGAGCGCGGCATAAAGAGCGGCTAGCGGAACCGCATTCGCCAGCTGCTGCAAAAGATAGGCCATTCCATGCACTCCGCGTCGGCAAATTATAACTGGTAAAACTTATTTCACCAGTTATAATTTGGTCATGAGCTTTTCCTGGACCCCTCACCGCTTTGCCGGCGGCGCACTGGCGCTCGACGTCGCCAACAGCGTCGTGCTGCGCCATGATGCAACCCGGCGGATCGACCGCTTCGCGGTCCGGGACCAGATGCAGGACTTTCCGCGCGCCGCTGCCGAATTCTGCGCCGAACGGGCCCTCTTCGGCGACATCGCGCCGGTGGCGGCGGAAGACGAGACGGATTTCCTCGCGCTGCGGGAAGCGATCGACCGCTATTTCCGCAAGCGTATACTGGATGGCGGCGACGACCAATTGCTGGCCGGTCTGCTGGAGGCGCTGGCAAAAGTGCTGCGCGAGGCAGCTCCCGGCAGCCTGGCCGCGGCCACCGCCCATTCGGTGCTGCAGCTGGTCGCGATGCCGGATCCGGAGCGCATGAAGATTTGCGGCAATTGCGGCTGGCTGTTCATCGATCGCAGCAAGAACAGGAGCCGCGCCTGGTGCGACATGGCGGTCTGCGGCAACCGCGCCAAGGCGAACCGGCACTATCGCCGCAAGAAGGAGGAGACGCCATGAGAAAACACCTGATCATAACGGCGGCAGCGGCCAGCCTTTTGCTGTCTGCCTGCCAGCGCCAGGCCGAAAATCTCGTCGAG
The DNA here is from genome assembly GCF_014195245.1 of Rhizobium sp. BK619. Taxonomy (NCBI): domain Bacteria; kingdom Pseudomonadati; phylum Pseudomonadota; class Alphaproteobacteria; order Hyphomicrobiales; family Rhizobiaceae; genus Rhizobium; species Rhizobium sp. BK619. The sequence continues at coordinate 161,933 of NZ_JACIBH010000008.1, read as the reverse complement.
GTCACCGGCCATCTCTTCGTCTTCAACTATCGCGTGGCGAGTGCCACCTATCTGCTGACACTGAAGAAGACAGGCCCCATTCCCGACGGCTCGGTCATCATCGCCGAATTCGAAAATCCTCAAGGCGGCGATCCGCTGGTGCTGAACCAGAAAATCTATCCGATCGACGACAAGATCGCGCTGCAGAGCCAAAACCTGCATTGCGTGCGCAAGGACCGTCCCTATTCCGTGAGCCTCCGGCTGGTCGACAAGGACGGCAAGGTGCTGCAGGAATTGAAGACGCAATTCCGATCCGACCTGGACCAGACCGTGCTGCCGAGTAAGCCGCTTGTCGTCGGTGCGCTTTATGACAAGAATCCTGAGGTCTTCAAGCCGGACGGCAGCGTCGATTTCTCGAACACCGACAAATGCCCGGCATGACGGACGTCCGCGCATAGAAAAAGCCGGAGCGAAGCCCCGGCTTTCGAGAGTCAATTCAAAGCATTGCCAGCCAATGCCGAAGCGTGGCCTCAGCCGACGACTTCGGTATCGGAGAACCAATACTTGATTTCCTGGGCAGCCGTCTCCGGAGCATCGGAGCCGTGAACGGAATTTTCGCCGATCGACAGAGCGTGAACCTTGCGGATCGTGCCTTCGTCAGCGTTTGCCGGGTTGGTCGCGCCCATGATCTCGCGGTTCTTGAGGATGGCGCCTTCGCCTTCCAGAACCTGAACGACCGTCGGGCCGGAGGTCATGCCTTCGACGAGTTCGCCGAAGAAGGGGCGATCCTTGTGAACGGCGTAGAAGCCTTCGGCTTCGCGACGGCTCATCCAGACGCGCTTGGAGGCGACGACGCGCAGGCCGGCATCTTCGAGCATCTTGGTGATGGCGCCCGTCAGGTTGCGCTTGGTTGCATCCGGCTTGATCATCGAGAAGGTGCGTTCAATCGCCATAGTCAAATCCTCTGTTTTCTCGGGAAAAGTGGGCGGTCTTTACCCGCCCCACCGCCCGAAAACAAGAGGTCGCCGGCAATTTCACGCCGCTGTCACAGTCCGGCCGCGGTTTTGATGGAGATCGAGGCAGCGTTCGAACCAGCCCAGGACCGGATCGGCGGCGGCCAGCATCGCGAGGCCGGTGCAGACACGCAGCCATTGCAGCGCGCCGAAGACGATATAATCGGCAAAGAGCGGCGTCTGCCCGCCGATGAAGGGCTGGAATTTCAGCATGTGCCGGAGCGGCTCCAGCTTGGCGCCGAAGGCGGCCTTCTCCGCCTCGCTACCCGCAGCAACGACTTCGAATGATTTGCCGAGACGAGCTTCGCGGCTCTCGCGGAAATAGGCCTTGTCTCCCTCGTCAAGATTGGCGTGGATGTCGAGAAGGGCAATCCGCGTGATCGCCGGATGGATGATCATCTGCGAATAGCCCTCGACCATGCGCGACAGCGCCTTGCCGCCCTCGCCGTTAAACAGTGAAGGCCGCTCAGGATAGGCCTCTTCGAGATAGAGGGCGATGTCGAAACTGTCGGGGATCAGCCGGCCGTTGTCGTCGAGCACGGGCACGGTCTGCGAGACGCCGCCGCCGATTGCGCGGATGCGGGCATAGGTCGTCGGGATTTCCTCGAAATCGAGCCCCTTATGCGCCAGTGCCATCACCGCCTTCCAGCAATGAGGCGAGAAGAGGTGCTGTTGATCGGCGCCGCAGAGGGAATAGAGGGCTCTGGTCATGACATTCCTTTCGAAATCGCAATTGCAAGCATTCCACGACAGAAAGCATCCGCGATCAAATCAGGAAATTTCATGGCGTCATCACTCCCGCTTCTAGGGAAACTGGCTAGACTGCCGATAGGCCAAAGGGAGAACCGCATGCTCAGGCAATACAGGATGTTCGCTTCCTATAATCGCTGGGCCAATGCCCAGGTCTATGCGGCCGCAGCCGATCTCAGCGACGCGGAATTCCGCAGCGACCGCGGCGCCTTCTTCGGCTCGCTGCATCGCACGCTCAATCATCTGATGGTCGCCGACCGGATATGGATGAAGCGCTTCACCGGCACCGGCGAGGCGCCGACGAGCCTCGATGCCATTCTCTATGAAGAGAGGCATGCGCTTGCCGCCGCACGCAAGACAGAAGACGAGCGGATCATTGCCTGGACCGGCGTGCTTAACGAGGCAAGGCTTGCCGCCGACTTCACCTACTCGCCGGTGTCGCAACCGATCGAGATCACCCAGCCGCTGTGGACGGCGCTCTCGCATCTCTTCAACCACCAGACCCATCATCGCGGCCAGTGCCACATGACGCTGACGGCGCTCGGCAAGCCGAGCCTCGGGCTTGATCTCATCTACTTCCTGCGCAGCGAGGGGCGCGAGTGGATGTGAGCGTATCAGCATCAACAGGTCATTAACTGCCTTTGCCAGTTTCGCTGCGAATCCAGCGGTTCCCACTCAAGAATTCAGCCTCTCTTAAAGCGTTGAGGGCATAGCGGAATGAAGGGACAAGCCGGGCCGCGAGGGATCGTCATGCAGAATGCAAGCGCAAACGCACTGGTGCCGCGCACGGCGCCCATGGCCGACATTCAGAAGATCGCCCAGCATATGGCGCGCCTGAATGTCGCGGCGCTGCCGCGCAACTACGAACTCTTTCATGAGGCAATCATCGGGCTCAATGCCGGTCTCGCGCAGGATATCGCCGCACTCGGACCCCAGCCGCAACAGGCGATGCTCGACGAACTCGGCCTGAAGTACCGTCTCGTCAGCCATTGCGGGCTGGCGGGCGAGGCTTCGCAGAACGAGGCGAGCCGGTTGCTGCGCGAAGCGGCGGAGCGGCTTGCAGAAGGGCTGCGACACAGAGAAGCCTTTGCACGCGCCTGCGCCACGATCCTGAAATCCGTCTCCGGCCACGACGACCAAAGCCTTGCCGCGTTCATCGGCGAGGTCGATTACCTCTCTGCCTCGCTTTCGACGGTACTGTCGGCGGAGATGGAAATCGGCGCCCGGCTGGAGGACGATATCAAGAGGCTGGAAACGCTGGAGCGCGGCATTTCGGCAATGCAATCGGCCGCCGTGGCCGACCGGATTACCGGACTTCCGAACCGCATCGCGCTGAACCGGGAGATCGCCGATCTCTATGAGCGCGAAGAGGGTTTTGCCGGCAGCGCGCTGGTTATGGTCGATATCGACAATTTCACCGAACTCAACGACAGATACGGCACCCAGGCCGGCAACAAGCTGCTGAAGAAGCTCGCCGGCCTTTTCCGCAACTCGATCAAGAAGAACGACTTCGTCGCCCGCACCGAGGCTGACGAATTCGCGCTGTTGTTTTCCAACGTCGGCATGCAGGATGCGATGACGATCGCCGAACGCCTGCGCGCCTCGGTCGAGGATAATCTCGTCTTTGCGACCTCCGACAAGGCCGATCACGGCAGGCTGACCATCTCGATCGGCGTAGCGCTCAGCACCGATGCGGCAACGCCCGGCCAGTTGCAGGCCAATGCCCGCGTGGCGCTTCTTGCCGCGCAGTCCAACCCGCGAAGGCCGGTGCAGGCTTTCGGCCACTGAAGGCGCGAATTAGTAAGCCTACCGAAGGATAGGCAAGCTTCTCTTGGGACGAGCGCTCTTGCCTTAGCGGGCGCTTTCGGCCAAAACGCCGGCCATGATCACGCTCACCGATATTTCCGCCCGCATTGCCGGGCGCCTGCTTCTCGACAATGCCAGCATTTCGCTGCCTTCGGGCACGAAGGCGGGGCTGGTCGGGCGCAACGGCGCCGGCAAGTCGACCCTGTTTCGCGTCATCACCGGCGATCTCGGCTCGGAGACCGGATCGGTGTCGATCCCGAAGGCGGCGCGCATCGGCCAGGTGGCGCAGGAAGCGCCGGCGACTGAGGAATCCCTGATCGAGATCGTGCTTTCTGCCGACAAGGAACGCGCCGCCCTCGTTGCCGAGGCGGAGACGGCGACCGATCCGCACCGCATCGCCGAAATCCAGATGCGTCTCGTCGATATCGACGCGCATTCGGCCGAAGCGCGCGCGGCAAGCATTCTGGCTGGCCTCGGCTTCGACCAGGCAGCGCAGGCCCGCCCGGCCTCCTCCTTCTCAGGCGGCTGGCGTATGCGCGTGGCGCTCGCCGCCGTGCTGTTTTCCGAGCCGGATCTGCTGCTGCTCGACGAACCCACAAACTATCTCGACCTCGAAGGCACGCTGTGGCTGGAAGATTATGTCCGGCGCTACCCGCACACGGTCATCATCATCAGCCACGATCGCGACCTCTTGAACAATGCGGTCAACGCGATCGTCCATCTCGACCAGAAGAAGCTGACTTTCTATCGCGGCGGCTACGACCAGTTCGAGCGGCAGAAGGCGGAAGCAGACGAGCTGCAGACCAAGGCCAAGGCCAAGAACGACGCGGCGCGCAAACATCTGCAGAGCTTCATCGACCGCTTCAAGGCCAAGGCTTCCAAGGCCCGGCAGGCGCAATCGCGCGTCAAGGCGCTCGAGCGCATGGGAACGGTCGCCGCGGTGATCGAGGACCACGTACAGCCGATCATTTTCCCCGAGCCGGAAAAGCAGCCGGCCTCGCCGATCGTCGCGATCCAGAGCGGCGCCGTCGGCTACGAGCCCGGCAATCCGATCCTGAAGAACCTCAACCTGCGCATCGACAATGACGACCGCATCGCCCTGCTCGGCTCGAACGGCAACGGCAAGTCGACCTTTGCCAAATTCATCTCCGGCCGGCTTGCGCCGGAAAGCGGCGAAGTGAAGCTGGCGCCGAGCCTGAAGATCGGCTTCTTCGCGCAGCATCAGCTCGACGACCTCATTCCCGAGCAATCGCCGGTCGAGCATGTGCGCCGGCTGATGCCCGGCGCGCCGGAGCCCAAGGTGCGCGCCCGCGTCGCCCAGATGGGGCTTGCGACCGAGAAGATGGCAACCGCCGCCAAGGATCTTTCCGGCGGCGAGAAAGCCCGGCTGCTGATGGGGCTTGCCGCCTTCAATGCGCCCAATCTGCTGATCCTCGACGAACCCACAAACCACCTCGATATCGACAGCCGCCGGGCGCTGATCGAGGCGCTGAACGATTACGAAGGCGCCGTCATCCTGATCTCGCACGATCGTCATCTGATCGAGGCGACGGTCGACCGGCTGTGGCTGGTCAATGGCGGCACGGTGACGACCTTCGAAGGCGATATGGACGAATACCGCGACCTGATCGTCACATCCGGTAAAAAAAAAGAAGAAAAGCCGCAGCTGACTGAGGATGCGACGTCGAAGGCCGACCAGCGCAAGCTCAATGCCGAACGGCGCGCCTCGCTGACCCCGCTCAAGAAAAAGATCAACGAAATCGAATCCTTGACGGCGAAGCTGGAGAAACAGATTCAGGCGCTTGACGCGGAACTTGCAAATCCCGCTCTTTATGAAAAGACGCCCGCCAAGGCCGCCGAGAAGGCAAAGCAGCGCGGCGAGGCTGCGGCCAAGCTGGCTGCCGCCGAGGAAGACTGGCTGATGCTTTCCGCCGAATACGAAGAAGCGATGGCAGGATAGCCACAGGCTTTAATGAAAGCGTGGCGAAGTGCCGCGCATCGGCACAAATCCGGCCAACATCAACCAATCGTTAACTATAATTCGAAAGGTTGTCTCAACATTCGTTACCGATTTGTTGAGCCCTTTCGATGTATCGCTTTTTCATTCTGTCCTGCATGGCCCTCACGGCCACTCTGTCTGCCTGCAGCACCACCAAACAGGCCCCGGATACCTCGATCAAGACCTCCTCGGTGATCGCGCCCGCGGAGCGGAAACTTGCCTTTGCCGGCGACGATGCGGCGCCGCGCATGAGCGGCTGGCACCATCTGGCCGGACGGACGCTTCAGGTGTCGTCGCTCGCCGATCTCAAGCTGCAGGACAAGGAAGTGATCCTGAGCTTCGATGACGGCCCGATCCCGGGCCGGACCGACAAGGTCTTGGCGATCCTCGACCGGTTCGGCGTCAAGGGCGCCTTCATGATGGTCGGCGAAATGGCCGAAATGCATCCGGCGCTGGCCCGCAGGGTCGCCGAGGACGGCAACACGATCGGCAGCCACACCTACGACCACGCCGACCTGACTTCGCTTGATTTTGACGCAGCGATGGCCGAGGTGGTCAAGGGCGAATTGGCGGTGACCAAGGCGACGGGAACCGACGTCTCCTTCTTCCGCTTCCCCTATCTGGCCGAGAGCCACAGGCTGCGCGCCGCGATCGGCATGCGCGATCTGGTGGTCATGGATGTCGATGTCGACAGCAAGGATTATTTCGCCATCACGCCGGCCTCCGTGACGCGCCGGACGATGGACCTGCTGCACAAGCGCGGCCGCGGCATCATCCTGATGCATGACATCCACAAACGCACGGCAACGATGCTGCCGACCCTGCTCTCCGAACTCGAAGCCGAAGGCTACAAGGTGGTGACGCTGAAGTTCAAGAAGACGCAGGCGCCGAGCAACCTCGTCGCTTCTGCCGATTTGGTGACGACCCGGTAGGCCGGGTTGCCAAGTCCGGACGCGCTGCCTAGATCTGTTCGACGTCAACGAACCGGCAGGTCAGCTATGAACCTTCATCTCGAAACGGACGACGATCCGCGCACTCGCCAGTTCATCGACGATCATAACCGGATTTCCGATGCGGCGTTCAGAACGGCTGAATTTGCCAGGGATCGCGACGCGATCAAGGCGTTGATCGAGCGGCAGGACAGGTTGATCGTGCCGATGCGCCGCGGTGCGTGGTTGTTCGATTTTCGGCAGAGCAAGGACAATCCTCTCGGCGTCTGGCTCCGTCTGCCTGCCGACCAGGAGCCGCTGCCGGACGCCGGTTGGGAACCGGTTTTCGATCTCGATGCCTTCTGCATCCGTGATGGCAAGCGCTGGAACTGGCGCGGCGTCGTCACCTGCCCGTGGGAGCCGACGCGGGTGCTGCTCACGCTTTCGGACGGCGGCTCGGATCTTCTCCGGCTGCTCGAATTCGACGCCGAGAAGAAAGAGATCGTCGAGGGCGGTTTCGATACGTCGGCCGCACGATCGCATGCCAATTGGCTGAGCCGTGATGAGATCTGCTATTTCGGCTCGATCGACCGATTTTCGGCGACCCGCTCCGGATGGCCACGGGTCGGGCGGCGATTGAAGCGCGGGCAGCGGCCGGAGGATGCCCCCGTCATGTTCGAAGCCGCGAATGAAGACGTCTACGGCTTCAATCTCGTCATCGATCCTGCCCTGTCAGGCGGTTCGGCGGATGCCGGCTTGATCGACATTTTCGTCGCCGCCCATGAGATCGGCGTCGCCAGCGCTTTCCTGACCGCGGCCGACGGCACGCGGCGGCGCATCGATCTGCCTAAGGAAGCCGACTTTCAGTTCAATCACCATCATTGCCTCTGGCGGGCAAAGACCGATGAGCGCGTTCCCACCGGCAGTCTCGTGCTGCAGCGCTTCAATCCCGGCTCGCAGACAGTTCCGCTCGGGCCGGAGCGGATCCTGTTTCAGCCTGGCGAGGGCCAGTCGATCTCGCAGATGATGCTGATGCGCGAGTGGTGCGTCTTCATCATTTCCGACCGGCTGCGTCCGCGCCTCATGGTGTTGGATCTGACCAAGCCCGATGCCGAACAGCGCGAGATCGCGTTGCCTGCCGACATGCAGACGGCTCATTTCAGGCCGCTCTATGCGGATCTGCATCTTGGTGACGATACGCTCGGCATCATCGGCCAGGGCTTTCTGCAGCCGCCGGCCTGTTACCGGCTCGAGCTGTCGGATCGCAGCAAGGCGGCCGAGCCGGTTTTCATCGCCGCAGCGCCCAGCTATTTCGATGCGGCCGGCATGTCATCCGAACTGCTGGAGGCGGTTTCCGAGGATGGAACCAGGGTTGCCTACCGGCTGGTCCTGCCGAAACACTGGACCAAGGGCGCGCTGCCGGTGCTGCTTTACGGCTATGGCGGTTTCGATGTTTCGCTTTCGCCGACCTATTCCGGCGTGACGGGACGCTGGCTGGAACAGGGCGGCGCCTATGTGCAGGCCTATATCCGCGGCGGCGGCGAATTCGGCCCCGATTGGTATCGCAGCGCCAAGCGGCAGGGACGAGACCGGGCGTTTGCCGATTTCGTCGCCATCGCCCGCGATCTCGTCGCCCGCGGCTACACCGTGCCGTCGCGCATCGCCTGCCAGGGCGGCAGCAATGGCGGCCTGCTGACCGGCGTGATGCTGACGCGCTATCCGAACGATTTCGGCGCCGTCTGGTGCCAGGTGCCGGTGCTCGACATGACACGCTTCCACCTGTTCAGCGCAGGCCAGGCCTGGATGGACGAGTACGGCGATCCGGAGGTAGCAGCGGATCGGGATTTCATGCTCGGCTATTCGCCCCTCCACAATGTCCGGCCGGCGACCGAGGTCGCCTATCCGCCGATCTATATCGAAAGCTCCGCCAATGACGACCGGGTGCATCCCTCGCATGCGCGCCGCTTCGCCGCGAGGCTGGAGGAAGCGGGACACCGGCCATTCTTCCATGAGTTCGGCTCGGGCGGGCATGGCGGCGACGGCAATTCCGAAGAGCGCGCCGCCCGGGCGGCGATGGGTTATAGCTTCCTTCGCCAAACTATCATGACGTAAGACGGGCCATCATGCGGTAGGATGGAAGAGAATGAAGGGGAGAGCTTGTCGGCACTCTCCTTTCTGCTAAAAGAAGCGCAATAAATCATACTTTTCACAGGCTCGAGCGAAACCATGTCTCCTATCAACCTCGCCATCGTCGGCGTCGGCAAGATCGTCCGCGACCAGCACCTCCCTTCCATTGCCAAGAACGACGATTTCAAGCTCGTCGCCACGGCAAGCCGCCATGGCACGGTCGAAGGCATCAACAGCTATACGACGATCGAAGCGATGCTCGACGCCGAGCCGTCGGTCGACGCGGTCTCGCTCTGCATGCCGCCGCAATACCGCTACGAAGCGGCCTATAAGGCGTTCGTCGCCGGCAAGCACGTCTTCCTGGAAAAGCCGCCGGGTGCCACGCTGAGCGAAGTGGCCGATCTCGAGGCGCTTGCCGCAAAACAGGGCGCATCGCTATTTGCCAGCTGGCATTCGCGCTATGCGCCGGCGGTCGAGGCAGCCAAGGCGTTTCTGGCTTCGACGACGATCAAAAGCGTGCATGTGATCTGGAAAGAAGATGTCCGCCACTGGCATCCGAACCAGGACTGGATCTGGCAGGCCGGCGGCCTCGGAGTTTTCGATCCCGGCATCAACGCGCTGTCGATCGTCACCCATATCCTGCCGCGGCCGATCTTCATCACCGAGGCCGTGCTCGAATTTCCTGAAAACCGCGATGCGCCGATCGCTGCCGACATTCACTTCCGCAATGCCGACGGCCTGCCGGTTCGCGCCGAATTCGACTGGCGCCAGACCGGCAAGCAGAGCTGGGACATCGTGGCTGAAACCGCGGCCGGCCAGATGGTTCTCGCCGAAGGCGGCGCCAAGCTTTCCATCGACGGCACGCTGACCTTCGCCGAGCCCGAGCAGGAGTATCCCTCGCTCTATCGCCGCTTCGCCGAAATCATCAAAGCCGGCACGTCGGATGTCGATCTGGCGCCGCTGCGCCACGTCGCCGACGCCTTCATGCTCGGCAAGCGGAAATTCGTGGACGCGTTTCACGACTGAGCCATTGGCGTCGTTTGGACGCCTTCTCAGACTTGCAGGCTGAGCAACAAGAGCCGCCGCAAGGGTCAGGTTTTCGCAGGCCGACAATCGGCGCCATACCGGCGCCGATTTCCGGTGAAACGCTCAGGCCTTCTTCTCCCACCGCCCTTCCGGCGTCTGTTGCCAATAGGTGAGGTTATGCCCCTCGCCTTTCAGCTTCTTCCATTGCGCCCTGGCGGCCTCCAGTTGCGCCTGGTCGTGACCATCGAACATGAAGACGACGCGTTCATAGGCATCGAGCGGCGGCGGCTCGGCGCCGTCGATGATGAAACGCACGGTCGCCGCATTGGCATTGCCTGATGTCACGGTCAAAAGCACCGGCTGGTTTTCGGCGAAATCGCCCTCGTCGGTGCCGTGCGGCAGAAAACTCTCCTCACGGAACGTCCAGAGATGCGCGTCGAGAGCATCGCGCCGCGCCGGCTCGCGCGTCTGGACGGCGACGCGCCAGCCGCGCTCGACGCTTTTGTCGATCAGCGGCGGAAGCGCGTCTTCCAGCCTGGTTTCGGTCAGATGATAAAAGAGAACGTCCGTCATCAGGATTCATAATGGGCGCGAACGAGCTCGTCGAGCAAGCGCACGCCAAAACCGGAACCCCAGGACTGGTTGATCTCGTCCTGCGGCGAGCCCATCGCCGTGCCGGCGATATCGAGATGCGCCCAGGGCGTATCCTGCACGAAACGCTTGATGAAATGCGCCGCGGTGATCGAGCCGGCCTGCCGGCCGCCGGTGTTCTTCATGTCGGCGAACTTGCTGTCGATCAGCTTATCGTAGTCCTTGCCGAGAGGCATGCGCCAGAGCTTCTCATTTGTGGAAAGGCCGGCTTCCGTCAGCTGAGCAGAAAGCTGGTCGTCATTGGAAAACAGGCCGGCATGCACATTGCCGAGCGCCACGACGATCGCGCCGGTCAGAGTGGCGAGATTGATCATGAATTGCGGCTTGAAACGGTCGTTGCAATACCAGAGCGCATCGCAGAGCACGAGACGGCCTTCGGCATCGGTATTGATCACCTCGATCGTCTGGCCTGACATCGAGGTGACGATATCGCCGGGACGCTGGGCGTTGCCGTCAGGCATGTTCTCGACTAGGCCGATGACGCCGACAGCGTTGACGGCGGCCTTGCGCGAGGCGAGCACATGCATGAGGCCGGTGACGGCTGCGGCGCCGCCCATATCGCCCTTCATGTCTTCCATGCCGGCGGCCGGCTTGATCGAAATGCCGCCGGTATCGAAGACGACACCCTTGCCGATGAAGGCGACGGGACGATCCTTGGCTTTGCCGCCCTTCCACTGCATCACCGCCAGGCGCGGCGGACGCACGGAGCCCTGGGCGACGCCGAGAAGGGCGCCCATGCCGAAACGGCGCATTTCCTTCTCGGTCAGGATTTCCACTTCGACGCCGAGCTTTTCCAGTTCCTTCGCCTTGGCGGCGAACTCGACCGGGCCGAGCACGTTCGGCGGCTCGTTGACGAGGTCACGGGCAAGATTGACGCCGCCAGCGATCGCTTCGGAATCGGAAAACGCCTTCTTGACGCCGGCCGGATCGGCGGTGACGATCGTCACCTTGACGGATTTGCCCGCCTTTTCCTCGTCGTCGTTCTTCTTTGTCTTGTAGGTATCGAAACTATAGGTGCGCAGCAGCATGCCGAGGGCGAAATCGGCGGCGGCCCGCGCGCTCGTCTGAAGGCCGGGCACGTCGATGAAAACGGCGGCCTTGTCGGTGTTCTTGATTCTCGCTGCCGCTGTACCGCCGGCTTTCAGCCAATCATGGGCGGTGAGGTCGACGGCCTTGCCGAGCCCGATGACGACAATGCGCTCGACGGATGCGCCTTCCGGGGCGACGATATCGAGCGCGCTCATGGATTTCGCGGAGAATCGGGCGATCCTGGCGGCCTTGCCGATCACACCTGCCGGATCGACTGTTTCGGCGCCCGCAGCGCTTTCGGCGTCCGTGGTCTTCAACAGGATCGCCAGGCCGCCAGTGAGCTTTGCCGATTTTGAGAATGAGATTTCGAACTTTGCTGACATGTCTTCTCCGCTGGGATTCTTTGAAATCCGTCCGCCGCGGATAATTTCGCGTTTGGCGGGTCTGTCAATGGCTTGCGACAATTGTTATGGTCGCCCGCGGCCATCACGGCCCTCATGTTTTCGTCAGTTTCGTAGTTATTCGCGTTGACAGTTTTTTCCAAAAATCGCCCGCAGGGTCCGATAATCCGCCTGCCACAAACGACCTTCGGCGCCTTCATGCTGCTGTTCTGGACGTGGTGGGCGCTGCTGATCGTCTTCCGCGCCTTCCCCGGGATAGACATCTATTTTTCCCAGCTTTTTTTCTTGCGCGCAGATTGCGACGCGGCTGCCGCGGCCGGCAGCGTCTGCGGCGGCTTTCCCTATCGCGACTCGGGGAACTTCGACCTTTTACGCACCGTCTTCTTCCGCCTGCCCTATGTCGTGGCGATCGTGATGGTGTGGAAGCTCATCGAATGCCACCAGCAGCATGGCGCAACCTTCAACGCCGAACGGGCACGCAAGCTGAAAGTCGCGCTCGGAACGCTGCTGATCGGACCGGTGCTGCTCGTCAATGTCATCCTGAAGGAACATTGGGGCCGGCCGCGGCCGATACAGACGGACATTTTCGGCGGCGCGCTGCATTTCGTCGAGGCGGGTTCGCTTGCCGGAAAATGCGTTTCGAACTGCTCTTTCATCTCTGGCGAGGCAGCCAGCGCCGGCTGGCTTTTCTGCCTTCTGCTCTTCGTTCCGAAATCCCTGCGTTATGCAGTGGCAGCACCGCTGGCGGCGGTCTCGATCCTGACGCCTGCGATGCGGCTATCCTTCGGGGCGCACTACCTGTCCGACGTCGTTCTCGGATGGCTTTCGTCGCTTGTCGTCTTCGCCGCGTTGCTGGCGTTAACCGAGTCGCAACAGCATCAAAAAAATTCTGAAAATTGAATGAATTTTTGACACCAGCTTGTCGCAAAACCGCGACAAAGAGCGTAGAGGGTTTCTCCTGCAAAGCCGTTTGGGCGTGCAGGTGCTTTCAAGGGCAGGCATGAAACTACTCGAGACATACATATTACGGCGCGTCGGCCAGATGTTTCTCGTGGCGCTCCTGCCCGTTCTGGCGATCATTTGGACGACTCAGGTTTTGCAGCGCATCAACCTGGTGACCGACAGCGGCCAATCGATCGGCTCGTTCGCCAAGCTCGCGACGATGATTCTGCCGTCGATCATTCCCGTTGTCCTGCCCTTCGCCCTCGTTATCGCGATCACCCAGACGCTGACGACGATGAACAACGATTCCGAGCTTACCGTCATCGACGCGGCCGGGGCGCGGCGCAGCGTGCTGATCCGCCCGATCCTGCTGCTTGCCGCCGTCGTCAGCGTCTTCTCCTTCTTCGTCGACAACGTCGTCGAGCCGCGCGCCAAAACCGTCGTGCGCCAGATGATCGCCGAGACCTATGCCGACCTCTTGTCTTCGGTGATCGAAGAAAAGACCTTCCGCAAGCTTGATGAAGGCCTTTATGTGCAGATCTCGAAGCGGATGGCCGGCCGCATGCTGAAGGGCCTTTTCGTCGCCGACGAACGCGACCCGGCCTATGAGCTGATCTATTATGCGAAGGAAGGCGCCGTCGACGATACCGGCACGACGCTGATCATGCATGAGGGTGAGGTTCACCGCAAAACGCCCGACGGCAACGTCTCGGTGATCAATTTCGATTCCTATTCCTTCGACCTCTCGGACATGACGGAGAATCGCGGCCAGGCGACGTTGCGCGCCAGCGACCGCGACCTGTGGTTCCTGCTCAATCCGGATCCGGCCGACAAGGACTATACGATCCGGCCGCAGAGCTACCGCGCCGAACTGCATCGCCGGCTGACGGACTGGATCCTGCCTGTCGTCTTTGCGCTGTTTTCGCTGGCGATCGCCGGCGATGCGCGCTCGCACCGCGAAGCGCGGCTGCATCCGATGGTGAGCGCGCTCGCCTATGCCTTCGCGCTCAGATGGGCGGCATTCTACGCGGCCAATCAGATCGACACCGATCCTGAATATATCGTCGTTCTCTATGCCATACCGATCGTCAGCAGCATCATCTCGATCGTCTTCCTCGGCCTGCACAAACGACTGGCCGTACCGTCGTTCATTCGCGACCGGATGTCGTCTTTCTGGAGACGGACGCAGGAAAGGCTGCTTGCCGCGACCGGCAGGGCCGGCGGAGACGCCGCCCAATGATGTTCGGGACATTGTCGCGCTATTTCTTTCGCCGCTACCTGGTGACGATGGGCTGGTTCCTGATCGGCGTCTCGGCGATTTCCTTCCTGCTCGATTTCAGCGAGACGGCGGGCCGCATGTCCGGCCTGCCCGGCTACACGATCGGCGGCGGCATCCTGATGACCGCCGTGCGCCTGCCGCTGATCCTGCAGCAGACGGTGCCTTTCATCGCGCTGTTCGTCGGCATGACGGTGCTGATCGGGCTCAACCGCAAATATGAGCTCGTCGTCACGCGCGCAGCCGGCATTTCGGTCTGGCAGTTCATGTTCCCCTTCATCGCCGGCTCGTTGATACTGGGCCTGCTGACGATGACGGCGCTCAACCCGCTTGCCGCCTGGGGACAGCGCCAGGCGCTGCTCGTCGAATCCGACTGGCGCGGCGAGAACGCGGTTCTGCGCAAGGCGCCGCAGATTCCGTGGCTGCGCCAGATCAGCGGCCGGGACGATGTCATCATCGGCGCCCATACGGTTCAGGAGAACGGAACCAAGCTGATCGACGCCGTGCTGATCCATTTCGATTCAAGCGGTCAGGTCATTCTGAGACAGGACGCCGCGACGGCAAAATTGGAAGATGGTTACTGGCAACTTAACAACGTTGTCGAGCGCAAGCCTGGCGAAATCCCCGTGCGTAAAGCTTCGGTTCAACTTCGCACCAATCTGAAACAGGACTTCGTCCAGGAGCGGCTGACAGCGCCGGAAACAATTGGTTTCTTTGACCTTTCCAACCGTATTGCCGCGGCCAAATCCTTCGGCATCTCGACCAAGGCGCTGGAGACGCAATTCAACTCCCTGTTGTCCCAGCCGTTGCTGCTGGTGGCCATGACTTTCATTGCTGCAACAGTGTCCCTAAAATTTAGCCGGTTCAACCAATCCCGCTCCGTGATTCTGGGTGGCATCCTCTCGGGCTTCATGCTTTATGTCATCACCGTGCTTGTAAAGGCATTCGGAAGCAGTGGAGTTGTGCCCCCCTTCGTGGCGACGTGGATACCGGTGATCGTCGCGCTGGCCTTGGGTGCGACTATTCTGCTTCATCAGGAGGACGGCTAGTGGCGGCAGGCGACCGCAAGTATTTTAGTAATCAGTTGGTTGCCCTGCTCGTCGGCGCGACTCTATGTTCCTATTTCGGCAGTGTCCCGGTCTCCTACGGCCAGGCCAATACGTCCGCTCAAGATATCGGAAAGAATATTCCGGAAGGGGCCAAGCTTCTGCTTTCGGCCAATGAACTCGTCTACAACCGTGACGCCGATCTGGTGTCGGCGGTCGGCGGCGTGCAGATCAATTATGCCGGCTATAAAATGGTCGCGCAGAAGGTCGAGTACAACCAGAAGACCGGCCGGATGATGGCGCTCGGCAATGTCGAGCTGGTCAGCCCGGACGGCAACCGCATCTATGCGGACAACCTTGACGTGACCGACAATTTCGCCGACGGGTTCCTGAACTCGCTGCGCATCGAAACCTCCGACAATACGCGTATCGTCGCCGAAAGCGGCCAGCGTGTCGGCGGCACGATGATGATTCTCAACAAGGGCGTCTACACCGCCTGCCTTCCCTGCGCCGAAGATCCGAAGCGCGCGCCTTTCTGGCAGGTCAAGGCGAAGCGGGTGATTCAAAACGGCGTGACCCACACGATCCGTCTGGAGCGGGCGCGCTTTGAGCTGCTCGGTTACCCCATCGCCTTCGTGCCGTTCATCGAGGTCCCCGACAATACGGTGAAGCGCAAGTCGGGCTTTCTCTTCCCGACGATGAGCCTGTCGCAGAATCTCGGCTTCGGTCTTTCCATTCCTTATTATTACGTGATCTCGCCGAGCATGGACGCGACGGTCACCACGACCGGCTACACCGCCCAGGGCTTCCTCGTCGAAGGCGAATTCCGCCAGCGCTTCGAAAACGGCACGCATATCCTGCGCGTCGCCGGCATAGACCAGGCAAAGCCGGACAATTTCAGCTCCGGCACCAGCGATGCCGAAGCCAGTCGGCGTGGCATGGTCGCCTCGAAGGCCGAATTCCGTATCAATCCGCGCTGGACGTTCGGCTGGGACGTCATGGTGCAGAGCGACAACAATTTCTCGAAGACCTACAAGCTGAAGGACTTCACCGGCACGGATCGCACCAACCAGATCTACCTGACCGGACTTGGGAAACGGAATTATTTCGACATGCGGGCGTTCTATTTCGACGTCCAGGATGCCGATCGGAAGAACACGGCCGAAAAGCAGCAGGCGATCGTCTATCCGGCGCTCGACTACCACTATGTGGCGCCGCAGCCGCTGGCCGGCGGCGAATTGTCGGCTGATGTCAACCTGACGAATATTTCGCGCACCCATGACGACTTCTATACCGTCGACGGCTTCGACCGCTTCCGCGGCCTGAAGGGACAGACCTCTCGCCTGACGGCCGAACTGCAGTGGAAGCGCACCTACGTCACGCCGACCGGCCTGGTGATCACGCCGCTTCTGGCCGCCCGAGGCGACGCCTTCGCGCTCAACATGGACAACCCCACGGGTTACACCGGCAACTATCTCGACGACAATTCCGCCACCCGCTCGATGTTCACCGCCGGGCTGGAGCTGCGTTATCCGATCCTGATGACGACCGAGAACAGCACCCATATTCTCGAACCGATCGCGCAGATCTATGCCCGCCCCGACGAGCAACTCGCCGGCCGGCTGCCGAACGAGGATGCGCAGAGCTTCGTCTTCGACGCCACCTCGCTGTTCGATCGCGATAAGTTCTCCGGCTACGACCGCGTCGAGGGCGGCACCCGCGCCAATGTCGGCATCCAGTATACCGGGACGTTCGACAGCGGCTACAAACTGCACGGCATCTTCGGCCAATCCTATCAGATTGCCGGCCAGAACTCCTTTGCCACCGATGATCTCGTCAATGTCGGTGCGGATTCGGGCCTGGAAACCGACCGTTCCGATTATGTCGGCCTTGGCGGCGTCGAAACACCATACGGCGTTTCCGTCGCGGCCTCCTATCGCCTCGACGAGAAGGATTTCGAGTTCCGCCGCGGCGACCTGACGACAGCCTACCAGAACGATACCTTCCAGACGCAGGTGACCTACACCCATCTCAGCGCCCAGCCGGCCTATGGCTTTGCCGAGGACAACGACGAAATCCAGACCAGCAGCAAAGTCAAATTCAAGGATTATTGGGCGATCTTCGGCGGCATCGCCTGGGATCTGAACAATGATGTGCTCAGCCGCCGGACGCTCGGTCTCTCCTATGAGGACGAATGCACGATCTTCACGATCGCCTATACCGATACCCGGGACTCCGACGACGAGTCGGCCAGCGACTGGACGATCGGCGCAAGGCTGACCTTCCGGACGCTCGGTGACATCAAGATCGGTTCAAACACCCTTGAGTGACGGGCGGCCGGCGCAAACATGGCCTGAAGCCATTCTTTCGCCGCATGCCTGTGCAGGACATTGCCGCCAGTCGATATCTGAGGCATAGGGGTTTCGCCGCGTGTCTCGCACTGTGGTAAAAAACGCCGCGAACAACGTTTCGCGGCGCTATCGGGAGGTCAGCAGATGATTGACGCGAAAAGAGCCATAACCAAGTTCCTTGCCGGGGCAGCGCTTGCCTTGCTGACGGGGGTTGCCGCTCCGGCACTTGCCGCAAGCGAGGTCAAGGCCGTGGTGAACGGCACCGCCATCACCAGCGGCGACGTCGCCAAGCGCCAGGCCTTCCTGCGCCTTCAGCACACTAAGGCCGACGCCAAGGCTGCCGAGGAGCAATTGATCGACGAAACGCTCAAGCGGCAGGAGGTCTCCCGCGTCCACATGTCGGTCTCGCAGCAGGATGTCGATGCGTCTTTCGCGCGCTTTTCGGCCGGCAACAAACTTTCCGTCGAGCAGATGTCGCAGATCCTCGATCGCGCCGGCGTCGGTGTCGACCATTTCAAGGGTTTCATCGCCGTGCAGATGAGCTGGCCGCGGG
Organism: Rhizobium sp. BK619; assembly: GCF_014195245.1. Taxonomy (NCBI): domain Bacteria; kingdom Pseudomonadati; phylum Pseudomonadota; class Alphaproteobacteria; order Hyphomicrobiales; family Rhizobiaceae; genus Rhizobium; species Rhizobium sp. BK619. The sequence goes on along the minus strand of NZ_JACIBH010000008.1, from coordinate 144,055 downwards.
TCGTCAACGCGCGCTACGGTTCGACCTCGCGGCTGTCGAACTATGATCTCGTCTCGCGCATGATGCAGAACAACAAGCAGAAGCCGGTGACGACCGAATATATGCTGCAGCAGATCATTTTCGTCATTCCGCAAGCCAAGCGCAACGCCATCACCGGCAAGCGCAAGGGCGAGGCTGAGGCATCGCGCTCGAAATTTCCGGGCTGCGACCAGGCAAAGGTCTTTGCCGCGACGATGCGCGACGTTTCCGTGCGGGATCTCGGCCGCATGCTCGCGCCCGAAATCCCGCCGGATTGGAAGCCGCTGGTCGAGCAGGCCAAGGGCAATACGACAGGGACCCGCGTCACCGACAAGGGCGTCGAATATCTGGCGATCTGCAGCCAGCGCCAGGTTTCCGACGACCAGGCTGCCGAAATGGTCTTCCGCCAGGAAGATCTCGGCAAGGCCAAGGGTGGCAAGGACGCCAGCCCGGAGAACGAAAACAGCAAGAAGTACCTGGATGAACTGCGCAAAAAGGCGCAGATCGCCTATCGCTGACCTGCGATGACGATACCGTTTTCGCGACCGCTTGCGCTGAGCCAGGGCGACCCCGCCGGCATCGGGCCGGATATTACGCTGATGGCCTGGCTCCGGCGGCGTGAACTCGGGCTGCCGCCTTTTTTCCTGATCGGCGATCCCGAGGTGTTGGCGTTGCGAGCCCGCCAGCTCAACCTTTCGGTTTCGATCCGCGAGACGGATAAAGCCAGCGAGGCTGCCGGTATGTTTGCCGATGCGCTGCCCGTCATGACGGTGCCTGCCGGTATCGAGGTGGTTGCCGGCGAACCGCATGCGGCAACGGCGAAGGGCACGATCGCGGCGATCGAAAAAGCCGTGTCGCTCGTCATCACCGGCGAGGCGCTCGCGGTCGTCACCAACCCGATTGCCAAGTCAGTGCTCTACGAGGCCGGTTTCCGGTTTCCCGGCCATACCGAATTTCTCGCCGATCTCGCCGCCAGGGCGACGGGCAGGCCGGTGACGCCCGTCATGATGCTGTCAGGACCGAAGCTTCGGGCTATTCCCGTCACCATCCACATTCCGGTCAGGGACGTGCCCCAGGCGTTGACCGGCGAACTGATCGTGGAAACCTGCCGGATCGCCCATGAAGACCTGAGGCAGCGTTTCGGCATCGCGGCGCCGCGGCTCGCGGTTGCCGGCCTCAACCCGCATGCGGGCGAAGGCGGGTCGATCGGCAGGGAGGACGAGGATGTCATCCGCCCGGCGATCCAGCGCCTGCGCGACGAGGGCATCGATGCGATCGGCCCCCTGCCCGCCGACACGATGTTCCATGACGAGGCGCGGGCGCGATATGACGTCGCCGTTTGCATGTATCACGATCAGGCGTTGATCCCGGCCAAGGCACTCGGCTTCGACGACAGCGTCAACGTCACGCTCGGGCTTCCCTTCGTGCGCACCTCGCCGGATCACGGCACCGCTTTCGGCATCGCCGGCAAGGGGCTGGCGCGCGAGCAGAGCCTCGTTGCGGCGCTGAAGCTCGCCGCCCAGCTCGGCCGCACTGCAGAAAGCCACCGCTGATGGCAGCACTCGATGGCCTGCCGCCGCTTCGCGACGTCATCCAGCGTCACGGCCTCGATGCGCGCAAGGCGCTCGGGCAGAACTTCCTGCTCGACCTTAACCTCACGCAGAAGATCGCCCGCACGGCGGGTGCCCTCGAAGAGGCGACCATCTTCGAGGTCGGCCCCGGCCCCGGCGGGCTGACACGGGCAATCCTGGCGCTCGGCGCCCGGAAAGTCATCGCCGTCGAGCGGGATACGCGCTGCCTGCCGGCACTCGCCGAGATCGCCGATCACTATCCCGGCCGGCTAGAGGTGATCGAAGGCGATGCGCTGAAGACCGATTTCGAGGCCTTGGCGCCTGATGGACCGATCAAGATCATCGCCAACCTGCCCTACAATGTCGGCACGCAGCTTTTGGTCAACTGGCTGCTGCCGAAGGCTTGGCCGCCATTCTGGCAGTCGCTGACGCTGATGTTTCAGAAGGAAGTCGGCGAGCGTATCGTCGCCGGTGAAGACGACGACCATTATGGCCGGCTCGGCGTACTCTGCGGCTGGCGGACGCAGGCGCGCATGGCCTTCGACGTGCCGCCGCAAGCCTTCACGCCGCCGCCGAAGGTAACCTCGACGGTCGTGCATCTGACGCCGCGTGAGAACCCTATTCCCTGCGCTGTCGGTAATCTGGAAAAGGTAACGCAGGCGGCCTTCGGCCAGCGCCGCAAGATGCTGCGCCAAAGCCTGAAACCGCTCGGCGGCGAGAGGCTTCTCGTCAAGGCCGGGATCGATCCGGCCCGGCGGGCGGAAACCTTGTCAGTCGAGGAATTCTGCCTTCTCGCAAACAGCCTTTAGCTAAAGCGACGGCGTCTCTTCCAGCAGTTCCCGGACGAAATCGAACATGCCGTGGCGGCGATCGCGGCGCAGGCGTTCGGCCTTGACGATCGACTGGACGGCGTCGAAGGCGGCGTTGAGGTCGTCGTTGACGATGACATAGTCATATTCGCGCCAGTGGGCGATCTCGGCGCGGCTGTTGGCGAGGCGCGTCTGGATGACATCCTCGGAATCCTCGGCGCGGCGGTGCAGCCGCGACTGCAGCTCGGTCATGGTCGGCGGCAGCACGAAGATCGAAACCACGTCGGCCGACATCTTTTCCTGCAATTGCTGGGCACCCTGCCAGTCGATATCGAAGAGCATGTCGCGGCCCTCGGCCATGGCTTGCTCCACAGGCTCGCGCGGCGTGCCGTAGAAATTGCCATGCACCTCGGCCCATTCCAGCAGCGCGTCGCTATCGCGCAGCCGCTCGAACTCGCGCACGCTCTTGAAGTGGTAATGCACGTCCTCGATTTCGCTCGGACGGCGCTGGCGCGTGGTGACGCTGACGGAGAGGCCGATTTGCCTGTCCTTCTCCAGCAGGGTCCGCGCGATGGTGGACTTGCCGGCGCCCGACGGCGACGAGATGACAAGCATCAGACCGCGGCGAGCGATCTGGACGGGCGAGGATTTCGCCGGATTCATGTCCTACTCCAAATTCTGGACCTGCTCGCGGAACTGGTCGATCACAACTTTCAGTTCGATGCCGGCGGCGGTCACCGCCGAAGCATTCGACTTCGAGCAGATGGTATTCGATTCGCGGTTAAATTCCTGTGCAAGGAAGTCCAACCGGCGCCCGGCAGGGCCATCTTTCACCAGGAGATCGCGCGCCGCGGCGACGTGCGCCTTCAGACGATCGATTTCCTCGCGCAGATCCGCCTTGGTCGCCAGCAACGCCGCTTCGGCATGCAGCCTGTCGCGGTCGAGCGCGGCCATGCCGTCCATTAGCAAGGCGACCTGACCCGCAAGCCGCGCGGCGATCTCTTGCGGCGAGCGCGAGGTGTCGGCCTCAATCGTCCGCGTCAGGCCTTCGATCGTCTTGACATGGTCGAGAAGAATGCGGCTCAGGGCCGCCCCTTCCTGCTCCCGCATCGCCCTGAGGTCGGCAAGGGCGGCCAAAAGGCCGGCGGTGATATCGGTGTCACGAGCGGCAAGCGCCTCCTCGCCATCCTCGCTTTCGCGGAATTCCACGATGCCGCGCACCAGAAGCAGCGTATCGAGCTTCAGCGGCGACGGATCGATTATCCCGTCCAATTGCTCGCGCATGGCAAGCACGGCGGCAAGCGCTTCCCTGTTCAGCACGGCCTCGAAGCGGTTCTCGTCGGCGGTGACGGAGAGCGATGCCTGCAGATTGCCGCGACTGAAGCTTTCGCCTGCAAGGCGGCGGACATCCGCCTCCATGCGTTCGAGGCCGGGTGGCAGGCGCAGCCGCAGGTCGAGGCCCTTGCCGTTGACCGAACGCAGTTCCCATGCCCAGCGCCAGCGGCCGCTCGTTCCCTCGCGCCGCGCAAAACCGGTCATGGACTGCAAAGCCATACGAGCCTCCAGAAGCTATCAGTTAATCTTCTTTTTCTTCGGCGGCACGACGGCAGCGCCGTCATCCGCCGGCTGCTCTTCCGGCTGGCCGTCGACGGCGATGTTGGGGTCCGAACCCTTGTCGGCTTCGAGCTTGCGCCAGCGCTTGACGTTGGCATTGTGCTCCTCGAGCGTCGCCGCGAAAACATGGCCACCGGTGCCGTCGGCGACGAAATAGAGGTCCTGCGTCTTCCAGGGATTGGCGACGGCCTCAAGCGCATCCTTACCCGGATTGGCGATCGGCGTCGGCGGCAGTCCCTTGATCACGTAGGTGTTGTATGGCGTCTCCCGCTTCAGGTCCGACTGGTAGATCGGCCTGTCGGCCGGTTTGCCGTCGCCGCCGAAGAGACCGTAGATGATCGTCGGATCGGACTGCAGGCGCATGCCTTTGCCGAGCCGGTTCAGGAAAACGGACGCGACATGGGCGCGTTCGTCGGCAACGCCGGTTTCCTTTTCAACGATCGAGGCGAGCGTGACGAACTCTTCCTTGGATCGCAGCGGCAGCGAGGAGTCGCGCTTGTCCCAGATCTGATCAACAATTTTCTGCTGCGCCGCCGCCATCTGCTGGATGATTTCCGAGCGCTTGGTGCCGCGCGAGAACTTGTAGGTGTCCGGGCGCAGGCTGCCCTCCGCCGGCAGCGCGGCCGGCAGGTCGCCTTCCAGGACCTGATCCTCCAGCATGCGGTTGAACATCTGGCGGACCGTCAGACCCTCGGGGAAGGAAACGGAATAGAGAATGGATTTGCCCGACTTCAGAAGCTCCATGATATCGCTCATCGAAGCTCTGGCCTTGATCTCATATTCACCGGCCTTCAGGCTCTCGCCGGCAGACAGATGCGTTGCCGTGATATAGCGGAAGATGCGGGCATCACTGATGATCGCATTGCGCTCGAGATTGGAGGCAATTTCGGCGAGACCGGCGCCGTTGCGGATGATGAAATTGGTGTTGGTCTGCAGCGGACCGGGGTTCCGGTAGGTCGACGTGGCGTAATAGAAGCCGATGACGGCGACGACGCAGACCAGCACGGCCATCGTCATGATGAAGTTCAGGAAAAGAACGACTTGGCCGCGGGCTTTCTTGGACCGTTTCGGCGGCTCCGGAACGCGCTCAGGACGCAGAGCTTCGCTCGGCGACTTCGGAATGATCGGTCCCTTCTGCGCTTGCCGGCCGTTCTCGCCCTGCGGGGTATCGTTGCTCTGGTTCGTCGTATCGCTCACCGGCAATCCTCTAAAACTTGACCCTCACTTCGCTATTTCGCGAAGCAATGCGGCAAAAGCAGGTTCTGCCGCCGCTCAACGGCGCCCCTGCCGGCCGTTATGCTCCCGCACACGCTGTTCCGCAATGCAGAGGACCGGCCGGTTGCGGTGTAAGGCACAACACCCATTACACCGCGCGAGACCCCTATTGCGCGTAACGGCGCAGGACGAGCGACGCATTCGTGCCGCCGAATCCGAACGAGTTGGACAGCGCCACATTGATTTCCCGCTCGCGCGCCTTGTGCGGAACAAGATCGATCGCCGTCTCGCGTTCGGGATTGTCGAGGTTGAGCGTCGGCGGCGCGACATTGTCACGGATGGCGAGCGTGGTGAAGATCGCCTCGATCGCGCCGGCAGCACCGAGAAGGTGTCCTGTCGCGGATTTGGTCGATGACATGGAGATCTTCGACGCGGCATTGCCGACCAGCCGCTCGACGGCGCCGAGCTCGATCGTGTCGGCCATGGTCGATGTGCCGTGGGCGTTGATATAATCGATATCGGCTGGCGTCAGCCCGGCGCGCTTCAGGGCCATCGCCATGCAGCGGCCGGCGCCCTCGCCGTCTTCGGACGGCGCGGTAATGTGATAGGCGTCGCCCGACAGGCCGTAGCCGACGATTTCGGCGTAGATCCTGGCGCCGCGCGCCTTGGCGTGTTCCAGTTCCTCGAGCACGACGATGCCGGCGCCCTCGCCCATGACGAAGCCGTCACGGTCGCGGTCATAGGGGCGCGAAGCCTTCTGCGGGTCGTCGTTGTGCTGGGTCGACAGCGCCTTGCAGGCGGCAAAACCGGCGAGCGAAATGCGGCTGACGGGGGATTCCGTGCCGCCGGCGACCATGACGTCGGCATCGCCAAGCGCAATCAGCCGCGCGGCATCGCCGATCGCATGCGCGCCTGTCGAGCAGGCGGTGACGACCGAATGATTGGGTCCGCGCAGCTTGTGGCGGATCGACACCTGGCCGGAGACGAGGTTGATCAGGCGGCCGGGAATGAAGAAGGGGGAGATGCGGCGCGGGCCTTTGTCGCGCAGGGTATAGCCCGCTTCGACGATGCCTTCGATGCCGCCGATGCCGGAGCCGATCAGCACGCCGGTGGCGATCTGGTCCTCATCGGTCTCGGGGTGCCAGCCGGCATCGGCAAGCGCCATATCGGCGGCGGCCATGCCGTAGATGATGAAGGGGTCGACCTTGCGCTGCTCCTTCGGCTCCATCCACTGATCGACATTGAAGGTGCCGTCGGTGCCGTCGCCGATGGGGATACGGCAGGCGATCTTGGCGGGAAGGTCGTCGACCTCGAATTCGGTGACGAGGCGGGCGCCGTTCTGACCGGCAAGCAGCCGGGACCACGTCACCTCGGTTCCGCATCCCAAGGGTGATACCATGCCGGTACCTGTTATGACGACACGTCTCATCGCGTGCTTTCCCCCGTCTGTTATGTTCTATGGAGAAATATGCCGAAAAGAAAAGGGCGGACTCCAGGCCCGCCCTTTCTCAAAATTACAGAATCAGGCCTGGGCCTTCTCGATAAACTTAACGGCATCGCCGACCGTCAGGATCGAGTCAGCAGCGTCGTCGGGAATTTCAACGCCGAATTCTTCTTCGAAAGCCATGACCAGTTCGACCGTGTCGAGCGAGTCAGCGCCTAGATCGTCGATAAAGCTGGCGCTCTCGACGACCTTGTCGGCATCGACGCCAAGATGATCAATAACAATTTTCTTTACGCGTTCTGCGATATCGCTCATGTCGGTTTCCTCGACCTTATGTCCTGATCGGAATGCCGTTGCGGCACCCCTACCCTGTTTCAGCCTGCGATGTTTTCAGACATCCTCGGCAAACTCGTTTACCCGGCTTCAGAGATGTCCCAGGCTTGCGAAAAGCCCGCCGGTCCGTCTGCTTTCTCGGGACGACTGTTGACAGTCATGGCCCGCTTAACATGCTTTAGGTCCGCCGCAAAGCGAGAAAATCAACGGTTCGTGATTGCTCAACATGCTATTGGCGGAAATACTCCCATGCCAGCGGTTTGTCGTTTCAGATCATCGCCATGCCGCCGTTTACGTGCAGCGTCTGGCCCGTCATATAGGCAGCCTCGGAGGAGGCAAGATAAGCGACCGCCGAAGCAACTTCACCGCCTGTGCCCATGCGCTTCATCGGGATCGCTCCCATGATCGCTTCCTTCTGCTTGTCGTTCAGCTTGCCGGTCATGGCGCTCTCGATGAAGCCCGGCGCCACGCAGTTGACCGTCACGTTGCGGGTGGCGATTTCCTGGGCGAGCGACTTGGTGAAGCCGATCATGCCGGCCTTGGAGGCGCAGTAATTGGCCTGACCGGGATTGCCGGTGACGCCGACGACGGAGGTGATGTTGATGATGCGGCCATAACGGCGGCGCATCATCGGATGCGTCAATTCGCGCGTCAGGCGGAAGGTCGACGTCAGGTTCACTTCGAGCACCGCGTCCCAGTCTTCGTCGCTCATGCGCACGAAGAGGCCGTCCTTGGTGATGCCGGCATTGTTGACCAGAATATCGACGCCTTCGAGTTCGGCCTCGGCCTTTTGGCCCAGCGCCTTGACCTCGTCGCGGTCGGAGAGATTTGCCGGGAAGATCTTGACGCGCTCGCCAAGATCGGCCGCCAAGGCTTCCAGCTTCTCGACGCGGGTGCCGTGCAGGCCGACGATAGCGCCCTGCTTATGGAGAAGGCGGGCGATTTCCTCGCCGATACCGCCCGATGCGCCAGTGACGAGAGCCTTGCGGCCGGAAAGATCGAGCATGGAAGCGTTCCTTTATCTGGAGATAGCAATCAGGCCATGAGGGCGGCGACGGCCGCGTCGATATCCGCCGGACCGTTGACGGAGATGCCGTTGATCGTCTTGTCGATGCGCCGGGCAAGGCCGGTCAGCACCTTGCCGGAGCCGAGTTCATAAAGCGTCGTGACGCCATTGCCGGCGAACCATTCCACCGTCTCGCGCCAGCGGACCTGACCGGTCACCTGCTCGACCAGCAAGTTGGCGATCTCGTCGGCTGTGGTTACGGGCACGGCGCGGACATTGGCAATAACGGGCACGACGGGATCTGATTTGGCGACCTTTGCCAGTGCTTCGCGCATGGCGTCGGCGGCAGGCGCCATCAGCTTGGAATGGAAGGGTGCGGAGACCGGCAGCAGGATGGCGCGCTTGGCGCCCTTGTCGGTTGCGAGCCCCGCGGCCTTTTCGACGGCTGCCTTCTCGCCCGAAATGACGATCTGGCCGCCGCCATTGTCATTGGCGATCTGGCAGGCGCCGGTCGCCGCAGCCTCTTCGCAGACGGCAACGACGTCGGCATGCTCGAGGCCGATGATCGCGGCCATGGCGCCGACGCCGACGGGGACGGCCGCCTGCATGGCATTGCCGCGGATGCGCAGCAGCCGTGCGGTGTCAGCGAGCGAGAACGTACCGGCGGCGCAAAGGGCAGAATATTCGCCGAGCGAGTGGCCGGCGACGTAGGCGACCTTGGACTTCAGATCCAGTCCCTTGGCCTCAAGAACGCGGACGACGGCGATCGAGACAGCCATCAGCGCCGGCTGAGCGTTCGCCGTCAGGGTCAAGGTCTCCTCGGGACCGTTGAACATGACGTCGGAAAGCTTTTCACCGAGCGCCTCATCGACCTCGTCGAAAACGGCGCGGGCTTCCGCGAAATTCTCGGACAGATCCTTGCCCATGCCGACGGCCTGACTGCCCTGACCGGGAAAAGTGAAAGCAATGGTCATTCTCGTGTCCCTGGCTCTTGCCCCTGATTGCGCCCCTTGAGGCTGTTTTGCCTCCAATTGACATTCTTTCCGGCAGAGTCAAGTGGCGGCTCATTCTCCGCAAAGCCTTTCGCACCGGCATAAAAGCCCGGTTTTTACTCTTGCGCTCCGCCAAATCCGGCCTAGATTTGCCCGGTCCTTCCCAAGGCGTCAGCTCTCTCCCAAGGTTTTCTCATGAAGTACAATTCACTCGGCCGCACCGACATTTCCGTTTCAGAAATCTGCCTTGGCACCATGACCTGGGGTTCGCAGAACAGCGAAACCGACGCGCATGCGCAGATGGATTACGCCGTCGAAAAGGGCGTCAACTTCTTCGATACCGCCGAACTCTACCCGACCACCCCGGTTTCGCCGGAAACACAGGGCCGGACCGAAGACTATATCGGCAGCTGGTTCGGCAAATCAGGCAAGCGCGGAGATATCGTGCTTGCGACCAAGGTCGCCGGCCGCGGCCGCGAATATCTGCGCGGCGGCGAAGGTGCGGATGCCAGGAATATCCGGCTGGCGCTCGAGGCCAGCCTGAAGCGGCTGCGGACGGATTATGTCGACCTCTATCAGGTCCACTGGCCGAACCGCGGCCATTTCCATTTCCGCCAGAACTGGAGCTACAATCCCTTCAACCAGGATCGCGACAAGGCCGTCGCCAATATGCTCGACATTCTGGAAACGCTCGGCGCCCTGGTGAAGGAAGGCAAGATCCGGGCGATCGGCCTTTCCAACGAAACCACCTGGGGCATCCAGAAATATCTTACGCTGTCAGAACAGAAGAGCCTGCCGCGCGTTGCCAGCGTCCAGAACGAATATAATCTGCTCTACCGCCATTTCGACCTCGATCTGGCCGAGCTCTCGCATCACGAGGATGTTGGGCTGCTCGCCTATTCGCCGCTCGCCGGCGGCATCCTGTCGGGTAAATACGTCGATGGCGCCAGGCCGAAGGGCTCGCGCGGCTCGATCAACCACGATATCGGCGGCCGCCTCCAGCCGCTGCAGGAGCCGGCGACCAAGGCCTATCTGGGGATCGCAGCAAGATACGGCCTCGACCCGGCGGCCATGGCGCTCGCCTTCTGCCTGTCCAGGCCCTTCATGGCCTCGGCCATCATCGGCGCCACCTCGATGGAGCAACTGAAGGTCGATATCGGCGCGGCCGACCTTACGCTTTCGGCCGAGATACTGGCGGAGATCGCCAAGGTGCATCGGCAGTATCCGCTGCCGCTCTGACCCTGTTCCTCTCGTCCGGCCCGACGCGACCGATCGGCCTGCGTCGGGCTTGCATGTCCGATTGGGCTTGCCTTCCCGTGAAAAATCCGTATAAGCCGCCCTGTTCGTTAACCCGGTCTTCTGGCTGGTGGCTGAACGGAGGGCCGGTTTCCTCTTGGAAATCGTTCGGAACGGAAGCGTTCCAGCCTCCCGTGTCTCCGCTCTCGACCGTCTCGGAAAACGCTTTCTTGCCTGGGTCCGCCCAATCAGGAGCAGTCGTTGAGGCTTAGCCGCCGAATATCGGGTTGAACCAAACGCAAGAAAGGCAAAGCTGTCATGGCTCTTTATGAACATGTATTCCTTGCCCGGCAGGATATTTCCGCTCAGCAGGTCGATGCCCTCGTAGAACAGTACAAGGGTGTGATCGAAGCTAACGGCGGTAAAGTCGGGCGTATCGAGAACTGGGGCCTCAAGTCCCTCACCTACCGCATCAAGAAGAACCGCAAGGCGCACTACGCCCTGATGGACATCGATGCACCGGCTGCTGCCGTCCAGGAAATGGAACGTCAGATGCGCATCAGCGAAGACGTTCTTCGCTACATGACGATCGCCGTCGAAAAGCATGAAGAAGGTCCGTCTGCCATGATGCAGAAGCGCGACCGTGACGACCGTCCGCGCGAAGGCGGCCGTGGCCCGCGTGAAGGCGGCTTCGGCGATCGTGACCGTGGCCCGCGTCCGCCGCGTGAAGGTGGCTTCGGCGACCGTGAAGACCGTCCGCGCCGTCCGCGCGAAGACCGCGTATAAGGGAGATCTAAGATATGTCTGAAACTTCCTCCGCTCCGGTCCGCCGCCCGTTCCATCGCCGCCGCAAGACCTGCCCGTTCTCCGGCGCCAACGCGCCGCGGATCGACTACAAGGACGTACGTCTGCTGCAGCGCTACATTTCCGAGCGCGGCAAGATCGTTCCGTCGCGCATCACGGCCGTTTCCCAGAAGAAGCAGCGCGAACTCGCCCAGGCGATCAAGCGCGCCCGTTTCCTCGGCCTGCTGCCCTACGTCGTCGCCTAAATAGAATATGTGACCCCCGGATCGCTGATCCGGGGGTTGCCTCCCTTCCGCGATGGGCGCGGATCGGAACTCTTAAAACCCATGTTGAGACGTTTCTGAATTCGATTCAGCAACATCCTCTAACTGCTTGATGAAGCAGGACAGCGACCTTGAACCGACCGAATTTTAAAACGCTGCTGATCGGCGCACTCGCCGGATTGACCGCCTTCCTGCTGATGCTGGGGGCGAGCATGCAGCCGTCGTTTTTCAGCGCGCTGCTCTATACGGCCTCGGCGCTGCCGATCCTGCTCGTCGGTCTTGGCTGGGGCAACGCCGCCGCTATCGCCGCCGTCGTCACCGCAGCGGCGCTCGGCGCGACCCTCTTCTCCCCTTCTTTCGCGCTGATCATGACGCTGGTGACGCTCCTGCCGGCCGGCTGGCTCAGCCATCTCGCCAATCTCGCGCGTCCCGCTTCCGAACTCGGCGGCCCCGACCATCTGCTTGCCTGGTATCCGCTCTCCGATATCCTGCTGCATCTCTGCGGCTTGGTGACGCTCGCCGTCATCGTCATCGGCGTGATGATCGGCTACGGGCCTCAGGTCACCGATCAGATCGTCGATCTGCTGATCGCCTCCGTCAAGGAACAGCAACCGGAATTCATGCCCGATCCGGCCGCGACCGCGCAGACCAAATCGCTGATCGTGCTGATGCTGCCGGCTTTGCAGGGCGGCATGTGGGTGAGCATGCTGTTTGCCGCCTATTATTTCGCCGTGCGCATCGTCGCAGCGTCCGGCCGCGGCCTTCGCCCGCGCGAGGACATCCCCTCGTCGCTGCGCATGAACCGCAACTCGATCTTCATCTTTCTCGCCGGGCTTGCCGCCTGCTTCTTCGGCGGCGTGCCGGCGCTGGTCGGCGCGACCGTGACCGGCACCTTCGGCGCCGGCTTCATGCTGTCCGGTTTCGCCTCGCTGCATTTCCGCACGCGCGGCAAGGACTGGCGTTTGCCGGCCCTCATCCTCAGCTACCTGGCCTCGATGCTCATGCTCTTGCCAGCTCTCCTCATCCTCGTCCTCGGTCTCAGCGATACGCGCAAGGCGATCGCGCTGACCCCGACGAAAGATGCCGATGCCCCCAAACAATCCGATACGAAAATCTGAGACACAGAAAGGCAAAAGAAAATGGACGTCATCCTTCTCGAACGCATCTCCAAGCTCGGCCAGATGGGCGAAACCGTAAAGGTTCGCGATGGCTTTGCTCGTAACTACCTGCTGCCGCTCGGCAAGGCGCTGCGCGCCAACGCCGCCAACAAGACCCGCTTCGAAGCTGAGCGCGCGACGCTCGAAGCCCGCAATCTCGAACGCAAGTCGGAAGCCCAGAAGGTCGCCGACGTTCTCGACGGCAAGTCCTTCATCGTCGTGCGCTCCGCCGGCGAAACCGGCCAGCTCTACGGCTCGGTCGCTGCCCGTGACGTCGTCGAAATTCTCGCCGCCGAAGGCTTCAACATCGGCCGCAACCAGGTTCACCTCAATACCCCGATCAAGGCGATCGGCCTGCACAAGGTCGAGCTGCAGCTGCATGCCGAAGTCGAAATCCATGTCGAGCTGAACGTTGCCCGTTCCGCCGAAGAGGCAGAGCGCCAGGCCAAGGGTGAAGAACTCACCTCGGTCGACGCCATCTACGGTGTCGACGAAGACGCTCTGCGTCCGGAAGATTTCTTCGATCCGGAAGCTGACGGCGTCGACGAAGACGAAGCATAATATCGCCGGAGCAATCCGCGACAGGAGCCCGGCCATCGCGCCGGGCTTTTTCGTTGGGGATTTTCCGGATGTTTTTGCTGCGGGCCTTATGGCATCGCGCTAAAATAACCTTCTCCGAAACGGATGGGCTGAGTCGGCACCATGCCGTGTCATACGGGTGACACTGACAGTATTTCTCCTTCGTGTTGCCCGGGACTGTGGAGAAGTCGAACAACGTGCACAGCGTTCAGGATTTAAGCGAAGCGGGCGCCTGCTCCTTTCGCAGCCTCTTGATTTTCGCGTCCGGAATTGCAAATCCGGAACTGGAAAAAGACAGAACGGATGATGATGAACGACGCCGCTCGAAAGATTGCAGCCGTTGCCCCCTCGGAGCAGCATTATCGCGAAGCACCCAACAACATCGAAGCCGAGCAGGCGCTTCTGGGTGCCATCCTGATGAACAACGACGCCTATTACCGGGTGTCCGACTTCCTGAAGCCGATCCATCTTTACGAACCGCTGCACCGGAAGATCTTCGAGGTTGCCGGCGATATCATCCGCATGGGCAAGATCGCCAATCCGGTGACGATCAAGACCTTCCTGAAGGCCGACGAGAAGGTCGGCGACATGACGGTGTCGCAATATCTGGCAAGCCTCGTCAGCAACGCCGTCACCGTCATCAATGCCGAGGATTACGGCCGGGCGATCTACGACCTGGCGCTGCGCCGGGCGCTGATCACCATCGGCGAGGATGTCGTCAACATTGCCTATGACGCGCCGCTCGACATGCCGCCGCAGTCGCAGATCGAGGATACCGAACGCCGCCTCTTCGAACTGGCGGAAAACGGCCGCTACGACGGCGGCTTCCAGGCCTTCAACGATGCGGTTGCGCTGGCGATCGACATGGCGGCAGTCGCCAAGGAACGCGACGGCGGGCTTTCCGGCATTTCCACCGGCATCCATTCGCTGGATTCCAAGATGGGCGGCCTGCAGCGTTCGGACTTGATCGTGCTTGCCGGACGCCCCGGCATGGGCAAGACCTCGCTTGCGACCAACATCGCCTACAATATCGCCGCCTCCTACGAAGGCGAAGTCCAGTCGGACGGCAGCATGAAGGCGAAAAACGGCGGCGTCGTCGGCTTCTATTCGCTCGAAATGTCGTCGGAACAGCTTGCCACCCGTATCATCTCCGAGCAGACGGAAGTCTCCTCTTCGAAGATCCGCCGCGGCGACATCAACGATGCCGATTTCGAAAAGCTCGTCGCCTGCTCGATGATGATGCAGAAGGTGCCGCTCTATATCGACCAGACCGGTGGTATCTCGATCGCCCAGCTATCGGCGCGCGCGCGCCGTCTCAAGCGCCAGCGCGGCCTCGACGTGCTGGTGGTCGACTACATCCAGCTGATGACCGGCTCTGGAAAATCCAGCGACAACCGCGTGCAGGAAATCACCCAGATCACCACCGGCCTGAAGGCACTCGGCAAGGAACTCAACGTTCCGATCATCGCGCTCTCGCAGCTCTCGCGCCAGGTCGAAAGCCGCGACGACAAGCGGCCGCAGCTTTCCGACCTTCGCGAATCCGGCTCGATCGAGCAGGACGCCGACGTCGTGCTCTTCGTGTTCCGCGAGGAATACTACGTCAAAAATTCGGAGCCGCGCGACATCAACGATCCGAAATATCCGGAATGGGAAGCCTTGTTCGACAAGGTGAAGGGCACGGCCGATGTCATCATCGCCAAGCAGCGTCACGGGCCGACAGGCACGGTGAAGCTCGCCTTCCAGTCGGAATTCACCCGCTTCGCCGATCTCGCCGATCCCTCCTTCACCCATTACGAGGAACATTGACGCGGTTTCCCGCGTCAAGTTCCATGGGCGCAATTCCGGGCGCTAAACCGCTGCACACTTTTGCTGAATTGCGCTAAAGCGCGTCGCATCAAATTTGATTCATGCGACGCGCTTTAGCTCTTTGTTTTGATGCATGTCGTTATCCCGGAACCGCTGCACACTTCCGGGCGACATGCATTAGAGACCTGCTGCCCGCAACAGGGCGACCGTCGTCACGCCAACCACGACGCTTGCAAGCATCGGCAGATGGCGTGCAGCGACGGCAGTTACCGCGCAGGCCAGCGTCTCCGCCCAACCGACCGCAAAGGCGGTCGGGGCGATGACGGCCATCAGCACGGCCGGCGGAATGGCTTCGATCGCCGTTCTCCGCCGCTCGTCCATCTCTATGTAACGGATCAACACGAGGCCGCTAACGCGGGTGAAGACCGTTGCGGCAGCCATCGCGAGGATGGCGATAAGGGTGTTGAGGTCGAGCGTCATGCCGCTTGCTCCCGCGCCCTGCCTTGCCAGAGGGCCATTGCCAGCCCGGCCAGCGCACCGGCGGCGATATACCAGACCCCGGGCACGAAGTGATGAACCGCAACGGAGGCGGCACCGCTTGCCGCGAGGACGGCGCCTGTTTCCAGACCCTTCCAGAAGCCCATGACGAGCACGACGAAAACCGCCGGAAAGGCGAAGTCGAGGCCGATGACGGCAGGATCGCCGAGAAAGGCGCCGAGCAGAGCGCCCGTCAGCGACGAGCCGACCCAGGTGAGGTAGAAGGGCGCGACGATGCCGGCATACCAGGCGGGTGTCAGTCGGGTGCTACCGGCGCGGAATTCCGCCATGGCCCAGAGCTCGTCGGCGAGGAAGAGCATGGCGATATAGCGTTTGATGCCAGGGAAGGACTGCATCTTCGTGCCGATCGACGCGCTCATCAGCACGTGGCGGATATTGACCAGCAGGGCGGCGAAGCCGACGCCGATCCAGCTTGCCGGATGCGTCCAGATGTCCATCGCCACGAATTGCGAGCCGCCCGCAAAGACAAGTGCGCTCATCAGCGTCGTTTCCAGCGGCGAAATGCCCTTGGTGGCCGCGACCGCGCCGAAGACGAGGCCGATCGGCAAGACAGCGACGACAAGCGGAAAGATGGCGCGCATTCCGGCGAGAAATTCGCCGATAAGAAATTCACCGGATGGCCGGCTGTGCTGCAACATGGCAACCTCCTGATCAAGATCGCGGAGGGTTAGCCCAGCCCGCCATGGCTGTATTGAACGAAAGTGATCAGCCGGTGCGGAATTGGCCGGGGGTTACGCCCGTGCGCGCCTTGAAGTGCCGGGTAAAATGCGCCTGATCGGCAAAACCGCATTCAAGCGCAATATCGGCCGGCATGTGCCCCTGCCGCAGCAGGCGGCGGGCCACCTGCACGCGCCGATCGGTGAGGAAGGCATGCGGGGTAATGTGATATTCCTTGCGGAAGGCGCGGATGAGGTGAGCGCGGCTCAATCCCGCCACGCCGGCCAGTTCCTCGAGGCCGACATCGCTGTCGAAATTCTCGATGAGATATTCGCGGGCGCGGGCGACCGCGCTTCGTTCCTGCGTATCGACAGGCACGACGATCGTGCTGCCGTGGCGCGCAAAGATCGCCGCCAGCACCGAGAACATGCTTTCATCGGCCTCCAGCGCGCCTGCTCCCCTTTCGAGCGTGCGGTGGGCGGCATGAAACGCATTGGCAAGTTGCGGATCGCGCGGCAGCGCACTGGAGAAAGACGGCGTCGCGTGGAAGGCCTTGCCCGTGACATCCTCCAGAATATCGACGAACAGCTTCGTATCCGGATAGATCATGCGATAGCGATAGCCTTCTCCGCCGGGCGTGCCATCATGAACGACGCCGGGATCAATGAGATAAAAATCACCCGGGCCGGTTTCCTCTTTCCTGCCGCTGAGAGTAGCGATCTGGGTGCCGCTTTCGATCGCGCCGATGCTGAACGTATCGTGCGCGTGCGGCGCGTATTCGTGCGTCAGGAAAGTGGCGCTCAAGCACTCCATATCGCGGAAGCGGCCATCCCGCCAGAAGCGAGCCGTTTCCACGTTGGCAAGCGGCATGGCGTCTGCCGCCTCTTTCTGCGATACGTTGTGCATCCGATAAGATTAACGCCGAAGCCAGCATGCGTCTTGAACAAAAGTGATCGTGCAAAAAGCAAAGGGTGGTATGTGGCTGCCTGCGCTTTCCCTTGACCGCAATGCTCTCTAGACTGGTCCCAAGCGGTTTCCTTCCACTATTTCACGGCGATTCATGACAGATTTTCCTATTCCCTTCGAAGACGACGATCTTTTTGCTTCCGCGGGCCTGCGGCTGACCGTCGATCTGACCGCGCTGACGGAGAACTGGCGCGACATGGTGCAACGCTCCGGTGCGGCGCGTGCTGCTGCCGTCGTCAAGGCGGATGCCTATGGCATGGGCATCGAGGATGCCGGTGAAGCGCTCTATATGGCAGGCGCCCGCGACTTCTTCGTTGCCACAGTCGACGAGGGCGTGACACTTCGCCTCTATGCGCCGGACGCCCGCATCTTCGTCCTGTCAGGCATATGGCCGGGCACCGAGCGGCGCTTCTTCGACAATGATCTGGTGCCGGTGATTTCCTCCGACGAGCAGCTTGCCTTCTGGATGGCCGTGCTTGCCGATTATGGCGATTACCCCTGCGCACTGCATGTCGATACCGGCTTCAATCGGCTCGGGCTGCATATGGACGATGCGATCGCGCTTGCCGACGACGTTTCGCGGCCGGCGAGCTTTGCGCCGGTGCTTGTCATGAGCCACCTCGCCTGCGGCGACGAGCCCAGCCATGCGATGAACCGGCAGCAGCTCGAATCATTCCGCAGGGTTAGCGCCGCCTATGAAGGTATCGATTCAAGCCTTGCCGCCTCGGCCGGTATTTTCCTTGGCGAGGATTATCACTTCGACCTGACCCGTCCCGGCATCGCGCTTTATGGCGGCGAAGCTGTCTGCGGACTGGCGAATCCGATGCGGCCGGTGGCAACAGCGGAGGCGCGCATCATCCAGGTGCGCAGCGTCGAGGCCGGCGAGACCGTCAGCTATGGGCGGGCGCTGCAGCTTCGCCGCAAAAGCCGGCTGGCGATCGCTTCGGCCGGGTATGCCGACGGTTACATGCGCGGGTTGTCGAGCGGCGGCGTGCCGCTGCGCCAGGCCGTGCCGCAGGGCGGGCAAGGCTTCATCGCCGGACACAAGGTGCCGGTCGCCGGCCGGATCACCATGGACCTGACGATCTTCGATATCACCGACCTGCCCGACAACGCCGTGCGCGCCGGCGATTATGTCGAGCTGTTCGGAAAGAATATGCCGCTGGACGACGTGGCGCGGGCGGCGGGCACGATCGGATACGAGATCCTGACCAGCATGGGGCTGCGCCACGAACGGCGCTATGTCGCCGACGAGGAATAGCTTCCCCGTCAGCGGCTGCTGAGCGCCAGCCGGACGCCGAGCGCCAGGAAAAGCGCGCCGAGGCCACGATCGAGCCATAGCCCGATTTTTTGATTATGCCTGAGCGCATCGGCAAGCCGCCCTCCGAGAAGGACGAGCGGCGGCTCGATGAAGGCGGCGACGACGATGATGAGCCCGCCATGCAGCATCAGCTGGGCCCATGCCGGCCCTGCCCCTTCGACGACGAATTGCGGCAGGAAGGCCAGGAAGAAAATCGCCACCTTCGGATTGAGCAGCGACACCAGAATTCCCTGCCGGTAGATTTTCGACGCCGGCAACTTTTCACCGGCAGCCTTTATCAGGCCATCGCCGCCGCCGGCGCGTAAAGCCTGGATGCCCAGCCAGACGAGATAGGCGGCGCCGATCCATTTGACCGCCGAGAAAGCGATTGAAGAAGCGGCGAGCACCGCGGAAAGGCCGAGCGCTGCCATCAGAACATGCAGGCAGGCGCCGGACCAGACGCCGAACAGTGCGGAAAAACCGGCGCGTTTTCCGCCTCTCATCGTGTGACCGAGGATGAAGGCGATGTCGGGCCCGGGCGACAGGTTGAGCAGAACCGCCGCCGAGAGAAATGCAAACCAGTGCGCGAGCGAATAATCGAACATCTTCCACCGTTCAGGATGAGCAGGGGCAAAGGATAGGCACGGAGGCGCTGATGGGAAAATCATTAGTTTTGATCCGTCGCGATAGCCATTATCTCAGGCACGACAATGATTCGATGAAGCACGCATCTGCTTCACTCGAGACCCCGGACTGAAAGAGTATTTGATGGCCAAGGCCAGGACACAATTCATCTGCCAGAATTGCGGCACGGTTCATAACCGCTGGGCCGGCAAGTGCGAGAACTGCGGCGAGTGGAACACCATCGTCGAAGAAGATCCGATGGGCGGGATCGGCTCCGGTCCCGGCAAGACGCCGAAGAAGGGCCGGCCGGTGGCGCTGACGGCGCTGTCGGGCGAGATCGAGGAGGCGCCGCGCATCCATACCGCCATGTCGGAGCTCGACCGGGCGCTCGGCGGCGGCTTCGTGCGCGGGTCTGCGGTGCTGATCGGCGGCGATCCCGGTATCGGCAAATCGACGCTGCTGATGCAGGCGGCGGCCGCCCTTGCGCGGCGCGGCCACAAGATCATCTACGTTTCCGGCGAGGAAGCCGTCGCCCAGGTCCGGCTGCGGGCGCAACGGCTTGCGGCGGCCGATACCGACGTGATGCTGGCGGCGGAAACCAATGTCGAGGATATTCTGGCGACGCTTGCTGAAGGCAAGCGGCCGGACCTCGTCATCATCGATTCCATCCAGACGTTGTGGAGCGAACTTGCCGAATCCGCCCCGGGAACGGTGACACAGGTGCGCACCGGCGTGCAGGCGATGATCCGTTTCGCCAAGCAAACGGGGGCCGCCATGGTGCTGGTCGGGCATGTGACCAAGGACGGGCAGATCGCCGGCCCGCGCGTCGTCGAGCACATGGTCGATGCCGTGCTCTATTTCGAGGGCGATCGCGGCCATCACTACCGCATCCTGCGCACGGTCAAGAACCGCTTCGGCCCGACCGACGAGATCGGCGTCTTCGAAATGTCGGACAAGGGACTGCGCGAGGTCGCCAACCCCTCCGAACTCTTCCTCGGCGAGCGCAACGAAAAATCGCCGGGTGCTGCAGTCTTTGCCGGCATGGAGGGCACGCGTCCGGTGCTGGTCGAAGTCCAGGCGCTGGTGGCGCCGACCTCGCTTGGCACGCCCAGGCGCGCCGTGGTCGGCTGGGATTCGGCCCGGCTGTCGATGATCCTGGCGGTGCTGGAGGCCCATTGCGGCGTCAGGCTCGGCCAGCACGACGTCTATCTCAATATTGCCGGCGGCTACCGCATCACCGAACCGGCCGCCGATCTCGCCGTCGCCTCGGCGCTGGTTTCCTCGCTTGCCGGTATTGCCCTTCCCGCCGATTGCGTCTATTTCGGCGAAGTCAGCCTGTCGGGCGCCATCCGGCCGGTTGCGCACACCGCCCAGCGCCTCAAGGAAGCCGAGAAGCTGGGCTTTTCCGCAGCATTGCTTCCGTCCGCCTCCGCCGAACTGCCGAAGGGTTCCGGCGGACGCTGGAGCGAGGTCGAAAGCCTGCCGGATCTGGTCGCGCGCATCGCCGGGTCGAAGGGGGCGCTGCGTGTGGAAGACGAGGTTTGATCCTTTCATTGCCAAGATTGGTGATGATATAGGAGGCACACGATAAGGCACGACACGGCCGCCCAGCGGCAGTCCTGGAGTTGAATTTACATGCCCATTACGATTTTCGACGGTATTGTCATCGGCGTCGTGCTCTTCTCCGCCGTGCTGGCGATGGTCCGCGGCTTTTCGCGCGAGATCCTCTCGATCGCGAGCTGGGGCGGTTCGGCGGCGGCGGCCTATTACCTCTATCCCTACCTGCTGCCCTATGCGAAGAAGTACACCGATGACGACCGCATCGCGATCGTCGGTTCGGCGGCGGTCGTCTTCCTGATCGCGCTCATCGTCATCTCCTTCATCACCATGAAGATCGCCGATTTCATCATCGACAGCCGCGTCGGCGCGCTCGACCGCACGCTCGGCTTCCTGTTCGGGGCAGCGCGCGGCGTGCTGCTGTTGGTCGTCGCCGTCGCCTTCTGGAACTGGCTGGTCGATGTCGACCACCGCCCGGCCTGGGTCAACGAAGCGAAGTCGAAGCCCTTCCTGGATTCGATGGTCGTGAAGCTGAAATCGGTTCTGCCGGAGCAATTTGCCCAGATGATACCGGCGAGCATCCGTGATAAGCTTCAGCCGCCAGCTCAGGGCGGCGCTGAAGGCACCAATCCGCCGACGGGCGACCAGGCGCCGGCGGAAGACGCACCGACAGCGCCAGCACAGCAGCCGGCGAATTGACACAGTGTTCAAGAGCTTGACCTGCCATCCGGCAATTGCCATTTGAGCGGGACGTGAAATGAGGGGTCCGGCCGGGCATTCCAGCTCTGTCGGGCTTCAACTATTTCTGGAAATGCCGATCCATTCTTGTGAGAGCAGAGGCCCGCAGAAATGAACCAGTCCCATTCCTTCCCCACCGACGATCCGCTCGACGGAGATACGCTGCATGAAGAATGCGGGGTTTTCGGAATTCTGGGACATCCCGATGCCGCGGCGCTCACGGCTCTCGGCCTGCATGCTCTGCAGCATCGCGGGCAGGAAGCGGCCGGCATCGTCTCCTTCGACGGCAAGCGCTTCTACCAGGAGCGCCATATGGGGCTCGTCGGCGACCACTATACCAATCCGATGACACTCGCCCGCCTGCCCGGCAGCATATCGATCGGTCATACGCGCTACTCGACAACCGGTGAAGTGGCGATGCGCAACGTGCAGCCGCTCTTTGCCGAACTTGAGGAAGGCGGCATCGCCATTGCCCACAACGGCAATTTCACCAACGGCCTGACGCTGCGCCGCCAGATCATCGCGACCGGCGCCATCTGTCAGTCGACCTCCGATACCGAAGTGGTTCTCCACCTCATCGCCCGCTCGCGCCACGCCTCCACATCCGACCGCTTCATCGACGCCATCCGCCAGATGGAGGGCGGCTATTCGATGCTCGCGATGACGCGCACCAAGCTGATTGCCGCGCGTGACCCCACAGGCATCCGCCCGCTTGTGATGGGCGAACTCGACGGCAAGCCGATCTTCTGCTCGGAAACCTGCGCGCTCGACATTATCGGCGCCAAGTTCATCCGCGATGTCGAAAACGGCGAGGTCGTCATCTGCGAAATTCAGCCCGACGGCTCGATCAGCATCGATGCGCGCAAGCCCGGCAAGCCGCAGCCGGAGCGCCTCTGCCTGTTCGAATATGTCTATTTCGCCCGGCCCGACTCAGTCGTCGGCGGCCGCAACGTCTATACGACGCGCAAGAATATGGGCATGAACCTCGCCAAGGAATCGCCTGTCGAGGCCGACGTGGTCGTGCCGGTGCCGGATGGCGGCACGCCGGCGGCGCTCGGCTACGCACAGGAAAGCGGCATTCCCTTCGAATACGGCATCATCCGCAACCATTATGTCGGCCGCACCTTCATCGAGCCGACCCAGCAGATCCGCGCCTTCGGCGTGAAGCTGAAACATTCCGCCAACCGGGCGATGATCGAAGGCAAGCGCGTGGTGCTGGTCGATGATTCCATCGTGCGTGGCACGACGTCTCTGAAGATCGTGCAGATGATCCGCGAGGCCGGCGCACGCGAAGTCCATCTGCGCGTCGCCAGCCCGATGATCTTCTTCCCGGACTTCTACGGCATCGACACGCCCGATGCCGAAAAGCTCTTGGCCAACCAGTATGCCGATGTCGAAGCCATGGCCAAATATATCGGCGCGGATTCGCTGGCCTTCCTGTCGATCAACGGGCTTTACCGCGCCGTCGGCGGCGAGGACCGCAATCCGGCCCGCCCGCAGTTCACCGACCATTACTTCACCGGTGACTATCCGACCCGCCTGCTCGACAAGAACGGCGAGTCGATGGGCAACAAGCTTTCGATGCTTGCCAGCAACGGCTGAGCCGCTTCCGTTTTGACTTTCCTATCAGGGGCGCCTATTGCGCCCCTTACCTTTTCAAGCACAGCCGGGACCGGAGCAGATGAACATCAATCTTGAAGGCAAGATCGCGCTGGTAACAGGCGCATCGCGCGGCATCGGCTATTTCACGGCGCTGGAGCTTGCGAAAGCCGGCGCCCATGTGATTGCCTGCGCCCGCACGGTCGGCGGGCTGGAAGACCTCGACGACGCGATCAAGGCGGTCGGCGGCACGGCGACGCTGGTGCCCTTCGACCTGGCCGACATGAACGCGATCGACGCGCTCGGGGGCTCGATCTTCGAACGCTGGGGCAAACTCGATATCCTCGTCGCCAATGCCGGCGTGCTCGGCGTCATCTCGCCGATCGGCCATATCGAGGCGAAGGTGTTCGAGAAGGTGATGACCATCAACGTCACCGCGACATGGCGGCTGATCCGCTCGGTCGACCCGCTGCTCGCCCGCTCGGATGCCGGCCGCGCCGTCATCCTATCATCGGGTGCCGCCCATAAATGCCGCCCCTTCTGGAGCGCCTATTCCGCCTCCAAGGCGGCCGTCGAGGCGCTGGCCCGGACCTGGGCCGGCGAAAGCCAATCGACGCCCTTGCGCATCACCAGCGTCGATCCCGGCGCGACCCGCACGGCGATGCGCGCCCAGGCGGTGCCCGGCGAAGATCCGCAGACGCTGCCGCATCCTTCCGAGGTCGCCAAGGCGATCCTGCCGCTGCTCGGTCCCGGGGTGACCGAGACGGGCAAACTGTTTATCGTGCGGGACAACAAGCTCGCCGATTACCGGCTGCCGGAATAAGCCAGGGTCTCACTTGGCTGCAACCGCTGGGAACAGATGTGCGAAGCCTGTCTCCGACGGGCAAAACGCATTGAGATCCACCGCTCCCTGAATGCCGTCGACAGTGCCGTTGTCGGCAAATTGCCAGATCGACCAACGACCGCAACCTTCCTGCGCCGGCTCCTGAAAGACGCTCCGCAGCCAGAGGTAATGGTCGGGGAAGCGTGATTTATTGCCTTTCAGATATTGATCGTAGAATTCCTGGGTGACGTAGAAATCGGCTTTTCCGGAAAAGCGCCCTTCAGCTCGGTGAAGAAGGCGTTCACTTCAGTCGCCATTTCCTCGACGGTCGGGACCTTGTTGCAATTGCCGACGAACTCCAGATCGACAGTGATGGGCAGAGTTCCCGGCTGCTTCGGCACGGTCGCCAGGACATTCTGCGCCTGATCCTTGCCCGGGCGGCAGAAGGTGAAAAAATGATAGGCGCCCCTGACCATTCCGGCATCGCCGGCGCGCTGCCAATTGTCGGCGAACCTCGAATCCTTGTGATCTCCGCCTTCGGTCGCCTTCATGATTGCGAAACGGACGTTCGGCTGCGAAGCCACCGTCTTCCAATCGATATCACCCTGGTGATGGCTGACATCGATGCCCTGGATCGGATAGCGGCTCAAGGATGGATTGTTGAAGCGAAGCATGCCGAAATCGTATGCGAAATATGCGGCGGACGCGACTGCCAGAATTAAAGTCGCTCCAATCGTCCATCGACCCATTCGTCTCACGCATTTCCCCCTATTTTCAGTCGCTTCGCCCCTGCTTAGAAATGATTTGTACCGCGAAAATGGCGGACGAGCCATGCCGCCGGGATCGTTCCTCGCCCCTCTTGACCAAACGTCATTCCCACGCCATAAAACGCGGCATGAAAACGGTTATCTGCATTATCTGCGGAAAGATTATTCGCTAGCGCCAGCGCTGGCCCGGCCGTTTTCGTCTCCCAAATAGTCAAGATGCGAAACGCCCCGGTCCGCCGGTCGCAATATTTTTCTGATTGTGCTTATGGGAGAGTGGAATGGGCGGCATGCCGGAACTGAAGCTGTACAATACGCTGACACGGGAAGAAACGGTCTTTGCGCCGATCGATCCGGACAATGTCCGCATGTATGTCTGCGGCCCGACCGTCTATGATTTCGCTCATATCGGCAACGCCCGCCCGGTCATCGTCTTCGACGTGCTGTTCCGGCTGTTGCGCCATGTCTATGGCGAGGATCACGTCACCTATGCCCGCAACATCACCGACGTCGACGACAAGATCAATGCGCGGGCGCTGAGAGATCATCCGGGCCTGGCGCTCAACGAAGCGATCCGCGCGGTCACCGAAAAGACCGAGACGCAGTTTCACGCCGATGTTGCCGAGCTCGGCTGCCTGGAGCCAAGCGTCGAGCCGCGGGCGACCGACAATATCGTTGAGATGACCGAGATCATCGAGAAGCTGATCGGCAACGGCCATGCCTATGTCGCAGCCGGCGAAGTGCTGTTCGACACCAAGTCCATGGCGGATTACGGCCAGCTTTCGAAGCGCCCGCTCGACGAGCAGCAGGCCGGCGCCCGCATCGCCGTCGACGCGCACAAGAAGAACTCCGGCGATTTCGTGCTGTGGAAACTGTCGAGCCACAATGAACCCGGCTGGGAGAGCCCGTGGGGCCGCGGCCGGCCGGGCTGGCATATCGAATGCTCGGCGATGAGCAAGCGCTATCTCGGCGACGTCTTCGACATTCATGGCGGCGGGCTGGACCTGATCTTCCCGCATCATGAAAACGAGATCGCCCAGTCGCGCTGCGCCCACGGCACCGAGGTGATGGCGAATATCTGGATGCATAACGGCTTCCTGCAGGTGGAAGGCCGCAAGATGTCGAAATCCGAAGGCAATTTCGTTACCATCCACGATCTGCTGCACACCCAGATTTTCGGCGGCCGCAAATGGCCGGGCGAAGTGCTGCGCCTTGCCATGCTGATGACGCATTACCGCGAGCCGATCGATTTCTCGATCAAGCGGCTTGAGGAAGCCGAACGCCTGCTCGCCAAATGGCCGGCGACGGAGCCCGGCGATGCCGAACCTGACGAGACCGTGCTGAACGCACTCGCCGACGACCTCAACACGGTGGCGGCGGTGCAGGCCTTGCACGCACTGGCGCAAGCTGCCCATACGGATCCCGCCGCCGGCGCCCGTTTTGCCGCAACGGCTGCCCTCCTCGGCCTGCTGCCGAAGAAAGCCGAAATCGACGAAGCCGTCGCAGCGGCGGTCGATGCGCTGGTCGCCATGCGTCTTGAAACGCTGAAGGCGAAAAACTTCGCCGAGGCCGACAAGATCCGCGACGAACTGACGGCAAAGGGCATCCAGCTGAAGGACGGCAAGGATGCGGCGACCGGCGAGCGGGTGACGACCTGGGAGGTCAAGCGGTAGGATGGGTTGGTCGGCGACGCATACCCCCCTCTGCCCTGCCGGGCATCTCCCCCACAAGGGGGGAGATCGGCAAGACGCGCCGGCTTCCCAAGATATCGACCGCGCGCCAAGTGGCTTCGGCCGTCTGAGGCGTATGATCGGGGCGAGCGGCCACTCCTATCCGATCTCCCCTCTTGTGGGGGAGATGCCCGGCAGGGCAGAGGGGGGTGCCGCCGCCGCTCCGTCACGTCATAGCGAAAGGCAAGCCATGCCGCATGCACCAGTTCCGCCTCAACGGCGGGCGAACGCCCGGCGTATGCGCAAAACTCTGACCGACGCAGAATTGAAACTCTGGAACGAGTTTCGCGCCCATCGCCTGATGGGCCTGAGCTTCCGCAGACAAATGCCGATTGCCGGCTATATCGTTGACTTCGCATGCCCAGTCCATCGCCTTATCGTCGAGATAGACGGTTCGCAGCACGCCCTTGCCTCGAACATCTCTTACGATGAGATCAGAACTCGACGTCTCCAAACGGATGGCTGGACGGTTCTGCGCTTTTGGAACGGCGATATCCTCCGGGATATCGATAATGTGTGCACCCATATCATTCGCACCACCGGAAAGGACCTGCCATGACCACCTATACCGGCGGCTGCCAATGTGGTGCGGTGCGTTTTCGCGTCAATGGCGAACTCAAGGATTCGTCGATCTGCCATTGCCGCATGTGCCAGAAGGCGTTTGGCGCCTATTATGCGCCGCTGGTCTCGGTGCGCGGCGCCGATTTCGCGTGGACGCGCGGAGAGCGGAAGAAGTTCCGCTCTTCCAATTTCGTCGAGCGCGGCTTCTGCGGCGATTGCGGCACGCCGCTCTCCTACGAGGCGCCTGACGGGGTTGCGATTGCCGCAGGCGCCTTCGACGATCCTTCGGCGCTTCCGCCGGTGGTGCAATATGGTATCGAGGGTAAGATCGGCTTCGTCGATCAGCTGCACCAACTGCCGGGGCACCGGACGGAAGAGGATGCGCAAGCCGCGCCCTTCGTGCTCGAACTCGTCTCCTACCAGCATCCCGACCATGAGACGCAGGCATGGCCAACCAAGGAGCCCAGATGACAGCGGACGCGGACAGAAACGGCGGGTGCCAGTGCGGGGCGGTGCGTTACCGCGCCGAAGGCGAACTCGGATATCCCCATCTTTGCCATTGCCGCATGTGCCAGAAAGCGGCCGGCAATTATTTCATGCCGCTTGGCGGCGTGAAGCACAGCAATTTCACCCTGACGCGCGGCGCGGCGAAATGGTTCCATTCCTCCGACCTCGTCCGGCGCGGTTTCTGCGGCGATTGCGGCACGCCGCTGTTCTACGATATTCCTGGGACGGATTTCATCAACATCACACTCGGCTCGCTGGATGATCCCGACGCGGTCAAGCCGGTGATGCAATCGAACACAGGCCGCAAGATGTCCTGGTTTCACGCGCTCGACGGCCTGCCGCTCGAACCAGAGCCCGAAACGCCCGACCGCGAGGATGCGATTGCGGCAAGCAATCACCAGCATCCCGACCACGACACAAAAAGCTGGCCCCTCGGAGAAAGCTCATGACGGACACGATAAAAACAGGCGGATGCCAGTGCGGCGCCGTGCGCTTCCGCATCTCGGGCAAGTTGGGGCGACCCTCGATCTGCCATTGCCGCATGTGCCAGAAGCAGTTCGGCGGCTTCTTCTCCGCGCTGGTCACGGCACCTGAGGAAGGGATGGAATGGACGCGCGGCGCACCGAGCTACTTTCAGTCCTCGGTCAATATCGAGCGCGGCTTCTGCAGCAATTGCGGCACGCCGATGACCTATCGTCATCCGGGCGGGCTGGAGCTTGCGATCGGCACTTTCGACGACCGCGGCGATCTGGCACCGCAGATCCAGGTCAATTACGACGCCCGCCTGCCCTGGGTCGAGGAAATCTTCGAGGCGCCGGTGCTGAAGGATCAGGATTTCTACGCACGGCAGGAAGCGATCATCTCCTTCCAGCATCCCGATCACGATACCGAAGTCTGGCCCGCGAAAGGCGTGAAAATATGACCGAGAGACTGCGCACGCTCTATCCTGAAATCGAAGCCTATGCTTCAGGCCATCTCGATGTCGGCGATGGTCATGTGATCTATTGGGAGCGCTCGGGAACGCCTGGCGCCAAGCCCGCCGTTTTCCTGCATGGCGGCCCCGGTGGCGGCTTCTCGCCCGTCCATCGCCGGCTTTTCGATGCCGCCCTCTACGACGTCATGCTGTTCGACCAGCGCGGTTGCGGCAGGTCGACGCCGCATGCGGAGCTCGGTGCCAACACCACCTGGCACCTCGTCGCCGATATCGAGCGGCTGCGGGAAATGGCCGGCGTCGACAGCTGGCAGGTGTTCGGCGGCTCCTGGGGTTCGACGCTGGCGCTTGCCTATGCCGAGGCGCATCCGGAGCGCGTCTCCGAACTCATTCTGCGCGGCATCTATACGCTGACCAAGGCCGAGCTCGACTGGTACTATCAGTTCGGCGTCTCGGAAATGTTCCCGGACAAATGGGAGCGCTTTATCGCTCCCATTCCGCCGGAGGAGCGGCATGAGATGATGCATGCCTATCATCGCCGCCTGACACATGAGGATCGGTCCGTGCGCCTTGCCGCCGCGCAGGCCTGGAGCATCTGGGAAGGCGAAACGATCACGCTGCTGCCTGAGCCTTCGACCAGCGGCAAGTTCGAGGAACCGGAATTCGCCTATGCATTTGCGCGCATTGAGAACCATTTCTTCGTCAATGCTGGCTGGATGGACGAGGGACAGCTGATCCGCGATGCCGGCCGGCTGAAGGATATTCCCGGCGTCATCGTGCATGGCCGCTACGACATGCCCTGCCCGGCAAAATATGCCTGGCTGCTGCACAAGGCCTGGCCGAAGGCGGAATTCCACCTGATCGAGGGTGCAGGCCATGCCTATTCGGAGCCGGGCATTCTCGACCAGCTGATCCGGGCGACGGACAAGTTTGCCGAGAAGACAAACTGATGCTGCATGCCGTGACTACCCCCCTCTGCCCTGCCGGGCATCTCCCCCACAAGGAGGGAGATCGGCTGGGCGTGAAGGCCTTGCCCGAACCTCGATGGCCTGGACTGCAGCTCAGCGAATTTTCGATCTCCCCCCTTGTGGGGGAGATGCCCGGCAGGGCAGAGGGGGGTAAGCCCCGGATAAAAGCATTAAATGCCTGGGAGGCATCGCGGTGACCAAGGAAAAAATCTACCTCTTCGACACGACGCTCCGGGACGGGCAGCAGACGCCCGGCATCGATTTCTCGGTCGAGGATAAGATTGCGATCGCCGCGATGCTGGACGAATTCGGCATCGATTACGTCGAGGGCGGCTATCCCGGCGCCAATCCGACCGATACCGCCTTTTTCAGCGAGAAGCGCACCAGCCAGGCCAGCTTCGTCGCCTTCGGCATGACGAAGCGGGCGGGCGTTTCGGTTTCCAACGATCCCGGCATTGCCGGGCTGCTGCAGGCGAAATCCGACGCCATCTGTTTCGTCGCCAAAAGCTGGGACTATCATGTCGCGGTGGCGCTCGGCTGCACCAATGAGGAAAATCTCGAAAGCATCGCCGAAAGCGTCAAGGCGGCGGTCGGCGCCGGCAAGGAAGCGATCGTCGATTGCGAGCATTTCTTCGACGGTTTCAAGGCCAATCCGGCCTATGCGCTCGCCTGTGCCAAGACCGCCTATGAGAGCGGCGCCCGCTGGGTCGTGCTTTGCGACACCAATGGCGGCACACAGCCGCCGGAGGTGCGCGCCATCGTCGAGGCAGTGATCGCCTCAGGGGTGCCCGGCCGCTGTCTCGGCATCCACGCCCATAACGACACCGGCCAGGCCGTCGCCAATTCCCTGGCTGCGGTCGAAGCCGGCGTCCGACAGATCCAGGGCACACTGAACGGCATCGGCGAGCGCTGCGGCAACGCCAATCTGGTGACGCTGATCCCGACCTTGGCGCTGAAGAGCGCCTATACCTCACGTTTCGAAACGGCGATCGACGAGGAGCGGCTGCTCAACCTCACCCGCCTCTCGCACGCCTTCGACGAGTTGCTCAACCGTTCGCCCGATCATCAGATGCCCTATGTCGGCGCCTCCGCCTTCGCCACCAAGGCCGGTATCCATGCGTCGGCGCTGATCAAGGACCCGAGGACCTACGAACATGTGCCGCCGGAGAGCGTCGGCAATTTCCGCAAGGTCATGGTCTCTGACCAGGGCGGCAAAGCGAATTTCATCAATGCGCTGAAGCGGCGCGGCATCGTGGTCGCCAAGGACGATCCGAAGCTCGATCTGCTGATCTCGATCGTCAAGGACCGTGAATCGATCGGCTATGCCTATGAGGGCGCGGATGCGAGCTTCGAACTCTTGGCGCACCGCACGCTCGGCACGATCCCGGAATTCTTCACCATCGAAGGCTTCCGCGTGATGATCGAGCGCCGCTTCGACAGTCTTGGCCGCGTGAAGATCGTCTCGGAGGCGGTGGTCAAGATCACCATCGACGGCCAGACGCTGATGTCGGTTGCCGATGCCGAAGGACCGGTCAACGCGCTCGACCTGGCGCTGCGCAAGGATTTCGGCAAATACCAGCACGAGATCGACGATCTGGTGCTCGCCGATTTCAAGGTGCGTATCCTCAATGGCGGCACGGCGGCAATCACCCGCGTGCTGATCGAATCCACCGACAGCGATGGCGTGCGCTGGTGGACGGTCGGCGTTTCCGAGAACATCATCGACGCTTCGTTCCAGGCGCTGATGGATTCCGTCATCTACAAGCTGATGAAGAACCGGCAACTGGCCGGCAAGATCGCGGCGGAATAATCTGTTCCGCCGGTTCGGCTAACCGCGGGCAAACGCCGCCAGCGTCTCGCCCGCCATCCTATAGCGGATCCATTCCTTCTGCGGCTCCGCGCCAATCGCCTCGTAGACACGGATCGAGGGTTCGTTCCAGTCGAGCACGCTCCATTCGAAGCGGCCGCAACCCTTCTCCAGCGCGATCTGCGCCAGGCGCCGCAGCAGCGCCTTGCCGGCGCCCGAACCGCGCGCGTCCGGCGTTACGTAGAGATCCTCCAGATAAAGACCGTTCTTCGCTTGCCAGGTCGAATAGCTGAAGAAATAAACCGCCATGCCGATGGCTTGACCCTCGCGTTCGCAGATCAGCGCATGCGTGACTGAACCGTCGCCGAAGATCGCCGCACGCGTGCTCTCCTCGGTCGCCTCGACCTCGTGGATCGCCTTTTCATAATCGGCCAATTCGCGGACAAATCGCAGGATCGTTGCCGCGTCAGAAGGCGTTGCCGGGCGTATGGTAAGGGTCATGTGAGGCTCCTGGTCTGGCGCTTGGCGTTCCAGATGAAAGAACCTGCCGGACCTGTCAACTGAATGCGCAGATCATCAGCGGGTTTGCGAGTTTGTTCCCTCGATTGGTCCACCTGTCGCCCGCCCGCGGTAGGCTGGAACAGGACTCGGATTTTTGGAGGCCGATACCAGCCTTTGCCGCTATCATCCGTTCATTCTTCCGCCATCCGCTTCAAATACTCTTAGCCTTTATTCAACGAAATGAATTGGCCTATTCACGGCGCTTAAGCTAGGCCGGATCAGAAGCAGAACAAAGATGGAAACACCCCGATGTCGACCGATGCATCCGTTCCCCTGGCCAAGAACGAAGACAGTCCGCGCGGTTTCGCCTTCGCGCTGACGGCCTATCTGCTCTGGGGCTTCCTGCCGATCTACATGAAGGCGGTGGCGCATATCTCGCCGGCCGAGGTGATTGCCCACCGCATCGTCTGGTCGCTGCCGCTGGCCGGCATCGTGCTGATCGTGCTCGGACGGACACAGGACGTCGCCACGGCGCTGCGCTCGCCGCGCATGCTGGCGATGGCAGCGCTGACGGCGTCGCTGATCACCGTCAACTGGGGCACCTATGTCTGGGCGATCGGCGCCGGCCATTCGCTCGACGCAGCACTCGGTTACTTCATCAATCCGCTATTTAGCATCTTCCTCGGTGCAGTGCTGCTGAAGGAAAAGCTGCAGCCGCTGCAGATCGCGGCGATCGTACTGGCGGCGCTTGCCGTCGCCATTCTGGCATTCGACAGCGGCGGCATTCCGTGGGTGGCGCTGACGCTGGCAATCAGCTGGGGTTTCTATGCCTTGCTGCGCAAGACGCTGCCGCTCGGGCCGAACCAAGGCTTCTTCCTCGAGGTGCTGATCCTCAGCGGCCCTGCCCTGCTCTATATCCTCTATCTCGAATTCGGCAGCGGCCAGGGTCATCTCTACCGAACCGGGCTTGCCGACACGACGCTGCTGCTCGGCTGCGGCGTCATCACCGCCGTGCCGCTGATGATCTATGCCAACGGCGCCAAGCTGCTGAAGCTGTCGACGATCGGCATCATGCAGTATATTGCGCCGACGATGATCTTCCTGATCGCCGTCTTCATCTTTCACGAGCCGCTCGGCACGGCGCGCATGATCGCCTTCCCGCTAATCTGGGCGGGGCTGTTCCTCTATAGCTGGTCAATGCTGAAGGGAAGCCGCGGAAGGATGTAGCGCCGTTCTCTATCGCGAGCCGGAGCGTTGGCTCAAAGCCAGGCTAGCAGCGCCGTGCGGACGAGAATTCCAGTCAATGCGCTCAAGACGGCAACCCCCGCGACCGAGCGGAGCGCCGGCACCGAAGCGACAAGAATGGAAAGGCCGGGAAGATCGAGAGGGTTTAGTAGAAATGCGGATCCGTGAATGATTTTCTCCGGTGGAAGGCTCAGTTCCTTGTGGGCGCTAAGCAACAGGGTGACCGCTGCGCTCGATCCTGCCAGGCACTTTGTGAGCAGGAAGAGGACATCCTGCTGCGAGGCGCCGAGCAGCTGAAGCAATGGCTGCGCAGCGCACGTGAAGGCGGAAAGCGCGCCTGTGCTTTCGGTAAGCCTTACCAGAGCCAGTGAGATCACGAGCACCGGCAGGATCGCAGAAACGACGCCGATGGCATCTGCGCCACCGCGATTTATTGCCGCCAGCAGATCGCGCCTCGCTAGGTCGTGGTCATCCACCCTGTCGCAGGAACAGGGCTTTCCGGGCGAGGAACGGCGCCCAACGATCCAACAGGCGAGAGTGGACGCAACGAGCGCTCCGCAAACGCCGTTTATTATGATCAAACCCGGATCGATACCGATACTTGCGAGCGGGAAACTGGCATTTGCCGGCGCCGCCGCAAGCACTGCCGCAAAGGCGGCGGCCATAAATTTCTCCGATGTTCTTTTGTGCGCCATCAGCGACAGGGCAGCAACCGGGGCAGCCGAACTTACGAGGCTGAGTTGGATGATCGCCAAGGCCCCAAAACCGTCCAGGCCGAAAAGTCTAAAGAGCGGGTTGGCCTTGCCGGCGATTGATCGCAATGCGCTCATGCCCTCGAGATAGCGCATCAGCGAAAATGTCACGATCATCAGCGGCAGAAAGGTGAATATGGCGATGTCGACGGCACTTCGTCCGGCATCCAGGATGGTGGTGATCAGAATTGTCATGAGAACGACTGGTTTGATGGACGGTGAACGCGCGGCCGGCTTGATGGCGGAAGCGGGCTCCGGATTCGATCCCGGAGCCACGCCGTTCAGACTCTATTCCGGTTTGAAATCTTCCTCGAAGAAGCGGGCAACCTCGGAATAGACCTGCACGCGGTGGCTCTCCATGAGGGCGAGATGCGTCGCCTCCCCGATTTCCACCCATCGCCTATAGGAGGCGCCGGTCAGTTGCTCGAAATAGGCCCGCGCCAGATCGAGCGGGACGTCGACGTCCCATTCCCCGTGCAATAGCAGCACCGGCGCGCGAATCTCGCTTGGCTGATAATAGGGAGCTCCAGCTCTCCAGTAGGTGCGGATGTCCTGGATCGGCCCGTTGGTGGCCCGGAGTTTGCCTTGCTCTCTGTCGACCTGCGACGGCTCCTCCGAGAGGGTCAGTGCGGCCCAGAGGTCGAACCAGCCCTCAGGCACAAGACGTTCACGCGCATATTCGGGTGCGGTGCCCAGCCAACGCGCCAGGGCCGCATGGACGGGAACAAGCCTGTAGGAGCCGAGGGCGCCGCCCTGATCGATGGGGATGGCAACGTCACTGAGCCATTGCGGCGCGAGCAAGGCTAGCTTGACGAGCTTGTCGGGGTTGCGCGCAGCATATGCACCGGCCACGGTACCGCCCCACGACATTGCAAAGACGTTGACAGCCTTCAGGCCGCGAAGTCGAAGGACGAAATCGATGGCCGTTGCGAAGTCGGCGACGCCGGTGTCTGTGGCGACAAGCGGGGGGTTGAGATCGGGCGCCGCCTGCATCTCCGGCGGGCGGGTCGATTTTCCATAGCCCCGGACATCAACCGCAAAGACATCGAAGCCTCGATGAGCGAGGAAGTCGATGAAGGACATCCCATTGAAGGGAACGTCGTAAAGACTTCCGGACGAGAAGGTCGCCCCATGCACCATCACGATCGTTTTAGCCGCGAGAAAGACTTTGTGGTCCTTCCTTCGCTTATTGCGGAGATAGAGCTTGATGCCGTCGGTTCCGCTATCAACATAATGCTCGTCGAATACGATCTCGCCGGCGTCAATAGCTGAAGATGCGAGCTTGTTGTCAGACATAGGACCACCTGAATTTTTCGCCGTCGCGGGTTACATATCCAGCAGACGAACCGGGAAAGTGCGTGGAGAAGTACATGGCGTGATTATCGGCAGCGAGTTCGAGTACGCGCCGTCTGGACTGGGCAGCCTGATCCAAGAATTCGCAGAAGACCGTGTTGAGGTCGGGCCGTTCCACCTGAATCGGATGGTGCATGACATCGCCGGCGAAGATTGCCGCTTGATTGTCCGCCTTCAGCAGAACCGACATATGGCCGATGCTGTGCCCAGGCGTCGGCAAGAAGGTAAAGTGTTTCAGGAAAGGATCGGCTGCACCGTCGATGAAATCGGCAAGCCCCGCCTCGATCACCGGCCGCACGCTGTCTTCATAGACGCCGGCGCTGGGAATGTTGATGTCGTTGTGGCTTGCCGTCGACGCATAATATTCCTGCTCGGCGCGCGGGAAGACGTAGCGTGCGTTTTTGAACGTGGGGATCCATCTTCCGTCCTCAAGCACGGTATTCCAGCCGGAATGGTCGACGTGAAGATGGGTATTTATGACGAAGTCGACGTCTTCGGGCTCGACACCTGCCTGGCGCAACCTGTCGAGAAACGGGATTGTCTGCTGATGGAAGGCGAGATTGCGCGGTCTTTCCTTATCGTTACCCGAGCCCGTGTCGATGAGGATGACGTGGTCGGCCGTCCTGACAAGCCAGCTATGGATGCTCACCACAAGGGCATCGCGGCCCTCTTCCATATCGACGGCGGAAAGACGTGGCTCGATCGCCTTGATCTCCTCGGATCCGGCAGTCGGGTAGAGAAATGAGGGCGGAACGTTGTGCAGATACTGCTCCTGCACCTTTCTGACCGTCACGCCGGCAATACGATATTCCTTTCCAAGATCGCTCATGGAACTTCCTTTCGAGTTGAACTGGAACCGGGACAGCGCTGTCTGATGGCTATGGACAGTAGGGAAAATTCGTGCAACGATCAAATCGATGAATGAAATTGTCTCCATCGATCATTTCAATTTGTGGTCTTTCGACCTCAACCTGCTCGTCGCCTTCGATGCGCTCATGAAGGAGCGGAGCGTGACGAAAGCGGCTGTCCGGCTGAAAATCCAGCAGCCTGCGATGAGCCACAATCTCGGCACTCTCCGGACCCTGCTTCAGGACGAGCTGTTCGTACGTGTCGGCCAGGTCATGCAGCCGACCCATCGGGCGCTGCGCTTCGCCGAAGCCGTAGAGCACATACTCAGTCGCACGCAGCTGGCGATCGTAACGCCTGCGACCTTCGAGCCGGGCGAGGCCGAGCAGATATTCCGCATCGGCTTTTCCAGCGAGCTTGAGGTGCTGCTCGTGCCGCGTCTCGCCGCTATGTTGAATGAGATGGCCCCCGGTATCAGAGTGCTTGCGCGAGCGGTCAACCCCGAGCTGGTCCATAAGCTTTTGGACGGCAATGTCATAGACCTTGGCGTCGGCTGCTACGATGACGGCAACAACAGACACCGGCGGAGCCTGCTGTTCGAGCAATCGCTGATGTGTTGCTACAATCCGAAGCTTCTTGATCTTCCCGAAACCTTGGACCGTGACGCCTATATCGGGCTCAAGCATGCCCTGGTTTCCCAGAAGGACGCCATCGAAGGCTGCATTGATGATGCGTTGAAGCGGATCAACGTGCGGCTCGACGTCTCTGTGGCAGCACCAGAATTCCTCACCGTGCTGACCGCCGTCCTCGAAGCGCCCCTGATCGCCACTCTGCCGACCAGAATTGTGAAGCGGTATGCCGGTCTGTTCGGCTTGGCGATGGCCGAAGTTCCACTCGATCTAAAGGTGAGCCCGATATCGATGGTTTGGTCGGCGGCAGGTGACAATGATCCCGCCAACCGATGGATGCGTTCTCAGGTGACGCAGCTTGTTTCGGCCTATAGCTGAATTTGCCGGCGAAACGGCGGGCGCTCCGGGGGCTGCTACGCCACCTACATCTTCGAGATCACCGCATCCTCGCCGTCACGATCGGCGGCGAGCTGGGCTGCCTGGGCCATGATTGCCGGAATGATGCCGGAGATCTCATCGACGACGAGCGGCTGCACCCGGTGGGCAGTGTGCAGGAAACCCTCTTCGGTCATATGGCGCATCAGCTCCATCATCGGATCCCAGAAACCGTTGACGTTGGCAAAGACCATCGGCTTTTCGTGGCGGCCGAGCTGCGCCCAGGTCATGATCTCGACGATCTCCTCCAGCGTACCGATGCCGCCGGGTAGTGCGACGAAAGCGTCGGAACGCTCGAACATCGTATGTTTGCGCGCATGCATGTCAGGGGTTACAATAAGTTCGTTAAGCTGACCGAGCGAGTGGCGAGTCGCTTCCATATCGATCAGGAATTCGGGGATAATGCCCGTGACCTGACCGCCGCCTGAAAGCGCGCCGCTGGCTACCGCGCCCATGATGCCTTTGGTACCCCCGCCATAGACGAGGCGCAGGCCGTATTCGGCGATCTCTCGTCCGAGAGCACGCCCGGCCGCCATGTGGGAGGGATCGCGTCCCGGCCTTGAGCCGCAGTAAACGCAGATGGATCGAATCGATACAGATTGTTCGGTCATAGAGGCAAACAACTATTCCATTTCAATGCAGTCAAGAAAATTGACTGGAAAGCAGCCTGCCGAGCTTGCCGAATTGCTTTGAATGCTTGTGCAAAGCAACGGGAATCGCTAGCAATTTCGGTTACTACGGCAAATTGCCGCCTGGGGAGACATAATGATGAAGAACCGTGCCGGCTTGCTGGCCCTTGCAGTGCTCGTAATCGCAATCCTACTGATGGTATTTTTCGTCATGCCGCGCATCGGCGGCGATGCAGCCAAGGTCGGCGACGCCATCAACCAGGCGAGCACGGAGCTCAAGGACACGGTTAACGAGTCGGCAAAGACATCGCGCTCGGCCGTGGCCGACGCGGCCGGCGTCGCCGATAAGGTGGGTCGCCTGTCGGCCAATGCGAGCGTGTCGCTTACCGAACTCAAGGCACTGTTTGCCGACGGCAAAGGCCCCGCCGACGACGTCTTCGCCGCTGCCAAGACTAAGGCCGTCGATGCGCTGACTGCGCTTGCCGGTTTCGCAATCCCCGAGGGCCTCGATCCGGCGACCCAGGCACTTGCCGTCAAGGCGAAGGACGGCGGCACGAAGGCGCTCGCCATCGTCCAGTCGCTGCCGGAGAACATTACCGATGCGCTTGCCGCGATCGCCAAGGCCGAGGCTGCACTGACCGGTGCGCCTGAGCCTGCGGCGAGCACGACAGCGGCGACTGCCGGCCCGAAGCTTCCCGCCTTCGACGTCCTGCGCGTCGAGCCCGACGGCTCGACAGTGATTGCCGGCTCCGCAGAACCGAACGGCAAGCTCGAAGTGCTTGACGGCGAAAAGGTCGTGACGACAGCCAATGTCGATGCCAGCGGCGATTTCGCCGCCGTTCTCGACGATCCGCTTGCGGCGGGCGACCACCAGCTCGTGCTCAAGTTTACCGGCAAGGACGGCAAGAGCACGCTTTCCGAAGAAGTCGCGACCATCTCCGTGCCGAAGGACGGCGACGGCGCCAATCTGCTCGCCATGGTCTCCAAACCCGGCGCGGCGAGCCGCATCATCACCGCGCCGAAGGCCGGCACCGAAGTCGCCGATGCCTCCAACCCGATGGCGCCGCCAACAGACAAGCCGGCAACGGGCGAAGGTTCGGCTGCGCCTGCTGCGACCGTTGCCCCAACCGGCGAGCTGGCGCTGCAGACACCTAACCTCACCGACGCCGCCTCCGGCGGCTCAGCGGCGGCCCCGGCCATTCCCGGCACCGCCAACCCCGACAAGTCGAATGCGCCCGATGTGATGGTCAACGCCGTCGAAATCGAGGGCAACAAGATTTTCATTGCCGGCACGGCGCGCGCCAACGCCAAGGTCCTCGGTTACGCCGACGACAGCCTTGTCGGCCAGGACACCGCCGGTTCGGATGGCCATTTCGTCATCGACGGCGTGGTGGCGCTCTCGGTCGGCGACCATAAGATCCGCGTCGATGTCGTCGATCCCGCCGGCAAGGTGATCGTGCGTGCAGCGGTGAATTTCAATCGCCCGGCCGGCGACCAGGTCAGGGTCGCGGCGCAATCCGTCCCAGCCGACGCAAATGGCGCCTCCTCGATG
Source organism: Rhizobium sp. BK619 (assembly GCF_014195245.1). Taxonomy (NCBI): domain Bacteria; kingdom Pseudomonadati; phylum Pseudomonadota; class Alphaproteobacteria; order Hyphomicrobiales; family Rhizobiaceae; genus Rhizobium; species Rhizobium sp. BK619. The sequence goes on along the minus strand of NZ_JACIBH010000008.1, from coordinate 105,176 downwards.
GTGCCGCTCGACGAAGGCGAGCTCGGCAAGCGCAAGGCCGAAGTCGGCAAGGCCTTCGGCCTGCTGAAGGGGCTGTTTGCCGATGGCAAGTTGCCCGGCGCCGAACAGCTTGCGGCGGCGCGCTCGGCAACCGAATTCGCCTTGCGCTCGGTCGCCGATTTCCGGCCGGGATCCGATGCGCCCGACACCTTCAAGCAAGCCTCCGGCGCCGCCTCGCAGACCGCGACCAGCGCATTGAAGATGCTGCAGGGCCTGCCGAAGGATGCAAAATCCGTCGGCGCTGGCCTCGACGGCCTGGCGGCGATCATCGCCGGCCTCTCCACGTCCCCCGCACCGGCGGCGCCGGCTGCAAACGACGCGGCAGGTAACCAGCCGAAGACGATCGAACAGGCGCCGCTGACCGCAAACAACGCGGCGGTGATCATTCGCCGCGGCGACACGCTGTGGCAGATCTCGCGCCGCACTTATGGACTCGGCGTTCGTTACACGACGATCTACATCGCCAACGAGGACAAGATCGTCGATCCGGATCGCATCCGCCCCGGCCAGATCTTCGGCCTGCCGAAGGATGTACTGCCGAACGCCGAGGAACTGCATCGCAAACGCCTATCCAACCGGCATCTCTAAGCGCCAAACACCATAACCAGGCCGGGCGGGATAACCGCCTGGCCTCTCTTTTCCTAAACCCCGCACTTGTTGTATTCATCTGCCCGGCATCCTATCTGGCGGTGGCGGGGGAAGCGCTTCGGGCATATTCCGGTTCCGTGCTCTTGCCGGCATCGAAGCGCGGCAATCGCCGCAAGCCCATCCGGGCTGGAGACAAGCATGGCAAACGGCAAGACAGTCTCGGAATCCAACCTGCTGCAGACACTTCTCAACCTCTGGCCCTATATGTGGCCGGCCGGCCGACCCGACCTCAAGATGCGCGTCGTCTGGGCCTCGGTCTTCCTGCTGATTTCCAAATTCGTCCTGCTGCTCGTTCCCTATTTCTTCAAGTGGTCGACCGATGCGCTGAACGGCAGGATGGATCTCGCCGGCTCGGTGCCGCCGCTGCTCGCCGGCGCCATCGCCCTGGTGATCGCCTATAACATCACCCGCCTGATCCAGCTCGGCCTCAACCAGCTGCGCGACGCGCTGTTTGCCAGCGTCGGGCAGCATGCGGTGCGCCAGCTCGCCTACAGGACCTTCGTGCATATGCATGAACTGTCGCTGCGCTTCCATCTGGAGCGCAAGACCGGCGGCCTGTCGCGCATCATCGAGCGCGGCACCAAGGGCATCGAGACGATCGTGCGTTTCACGATCCTCAATTCGGTCCCGACCGTCATCGAATTCCTGCTGACGGCGGCGATCTTCTGGTGGGGCTACGGCTTCTCCTATCTCGCCGTCACCGCCTTTACGGTCTGGGCCTATATCTGGTTTACCATCCGCGCATCCGACTGGCGCATCGCCATCCGCCGCTCGATGAACGACAGCGATACCGACGCCAACACCAAGGCGATCGACTCCCTCCTCAATTTCGAGACCGTCAAATATTTCGGCAACGAAGAGATGGAGGCAAAACGCTTCGACAAATCGATGGAACGCTACGAGAAGGCGGCGACCGATGTCTGGACCTCGCTCGGCTGGCTGAACTTCGGCCAGGGCGTCATCTTCGGCATCGGCACGACGATCATGCTGGTTCTGTCTGCTCTCGCCGTGCAGCGCGGCGAGCAGACGGTCGGCGATTTCGTTTTCGTCAATTCGATGCTGCTGCAGCTTTCCGCGCCGCTCAACTTCATCGGCTTCGTCTACCGCGAAATCCGTCAAGGCTTGACCGATATCGAGCAGATGTTCGACCTGCTGGAGGTCCAGGCCGAGGTCAAGGACACGCCCGATGCGGCCGAGCTCCGGATCGGCCAGGGCGCGATCGCCTTCAAGGATGTGCACTTTTCATACGACCCCGCCCGTCCGATCCTGAAGGGCATTTCCTTCGAGGTGCCGGCCGGCAAGACGGTGGCCGTCGTCGGTCCTTCTGGAGCCGGCAAGTCGACGCTGTCGCGGCTGCTCTATCGTTTCTACGATATCCAGAGCGGCGCGATCACCGTCGACGGCCAGGACATCCGCACGGTGACGCAGAAGAGCCTGCGCTCCGTGATCGGCATGGTGCCGCAGGATACCGTGCTCTTCAACGATACGGTCGCCTACAACATCCGCTACGGCCGCACATCGGCGAGCGACGGCGAGGTCTTTGCGGCAGCCGAGGTGGCGCAGATCGCCCATTTCATCGAAATGCTGCCCGAGGGGTTTGAGACCAAGGTCGGCGAGCGCGGGCTCAAGCTTTCGGGTGGCGAGAAGCAGCGAGTGGCGATCGCCCGCACCATTCTCAAGGCACCGCCCATCCTGATCCTCGACGAGGCGACATCGGCGCTCGACACGACAACGGAACGGGAAATCCAGACGGCGCTCGACGTGGTTTCGAGGAACCGCACGACGCTGGTGATCGCCCACCGACTGTCGACGGTGATCGGCGCCGACGAAATCATCGTGCTGAAAAGCGGGGAGATCGCCGAGCGCGGGACGCATGCCGCCCTGCTCGAAATGAACGGTCTCTACGCCTCGATGTGGAACCGGCAGCGCGAGGCGACACAGGCGGAGGAACATTTGAAGCAGGTGCGCGAAAGCGACGACCTGGGCGTGATCACGCGGCTTGCCCCGGCAAGCTGAGCCGGGAGCGACAAGGCCCAAGCTTTTGTTGTTCAGAACTCCGGCGTCGGAACCACGTCCGGGGCCACAGCATTGCCCCGGAGACGGTTTTTCGCTAACCAGCAAAAAACGACAACGCAAGGAGACCGGCAGCATGAGCCTGTTCAACACGGTTCGCAACACGATCGTCCCCGTGCATAAGGAGGGTTATCCCTTCGTTGCCGCCTTCTTCGTCGCGTCGCTGATCCTGGGCTGGATCTTCAAGCCGCTCTTCTGGATCGGCATGATCTTCACGCTGTGGTGCGCCTATTTCTTCCGTGATCCCGAGCGCGTCACCCCGCAGGACGACGATCTGGTGATCTCTCCCGCCGACGGCAAGGTCTCGGCGATCCAGATGGTGACCCCGCCGGCCGAGCTCGACCTCGGCTCCGAGCCGATGCTGCGCATCTCGGTGTTCATGAACGTCTTCAACTGCCATGTGAACCGGGCGCCGATGCGCGGGCGCATCGTCAGCATCAATTACCGCTCCGGCAGCTTCGTCAATGCCGAACTCGACAAGGCCAGCGAGGACAATGAGCGCAACGGGCTGGTGATCGAAACCCGCCACGGCCAGATCGGCGTCGTCCAGATCGCCGGCCTCGTGGCGCGGCGCATCCTCTGCTGGGCAAACCCCAACGAACCGGTGGATGCCGGCGAGCGCTTCGGGCTGATCCGTTTCGGCTCGCGGCTCGACGTGTTCCTGCCCGCCGGTGCTGCGCCGCGTGTCTCGCTCGGCCAGGTGGCGATTGCCGGGGAAACCGTGATTGCCGAATTCGCTTCCGCCAAGGGTCCCATCATCAGCCGCCGCAGCTAAGGCGCGTCGCGATCTTTCAGATTCGCGCCTCGCGCTTTAGCCCTTTGTTTTTACGCATGTCATTATCGCAAAACCGCTGCACAGTTTTGCGCGACATGCTCCAGGTTCAGATTGGAACGCGATATGGAAACGCCCTTTCCGCCTTTCGAGCCCAATGGTCCGGATGATTCCGCCCGCGGCCCGCGTCTGCGCGAAATCCCGCTCCGTCTCGTCTTTCCGAACCTCATCACCATTCTGGCGATCTGCGCCGGGCTGACCGGCATCCGGCTGGCTTTCGAGAACCGTTACGAGCTCGCCGTCTCCATGGTGCTGGTCGCCGCCTTCCTCGACGGCATCGATGGGCGCGTGGCCCGGCTGATGAAGGCGACCTCGAAGTTCGGCGCGCAAATGGATTCGCTTGCAGATATCGTCAATTTCGGCGTCGCCCCCGCTCTCGTCGTCTATGTCTTCGCGCTCGACCAGGCGCGTTCGCTCGGCTGGATCGCCGCACTGATCTATGCGATCGCCGCCGGGCTTCGGCTTGCCCGCTTCAACGTCATGGCCGAACGCGAGAACAAGGCGAGCTGGCAATCGGAATATTTCGTCGGCGTGCCGGCGCCGGCCGGCGCCATGCTGGTGCTGCTGCCGGTCTATCTCGGCTTCCTCGGCCTGGCGACGGACCGCACCTTCGCCTATGTCTCGTCGATCTATACCGTCGTCATCGCCTTCCTGCTGATCAGCCGGCTGCCGGTCTGGTCGGGCAAATCGGAAGGCAACCGGCTGCGGCGCGATCTCGTGCTGCCGATGATGCTCGGCGTCGTGCTCTATGTGGCTCTGCTGATGAGCTACACCTGGGAGGTGATGGTCTTCACCGTTGCCGCCTATCTCATATCGCTTCCTTTCGGTGCACGGAAATGGCGCCGGAAATACGGGACGCTGACGATCGAGGAACCCGGCGTCGGCGACGACGATATCGGCCGTCACATCTGACGCGGAGGCATTTCCTGATTTTCTAATGCATGTCGCCCGGAAGTGTGCAGCGGTTCCGGGACAACGACATGCATCAAAATAAAGGGCTAAAGCGCGTCGCATGAATCAAATTTGACGCGACGCGCTTTAGCGATGGGAATGCGTCTCTCTTCACCTCCCACATTCCCGGAAAAACTGTTGCGCGCTTTTTCCCGGGAAAAACGGCTGCGCAGTTTTATTGGAACCGCTCCCTTCAGTAAGTATTAACCAACGTAGGCTTCAGTTAAGCCTCGCGAATTATGGTGCGCGTTTACAAATCCTGATAAGCTGCGTCCCCGTTTTGTCGCTATTGGTGACCAAACTTCAAAATACAAAATACCCTGGGAAGAACCACGTAAGGAGAGTATCGTGACTTCGAAGAAGAGCAGTAGCGGCGAACAGCAGACGGCCAAGCCCGATCTCGCCGCCAACTATCGCCCCGTCGGCCTCAAGGCTGTTGCCGCGGCATCGCTGATGGCGAAACACAAGCCGACCAGCGTCAAGAAATCCGCTTGACCGCCCGCGCGCGACTGATGAAAAGCGGCAGATAGTATTCAGAAGAAACTAAGCTGGCCGTCGTCAGGCCTCTGCTTCTCGGGGGCCTTCAGCGGCTTTGCGACGACGACCGGCTGCTGCAGGTCGGGCCCCATATTGGCGACCTTGTTGACTTTGTCGGAGACCGGGACGGCCTCGAAAAAATCGTCCTGAACCGGCCGCATCAGGTCGGCCACCTCGCGCGGTTCCTGCGTCCTGCAATCCAGCCAGCGTGAAAAATCTTCCGGCTTGATAATCACGGGCATGCGATCGTGGATCGCCGATATGCCAGAATTGGCCGCTGTCGTCAGGATCGCGCCGGTATCGACCTCGGAACCATCCGCCGAGGACCATGTCTCCATCAACCCGGCAAAAGCCACGACCCCGCCCTTGCGCGGCCTGATCCAATAGGCCTGCGGCCGCTCGCCGCTTTCTTTGGACGGGCGATGCCATTCATAAAAGCCGGAGGCCGGGATGAGTATGCGGCGATGACGCATGGCCGCCCGGAAAGAGGCCTTGCCGATTGCGGTCTCGGAGCGAGCGTTGATCAACAGCGGGAAGTCCCTCGGGTCCTTGACCCAGGCCGGGGTGAGACCCCAGCGCACGAGCACGGCGCGGCGGTCGGCCAGGTTGCTGCCCTTCTCCCGGCCCTCGCCGGCTATGACGACGAGGATCGGCTGCGTCGGCGCGATGTTGTAGCGCGCCGGAAACTCATCGAGATCGACACCGGAGAAAAATTCGCGCAGGTCGGCGCTGGAGCTTGTCAGGGCGAAACGTCCACACATCGGCTTGTCTTTGCACCCGGCTTGAGTCCGGTCAAGGCACGTCAGCCTCTCGGCCCAAAGAGGATAATGCTCGTTCCCGCAAGGCAGACCAGCGCCCCGCTGATATCGTAACGATCAGGCGCGCGGCTTTCGACCAGCCAGAGCCAGAGCAGTGAGGCGGCGATATAGATGCCGCCATAAGCTGCGAAGGTCCGGCCGGCGGCCTCGCTCGGGACCAGCGTCAGAAGCCAGGCAAAAAGTGCCAGCGAAACCATTCCGGGCGCCAGCCACCAGACGGGCTTTTCAAGTCTCAGCCACGCCCAGAAGGCGAAGCAGCCGGCGATCTCGAAGACGGCGGCAAAGGCATAAATGATGTAGGTCACGGAAGCACCTTTCGCGCCTTCGCATTTCTTGATCACTATTCATCGGGTAGGATGGGCCATCACAGCAAGAGCCATCCCATGATCTCCACCGCCAAAGCCGCCTCCTCCGCCATTCTCGAACGCGACGGACGATTCCTTTTGGTGTTGCGGCGCAATCCGCCTTCTGCCGATATGTATGCCTTTCCAGGCGGCCGCGCCGAACCGGGCGAGACGCCGGAGCAAACGGCGTTGCGAGAATTCCGTGAGGAAACCGGCATTTCGGTGCGCAATCCGCAGCTGTTTTCGACCTATGACCTGAAGACCCATGCGGCCGATGGCAGCCTCAGCAGCCACTTCTTTCTGTCGGTCTTTCGCGTCGAGGCGGATCGGGAGCTGGTGGCTGAGGCCGCCGACGATGCGGCGGCACTGGGCTGGTACACGGTTGAGGAAATCCGGCGGCTGCCCGTGCCGCAGAGCGTGCTCGAATGCGCGGAGCGGCTAGAACAGGATGATTTCAGACCGACCGGCCTAAAATCTGAATCCTCCTGAGTTAACGCTGGGGCACGAAGTCGTCCGAAGACCGCTGACACTTTTCGACATCATGCTCTGGCGGTCGGCGAATAGGAGTGGAAACTCTCAAGGTCCGCCTTGTTGCCGTCATGCTCAACGTATCAACTGGGAGCATGATTCCCGTTCGACGCGTTTTCCTGTCCCTGCTCGTGCTCGCCGGCCCCACCATGGCGCAGGGCAAGAACGCGCCGCCTCCACGGGAGGAGGAGATTGCGCCGCCGCCTGCGGTGACGGTGCCCTATGACGACAAGCTGGCACGGCTCGCCGAGGTGTTGGGCTCGGTGCATTATTTGAGAACGCTCTGCAAGGCGGCAGGCGGCGACGAGTGGCGAAACGGCATGCAGCAGCTGCTCGATTCGGAGACCGGCAACGAGCCGCAGCGCAAGGAAAGACTGACTGCAGCCTTCAATCGCGGCTACCGCGCCTTCGCCTCCGTCTATACGGATTGCACCGCAGCGGCCATCGTGGCAGAAGAGCGCTACCGTAACGAAGGTGCAACACTCGCCACAGAAATTACCTCGCGTTTTGGAAATTGACGTTTAATTAACCTGTTTTCGCATGTGGACGTGTCGTTTTGGGAAAAGGCTGTTAGTGTTGTTAACGGTGCAGTAAGACATGAGAAGTTCTGAGGAAAAGACAATGGAAGCAAGCCTCAACGAGATCGACGACATGATCGTCCACGAGAAGATGCAGGCGGCTCTGGAGTACCAGAACGAGGCTTGGGCTGACGGCATGGCCGACGGAATCGAGCCTGAGATCATCGCTGATGCCGCTATTGCGCATGCCCTGCGCGAGACGATCAGATTGCACGGGGAAAGCAGCGCCGAAGCCTTGCTGGATTCGCTGCGTGAACGCATGCTTGCCGGCGAATTCTCCGCGAACCGCACCCTGCAATAATTGTTATCAGAGAGTTTGATGCATACCGGTAAAGAGAAAATTTCGCGAATTCCGCTCGCGCCGGTGCTGCTTGCGTTCAGCCTCGCCGCCGGCAATATTTTCCTTGCCCCGGCAGCCTACGCGCTTTCCGAACTGCACAAGATCCCCGGCCAGGCCGCCAACGACGCGCCGGCTGCGCCGGGAAATGCTCAGGGACAGAGCCAGCCGCAGGGCGGGACCGTTCCCAGCGTTCCCATGGCCGATCCGCTGGTCAACAGCCAGAACAATCAGGGTGTCGACAAGACGCCGGGCGCCCAGGATGCTTCCAAACCTGCCGAAGTGATCTACGACATCAGCAAGATGCCCGAGCCGGTTCGCAAGATGCGCGAGCAGATCGTCGAGGCGGCGGCCTCCGGCGATCTCGAACGCTTGCGGCCGCTGATGGGCACCGGCACAGAGCAGACTCAGGTGACTGTCGGCGAGCCCACGGAGGATCCGATTGGCACGCTGAAGGATCTTTCCGGCGATCCTGACGGAGACGAAATCCTCGCCATCATGCTCGACATCGTCTCGACCGGCTTCGTGCATGTCGGCCAGGGTACGGCAGACGAGATGTATGTCTGGCCCTATTTCGCCGAGAAGGACCTGAAGTCGCTGACACCGCCTGAGCGCGTCGAGCTGTTGCGCATCGTCACCGCCGGCGATCTTTCCGATATGCAGGAATTCGGCGGCTATAATTTCTACCGCCTCGGCATTACGCCGCAGGGCAAATGGAAATTCTTCACGGCGGGCGACTGACGCCCACCACGCTTGCGCCTTTCGCGTTTCGCCTTTCGGTGGGACGCTTGCGATCCACCTCATGAAGACATACCTCTGAGCGATGACCAACGCGACAGGTTCCGCCATGCCAGCCGTATTCCTGAAAGACCGCTCACTTCTCTCCGTCAGCGGCGCGGAAGCCCAATCCTTCCTGCAGAACCTGATCACCACCGATATCATCTCGCTTGAGGCCGGCGAGGCGCGGCCCGGGGCACTGCTGACGCCGCAGGGCAAGATCCTGTTCGACTTCATGATCTGGCAGGAGGGCGACGGCTATACGATCGAAACGGATGCCGGCCAGCGCGATGGCCTGCTGAAGCGGCTGACGATGTACAAGCTGCGTGCCGCCGTCACGCTTGCGCCCCGCGCCGAAGACGGTGTCACCGTTTCCTGGGGCGAAGGTGCCGAGGGCGTCCGGGACAGCCAGGGCGTCCGGGACAGTCGCTTCACCAAGGCAGGCGTCACGTTGACCCGTCGGCCCGGCAAACACGGCGACAGTGAAGAAGCGCTCTACCATGCGCTGCGCATCGCCCACGGCATTGTCACGTCAGGATCGGACTTCGCCCTGCAGGATGCCTTTCCGCACGACGTGCTGATGGATTTCAATGGCGGCCTCTCCTTCAGGAAGGGCTGCTATGTCGGCCAGGAGGTCGTTTCGCGCATGCAGCACCGCGGCACCGCGCGCCGGCGCGTCGTCACAGTGTCCGCCGCAACGGCTCTGCCGGAGACCGGGACGGAGATATCCGCCGCCGGCAAGCCTGTCGGGACACTCGGTTCGGTCGAAGGCGACCATGGATTGGCGATTGTGCGCATCGACCGCGCCGGCGTGGCAATCGCTGCCGGCACGCCGCTGCTCGCCGGCGAGACACCCGTTTCCCTCGTCCTGCCGCAATGGTCCGGCCTTGTCTTTCCCACCAGCGCCGACGAGGCCAGTGCGTGACAACGACGAAAGCTCCGCGCGCCTGGCAACGCATGCTGTCCGGGCGCAGGCTCGACCTGCTCGACCCCTCGCCGCTCGATGTGGAACTGATCGACATTGCCCATGGGCTGGCGCGTGTTGCCCGCTGGAACGGCCAGACATCGGGCGATCATGCGTTTTCGGTAGCGCAGCACAGCCTCGTCGTCGAAGACATTTTCCGCCGCGTCAATGATGCGTCCCCGCAGGAATGCCTGATGGCGCTGCTGCATGACGCACCCGAATATGTGATCGGCGATATGATCTCACCGTTCAAATCGGTGGTTGGCGGCGGCTACAAGACGGTGGAAAAGCGGCTGGAGGCCGCCGTGCACCTGCGCTTCGGCCTGCCGCCGCACCCCTCGCGCGACCTCAAGGACCGAATCAAGAAAGCCGATACGATCGCCGCCTATTTCGAGGCGACGGTGCTCGCCGGCTTCACACCCGCCGAGGCACAGAAATTCTTCGGCCAGCCGCGCGGCGTCAGCAGGGAGATGCTGATGATCGAACCGCTGCCGGCAATCGAAGCCCAGAGGCTGTTCTGCGAGCGCTTCGTGGCGATCGAGACCGCGCGGGAGATGGTCTCGTGAGTTTCATCGTCGTCTCGCCGCTATCGCGCATCGCAGAGATGGCCGTGCGCCACAAGGCGCGTGACATGATCAGCCTGATCGCCAAGGAGCAGGCCTTTCACCGGCCGGGCGTGATCGCGGCCGACCGTCATCTGACGCTGGCGATGAACGACATTACCTTCAAGGGCACCGGCGGCCTGGTGGCGCCCGACGAAACGCATGTGCAGGGAATCATCGACTTTGCCGCGTCGTGGCGGCAGGAGACGCCGCTGCTCATCCATTGCTGGATGGGCGTGTCGCGCTCACCGGCGGCAGCCCTGATCACCGCATTGTCGCTCGCGCCGGATCAGAGTGAGGAAATACTTGCGCGCCGGCTGCGGGCGGCCTCGCCTTTCGCGACGCCGAACGCCCGGCTGATCGAGATCGGCGACGCGCTGCTTAACCGTAGCGGCCGGCTTGTTACGGCCGTACGGGCGATCGGACGCGGCGCCGATGCCGACGGCAACGCGCCCTTCCTGCTTGCGATCGGCGAGCCCGCTTGCGGTTGACGCTGCCGCCATCTGCCCCATCTAGGCCCGACCACGTAGAAAAGGCCAGATCATGCAACAACAAGCAGCCGACGCCCTTCTTGCCACGCAAACGGCGCTCAGCCAGGCGAGCGCGCTGGCGGTGCAATATTCCTTTTCCGTCCTTGGGGCGGTGATCCTGCTCGTTCTCGGCTGGGCGCTTGCCGGTTTCGCCAGCCGCTGGGCTTATGAAGGCCTGTCGCGCGTCCATGGCATCGACGAGACACTGGCGCGCTTCTTCACCAATGTGCTGCGATACGCGTTGCTCATTCTGGTGTTCATCACCGTGCTCGGCCAGTTCGGCGTCCAGACCGCCTCGATCATCGCGGCCCTCGGTGCAGCCGGCCTGGCAATCGGACTGGCGCTGCAGGGAACACTGCAGAATATCGCCGCCGGCATCATGCTGCTGATCCTCAGGCCGTTCCGGGTCGGAGAATATATCGAGACCAGCAGCGTGGCCGGTACGGTGCGCGAAATCGGGCTGTTTGCGACCGAACTCAGGACTGCCGACGGGCTCTACCGGTTGGCGCCGAATTCGACGCTCTGGAACACGCCGATCACCAATTTCAGCCGCGAGGCGACGCGGCGGAACGAGTTGAAGATCAAGGTCGAGGATGACATCGATCAGTCGATGGAAACATTGATGGACCTTGCCAAAGCCGATTCCCGGGTGCTGAAGTCACCGGAACCGAGCGTCTTCATCGACGGCCTCGGTGACGGCGCGATCTTCGTGACGCTGCGCTATTGGGCAAAGACCGGTGACTGGTGGATGGTCAGCCGGGACATGGCAAAGCGCGTAAAACTCGCCTTCGACGAGAACAATCGGGCCGCGTTGCCGGATGCGCCGAACGCCGCGCCGGCAAAGACGTCCAACGGCAGATCGGCCGCCGAAAAGCCGGCACTGACGCGGCAATGAAACAGTGATCCAGGAACTTATGCAGCAGACTATTGAATGACGCCGCAGGACAGTCTTTCCCCGGCATCACCCGAGGGCTGGCTGCGATAGTCATCCGAATTGGCGTGTACCATCAATGCGCGGCCGCGAATGCCGTCGGTCTTGCCATCGAGCGTGACCATGCTGTCGAAGACCTGCGCCCTGAGCACGCCGTCCTGCCCGACATATTGATTGGGCATATCGCCAGCATGCGGCCCCTTGGCCGCAAGGATGCCATGCTCGGCCTTCTCAGGGTTGAAGTGACCGCCGGCCGACTCGTGATGGGTCGCGGCGTCGCATCGGCCGGTCTCATGAACGTGGAAGGCCACCCATTTGTTCGCCGGCAGTCCCGATATCTCGACCTCGATCAAGACACCGCCGGTGGCGGCAGCCGTCAGTTGCGCGCGGCCGTCCTCCTTGCCGTCCTTGCCGGCGAAATTGGCGACCGCCGTCTGCTTGTCCTGGGCACCCGCCGGCAATGCAACGGCAAGCAGGCTCAGGGCGGCGATGGTGCACATGGCTTTCATGGAGATCTCCTTCCGTCCGGTTGTCCTTCTGAACGTATCAACCCCGGAAGGTGTTCCTCATTTAGAGCGGCGCGTATCCGACAGGAGGCGCTAAGGCAGACCCGCAGAACGAGAAAAGCCGGCCAACGGCCGGCTTGCAGATGACCGGATTCGGGAGCGTCTCAGGCGACGGCGGCGAAATCGAACTGGCCGTAAGTGTTGCGGTACAGATCGTCCGGTTGATCGCCGGTCGTCGGCGCCGTCTGCTGCAACGGATAAGGGACGGCGATGCTGCTTGCCATGCCGCTGTCACGCGAGTCCATCATCAGCGCAATCAGGCTGCCGGAAAATTTCGGCTGCGTCTCGCTGGTGTTGTCCTCTTCCAGGAGTTCCTTGATGATGCCGGGCTTCTCATCGGCGGCACGTTCGCCACGGCTGAGTACACCATCGCCATTGGCATCAAGCCGCGAGAGTGTCGCCAGATATGCATATGACGTATCGGAAACGGATGTGGTGCTGGTCATACAAACCTCCATTCACCGCCTTTTGCCGGTGGTGTTTGTACGCAATACGAACGTGGAAAATCACTGATTGACTCGCTGGTTAAACTGATTTGCGCGGTGCGTCAATAAGTTGTTAACTTCTCATTAACGATGATTGACAACGGTTAACGAAATGGCCCGAAGCTGAACATCTGCCGGCGCCAGGCGAGGAGGCTTTGCGGTATTTCAGCAATTTTTCACATATAAAACAAATGTCTAACGACGCGAAGCCCCTGCTGCACTGCAACCGAATATTAATCCCGCCCGTCCAGAATGAGCGTCACGAGATACCACCTGGACGTTTAGTTTATGAAAAATCAATTTCATGGCCACTTTTGGAAGAGTTTTCGATGTGATGAGGTACGTCCATCAACCGATGGCGACCGTGGCCGTCGCGGCCGCCCTGCAGAGGCCTCGCCATGAAGGCTGAAGCGCTCTTCTGGCAGCAATGCAGCCAGGCCGTCACCGCCGATGGATCGGTCGATGCGCAGCGCCTGATGGAACTTGTCATCGCGACCTATCGTGTCCATGAAAGCGACTATGACGAGATCGAAAGAAGCGCGGAAACGCTGCTGAGGGAGAACCATGCGCTGAGAGGCAATATGTCAGCCCTCAGCCAGGCATTCGACGGACAGCAGAGACTCTTCGAAATCATCCTCAACAACCTGCCACTCGGTCTTAGCGTCTTTGACGCAGATCAGCGGCTGACGCTTTCAAACATTCGCTTCGGTCAGCTCTTCGGCCTGACCCAGGCCGATGTCACTCCCGGCGCGACCATCGCCGATCTCATCGACAAAATGCGCGGTGCGGAAGGCACTGGCGCCAAGCCCGGCCGGCGAGCCGGGCGACATTCCTCCGCAGCCGTAAAAAGCGGCGGTATCCGTCGGCGCGAATGGCTGATGGACGACGGCCGCATTATCCAGAGCATGGTGACCATCCTTGCCGATGGCAGCAATATCGCCATTCATGCCGATATTACCGAGGATCGAAAGGCGGCCGAGCGCATCGCCTATCTCGCCCACCACGACCCGCTCACCGGTCTTCCGAACCGCATCCATTTCCGCGAGCAGGTCGATTCAGCACTCGCCGAGCGCAAACGCGACGAGCAGATCGCCCTCATTCACCTCAACCTCGACCGGTTCAAATCGATCAACAACATGATGGGCGTGTCCGCCGGCGACACGATCCTGCAAGAGGTCGCCGAGCGCATCCGGGCCTCGGCCGGTTCGGAAAACACCTTGGCGCGGCTCGGTTCGGACGAATTCGCCATCCTGCAGACGGGCAGACAGCAGCCGTGGAACGTGACGGCGCTGGCCGAGCAGATCCGCCGGGAGCTTTCCGAGCCATTCCTGCACGGCGAAAAACACATGGAGCTCAGCGTCTCGATGGGGATCGCAGTCGCCCCGGGGGATGGCGAGGAAACCGATATCCTGCTGAAGAATGCCGGCGTGGCGCTGTCGCACGCCAAGGCGGACGGGCGTAAGCGCGAGCGTTTCTTCGCCGGCGAGATGGAAGCGCAGATGCAGCTGCGCCACGCGCTGGAGGCGGACCTCAGAGCAGCCATCGAGAAGGAAGAATTCGAGCTGCATTACCAGCCGCTCTATGACCTTTCGCAGCGGCGCATCTGCGGCTTCGAGGCCCTGATCCGCTGGAACCATCCGATCCGCGGCCGTGTTGCGCCGATAGATTTCATTCCGCTCGCCGAAGAGGTCGGCCTCATCGTCGATATCGGCCGCTGGGTTTTGCACCAAGCCTGCAACGATGCAGTAGAATGGCCTGAAGACATCAAGGTCGCGGTCAACGTTTCGGCGATGCAGTTCAGCAGCAGCGACCTGACCAGTGATGTCGGCGAAGCGCTGGCGGCGGCCTCATTGTCGCCGCTGCGGCTCGAGCTCGAAATCACCGAAAGCGTGCTGATGGAAAATCTCGGCGAGGTGCTGCCGATCCTGCATGCGCTGAAGGAGCGCGGCATCCGCATTTCGATGGACGATTTCGGCACCGGCTACTCCTCGCTGAGCTATCTCTCGAGCTTCCCCTTCGACAAGATCAAGATCGACAAATCCTTCGTCAACGACATCGTCGACAACAAGGAAGCGCATGCGATCATGCACGCGATCATTCTGCTCGGCGACGCGCTCGGCATGCGCGTCACCGTCGAAGGCGTCGAGACGGCCGAGCAGCTGGCGCTGCTGGAATGCGAGGAGTGCGACGAGATCCAGGGCTATCACATCAGCCGGCCGAGACCGGCCTGCGACGTGCCCCATCTTCTCTCCCTGCCGCCGAAGAATGGTGGGGTAATGCATCTTCCGAGGTGCTGAACGGGCTTCAATTGCGACTCGCGCGACAAGCCGCTACACAATCGGCAACGGTCCCCGAGCCTTCGTTGTCGCGTGCTTCGACCGAGATTCTTCTTGCTCATAACAGGTGGCGCAATGGTCGAGGCTGAAGCCTTCTTTCCTCATGAGACACTCGCTGCGGCGCTGATCGCACACGCAGCCGATGGCGACGACGGCTCGCACGATCTTGCCCATATCCTGCGCGTCTTCCGCAACGCCATGCGCATCCATGCTGGAGAAGGCGGAGACGGTCGGGTGCTGGCCGCTTCCGTGCTGTTGCACGACTGCGTCGCCGTCGAGAAGAATTCGCCGCTGCGGGCAAAAGCATCGGCTTTGGCAGCGGAAAAGGCATCGGCGATCCTGGCGGAACTCGGCTGGAGCGAGGCGGATATCGAGGCCGCGGCTCACGCCATCACCGCGCATAGTTTCTCGGCCGGGGTGGCGCCGCAGACGCTGGAGGCAAAGATCCTGCAGGATGCCGACCGGCTGGACGCGATCGGCATGATCGGCGCGGCACGCTGCTTCTATATTGCCGGGCGGCTGGGATCCGGGCTCTACGATCCGTTCGACCCGGCGGCGGCGGAGCGCCCGCTCGACGACAAGCGTTATGCGATTGACCATTTCCGGACAAAGCTGTTCAAACTGGCGGACGGGTTCCAGACCGAGACCGGCCGCAGGCTGGCGGCTTCGCGCGACAAAAGCCTGCGCGATTTCCTCCAGGCATTCATGGACGAGATCTAAAGCACGTCGCGATCTTTCATATTCGCTTCTCGCGCTTTAGCTTCTTGTTTTTGCGCATGTCGTTGCGGCAAAAGCGCTTCGCGCTTTGCCTGGGAAAACCGCTTCACACTTTTGCGCGACATGCTTAGGAGAACCGTATGCACATCAGCGACCTCTTCATCTACCCGCTCAAGAGCGCCCGCGGCATTGCCCTGCCTTCGGCCGATATCGATGCCTATGGGCTTCCCGGCGACCGGCGGGCGATGATCACCGACCCACACGGGCACTTCATCACCCAGCGCGAATTGCCGGACCTGGCGCGCATCGAGATCCGGCCGGAGCCCGGCGCCTTCCGGCTGCTGATGCAAGGTAAGCAGGACATATCCGTGCCACCGCCCCGGCCTGAAATCCGCATGGATGTGAGCGTGTGGAAATCGACCGTCAGCGCCGCGGTCGCCGATCCCGAGAGCAACCGGCAGCTTTCCGAATGGCTCGGCCGCGAGGTGCAACTGGTCTTCTTCGACGGCCAGGCACGGCGCACAGCGAATGCCGAATGGGCCGGCGAAGGCACGCCGGTCACCTTTACCGACGGCTACCAGATCCTGGTGACGACAACCGGTTCGCTGAAGGCTTTGAATGCCGATCTCGCCGCCCATGGCGAAGGCAGCGTCGGCATGGAACGTTTCCGTCCGAACATCGTCATCGATATCGACGAGGCCTGGCCGGAGGACCGCTGGGCGGCGATCGAGATTGCCGGCATCCGCTTCGATCTCGTCAAACCCTGCTCGCGCTGCATCATGACGACGCAGGACCAACTGACCGGTTCACGCGAGGTGCCCAACCCGATGCCATCAATGGGCCGCATCCGCATGTCGGCCGACCGGCGTGTGCCCGGTCCGCTCTTCGGCTGGAACGTCACGCCGCGCGGCGGCGGCAGGATCAAGATCGGTGACACCGTCCGCGTCGTCGAAGAAAGGCCGGAGGGCTGGGCGTTGAAGGTTCGTGCGCGAGGGTAGGTCACATCTGACGGGGCCTTCTACCGCATACCTCACAACATTCTCCGTCATTCCTGTGCTCGTCACGGGAATCCAGTGCGCCCAAGTCCTTGGGCGCGGAAGACCTTTTCAAATTCGCATTGAGTCATTCACCGCGCAGACGCGCGGTGGCTGGATTCCTGTGACGAGCACAGGAATGAGGGAGCGTGGGGGAGCGTCACCGACTCTCACTGATGCCCGAGTGCGGCGTCGATCCCCGCCATGACATCGTCCGGCAGCGGTCCCTTTTCCAGTGCGCCGGCATTTTCCTCCACCTGGGCGACGGTGCGGAAGCCTGGAATGGGGAGGGTGCGTGGCGACTTTGCCCAGAGCCAGGCGAGCGCCCCTTGCGTCAGTGTGCGGCCGCCGGAGGTCAGGAGATCGCGGACGGCGTCGAGCCTTGCGACAAATTCCGGGGCCATCCGCCCGTCCTTGAAGTAAACCATCCAGTCGAGGGCCGCGCCGCGTACATCCTTGGCGCCGACCGCCTTGTCGGCGGTGAACTTGCCGGTCAGCAGCCCCATGGCCAGCGGACCGCGATTGATCGAGATCAGTCCCTGCCTTTCGATCACCGCGATCATCTCTGGCACCGGCTCAAAGACGTTCATCGTATGCTGCACCGAGACATAGCCCTGGCGGCCGGCATGGCGGGCGGCGCGATCGGGAGAATCGGTGCTCCAGCCGAATGCATCGATCTTGCCTTCGGCGCGCAGCGCCTCCAGCACGTCGAAGACAGCATCGGACGGTTCCAACGGAAAATCATTGATGTGGAACTGCAAGAGATCGAGACGGTCACGCTTGAGGCGGCGCAGCGAGGTCTCGACCGAACGGCGGATGAAGGCCTCATCGGCGAAGGCGCCGGTTGCCTGCTTGGTGACCGGATCGGTGGCAAAGCCGAATTTGGTGGCAACGGTAATATCGTCGCGATTTCCGATTGCCCGGCCGAGTACCTCTTCGGAATGGCCGGCCCCGTAATTCGAGGCGGTATCGAAGAAGCGGATGCCGAGGTCGATGGCGCGGCCGATCGCTTCGACGGATTCATCGTCGTCGACTTCGCCCCAGCCGAGCGGCGTGTCGCCGGCAAAGAAGGGGCCGCCGATCGCCCAGCATCCCATGCCGAGACGCGGAATTTCGCGGCCGTTCCAGAGCGTGATCGTCGTCGGTGTTGCGGTCTTGGTCAGCATGGTATCCTCCTTGGCTGGCAGTCTTCCAAGACATAGGAAGGGCTCCCATGCGGGTAAACCGCCAAATCCGGAGGATGTTTTGCACCGGTAAAAAACCGAAGTCAGGCGGAAATATCATTCGGACCGGAAAGCGTCCGCAAGGCTGGATTGAGCGCCTTGAGTGCCGCCTGAACGAAGCCGTCGCGGGCTGCCGCGGCTTCGATGCCGCGCGGTTCATAGACATGGCGATGCAGAAAGAACCCCGTCAGGCGGAATGCCGCCGATAGACTGTCGAAGTCGGCCGCATGATTGCCTTCGATACCGAGAAACGGTGGCAGGAGCAGCATCTTGTCCGCCCAGGGGGCACCGGCGCTGCGGCTGACGGCGCGGCCGGATTTCGGCGAGACATAGGCGAGATCGGAACGGGCGCCGGTCGCGGCGCATTCGGCGAGATCGAGACCGAAGCCGAGATCGTTCAGCACCGCAAGCTCGAAACGCACGAAGAGTTCGCCGGCATCGGCCGGGTTGTGCAGGTGATCGAGGATGACCTCCAACGCATCGAAGAGGTGCGGATGCGGGTCACGCTCCGGCAGCAGCCGCAGCAGCGCGCCCATCGCCTGAACGCCGTAGACGGCGGTCGCCGTTTCCATCAGGCGGGCGGCGCGCAACGTCACCGGCTCGACGCGGAATTCGCCGAGATGTTCGTCCAACCTGGCGCGCCAGATGACTTCCACCGCATTGCCGGCCTGCAGCACCGGCTGCATGGCGCGCGACCGGCCGGAGCGCACCAGGCCGAGATGGCGGCCGCGATCGCGCGTCATCACCTCGGCGATGACACTCGTCTCGCCGTGGCGCTTGACGCCCAGGATGATCGCATGATCCTGCCACTGCATCGAAAGAAGTCCTTGCGGCTAACGAATCCATCCTAGAGCATGTCGCGCAAAAGTGTGCAGCGGTTTTGCGGCAACGACATGCGCAAAAATAAAGAGCTAAAGCGCAAGGAGCGAATCCGAAAGATCGCGACGCGCTTTAGAGCATGATGCCGAAAATGAAAAAGGCCTAGCCGCTGTCATGGACTGCGTCAGGCGGCAGCCGGGAATAGCCTCAGCAGGAATTGACACATCGCCGTTTCGTCGAAAGGCTTCACCAGGAGCGGAATGTGCTGCAAATCAGGCGGGAAATCGCCGGTATCGGAATAACCGCTGACAAAGCCGAAGGGAATGCCGAGATCGAGAAGATGACGGGCAAATCCGAAGCTCATGCCCTCGCCAAGATTGACGTCGAGAAGGGCGAAATCATAAGTCTCCGCAGCGATGGCAGTCCTCGCCTGCTCCACACTGCCGACGATATCGATATTCTCGACGCCGGCCAGGCGCAAAATATCCTCCGCCTCCATCGCGATAATCAGACTATCTTCAAGAACCAGAACATGGATTGCGCTCATGATTCCCTGCCCTCCGTCGGGCGGCAGTCGCAGCGCCTCGGCCGTTTCGCCAATATCAATGCCCTCCGGTGCCCCGCATGGCACGCTGTCGGTGAATTCCGCCACCATTTCTGAATGAACCATTTTTCTGCCCGTTCGATAAGAATCAAATCGGAGGAAGCCGACGACCGAGCTTATTTTCCCTGATGCTAATGCGCATTTAAAAAAGACATAAGGCCGGGGCTAGATGAAGGGACGTTTGCTCTCTCCGAGCCCTTCCCAGCCGGCAATCGCCATCAATTCCTCGCCGTTCAGAACCTCGCAGCCGCGCTCCTGCCAGCGGATCAACCCGCGTTCACCGAGCTTTTTCAAGGTCTTGTTGGTGTGGACGATGGAAAGGCCGAGCGTATCGGCAATGTGTTGCTGGGTGATGGGGATGAATTGGCGGCCATTGAAGAGATTAAGCTTGCGGCCGCGCTCAAACAGAAAAGCGATCAGATAGGCTGCTCTTTCCAACGCCGTGCGACGGCCGATGCTGAGCAGGTGCTCATCCAAGATTCGCTCCTCGCGCGCCGCGATCCAGGTGATGTCGAAGGCGAGCGAGGGGTGTTTGTTATAGAGCGTCATCAGCCTGTCGCGCTCGAAGACGCAGAGAGAAACCGGTGACAGCGCTTCGACGGAATGCTGCATCTCGCCGGCGATCGTTCCCTGCAGGCCGATCAGATCGCCCGGCATGATATAATTCAGTATCTGGCGGCGCCCATCCTCCAGCATCTTGTAGCGAAAGCCCCAACCAGCAAGCACGGTGAAAAGATGCGCGCTATGCGCACCCTCGACGAGGATGGTGGAACCGGCATCGACGGCAAGTTCACCTCTCTTGAAATTGGAAACGAATTCCAGTTCGTCGCGGCTGAATTCCCGGAAATGCGGCAGGGGCCGCAAAGGACATTGCTGGCAAGGAGTCTTGAAGGAATTGATCGATCTCGACGTCACCATGCCCGCCCCTGCCGTCGCAAAACTGGCACGCCGTCTTTGGCGCGCCGTTCATGAAGGAATGCACAAGTTACCGAATTGTTCCGTGAACGATGCAGTTTTTTTATTTGGAAACAAGGGGCTGGCAGCCGAATGAGCAAATTCTTGCCATCCCTTATTTCGGGAAATCGAGACCCATTTCGCGGAACCGTTCGGGATCATCACCCCAGTTCTCGCGAACTTTGACGAACAGGAAGAGGTGGACCGGCTGCTCGAGGATCTCCGACAATTCCTTGCGGGAAGCCGTCGAGATCGCCTTGATGGTTTCACCACCCTTGCCGAGCGCGATTTTCTTCTGGCTGTCGCGCTCGAGATAGATCACCTGCTCGATACGCACCGAGCCATCCTTGCGCTCTTCCCACTTCTCGGTTTCGACATGCGAGGCGTAGGGAAGCTCCTGGTGCAGCCGCAGGAACAGCTTCTCGCGGGTGATCTCGGCGGCGAGCTGGCGCATCGGCAGATCGGAGATCTGGTCTTCGGGATAATACCACGGCCCCTCCGGCAGCGTCGCGGCCAGATAATCCATGACATCGTCGCAGCCGGAGCCGTTTTCGGCCGATATCATGAAGGTGCGGTCGAAGGCGATCTTCTCATTGGCAGCGGCCGCGAGGGCCAGCAGATCCTCGCGGTTGACGCGGTCGATCTTGTTGAGCAGCAGGATCTTCGGCTGCCGGACTTCCTTGAGGCCTTCGAGGATGGCTTCGGCATCGCCGCGCAGGCCGCGCTCGCTGTCGATCAGCAGCACGATCAGATCGGCATCCCTCGCGCCGCCCCAGGCCGAGGTTACCATGGCGCGATCGAGCCGGCGGCGCGGCTTGAAGATACCGGGTGTATCCATGAAGACGATCTGGGCGTTGTCGTGGATCGCGATGCCGCGAACGATGGCTCGTGTCGTCTGGACCTTATGGCTGACGATCGAGACCTTGGCGCCGACCAGGCGGTTCACCAGCGTCGACTTGCCGGCATTGGTCGGCCCGATCAGCGCGACGAAGCCCGAATGCGTCGGACCATTGGTTTCTGCGGCAGCTTCGGCCGCGATATCTTCTTCTTGTGTCATTGTCCCGTCAGTTTCCGGCAGGCGATTGCTGCCAAATGCCTTCGCGCTCGAGCATCTTCGTCGCCGCAACCTGTTCAGCGGCACGCTTCGACCGCTCTACGCCGGTTTCCGGCTTTATGCCAGCAACTTCCACCGTCACCTTGAAGCGCGGATCATGATCCGGTCCGCTGCGTTCATCAACCCGGTAGTTTGGTGTGACGCCGAATTTCGCGTGCGACCATTCCTGCAGCTCGGTCTTGGCGTCGCGCTTAGCGCCATCGGCCCTGACCGCCCTGCCCTGCCAGTAGCGCAGGATGAAGCGGCGAGCAACTTCGAGGCCACCGTCGAGATAGATCGCGGCGATGAGGCTTTCGACCACGTCGGCGCGCACGTTCATCATCCGCTTGCCGGTCAATTTCTTCACGTCGGCGCCGGTGCGGATATAAAGATGAAGATTGAGTTCGTCGGCGACCGCAGCGCAGGTTTCGGCGCTGACCAGCTGGTTGAGGCGAACCGAGAGTTCGCCTTCCGCCGCCGCGCCGAAGGTGCGGAACAGAAGCTCGGCGATGCAGAGCCCGAGAACCCTGTCGCCGAGGAATTCCAACCGTTCGTAATTGCCGCCCTTCTCGGTGCGGGCGCTGGCATGGGTCAGCGCCCGGTCCAGGCGTTCCTTTTCGGCGAAGTCGTGACCGATCAGGCCTTCAAGCTTTGCGCGGTCTGCCGCAGAAAGCGTCTGCGCCTTGCTCATTCAACAACCTTGAAGAGGCGATCCCAGCGCATGTTCGCCGGCCACTTCCAGATTTCGCGGAAGGAGGTGTCGTTACCGAGCGAGAAGAAGATGACGCTGGCGCGGCCGACAAGATTTTCCGCAGGCACAAAGCCGACGTCGAAGCGGCTGTCGAGCGAGTTGTCGCGGTTGTCGCCCATCATGAAATAATGGCCTTCCGGCACGATGAATTCACGGGTGTTGTCGCCGCGCGACACGGGAGACTGATCGAGCGTGTCGTAAGTCTTGCCATTGTCGAGCGTTTCGCGGAACACCGGCACATCCGCACCCGGATCGAGCTTGTAATCCGACGTGAAGGTACCGTCCGCTACCTTCGGAACCGGCTTTCCATTGACATAGAGCACGCCGTCGGTGACCTGGATGTGGTCGCCCGGCAGGCCGATGCAGCGCTTGATGTAGTCGATCTCGGGGTTAGGCGGGAAGCGGAAGACGACGATATCGCCGCGCTTCGGATCGGCGCCGAACAAGCGGCCGCTGAAGATGTCTGGCGAGAAGGGCAACGAATATTTCGAATAGCCGTAAGCGAACTTATTGACGAAGATGTAATCGCCGACGAGCAGCGTCGGCATCATCGAACCGGACGGAATGGTAAAGGGCTGGAACAGCACCGTACGGATCACCATCGCCAAAATCAGCGCCTGGATGATGACTTTGATATTTTCCCAGAGGGCGTTCGGCTTGGCTTCGACTTTTTCGGACACGCAGTCTTATTCCTTCAAGACGCCGCGGCGGCGCAATTCTTCTGTCGTTCTCTCTAGCGACTTCGGCCGGTTGCGGCAATGGTGACAACGCCAAAAGCGACGAGAGGTCGCGTTCGACAGCTCCCGAGGTCGCGTTCGACAGCTCCCGGGGTCGCGATCAACAGCTCCCGGGGTCGCGATCAGAGGCTCTCGGGCAACGCCTCGATAATCACGAAGGCCTGTGCCAAGGGATAATCATCCGTTATTGTCAAATGAATGGCGGGCCTGTGGCCCGCAGGCAGCATCGATTCGAGGATCAGGGCGGCGGCACCCGACAAGACCATGGTCGGCTTGCCGCTCGGCAGGTTGACGACCCCCATATCCTTCCAGAAGACACCCTGGGCTATGCCGGTGCCGAGCGCCTTGGAGCAAGCCTCCTTGGCGGCGAAACGCTTGGCATAGGAGGCGCCGCGATTTGCCCGGCGGTCGGAACGGGCGCGCTCGATCTCGGTGAAGCAGCGATGGGTGAAGCGGTCGCCGAAGCGCTCGATGGATTTCTCGACGCGGCGAATGTCGATCAGATCGCTGCCAATGCCAATGATCATGCCGGAACCTTCCGTCGCTTAACAGTTCTTGACCAGGTTCATACGCTCGGCAGGTCCCCGGCCGGGCTGGCCAAACGCAGACGCGCCCGCTCCAGCAGCCGTGTGTGGCGGCGCGTCTGAAAACCCTTCACGGTGTAGAATGTCAGCGCATAGAGCGCAACGGAGGTGACGATCCCCGGTGGAATGGCGCCGACGAGCATCGGCTCCAGCACCGGCCTCCATAATTCGGTGAAGTTCAGCCTGTGAAAGAGACCGGCCAGATCCACCGCCTGACCAGCCAGATGATCCTCACGGCTCAGCAGCAGATGTCCGATCTCCCAGGTGATACCCCAGATGAACGGATAGGTCAGCGGGTTGCCGAAGGCCGCGCAACCAAGGGCTGCGGCCACCATACTGCCGGAGAGGAAATAGGTGATGACGAAGGCCATGACGAAATGCACGCCGATGAACGGCGTCCACGAGACGAAGACACCGGCAGCGACGCCGGCCGCAACCGCATGCGGCGAAGCGCTCAGGCGCAGGATGCGCATTGTCAGGTAACGGAGCGGGCGAAGGAAACCTTTGCGGGGCCATAGAAGCTCTCGCATCTTTTCCTTGAAACCCGCGGGCTTGCGACGGCGAAACAACATGGCCGGTATTTAGTGCAGCGCACATGACCATGACAAGAGCGGCAAATGATACCGCCGAAAAAACAGCTCAGTCCTCGCAGCAAAGAAGAGCGTTGTCATGCCGAGGGGCGTCCGTTATGCATAACGTCCCTCACTCGTCTCAAGTATAAAGTTCAGTATCAACGCGTGCGGAACAGACCGCGGTCGACCTGGCGCTGACGAAACTCGAGATCAATACGATCGAACGAGCCGTTGAGATATGCCATTTCACGTTCCTGCGTGGTCGGAGCGCGGAGGGCACGAGCGATTTTCCTGATAGGGTCAAACATTGTCTTGTCTCATCTTCTGTTTGCGTTTCGATGACCAGAAGATAGGCCCGGCATGGGCTAATTACTACAGCCGCAACATGGAGACAGCCATGCGCACAATGCATTGCTTGCCTTTTTAGCGTACCACCCTCACCACAGAACGATCATAAAATGTGCAATTGCGCACTCAGATTCCTCAGGGCTTAACAAAAGCTCTATTCATAGAGCCGCCGGACCGTGGCGATGCAATCCAGTTCCTTCATCTGGGCGAGCAGCTGATTGAGCTGACGCAGGTCCCAGACCTCGACCTCGAGCATCATTTCGGTGAAATCCGCCGCGACCCGCACCGTATTCAGCAGACGGATATTCACGTCGAGGCCGGCAACCGTCTGGGCGACCTTGGCCAGCGTGCCCGGCTCATTCAACCCGTTCACCATGATGCGCGCCATGAAACGCGACTTGTTGGCTTCGTCGAGATCCCAGCGGACGTCGATCCAACGGTCGGGCTGATCGTCGAAGCGCTGCAGGCTCGGCGACTGGATCGGATAGATGGTGATGCCCTTGCTCTGGTCCATGATGCCGACGATGCGATCGCCGGGCACCGCGCCTGTCGACGCGAACTTGACGTCGACATTGCCGGACAGGCCGCGGATCGGCCCGATATCGGCGTCGGTGTCGATGTTCGAATGGCCGCCGTCGAGCCCGGGCTTGGTCTTGCCGGGGATCTTGAAGATCATGCCGGCCGCACTGCGGACGTTGAACCAGCCGTCGTCCCCCGAGGGTTTCACCGTGACGCGCTCATCCTGATGGTCGGGATAGACGGCGCGCAGCACATCGAGTGAGGACATCTCGCCGCGGCCGACGGCGGCGATCGCATCCTCGACATCCTTCTGGCCGAGACGATGCAGCGCCGGCTTCATCGCCTCGCGTGAAAAGATCTTGCCGGCCCTGTCGAAGGTGCGCTCGAGAATGCGGTGGCCGAGGCCGGCATATTGCTTGCGGATCGCCATGCGGGTGGCGCGGCGGATGGCGGCGCGCGCCTTGCCGGTGACGACGATCTCCTCCCAGGCGGCCGGCGGAACCTGCACGCCGGAGCGGATGATCTCGACCTCGTCGCCATTGGCAAGCCGCGTCACCAGCGGCATGATGCGGCCGTTAATCTTGGCGCCCACCGTGGTATCGCCGATATTGGTGTGCACCGCATAGGCAAAATCGATCGGCGTGGCGCCACGCGGGAGAGCAATCAGCTTGCCCTTCGGCGTGAAGCAGAAGACCTGGTCCTGGAAGAGTTCGAGCTTGGTGTGCTCCAGGAATTCTTCCGGACTGTCGCCCTCGGCCAGCGCCTCGATCGTATGGCGCAGCCAGGAATAGGCGTTGGATTCACGCGAGAGGATGTCGCCGTCGGCATTGGTGGCGCCGTCCTTGTAGAGCGTGTGGGCGGCGATGCCGAATTCGGCGATTTCGTGCATGCGCTTGGTGCGGATCTGCAGTTCGATGCGCTGGCTGGAAGGACCGACGATGGTGGTGTGCAGGGAACGGTAATCGTTCTGCTTCGGCGTAGAGATATAATCCTTGAAGCGACCGGGCACGACCCGCCAGCGGGTGTGGACGATGCCGAGCGCCCGGTAGCATGACGGGATATCTTCGACGATGAGCCGAAAACCGTAGACATCGGAAAGCTGCTCGAAGGAAAGCGACTTCGACTGCATCTTGCGGAAGACTGAATAGGGCTTCTTCTGCCGGCCCTTGACATAGGCGCTCGTCAGGCCGCTTGCGACCAGCAAGTCGCGCAGTTCCGCCTCGATCTTCTTGACGATGCCTTCATTGCGCTTGGAAAGCTCTTCCAGCCTTTTGGTGACGGTCTCGTAGGCTTCCGGGTTCATATGGCGGAAGGAAAGCTCTTCCAGCTCTTCGCGCATGTCCTGCATGCCCATGCGGCCGGCGAGCGGCGCATAGATTTCCATCGTCTCCTCGGAGATGCGGGCACGCTTGTCGGCCGACATATGATCGAGGGTGCGCATATTGTGCAGGCGATCGGCAAGCTTGACCAGCAGCACGCGCACATCGTCGGAAATGGCGAGCAGCAGCTTGCGCAGGTTTTCCGCCTGCTTGGCCTTCTTGGTGACGAGATCGAGCTTCTTGATCTTGGTCAGGCCCTCGACCAGGCGGCCGATATCCTCGCCGAAGAGTTCGTCGATCTCGGCGCGCGTCGCCGTCGTATCCTCGATCGTATCGTGCAGCAGCGCAACCGCGATCGTCGATTCATCGAGATGCATGTCGGTGAGGATGGCTGCGACTTCGAGCGGATGGGAGATATACGGATCGCCGCTCGCGCGCTTCTGCTGGCCATGTTTCTGCATGGCGTAGACATAGGCTTTGTTCAGCAGTGCTTCATTGGCATCGGGCTTGTATTGCTGAACCCGCTCCACGAGCTCGTACTGCCGCATCATTCCAAAGCCACTCCGGTAAAAATAAAAGCGCGCCAATCAACGATTGGCGCACACATGGCAATAATATGCCTAAGCAATAAAGGCGCAAGATTGACGATTGGTAATCATCGCTCTTTCGCATCGCATGATTTCCGGTTCGCCTGCGATTGGGATCACATACGACCGGGGATCAGCTTCGCGCCTTAGTAGTCGTCGCTCTTTTCCGGCGGCACCAGGCCTTCGATGCCGGCAAGCAGCTCTTCTTCCGACATCTGGTCGAAAGTGATCGTTTCCGGCAGGTCGTCTTGCTCTTCGCTGTCGGCTGCGGCGACACCGCCGGCGGCGATCATGCTGGCCGGATCGGGCTCGGGCTCGTCAACTTCGACATGCTTCTGCAGCGAATGGATCAGATCTTCCTTGAGGTCATCGGGCGAAAGCGTCTCGTCGGCGATTTCGCGCAGGGCGACGACCGGGTTCTTGTCGTTGTCGCGATCGATGGTGATCGAGGCGCCCTGGGAAATCAGCCGGGCGCGGTGGCTGGCGAGCAGAACCAGCTCGAAGCGGTTCTCCACCTTGTCGATGCAATCTTCAACTGTGACACGGGCCATTGCCTGTCCTTTACGGTCGTCATTTCGGGATTAGCACGCCCGATACAATTAAAACCGGGCAAATACAAGTTTTTCATTCCGGCTCCCCTCGTCTTTATAAGGAGCCGAGCTAAATTTCCAAGGAGAATGTCACAATTCCACCTGCGGTTGCTTGGAATATGCCGAATCGTGCCCTAAGTCTTTCATATATGAATAATTGTTAAAGTATGGATCAGAGCAAAAATCAAACCACAAATCATTGATTTTATTGGATTTTGGTCCCGCGGATTTCGATTGCTCTCATTGGATTGGTAAGCGATGTTTGACCCACGCGAAAAAATTGCACTCTTCATTGACGGCGCCAACCTCTACGCTGCATCCAAGAGCCTCGGTTTCGACATAGATTACCGCAAGCTCTTGAAAGCATTTCAGAAACGCGGCTACCTCCTGCGGGCCTACTATTATACCGCTCTTATCGAGGATCAGGAATATTCCTCGATCCGGCCGCTGATCGATTGGCTCGACTATAACGGCTATAAAGTCGTCACCAAGCCCGCCAAGGAATTTACGGATTCCATGGGCCGCCGAAAGATCAAGGGCAACATGGACATCGAGCTTGCTATCGACGCCATGGAACAGTCCGAAACGGTCGATCATCTCGTCATCTTCTCCGGCGACGGCGACTTCACCAACCTGGTCGAAGCGCTACAGCGCAGAGGCCGTAAGGTCTCGGTGATCTCGACGATGTCGACGCAGCCGCCGATGATCGCCGACGACCTGCGTCGTCAGGCCGACCACTTCATCGATCTCTTGTCTTTGAAGGCTGAAATCGGTCGCGATCCCGCGGAGCGGGCGCCACGCCAGGTCGAAGTCGTCGCCGCCCCGGCCAGCGATTTCGAGGACTGAGCCGGGAGGATTGCCACGCGAAACGGCAATCCCAAGCGTCGAGCTTAGCCGTTATCCTTCAGCAGGCGGCTCTTCTGCCGGTTCCAATCGCGCTCCTTCTCCGACTCGCGCTTGTCGTGCAATTTTTTACCCTTGGCGAGCGCCAGCTCCATCTTCGCCCGGCCGCGGTCGTTGAAATAGATCTTCAACGGGATCAGCGTCATGCCCTCGCGGTTGACGGCAGAGCGCAGGCGGTGGATTTCACGGCCCGAGAGCAGCAGCTTGCGGCGCCGGCGCGGCTCGTGATTGAAGCGGTTCGCCTGCAGATATTCCGGCAGATAGGAGTTGATCAGCCAGATCTCGCCGCCCTCGTCCGACGCATAGGATTCGGCGATATTGGCCTTTCCCTCACGCAGCGACTTGACCTCCGTGCCCATCAGCACGAGGCCGGCCTCATAGGTATCGATGATCTCGTAGTTGAAGCGGGCCTTGCGGTTTTCGGCCACGACCTTGTTCACCACGCGCTGGCTGCCTTTGGGGGCCATGACAATATTCCCTTCGAGGCGCGGGAAAAGCCGCGCCCTCATTGCTTGCCCTTTATGTAGGGGAACGATCCGGCCTTGTGAAGACGGCCGGTCTTCTCAGTTCAGCAGCCCGGCATGGCGCAGGGCGGCATCGATCGCCGCTTCCGTTGCCGGCTCCAGCGTCGACAGCAGCGGCGAGCGGACGTTGCGGCTCATCCGACCAAGCCGCGAAAGGCCGTATTTGGCGCCGCAGAGACCGGGTTCCAGGAAGATCGCCTTGTGCAGCGGCATCAGCCGATCTTGATATTCCAGCGCGCCGGCATAGTCGCCTTTCAGCGTCGCCGCCTGGAAATCGGCACAGAGGCGCGGGGCGACATTGGCCGTGACCGAGATACAGCCGACGCCGCCATGGGCGTTGAAGCCAAGCGCCGTCGCGTCCTCGCCGGACAGTTGCCGGAAATCCTTGCCGCAGGTGATGCGCTGTTCGGAAACGCGCTCGATCTTGCCCGTCGCATCCTTGACGCCGACGATGTTGCCATGCGCCTTGGCAAGCGCACCCATCGTTTCCGGCGTCATGTCGACCACCGAACGGCCGGGGATATTGTAGATATAGATCGGCAGATCGACGGCCCTGGCAATCGCCGAAAAATGCGCGATCAGGCCCTTTTGCGTCGGCTTGTTGTAATAGGGCGTGACGACCAGAACGGCATCCGCACCGACCTTTTCGGCGTGCTGGGCAAGCTCAATCGCCTCACCTGTATTGTTCGAGCCGGCGCCGGCCATGACGGGAACGCGCTTTGCGGCAACCTCAATGCACAGTTCCACCACCCGTTTGTGCTCGGCATGCGACAGCGTCGGGGATTCGCCCGTCGTGCCGACAGGAACGAGACCGCTGCTGCCCTCCTTGATTTGCCAGTCGACATGGGCGGCGAAGCTGTCTTCGTCGATCAGTCCGGCATCGCTGAAGGGAGTGACGAGGGCGGGGATGGACCCAGTGAACATGCAAAGCTCCTCACGACCAAATCCTTGCTTCGGCCGCATTCCATGAATATTTTGCGCACCATAGAGCGCCGAAATCATCGCGACAAGCGCGTAGAGTTCGGTTTAGGGCAAATTCCGATAGCAGATGTGAATGAATTTTACCTGGTACGGTAAGGTTTCGTTAAGATGCCTCTAGCCAAATGGCAGGGCGTGTTTTCGTTGCGAGATCCCGGATGAAGAAAGCTGTCCTGATTCTGTCCGCCTTCGGCTTCATTGCCGCCGCGTGGAGCAGCGTAGCGTCGCCGCTTGCCGGCGAAAGCACGGCCATGCCCGCTGTGAAGCCGATCGGCTTCATTCCCGAGACAGCCATGCCGGAATCGATCACAACAGGCGCCATTCCGCGCAATCCGGCAGTCGCGCCGGTCAACGGCGACCTGAAAGCCGGTCTCGACGCGCTTTCCGACAAGGCCCCGCGGCTCGCGCTGTCGATCCGCGACAATATGCGCGACGGTACGCTCGATCGCCATATCCTCACCTGGGCGATCGCCGTGTCCGGATTGAAGGGCGTTCCCTCCTATGAAATCGCCAGCGCTGCGCAGGAGCTCAAGAGCTGGCCGGGCCTGTCGCGGCTGCGTGCCTATTCCGAACGCGCGCTCTATGACGAAAACCCCGCCCCATCAGCCGTGCTGGCCGCCTTCGGCGATACCGCGCCTGAGACGATGCAGGGCGCCGTCATCCTCGGCCGGGCGCTGGTTGCAACAGGCAAACAGGCGCAGGCGGCAAAATATATCCGCAAGGTCTGGCGTGGAGAGGCTCTCGACAAGGCGACCGAGGACAAGATCCTCATCGAATTTTCCGCACTGTTGACGCCGGCCGACCATAAGGCACGGATGGACTACCTGATGTATCGCGGCCGGGTGGCGCAGGCCAAGCGCTTCGGCGACATGGGCGAGGCGCAGTCGCTCTACAAGGCATGGTCCGCCGTCGACGCCAAAGCCGGCAATGCCGGCGCGCTGCTTAACGCCGTCGATGCGAGATGGCGCAGCGATGCCGGGCTGCTGTTTGCGCGGATCGAATATCTGCGCAAGCAGGACAAATATGCCGAGGCGGCGGCACTGCTGGAACAGATGCCGCCTGAGCGCAGCGAGCTCGTCAATTCCGGTGAGTGGTGGAACGAGCAGCGCATCGTCAGCCGTGGCCTCGTCGACCAGGGACAGTTCAAGCCTGCCTATCGCATCGTCGCAAACTACGCCGCAACCAGCGCGACGGATATCGTCGAGGCTGAATTCCATGCCGGGTGGTACGCGCTTCGCGGCCTGCAGGATCCGGCAACGGCGGAAAAGCACTTCCGCAAGATCCTCCAGACATCGAACGGACCGATTTCGGTTTCACGCGCCTGGTATTGGCTGGGACGAGCGGCGGAGGCCGGAGGCCCTGGCAAATCGAGTGAATTCTATGTGAAGGCTGCAACGTTTCCCGGCACCTTCTATGGCCAGCTCGCAGCAGAACGGCTGGGGCGAAAGACGCTGAACGTTACCTATCCCTCGCCAAGCACAGCCGACCGGCAAAACTTCCAGGCACGCGAAGCCGTACAGGCAATCGCCCGGCTAGAAGCCGCAGGCCATGGATGGCGTGCCGACATTCTCTATCTCGCGCTCGCCGACCAATTGCAGAGCCCGGGTGAACTGGCCGTGCTTGCGGCACAGGCCGAACAATCCGGCGATCATCATCTGTCGCTGCAGATCGGCAAGATCGCCTATGGACGCGGCATCGATGTCGCAGCGCTCGCCTTCCCGGTCGGCGTCATCCCGGCGAACGCCAATATATCAGGCTCCGGCAAGGCGCTTGCCTATGCCATCGCCCGTCAGGAAAGCGCCTTCAATCCGGCCGCCGTTTCGGCGGCGAACGCACGCGGCCTGCTGCAACTTCTGCCGGGAACAGCCCAGGCGGTGGCCAAGCGCCACAACATCGCCTATTCGAAAGACAAGCTGACCGCCGATGCCGGTTATAACGCCACACTCGGCGCGCATTATCTCGGCGAGCAGATCGACGCCTTCGGTGGCTCCTATATCCTCACCTTCATCGCCTATAATGCCGGGCCGAAGCGGGTACCGGAATGGATCGGCCGCTACGGCGATCCGCGCGGCAAATCTATCGACGAGATCGTCGACTGGATCGAGCGCATCCCCTTCCCCGAAACGCGGAACTACGTCCAGCGGGTGATGGAGAATTACGAGGTCTACAAGGCCCGCCTCGGCCAGTCGACCGATATCGAGCGCGACCTCATCGGCGGACGCAGCGCCTCCTGACGCTGTTTGGCGCGGCTCGAAAAGCAGGCTACATCTTCGGGATCAACAACTCTCGAGGGATGCGATGCCGGATACGGATGCAGGCGGTTTCCAGGAACGATTTTACACCTCTTCCGACGGGCTGACGCTTTACGCCCGCGACTATCGGCCGAGCGGGACGGCAAGCGCGGGGCGGCTGCCGGTCATCTGCCTGCCCGGACTGACCCGCAATACGCGGGATTTTCACCCGCTTGCGCTGCTTCTCTCCCGGGACATGACAGCACCACGCCGGGTCATCGCGCTCGATTCGCGCGGGCGGGGCAACTCGGCGTGGGATGAGAACAAAGCGAACTACAATCTCGCTATAGAGGCCGGCGACGTCGTCACCGCCTGCACGACCCTCGGCGTCGAGCGGGCGATCTTCATAGGCACGTCGCGAGGCGGGCTGATCCTGCATCTGATTGCAGCGACACGGCCGGATCTTCTCGACGCCATCATCCTCAACGATATCGGGCCCGTGGTCGAGGCCGAGGGGCTGGCGCGGATCCGCGATTATCTCAACAGCGGCAGAAGGCCTAAACACTGGGACGCGGCCGCCGATATCGTGAAGGAAAATCATGGCGCGTCGTTTACCGCGCTTGAAGAAGAAGACTGGCGCGAGATGGCGCTTGCCCTTTATCGCGACGTCGGCGGAAGACCGGTCGCCGATTTCGATCCGGCGATCGCAGAGGCACTGAAATCGGTGGATCTCAGCCAGCCACTGCCTGATCTCTGGGAGCAATTCGACAGCCTGTGCCGATTTCCGCTGATGCTGATTCGCGGCGAAAATACGTCTCTGCTGTCAGAGGAGACGGCCGATGAGATGGCCCGCCGGCATCCGAATTTGATCCTGCATGCTGCCGAAGGGCAAGGACATGCCCCCCTCCTGCATCACGGCGGCATCCCGACAGCCATTCGAGCTTTTCTCGCCTCCTGCCGATAAGGCGCGCCACATTAATTTGACTCACGCGACCCGCTTTTGCGCGTTGTTTTCATGCATATCGTTACCCGGGAACCGCGGCAAACTTCCGGGCGGCATGAATTGGCCTCATCGAAGCCGGTCAGCAGGCAGAAGGTGCGGTCCTCCAATGCAAAAAAGCCCGGCTCAACGAGCCGGGCTTTCCTGATTGACCGAAGTCAGATCAGATTAGAACGAACGCTGCAGACGGAAGTAGCCCGTCGTGGAGTCGTCAGCATCTTCCGGATCGAGGTACTGAACCGAAGCCTTGGCGTAGAAGTTGTCGACGATCTGGTAATCAACCGTCAGACCGACCTTCCAGGCATCGCCATCGCCGAAGTCGCTGCCGACAACACCGTAGTCGCTGTAGTACTGAACGCCAGGGGTGATCTTCAGCTTGTCAGTCGCCTTGATAGCGTATTCAGCAGCGATCGCCCATTCAGCAGCGTTGTAGTAAGCGTTCGGGTTGGTGGAGTAGACAGCGGCGAGGCCGAGCGTGCCGGGACCGATTTCAACCGTACCCATTGCGCGGACGGCGCCTTCTTCGTTGTCGGTGTCGTAGCCGGCAGTGATCTGGTAGCTGAAGGCACCAGCCTTGCCACCGAGACCGACGGCAACGCCGACGTTGTTGGAGGTTTCGCCGTCATAGAACGGGCTGTCTTCCAGCTCGTCGACGCTGATGCCAGCATAGAAGTCGCCGCTTTCGTACTGATAGCGGAGGGAGTTATGCAGCGTAACCGGAGAACCGATATCGTCAGTTTCGCCGGAAAGGCCGTCGTCCCACCAGCTGTAGAACAGACCAGCGCGGAAGCCGGCGATGTCGAGGTAAGCGGAGTCGAGCTTAGCGTTCTGATCGGTGGCGTTGTCAGCATTGAACTGCATGACGATGACGCCGGTCAGCGGACCATACTCAGTGTCGCTCTTGGCAGTGAACTGAACCTGACCGCGAGTAACGGCATCCCAGTCGGAGTCGTTAGCACGAGTGTCGGAATTGCCTACCCGATCACCAACGTTGACCTGGAAACGGATGTAGCCTTCGATCTTGAGGCAGGTTTCCGTGCCCGGGATGTAGAAGTAGCCGGTGCCGTAAGCGTCGCAGACGCGAACATATTCAACCGGTTCCGGCTCGGCAGCAACGATAGCGTCAGCAGCCTGAGCGCCGGAAACTACTGCGAGAGCAGCAGCGGAGCCGAGAAGAAGGCTCTTGATGTTCATAAATGACCTCCAATTCAAAGTTTCGATCGGGTTTGGGATCTTTCGCTGAGCAGCGTTCCCTGCCCCATTCCCGTGTTGCAAGAAGTGGACGATCAGTCGCCCTTGCTTCCGACGCTGAAAATACAAGACGGAAGCCGTCACGCAATCACCAACTTACTCGGATGGGGGATTTGAGGGAGCCTTCCCGACTTTCTGTTGCTCAAAGGACACAAGTCGGGCAGCCGGCCTCGATTTCCTTTATGCTTTGTTAAGAAAACCCTGATTTTGCGGCGGTTTAGGTCGGGCCAACAGTGAACTGGACATTGGCTGCACACCATATTTGCGACGCTTTTTTGACGAAATCCGGATGCTGAGGGGATATCGCCACCGCAGCAAGCGTAACCGGACATGCACGGAACCCGTTGCGCTGCCTGCCGGGGGCTTGGGAGCGGGCAGTGATTCCCTGCTGGCGATTCTCCCGCTTAAGGCGGCGCGATTTCTCATTGCGCGGCCATGACGCATGACCGTCCTGCGACTAGGAGACAAACCGCCTAAGCGCAGTTAGTTCTCTGCCGTACGATAAGGATTGAACTGGGCTGGGAAAAATCAAAGTGGCGGAGAAGATGGGATTCGAACCCACGATACGCTTTTGACGTATACTCCCTTAGCAGGGGAGCGCCTTCGACCACTCGGCCACCTCTCCGGTGCGGCCTAACTATGGTGACCGGTCTGTGAATGCAAGGGTTTTTTCAGGTTCACCAGAAGAAATGCAGCGGCTGGCATTTCGGCCGGTTGCGTAAACAGACCGCATTTCCAGGCGTGATCGGGAAAATTTGATCGCGCTTCGTTCTTCGACGGTAAAGCTGAGCTTTGCCGTCCAGCGTCCGATAGGATTGGCGATCCCCGCACGACGTTCCCGCCGGGGTGATTCCTTGCCGAACCGGTTCCCGGCTCAGCCGAGCAGGCGCTTGAGATCGGCCGAGGGGTCGGCGAGAATCGATCGGTCGGGGTTGGTCCCGGATTCCAGCAGCTTTTTGCCGGTCACATAGGCTTTGGCGTCGTTGATGGCATCGACGGCGATCAGCAGGCCTCCCCTGAAGTACCAGATGGAATGGGCGCCTTCGCGGGCGCCGGGGCGCAGCAGCGTTTCGTCATAACCGAGATTGAAGCCGGCGATCTGCAGCTTGACATCATACTGGTCCGACCAGAACCATGGCTTCGGGTCATATGGCTCGCTGCCGCCGGCGATGACGGCTGCGGCCGCTTCGGCCTGGTCGACGGCGTTCTGCACCGATTCGAGCCGGATGCGGCCACCCTGCCAGGGAAGGGCCGCGCAATCGCCGGCGGCAAAGATCGCCGGATCGGAGGTGCGGGCGAATTCGTCGACGACAATGCCGTTGGCGACTTCGAGGCCGGCTTCCTTGGCGAGCAGGTCATTCGGCACGACGCCGATACCGACGACGGCAAAGTCGATATCGATAACCGATCCGTCGGACAGTGCGGCGCCGGTGACGCGCCCATCCTTGCCGACCAGATGCTTGAGCCCGGTCTTCTCGCGGATCACCACGTCGTGGGACTCATGGATCCCGCGCATGATGTCGGCGGTCTCCTTCGCCGCGACGCGCTGCAGGATGCGGTCGGCCATCTCGATGACGGTGACCTCAAGGCCGCGATGGCGGGCGACGGCTGCTGCCTCCAGGCCGATATAACCGCCGCCGATGATGAGGACGCGGCGACCCGGACGCATCTCCTCGGCGAGCAGATCGGCATCGCGCTTGTCGCGGGCGACATAGACACCTTCGAGATCGCCACCGATTGCGGCCGGCAGCCGGCGCGGCGTCGAGCCGGTGGAGAGCGCCAGCGTACCGTAGTCGAGAACGGAGCCGTCCTGCAGCAGAACCTGCTTGCTGTCCGGCTTGATCTGCTCGGCCCATGTGGAAAGGCGAAGGTCGACATCATTATCGCCATACCAGTGCTCGTCGCGGAACAGCAAACGGTCGAAGGCCATTTCGCCGAGCAGGTATTTTTTCGAAAGCGGCGGGCGCTGATAAGGCGCGACGTCTTCAGCGCCGATAAGGGTGATCGGGCGCGTGTCCTTCAAGGCACGCAGCTTGGCCGCCAATGCAAAACCAGCCTGCCCCGCGCCGATGATCACCAGTCTATCCGTCACGATCTCACTCCTGAAACAAGGCCCGACACTCATGCCAAGGCCTATCCCCTGCCCTATGCGCCGTCAACGGAGAGCGGCCTTTACCTTCAGCCGATCTCGATCCAGCGACGCTCGTGGAAGGATTGTGCCATGGCATGCACCGACTTCTCTATCCTGAGACCGTCTTTAAATGTCACGATCGACGACGGCTCGCCCGATATTGCCCGGATCAGCTCGCGGCATTCGATGATCTTCAGATCGTTGAAGCCGAGACCGTGACCGGGCGCCGGGATAAAGCGATCATAAGGCCGATGGGCGGGCGCCGCCAGTATCTTGCGGAAACCCTGTTCGGAGCCGCGACCCTCGGCCTGATAAAGCTCGAATTCGTTCATCCGCTCCTGGTCATAGACGATCGAGCCTTTCGAACCATAAATCTGCAGGGCGATGCGGCCCTTGCGGCCCCAAGCGGCGCGGTTGGCCATCAACACGGCGGAGATGCCGCCGCCAAGCCGCAACAATACGTTGGCGGCATCGTGATTTTCGACGGCACGGCGACCACCCTCGCTCAGCGGGCGGTCGGCATAGGGCTTCACCATGTCGGTAATGACGGCCTCGACATGGCCGAAGAGATACCAGAGCAGCGACAGCGGGTGCACGGCGAAATCGTCGAGCGCGCCGTAGCCGGCGGAAAGCTCGCTCTTCCAATAGAAGAAGACATCGGGATCCGCCATGAAATCTTCGTCCATCTCGACGCGGATATGGTTGACGGTGCCGATGGCGCCCTCGCCGACAAGCGTCTTGATGTGTCGAATGACGGGATTCTGAATGTAATTATAGCCAAGGGCGGCAACCTTGCCGGAACGCTTCGCCGTTTCCAGCATGCGCTCGGCATCGGCATAGGCCGGCGCCATCGGCTTTTCACACCAGACGTGTTTGCCGGCTTCAAGCGCTGCAATGGCCATCTCGGCGTGAAACTGATTGGGCGTGGTGACCGAGACGACATCGACCTCGGGGTCGGCGATCAGCGCCCGCCAGTCGGCCGTTGCCTTCTCGAAGCCGAATTCACCGGCCCGCGCCTCAGCAAGCCCGGCATTGGCTTCGGCCAGATGCACGAGACGCGGACGCTCGACATCGCCGAACACCGTCTTCACCGCATTCCATGCCAGCGCGTGGCACTTGCCCATATAACCGGTGCCGATCAAACCGATGCCGAGTGGCTTCATTTCCGTCTCCTCCAGAGCTGCGCGCGGATTTTTGGAATATTTGGATCATTTTGACAAGAGACCCACCCACGGTCATCGGCGCCATTTTTCGGGTGAATTGTCTAAAAGACTGGAATTACAGGCGATTAAAAACAATTAGGCGTGCCCTTTGAAATCGTCTATGCTCGGCAATATGGAATATTTGTTTCATCTCGTGAGCCGCAAGCATGGATAACGACCCCCAGAGGCAGGCGCGTGTGCCACGCGATTTCGAAAGCCTGCGCAGCACCATCATCGAGCGCAAGGCGAGCATGCCGAAGCGGCTGGCGCAGGTCGCGGCTTTCGCGCTCGGCAATCCCGACGAGATCGCCTTCGGCACGACGGCGAGCATCGCAGCCGCCTCTGACGTCCAGCCCTCGACGCTGGTGCGCTTGGCGCATCATCTGGGCTACGGGGGCTTTTCCGACCTGCAGAGCATCTTCCGCGAAAGGCTGCGCGACCGGACGCTGAGCTATGAAGAGCGGCTCGTCACGCTGGAACAGGCAAGCGGCGACGACGAGGACGCCAATCTGCTGTCCGGCTTCATTGCCGCGGCCAGCCAATCGGTCAACCGCCTGGCGGCGACGGTGCAGAGCGACACGTTCACGAAAGCGGTGGATATCCTTGCCGCCGCCGAGACGATCTATCTGATTGCCAAACGGCGCTCCTATCCGCTGACGGCGCACATGACCTACGCTTTCTCCAAGCTCAACATCCGCCACCAGATCGTCGCCTCGCCGAACGGCGTCGACCCTGAAATGGTGCAGTTCGCGACATCGAAGGATGCGGCGATCGCCGCGAGCTTCTCGCCCTATGCGGCCGACAGCCTCAACCAGAGCCAGGAGCTCGCCGACCGCGGCGTCCCCGTCATCGCCATCACCGATTCGGCCTTCTCGCCGCTTGCCGCCTGCGCCACGCACTGGTTCGAGGTGGCCGAGGCCGATTTCGCCGGCTTCCGCTCGCTCTCGGCCTCGATGGCGCTGACCATGGCGCTGCCGGTCGCCATCGCCGAACGGCGGCGCAAGCGCCAGCATTCAAAAGCTGGGAAAGCGAAAATGGAATAAACATTCCGAATTGACAAAATATCGGAACCGATGTTTCATTATTCACAAATTCGCAGGCACTGGAAGCCGCGCAAAATCTAGCGGGAGGACATCATGGTACAATCGAATCCGGGTTCACGGCCGGAGCCGGCGCTTGATGTAATCACCATCGGCCGCTCCTCGGTCGATCTTTATGGTCAGCAGATCGGTTCGCGGCTGGAGGATATCGGCTCCTTCGCCAAATCAGTCGGCGGCTGCCCGGCCAATATCGCCATCGGCACGGCGCGGCTCGGTCTCAAATCCGGCCTCATCACCCGCGTCGGCGACGAGCAGATGGGGCGCTTCATTCGCGAGCAGTCGGCGCGCGAGGGCGTGGCGACAGATGGCATCGTCACCGACAAGGAGCGGTTGACGGCGCTGGTGCTGCTTGCGGTCGAGGCCGAAGGCGTGTCGCCGATGATCTTTTATCGCTCCGACTGCGCCGACATGGCGCTCGACGAAGGCGATATCGACGAGAATTTCATCCGCTCGTCGCGCGCCGTCCTGGTTTCCGGCACGCATTTCTCCAGGCCGAATACCGAGGCCGCGCAGCGCAAGGCGATCCGCATCGCCAAGGCGAACGGCTGCAAGGTGATCTTCGACATCGACTACCGGCCGAACCTCTGGGGCCTTGCCGGCCATGCCGAAGGTTTCGAGCGCTACGTGAAATCCGACCGTGTTTCCTCGAAGATGAAGGAGACGCTGCCGGATTGCGACCTCATCGTCGGTACCGAAGAAGAAATCCTGATCGCTTCCGGCGCCGACGATGTGCTCGGCGCACTGAAGGAGATTCGCCGCCTGTCGCCGGCGACGATCGTGCTCAAGCGCGGCGCCATGGGCTGCATCGTCTATGACGGACCGATCGCCGACGACCTCGAAGCCGGCATCGTCGGCGAGGGTTTTCCGATCGAAGTCTTCAACGTGCTCGGCGCCGGCGATGCCTTCATGTCCGGCTTCCTGCGCGGCTTTCTGCGCGACGAGCCGCTGAAGACCTGCGCCACCTGGGCCAATGCCTGCGGCGCCTTCGCCGTCTCCCGTCTGCTCTGCTCGCCGGAATATCCGACCTGGGCGGAGCTCGACTACTTCCTGAAAACCGGCAGCCAACATCGGGCGCTGCGCAAGGACGAGGCGATCAACCATATCCACTGGGCATCGACCCGGCGCGGCGAAATCCCGCTGCTGATGGCGCTGGCGATCGATCACCGTTCGCAGCTTGTCAGCGTCGCCGATGAGCTCGGCGTCGGTCATGAGAAGATCGTCGCCTTCAAGCGGCTGGCGGTCTCTGCAGCGGCGCGGGTTTCGAACGGCCGTGACGGCTACGGCATGCTGATCGACGAACGTTTTGGCCGCGACGCCTTCTTCGACGCGGCGACGAAGAATTTCTCCTGGATCGGCCGGCCGGTGGAACTGCCGGGCTCGAAGCCGCTGCGTTTCGAATTCAGCCAGGATATCGGCTCGCAGCTGGTGGAATGGCCGCTCGGCCACTGCATCAAGTGCCTGTGCTTCTATCATCCCGACGATCCGGCCGAATTGAAGAGCGAGCAGCAGGAGAAGCTGCGCACCCTGTTCGAGGCCGCCCGCAAGGTCGGGCGCGAGCTGCTGGTGGAGATCATCGCCGGCAAGAACGGGCCGCTGACCGACGATACCATCGCCACCGCGCTGGAAGAACTCTATGCGCTCGGCATCAAGCCGGATTGGTGGAAGCTCGAGCCGCAGGCATCGAGCGAAGCCTGGAAGAAGATCGATGCGGTGATTGCCAAAAATGACCCATGGTGCCGCGGTATCGTGCTTTTGGGACTCGAAGCGCCCGCCGACGAGCTCATCTCCTGCTTTGAGGCGACGTTGGCTGCCCCTTCCGTGAAGGGCTTTGCCGTCGGCCGGACCATCTTTGCCGATGCGGCGCGCGCCTGGCTTTCGGGCGCAATGAACGACGAGGAAGCGATCGCCGACATGGCCGGCCGCTTCCGGCAGCTGACAGAGGCGTGGCTGAAGACGCGCGACCGTCAGTAGGAAATAGGAAAAAGACCCCTCCCCAACCCCTCCCCACAAGGGGGAGGGCCTTAACTTGAGGCACCGCCTCCGCCATGAGTAAGCATCCTGCGGATGAAACCTTGCGGCGCGAACGCAGAGAGCCGAAAAGGTTAGTCCCTCCCCTTGTGGGGAGGGGTTGGGGAGGGGAAAACAGACAAAGTGTCAAAAGTCCGGGAGGCCCCGATGGGCAAGACGATACGATTGACGATGGCGCAGGCCGTCGCGCATTTTCTCAAAAAGCAGATGACTGTTGTCGACGGCAAGAAAGTGCCGATCTTCGGCGGCGTCTGGGCGATCTTCGGTCATGGCAACGTCGCCGGCATGGGCGAGGCGCTCTACCAGGTGCGCGGCGAACTGACGACCTACCGCGCCCACAACGAGCAAGGCATGGCGCATGCCGCCATCGCCTATGCCAAGGCGAATTTCCGCAGCCGCTTCATGGCCTGCACGACCTCGATCGGCCCCGGCGCGCTGAACATGGTGACGGCGGCAGGCGTGGCACACGTCAACCGCATTCCCGTTCTCTTCCTGCCGGGCGACGTCTTTGCCAACCGCGCGCCGGATCCGGTGCTGCAGCAGATCGAGGATTTCGGCGACGGCACGGTTTCGGCCAATGACGCCTTCCGCCCAGTTTCGCGCTATTTCGACCGCATCACCCGGCCCGAGCAGATCATTTCGGCGCTGAAGCGCGCCATGCAGGTCCTGACCGATCCGCTGGATTGCGGCCCGGTGACCTTGTCGCTCTGCCAGGACGTCCAGGCTGAGGCCTATGATTATCCGGAAAGCCTGTTCGATGAAAAAGTATGGACGACCCGCCGGCCGCAGCCGGATGCGGACGAGCTGGCCAATGTCATCGCGCTGATCAAGGCGTCGCAGAAGCCGGTGATCGTTGCCGGCGGCGGCGTGCTGTATTCGCAGGCGACGAAGGAGCTTGCTGCTTTTGCCGAGGCTCACGCCATTCCGGTCGTCGTCACCCAGGCCGGCAAGTCGTCGATCAACGAGACCCATCCGCTGGCGCTCGGCTCGGTTGGCGTCACCGGCACGTCGGCGGCGAATGCGATCGCCGAGGAGACGGATCTCGTCATCGCCGTCGGCACACGCTGCCAGGATTTCACCACCGGCTCCTGGGCGCTGTTCAAGAACGACAGCCTGAGGATGGTTGGTCTCAATATCGCCGCTTACGACGCGGTGAAGCATGACAGCTACCCGCTGGTCGCCGATGCCCGCGAAGGGCTGAAGGCGCTTTCATCAGGGCTTTCGGGCTGGAAGGCACCGGCGGCACTTTCCGAAAAGGCAACTGCGGAGAAGAAGGTCTGGATGGAGGCCGCCGCCAAGGCAATGGCGACAACCAATGCCGCCCTGCCCTCCGATGCACAGGTGATCGGCGCAGTGGCACGTTCGATCGGCGGCGAGAATACGACGGTGCTTTGCGCGGCCGGCGGTCTTCCCGGCGAATTGCACAAGCTCTGGCCGACGACGGCGCCGGGCAGTTATCACATGGAATACGGCTTTTCCTGCATGGGCTACGAGATCGCCGGCGGGCTCGGCGCCAAGATGGCGCATCCCGAACGCGATGTCGTCGTCATGGTCGGAGACGGTTCCTACATGATGATGAATTCCGAGATCGCCACCTCGGTCATGCTGGGCCTCAAGCTCAACATCGTCGTTCTCGACAATCGCGGCTATGGCTGCATCAATCGACTGCAGATGGGCACCGGCGGCGCCAACTTCAACAACCTGCTCAAGGACTCCTATCACGAGGTGATGCCGGAGATCGATTTCCGCGCACATGCCGAAAGCATGGGCGCCATCGCCGTCAAGGTCGCCTCGATCGCCGAACTCGAGCAGGCAATCGCCGACTCAAAGAAGAACGATCGCACCTCGGTCTTCCTCATCGACACCGATCCCTTGATCACCACCGAGGCCGGCGGACACTGGTGGGATGTCGCGGTGCCGGAAGTCAGCCCGCGCGAAGAAGTCAACGAAGCGCGCAAAGGCTATGTCGAAGCGCGCGCTTCCCAGCGTATCGGCTGATTCGATTGCCATCATTTTCCGGAGGAGCGCCCCACTCCTCCGCACTATTTTTAAGGAGACTATAGATGAAGGCCAAACTCGGCATGTCGCCCATCGCCTGGTGGAACGACGATCTTCCTGAACTCAGCGACGACGTGTCCCTCGAGGAATGCCTGCGGCAATCGCGCGGCGCCGGTTTCACCGGCATGGAACAGGGCCGTCGCTTCCCCAGCAATCCCGAGGAGATGCTGCCGATCCTGCGCGCCGCCGACGTGACGCTCTGCGGCGGCTGGTTCTCCGGCACGCTGGTCAATGAGGAGCTCACGGCCAACAAGGACCGCATCGCTCCGATGATCGAATTGTTCAAGGCGGTCAATGCGCCTTGCATCGTTTACGGCGAGGTCGGCCGCTCCATCCAGGGCGACCGCTCTAAGCCGCTCGCGACCAAGCCGCGGCTTGCCGACGACGAGATGAAGGCCTATGCGGGCCGCGTCACGGAATTCGGCGAATGGTGCGCCGAACAGGGCATGCCGCTCTCTTATCACCACCACATGGCCGCCGTTGTCGAAACCGAGCCGGAACTCGACGCCTTTATGCGTTCTTCGGGCGAAGGCATTCCGCTGCTGCTCGATGCCGGCCATCTCGCCTTTGCCGGCGGCGACGTGCTGCGCGCCATCGGCAATCACCACGCTCGCATCAACCATGTTCACGTCAAGGACATCCGCAAGTCCGTCGTCGATGGGCTGGACCGCAGCCGGCAGTCCTTCCTCGACGCAGTGGCGCTCGGCGCCTTCACCGTGCCGGGCGACGGCTCGCTCGATTTCGGCGCCATCGTCCAGCGGCTGGCCGACCACGGCTATGAAGGCTGGTTCGTCGTCGAGGCCGAGCAGGATCCGCGCAAGGCGCCCCCGCAGAAAATGGCCGAGATCGGCCATGCGGAATTGATGCGGGTGATGACGGCGGCTGGCTATACGGTGGAGACCGAAGGTTTCCCGAAGGGATAACAGAAAAGAAAACCCCTCCCCAACCCCTCCCCACAAGGGGGAGGGACTTAACTTGAGGCACGGCCCCGCTCCAGACAGCGCTACCTTGCAAAAGGAACGCCGCAACATGGGCGAGACAGCGCCGCAGATTAAGCCCCTCCCCCTTGTGGGGAGGGGTTTGGGGCGGGGAATTTTCAACGTACGAGGAGAACCACCAATGCCAAACCTCAAG
Organism: Rhizobium sp. BK619; assembly: GCF_014195245.1. Classification (NCBI taxonomy): domain Bacteria; kingdom Pseudomonadati; phylum Pseudomonadota; class Alphaproteobacteria; order Hyphomicrobiales; family Rhizobiaceae; genus Rhizobium; species Rhizobium sp. BK619. The sequence continues at coordinate 61,309 of NZ_JACIBH010000008.1, read as the reverse complement.
GTGAAACCATCGGGCACGCATGGCCGCGTCACGCATGTCACCCCTGAGAATGCCGGCTGGACCTATGTCGGCTTCGATCTGCACCGGCTAAAGCCGGGCGAGACGGTTTCGGGAGAGACCGGCGATCGGGAAGTCTGCCTCGTCTGGGTCACCGGCAAGGGCAAGGCGTCGGCCGGAACAATGGATTTCGGCACGCTCGGCGGCCGCATGAACCCGTTCGAGGGCGCGCCGCATGCGCTCTACATTCCGATGGAATCGACATGGTCAGTGACGGCGGAGACCGATCTGGAACTCGCCGTCTGCTCGGCGCCCGGCGGCGGCACCTACCAGGCGAAAGAAATCCCGCCCGGCACCCATCCGCAGGTCACGCGCGGCAAGGGCACGAATGTGCGCTATGTCAACAATATCATGCCTGAGGACGACAGCTCGGCGCATTCGCTGCTCGTCGTCGAGGTGATCACGCCGGGCGGCCATACCTCCTCCTATCCGCCGCACAAACACGACCAGGACGACCTGCCGAACGAGAGCTTCCTGGAGGAGACCTACTATCATCGCCTCAACCCGCCGCAGGGCTTCGGTTTCCAGCGCGTCTATACCGATGATCGCTCGCTCGACGAAGCGATGGCGATCGAGGATGGTGACGTGACCCTGGTGCCGAAGGGCTACCATCCTTGCGCGGCAACGCACGGCTACGATCTCTACTACCTCAACGTCATGGCCGGGCCGAAGCGGATCTGGAAATTCCACAATGCCGTCGAGCACGAATGGCTGATCAAGGCGTGAGGCCTGCCTCAGATCGCTAAATAATCTGACAGCGCCGAGCCGCCGCTGATGGTTCACTGCCTCCATCCAACAAGGATGGAGGATCATCATGCATAGCTCGAATATCACCATAGCAGGCCGCAACGTCCGCTCTTCGCATCTCAGGCCCGGCCTGTTGCCTGCGGCAATCACGGCCGTCCGCTGGCTGGCACGCAAGATCGTCGAACGGCGCAACCGCAATGCGCTGATGGAACTTTCCGACGATCAGTTGAAGGATATCGGCCTTTCCAGAGGGCAGACGGAAAGCGACGTTCACGTCTATAGTCGCTACTGAACACAGGCAACAGTTGTGATACTGTGCCGCGGGTCGCCTCGTCGGCTGCCTGTCCGGCTGGGAATATAAGATGTCGCAGTTTTCAACAGCCTTGCTCCTGCAAACGAAGACCGTCGCCATTCGTGACATCGTCTGCGATGGCGGCTGCCGTCATAAGGGCGACGAGGAATGCGCTCACAAGACGAGCCTCGTCTATCCCTATCGCGGCGTCTTCATGCGGCATGTCGGCCGCAATGATACGGTGGCCGAGGCCAATCAGATGCTGTTGTTCAATGCCGACCAGGGTTATCGGATCAGCCATCCGATCGAAGGAGGCGACGCCTGCATCGATCTCGCGATCGACGAGACCATGCTCGAAGAGCTCGCGCCGAAGGACCAGGTGCAGCCGGGTGCGGCCTTTTCATTCCGTCGCCAGCGCCGGCGGATCGATCCGCGCGCGCAGGCACTGGTCGCGCTCCTGCGTCATGGTCTCCGCCGCAACGTCGCCGAGACGCTGGAGGCGGAAACATTGGCGCTGACGCTGGTGCGCCGCTCGCTCGGCGAACGCACATCGCATGCGGCGGGCGCCAGCGCCGGCCGGCAGAAACTCGTCGACCGGGCAAAGCTGGTGCTTTCCTCCGATCTCGCCCGGCGCTGGACACTTTCGGAAATCGCCTCTGAGGTCGGCGTCTCGCCTGTTTACCTCACCCAGGTCTTCCAGCAGGTCGAGGCGACGCCGCTTTACCGCTATCAGCTGCGGCTCAGGCTTGCCCGCGCACTCGATCTGCTCGGCCAGTATGAAGATCTGACCGCGCTCGGCCTCGATCTCGGCTTCTCAAGCCATAGCCATTTCAGCGCGTCCTTCAAACAGTCCTTCGGGCAGACGCCGGCCGAATTCCAGCGCTCGGCGCGGTTGCGGCGCAAGTCGTGATCCCGATCGATCGCTAAAGATTTCGACAGCGGCGATGCGGTCTTCGATGATCTGATGAGCCTGTCCCGATCCGGGGACGATCAACGGAGGATCACCAGATGAAAAAGACCACATGCGCTGCCTGCGACTGCGAACTCGGCGCGGAGACCATCACCGTCAAGCTCGGCGGCAAGACTGTCGAGGTCTGCTGCCAGGAATGCGCCGAGGCGCTGAACGAGGCTGACGCCGCGACATCGGCCGCTTCGGCGGGCAAGGAATAGACGGCATCGGCTAATAGCCGCGCTCCCGAGCGCGGCTATTACGATTTAGGCGGGCAGAAGCCCGTAGCGCCAGCCGCGGTGCCTGGCGTTTTGCGACAGCACCAGAAAGGCCAGGATGAACATGCCTGCCTCGGCAAAGACCGGTACCATCCAGATCCCCTGCTCGCCGAAGACGAAGGGCAGGAGGAAGGTGAGCGGCAGGGTGAAAAGGTAAGGCCGTGACAGGCCGAAGATCGCCGCACGCGGCGCATCGCCGATCGACTGAAAATAGGACGACAGGATCAGCATCTGCCCGAAAAGGAAATAGGCGCCGATCGTCCAGGGCAGAATTCGCCTGACCTCGGCGACAATGGCGGGGTCAGCGACGAAGACGGCGCCGAGGCGGCCGGCCAGCAGTTCGACGGCGATCTCCACCAGACTGCAATAGACGAGCGCCGCAAGCATGGCGATCTGCAGGCTGCGGCCGACGCGAAGACCAAGGCCGGCGCCGTGATTGTTGCCGGCAATCGTCTGCAGGGCGATGCTGAGACCAAGCAGGGGCAGATAGGTGAAGGTCATGATCCGGGTGATGATGCCGTAAGCGGCGACCGTCGCGACATGATCATGCGTGCTCCAGAGCGAGATATTGACGAGAATGGCGGCGGATGCCAGCGATATGCCGATGAAGCCAAGGCTCATCGGCGCGCCGAAGGCGACGATGCCGCGCCATTCGGCAAGGGCGAATCCTCGGTAAGGCCTGAGTGCCGCCGGCCGGCGCCAGCGATAGGCGAGCACGGCGGCGAGACAGACGAATTGCGAGGCGATTGAGCCGGTAGCCGAACCGAGCACGCCCCAATGCATCACCGCCATGAACAGCCAGTTGGCGAAGATGTTGAGCAGCGAGGCCGTCAGCGTCACCAGCGTCATGAAGCCGATCTTGCCTTCGCAACGCAATCCGTCGAGATGCAGCGACAGGAAGAAGCTCACCGGCGCAAAGGCGATCATCGCGCCCATGAACAGCATGGCGCCCTCGGCCACCGCGGCCGTGCCGGCACCGGCGTCGATGATCTGCCGCCCCAGGGTCCAGTAGAGGATGTTGAGGATGAGCGTGACGGCCAGCGCCAGCATATGAGCCCCGGCAAATACCCGGCCCGCGCCCCGGCGATCGCCGGCTCCAAGCCGGCGGGCGAGGATGCTCGCCATGCCGTTAGAAACGAGCGATTGCAAGGCGATCAGCAGCATCAGCCCCGGGAAGATCAGGCTGACGGCGGAGAGCGCGTCAGGACCGACATAGGCGCCGAGGAAATAGGCGTCGACGACGGTGAAGAGGCCGTTGACGGTGGTGATCGCGACGATCGGCGCCGCCGTCCTGATGAAGACGCCCGGCAACCAGCCGGTGAGAAAGGCATTGCCTTCTGAAAGATCGGTCATGGAGAAATCCGTGTGGTATGGCGAGGCCCGATCCGGGTTAAAAACATCCGGATTAGGTGGCCTCAAAGGGAATCAAAAATGATTTAGAGATCGAGCACCAGATGCGGCACGCCGTTCGAGGTTTTCCTCGGCGAGACGCCGTCGGCATCGATCTGCGCAGTCACACGCCGGCGAAAGGCTGAAAAGCTCTCAAAGGTCACGACATCCACCGCTTCGTCGAAATGGATGGTGATCCTGTGGAGTTCGCCGCCCGGCAAGGCCGAGAGCGCCAGGACCTCGCCGGTGAAGGGCTGATTGAGATAACGGCCGCGAATATGCGCGCCGACGAAGAGCGGCGTCTTCGCAGCCGCATTGGGTTTTGCCGCTAGCGCCGCCAGCGTATTCCAGTCACGCGCGCCGTGCTGGCGGGCAATCATCTCAAGGGCGGCACTGTGGGTCAGCGCAGTGCCGCGATCGTTCATCGCCTGGCGCAGGCGTTTGGCCTGGGCCTTCAATTCGTCAATGGCAGGATAGGTCGTCGTCATGGAGTGAGCCTTCGCAAGGCATGCTCTTCGACTGTAGATGGGAGCTCGCATTGCCGCCAGTCAGCATGCACAAGGGCCGTGACCATGATCGCGAGGACTTCACCATGGATTTTCATCCGCGAGCGGCCGGTGCCTCGAACCGGCCTTTGTATGCGCGAAGGCCGCCGACATGTCAAGAATGGCCGATATGCGCCGGGAATGAACAGATTTGGGGCAATTCTGCCCGAAATCGGTGCGATTTTCCCGCAAGTCCCCCAGAAGCATTCAATCTTAACGATGTTCTTCAGCAATCGTCAGCATTCTTCAACTAATATCCTGTGGTAGAACAAGCGGAGGCTAAAAGGGCCTTTCAGATGCACCTCGACACAGACCACCCCAAGCCGGAACGTGCTTACAGGGAATTCAAGCTCGACAGGCCCGGGAATATCATCTTCGTCGGCCATCACCTCAGCACCGGAACGCAGGTGCGCTGCCTGATCCGCACGATCACCCTTGCCGGCGCGCTGCTCGAAGTCAGCCCGAACCTGGAAATGCCGAGCCATTTCTTCCTCGAAATCCTCGGCATCCATGACGAGATCGGCGCGACCATGGTCAAGCGCGAAGGCGAATGGGTGACGGTCAGCTTCAACATGCTGCTCAATCCGGAATTCCTGCACCACGTGCTGCGGCTGAGCTTCGAAACCTGAGGCTTCGTCCAAGCTGCGCCTTGTGGCGGCGCGGTCTCCTCGTCTCGCCTCTTCTCGAGGCCAGATACGCCATGATCGGAATGATCCAGAGAAGTCCGCGCCATTCCGGCCCATCGAGCGGATCGGCCATGGGATCGCGGCGCATGCGGCGATTGCGGGATTCGAGTTCCTCAAACAAAACGATCCAGTTGAGAAGCATTGCTTCATCCTCCATCTATTGCTGGAGCACTTGAGCTAGGCCTTCACGCTCCTCCGATGTAGAGGCGCTGGGGAAAGGGGGTTTTCATCCATGAAAGATGCGAACTGGGACGACCTGCAGCTTTTCTTCCATGTCGCGACCGGCGGCGGGCTTTCGGCGGCAGCCGCGCGCACCGGTCTCAGTGCGCCGACGATCGGCCGGCGCATGCTGGCGCTCGAACGGGTGACGGGCCGATCGCTGTTCAGCCGCGGCCCCACCGGTTATCTGCTGGCGAGAGATGGGCAGGAACTGCTCGACCGCGTGCGGCTGATGCAGGATGCGGCGCGGGCGATCTCCGACTGGCGCGGCGAAGTGCTGACGCTGCCGATCGTCTCGACGGCCGCCGACAGCTGGACCTCGCGTTTCATCGCCGATCATCTCGCCAGCGTCTGGACACCGAAAGACAGTTTCCGCATGTGCTACAAGACCTGCGATACCGGCGTCGATTTCACCTATCGCGAGGCGCATATCGCCCTAGGCCACAGCCGGCCGGACAGCGGCAACGTCGCGATCCGCCGCTCGGTCAAGGTGGCGCATGCGGCTTACCAAGCAGCGGATTATGACGCGGCCAACTGCAACTGGATCTCTCTTGGCACCGATACCGCCGTCACGCCGGCTGACAAATGGACGTTCGAACAGCCGGACTACTGGATCACCAGTTGGACGAACACACCGCATATGCTGTTTCATGTGATCCGCGGCGGTGCCGGCCGCGGGGTGCTACCCTGTTTCATCGGCGATCAGGACCGCAAGCTCGTCCGCGCCGGGCCGCTCATCGACGCGCTGACTTACGATATGTGGATCGTCGCGCATGACGACGAGAGGCAGCGGCCGGAGGTCAGGATCGTCATCGACCGCCTGGCAGCACTCTTTGCCGATCATGAAGCGCTGTTTGCCGGGCAGAGCCCGGCGATATAAAGCGAAAACGCGGGCCGTCAGACCCGCGTTTTCCCTATCGCTTTGTTTTGGATATCTGGGAGATCGGCTTACCCTCAGGCAGCGAGATGCCGTTCGATCTCGTCCACCGGCAGATTGGTATAATCCTTTGCCACCTCGGCGGTGATCGCGGCTTGCGTATCGGCACGAAGCGCCGGCCGCAATGTACCGAGCGCCTTTGGCGGTGCAACGATAACGATGCGACGGGCGTTCTTCTTCTGCACCAGCTCGTCGAGCTTTTCGGCCACCTGTTTCAAAAATCCGGCTTCGGCCTGATCCTGCCAGCTGGTCTCCTCGACAGCGCTGCCGCTCAAGCCATCTGCGGCATGGGTCCGGCCTGGCTTATCGGCGCCAACCTCGCGATCCGGCGCGCTCGGCTGCGTCAGGGTTTCAAGCACCTTCAGGTTCATCAGTTGAGCGTCGCCAGCATTCTGCATGATCAGAGCCTTGGCTCCGTCGCAGACCACCACCCATGATTCCCAAGGGATTTTGACGTTGGTCATTTTCAACTCCTCGCTGTCGTCATTCGAAGCGCGCCGTGCTTCATCGATCAAGGCAGAACGCCCGGCTATTGAAAGAGTTCGCAAAAATTGCAGCGAAATCGATCGGACAGCGATCCGATCGGCCTTTGCCGCGTAGAAAGAGAGGTTCGGAGATCGACGATGAAAACAGCATTGCTTGCTTATGCCGGCACCTTTCTCACCCTTCTCGTCTGCGACGGGATCTGGCTTGGACTGGTGGCGCGCAATTTCTATCGCGACCAGCTGGGAGCGCTGATGCTGCCCTCGCCCAATCTTGCTGTCGCCGCGCTGTTTTATCTGTTCTTTGCCGCCGCGGTGGTTGTGCTTGCCGTGCTGCCGTCATTATCGGCGGGCTCGATCGCCACGGCCCTTATCCACGGTGCCATTCTGGGACTGGCGGCCTATGGCACGTACGACATCACCAATCTCGCGACGCTCCGCAACTGGCCGCTGACGATGAGCCTCATCGACATGGCCTGGGGCACGTTGCTGACGGCGCTGACTGCCGTCGGCGGATATCTCGCCGTCAGAATCCTCGGCTGAACGAGACCTCCGGGTGAAAGCCCGCGTCCCGATAATGAACATCGGGGCGTCCCGCTTGGGAACAAAGTTTGAACTCGTTAAAATTGTAATTTTATCCTTGACGAATGTGCAAAACATTCATGTGACCTTGGTCGTGATCAAGACCCCGCTTGATCGTGATCAAGACCGCTCGCTTGTGATCAAGACCCCAAATGCGTCCTGACTGACGGAGAATGTGAATGTCTATGCTCCGCGCCACACACCTTGCCACGGTCAAATCCGCTGTCTACGACCTGCGCTGGGAAGAGTTCAGCGTCAAGCGGCCAGCCCGTATCGTCGCCGTCCGTCCATGCCTTACCGGCGTCTCGATGCGAAGCGCCGAGATCATCGATATCTCCCAAGGCGGCGCCACGTTCATCGTGTCGACCACCGCCGGCCTGCCGAAACATTATTATCTCAACATTCTCGGCCTCGCCTACCGGATCGGCTGTGCCGAGGTCTACCGGCACAAGGAACGCATCGGGGTGCGGTTCATCAACATCATGGACCCCGAAGTTCTGCGCCGCGTCGTCCGCACCGATTTCCTTGTCGGCAACATGGAAGCAATCGCCGCCCGCCGGGCGCCGATCTTCCGGGCGTAAACAGGCCGGCAGCCAGTCGATTGCAGAAATAATCTTGCTTGCGTCGGTGGTGCCCGGGCCTATTGTTGCGCCGATCGTCAACATATCCGGGAAATCGCCTTCGCATGTCCGCCTTTTCGCGCTTCACGCCTCTTGCCGGCGCCCTGCCCTCCACCGTTCCTTTCGTCGGTCCCGAGGCGATCGAGCGCCAGCGCGGGTTTGCCGTTTCGGCTCGCATCGGCGCCAATGAGAACGGCTTCGGTCCCGCCCCTTCCGTGTTTGCGGCGATGCGCGAAGAGGCCGGCAATATCTGGAAATACAATGACCCGGAGAATTTCGCGCTCCGGCAAGCGCTTGGTGACCATCTCGGCGTCCCCTCTGCCAATATCGCCATCGGCAGCGGCATCGACGAGCTGCTCGGCCAGATCGTCCGGCTGGTGATCGAGCCCGGCGCTCCCGTCGTCACCTCGCTCGGCGCCTATCCGACCTTCAATTTCCACGTTGCCGGCTTCGGCGGTCGGCTTGTGACCGTTCCCTACGCCAACGACCGCGAGGATCTCGACGGCTTGCTCGATGCCGTCAAGCGGGAGAATGCACCGCTGGTCTATTTCGCCAATCCCGACAATCCGATGGGAAGCTGGTGGGATGCCGACAAGATCGTCGCCTTCGCCCGGGCGCTGCCCGAGACGACGCTGATGGTGCTCGACGAAGCCTATAGCGAAACGGGGCCGGCAGGCGCGCTGCCATCGATCGCCTCGCTGATCGAGCTGCCGAACGTCGTTCGCACCCGCACCTTTTCCAAGGCCTACGGACTGGCCGGCTCACGCACCGGTTACGTGATCTCGACGGCCGGAACGGCTGAAGCTTTCGACAAGATCCGCAATCATTTCGGCATGAACCGGCTGGCGACGGCGGCAGCCCTCGCCGCTCTCAAGGACCAGGCCTATCTCGCCGAGGTGGTCGGGAAAATCCAGGCGGCGCGGGAGCGTATCGGCGGCATCGCCCGGGCAAACGGCTTTGAGCCCCTGCCCTCGGCAACGAATTTCGTGGCGATCGATGCCGGCCGGGACGGCGCCTATGCGCGGGCGATCGTCGACGGGCTGATGGAACGCGGCGTTTTCATCCGCATGCCCGGCGTGGCGCCCCTCAATCGCTGCATTCGCGTCAGCGTCGGGCCGGAGGCGGATATGGCGCTGTTCGAAGACGCGCTGCCGCAGGTGCTGAAACAGATCGGCTGATAAAAGCGTCAGCGGAAACAACTAGAACCGCGGCCGGTGGAGGATCCGGCCGCGGTTCCGTTCTCCTGGCGTCGGGCCTGTTGAAAGCGCCCTGCCGGCTCCCCTCTTTCCGAGGTTCTTATGTCCATTCCCACCGTATCGGCAGGATAGGTTCAGTGGACGGTCATCCACTCGCGGGCGGCGCGCAGCGCCGCCACGATCTGCATCTTGTCCATGGCGGCGGCCACATCCGCACGAAGCTCGGCGGCGCGGTCGTTGCCCTTGATTGCGGCGATGTTCAGCCATTTGTGGGCTGCGACGAGATCGACTTCGCAGCCGCGGCCGGTCGCATACATCAGACCCACTTCACAGAAGACATCGGCGCTGTTGTCGCCACCCATGGTGGCCGTTTCAGCATTGTGCATTTCAAAGCGTGCCATCGGTTTTATCCCTGTTAGCCTGTTTATGACTTACCCTGTTTTACCTCCGGGCCTTGCCGTCTATCGCGGCTTGCGGCCCTTGCGGTCCGGCGGGTTTGCCCCGCTCGTTTGATGGGTTCACTATGCCGAACGGCTTTCAAAAAACGCCTAAAATCCATGATTAATTTGAGACAAACAAAGTGCAAATGCTTGGTAAATTTGGGTTTTTGTTAAACATCAGATGCCTTGCAGCTTAAGGACTTTCGCTCGAATTTTACGAAAGATTCAGATTTGAAAATAAAGGGATCGTTCATCATGAAATCAGCAGCCGATATTTAAAAGGCCGCCGCCGGATTTTTTCTCAGCGCTTTTTCCGCCGGAAAAGCTTGTTGTTTTTATGCATGTCGTTATCCCGGAACCGCTGCACCCTTCCGCGAAAATGACCACGCATATTTACCTTTACGTTCGCGTCAGTTAATTTCGCGCCCGATCAGGGACATCATGGAGGAAAAGATGATCCGCAGCTTCGTTCTCGCCAGCGCCATCGCAATGACCGCGGGCATCGCCCATGCTGAGGAGCCGATCGTCGGCAGCTGGAAGACAGCGGCCGGCGACACGGCAGTGATCGTCTCCTGCGGCGGCAGTTATTGCGTGACGTTGAAGACCGGTAAATATGCCGGCCGGAAGATCGGCACGCTTGCGGGAACCGGCGGCAGCTATGCCGGGGAGATCACCGACCCGGCCGCCGACAAGACCTATAGCGGCTCGGGCAAGATTTCCGGCAATTCGCTGCGGATGCAGGGCTGCGTGATGAAGGTGCTCTGCAAGTCACAGACCTGGACGCGGCTCTGAGCCCATTAGGCAGCTCTGCAACGATCATCAGAGGCGGGGATGCCGATGCACCGGCACCCCGCGGTCTTTCCGGTCTCTTGCCCGGGCGATCCGACAAAGCCGAACACGTTGAGCGGGGCCTGGCAAACCCTCGTAAATTCTCTCCCAATCCTGCCCCGAGCGTGCCCCACAAGCTGAACGGTGGATGAACCGGCATCTCAGCACTCATTCAGCCGCCCCATGGCAAAACTGTTGTCACGATAGAGTTGCGTATCGGGGGAACGGCGATGGACATGTATATTCTGGCAAAACGGTTCAGCATTATCACACTGTTTGCAGCGATCTTCGCTGTCACGTTTTCGGCGGTGGTGGTGCATAATGGCGGCGGTGGTGCACAGTCGCATTTCGGGGCAAGCTATACCTGCCTGGAACGAAACGGCACTTTCTGCGCGCCATCGGTGCACTGACGATATCCGACACCAAAGAGGATAAAATAATCGGATTCCGCCGGCGCGCGTCGTTTGCTTGTCAAAAACAAGTCTCTATAATGCGTCATGAACAAACGAATCTCCCCTTTGTCGCCGCTCGACATATTTTCGCCACCCCCTTTCCAGCCTCAGAGCTTTGATGATCCCGCCAAGGCGGTGGAAGCGCTGACGGCGCTTTACGAGCGCAATACGGCGTTCCTGATCAAGAGCTTCACCGAGCTTGCGCAAGGCGCTCCGATCTCCTCGCGCTACCGTGCCTTCTATCCCCAGGTCAGCATCGAGACGACAAGCTTCGGCCACGTCGATTCGCGCCTTTCCTACGGCCATGTCACGGCACCGGGCATTTATACGACGACGGTCACCCGGCCGAAGCTCTTCAAGCATTACTTGAAGGAGCAACTGGCGCTCCTGGTGAAGAGCCACAATGTTCCGGTCATCGTTTCGGAATCGACGACGCCGATCCCCTTGCACTTCGCCTTCGGCGAGGGTGCGCATGTGGAAGCATCGACCAACGCCTTTATCGACATTCCGATGCGCGATATTTTCGATACGCCGGATCTCAACACCACCGACGACGAGATCGCCAATGGCGAATATATCCCGCCGCCGGGAGAGCCCTCGCCGCTTGCGCCGTTCACCGCGCAACGCATCGACTATTCGCTCGCCCGTCTGTCGCATTATACCGCGACGCATGCCGAGCATTTCCAGAATTTCGTGCTGTTCACGAACTACCAGTTCTATATCGACGAATTCTGCAGCTGGGCGCGCAAGCTGATGGCAGAGGGCGGCGACGGCTATACCGCCTTCGTCGAGCCCGGCAACATCGTCACCCTGCCCGGCTCAAGCGTGCCGGAAACGGATGCGGCGCTGAGCCGCCTGCCGCAGATGCCGGCCTACCATCTGAAGAAGAAGGGGCATGCCGGGATCACCATGATCAATATCGGCGTCGGCCCTTCCAACGCCAAGACGATCACCGACCACGTCGCGGTGCTGCGCCCGCATGCCTGGCTGATGCTCGGCCACTGCGCCGGTCTGCGCAACAGCCAGCGGCTCGGCGATTATGTTCTCGCCCATGCCTATATGCGCGAGGACCATGTTCTCGACGACGACCTGCCGGTCTGGGTGCCGATCCCGGCGCTCGCCGAAGTGCAGGTGGCGCTGGAGGCAGCCGTTGCCGAAATCACCGGTTACGAGGGTTTCGAGCTGAAGCGCATCATGCGCACCGGCACCGTCGGCACCATCGACAACCGCAACTGGGAACTGCGTGACCAGCGTGGACCGGTGAAGCGGCTTTCCCAGGCGCGCGCGATCGCGCTCGATATGGAATCGGCGACGATCGCTGCCAACGGCTTCCGCTTCCGCGTGCCCTACGGCACGCTGCTCTGCGTCTCCGACAAGCCGCTGCACGGCGAATTGAAGCTGCCGGGCATGGCGACAGCCTTCTACCGCACGCAGGTCAACCAGCATCTGCAGATCGGCATCCGCGCCGTGCAGAAGCTTGCCGCCATGCCGACGGAAGCCCTGCATTCGCGCAAACTGCGCAGCTTCTTCGAAACCGCCTTTCAATAGGCGGTTTCCTCACCGTCCCGCCACAGCAGGCGCTGGGTGATCCGCAAGCATCTGCGGTCTGCCGGCGGCAAGGTTCAGCCCTGCTATCAGCAGGGTGAAGGCGACGAAGGCGAAAGCGGTGCGCTGGAGAATCTTCAGCCCGTCGCTTTCGTTGAACTCCGGCTGACGCTTTTCATGGCGACGTGCCCAGATCTGGCTTGCCAGAGCGATTTCAAGAATAGTCATTGCCGTTCTCCTCGACAGGTTTCGATGAAGCCTTGTCGAGTGCTGCCTTGCGATTTCGACAGCTGACCCGCAAAAAAGTTTTTTGGGGCAATGTCGAAATGCGCGAAGCTCGATCGTCCAGAGTCATTGAAACGCCGCAAGGGAGGCTGTCCGCGATGAAATATCTCTGCCAGGTCTGGTTCGATAGCGGCGTGCTCGACGCCATGACGCAAGAGGAGAAGGCCGACCTCGACGTGAATTCCCTGAACTACGACAGGGATCTCGCCGAAAGCGGGCATATGATCGTCGCTCAGGCGCTGCAGCCGCCGAGATCGGCGGTGACCGTCCGGGTGCGAGGCGGCGAGATGTCGGTGACGGACGGCCCCTTCGCCGAGACCAAGGAGGCGCTCGGCGGCTTCATCCTGATCGAGGCCAAGGATCTAAATGACGCGATCCGGGTTGCGGCTGGCATTCCGCTAGCGAAACTCGGCGCGATCGAAGTTCGTCCCATCCATGAATTCGGCTGAGGAGGTCACACAATGAAGTTTCTGGGTCAGATCTGGTTCGATACCGAAAAGAGCAGCAAAGTCACGCAGGAGGAATGGGACGCGGTCACGCAGGAGTGCATCGTCAGCGACGACCACTGGCGCGACAGCGGTCATATGCTGAGCGCGCTGGCGCTCTATGAACCGGAGCGAGCCGTAACGCTCCGCGTTCGCAACGGCACTGTCGCCGCGACAGATGGTCCCTTCGCCGAAATCAAGGAGCATCTCGGCGGGTTCGTGGTGATCGAGGCCAAGGACATGGAAGAAGCGAAAGCGATCATTTCCACCTTCCCGATCCTCAAATATGCGTCGATCGAAATCAGGCCCTCCTATTCGATCAAGGATGGGAGATAGCCATGCGCTTCGTCTGCCTCATCTATAATTCCGCCGATATGGATGGCACGCTCAGTCAGGCCGAGGGCGACGAGCTCGTGAGGGCGCATTTCCAGTATGACGAGGAGCTTCAGCGCAAAGGCATCATGATCCATTCCGATGCATTGGAAGGTCCCGACAGCGCCTCGGTCCTGAGAGTGCGCCATGGCATTCTGTCTTCGACCGACGGCCCTTACGTCGAGACCAAGGAACATCTGGCTGGCATCTACATCATCGAGGCAGCCGATCTCGAAGAGGCGCGCAAGGTCGTCGCGGGCATTCCAAGCGTCCGCGTCGGATCGGTCGAATTGCGTCCGGTGCGGCTCCTCACCCTGCCAGAGTGAGGATCGCCCGTTGGAAAGCATGATCGAGGAAATCTACCGATCGCAATCGCGCCGGGTTCTGGCGACGCTGATCCGTCTGCTCGGCGATTTCGACCGTGCCGAGGAAGCGCTGCACGACGCCTTTGCCGCGGCGGCGCGGACCTGGCCGGCTGACGGCATTCCCGGCAACCCTTTCGCCTGGCTCGTTTCGACGGGACGCTTCAAGGCAATCGACACGATCCGGCGGCGGGCGCGTTTCGATGCTTCCCAGCATCATATCGAGGACAGCCTCTATACGCCCGAAGCAACTTACATCGGCGACATGGAACCGATCGAGGACGATATGCTGCGGCTGATCTTCACTTGCTGCCACCCCGCCATTCCCGCCGATGCGCAGATGGCAATGGCGCTTCGGGAAATCTGCGGACTGACCACCGAAGAAATCGCCCATGCCTTCCTCGTACCGGCACCGACGGTCGCCCAGCGGATCGTGCGCGCCAAAGGCAGGATCCGGGCGGAGAAGATACCCTATGAAGTGCCGGGCCACGAGGCGCTGCCGCAGCGGCTCGACCAGGTGCTGCACGTGATCTACCTCGTCTTCAACGAGGGCTATTCCGCTTCTTCGGGCGAAGACGTGGTCCGTGCCGACCTGACCGCAGAGGCGATACGTCTGGCGCGGCTGCTTCTGGCGCTGCTGCCGCATCCCGACGTCTCCGGCCTGCTGGCGCTGATGCTGCTGCAGGAGTCCCGCCGCGCCGCCCGCAGCAGCGAGCGGGGCACGCTGGTGCTGCTTGCCGATCAGGACCGCTCGCTCTGGGATCATGTGAAGATTGCTGAAGGTCTGGCGCTGCTTGCCGAAGCCATGAGAGCGGGAGAGGTCGGCACCTATACGCTGCAGGCAGCGATCGCCGCCGAGCATGCCAGGGCACCGGTTGCGGAAGAGACCGACTGGCGACGGATCGCCTTCTATTACGATCTGCTTCTGGCAGCCCAGCCCTCCCCGATCGTCGAACTCAACCGGGCCGTGGCGATCGCGATGGCGGAGGGGCCGGCGAAGGGGCTGGAACTGATCGATGCCATTCTGGAACGCCGGGAGCTGCAGACCTATCATCTCGCCCATTCGGCGCGCGCCGATTTCCTGCGCCGCCTCGGCCGGCGGCAGGAGGCGATCGCAGCCTATGAGAAAGCGCTGTCGCTCTGCCGGCAGGAGCCGGAGCAGGCATTTCTCAGAAAACGGATTTCAGGGCTTGCCGCGACGCCCGAGCGGCAGTGAGATCGCCGTGCCGGTCAACGCCGAGACGATGATCAGCAGGTGGGCGTTGACGCTCGCCTGGGCGAGCGCAGCCAGGGCCAGCCGCTCGCTCGAAGCCCCGAGAGCAATGGCGCCGGCGGTGATGCCGGCCGGATAGGTGCCGACGCCGCCCGGCGCATGGACCGGCAGCACGGAGGAGAGTTCGCCGCCGAGCGCACCGCCGAAGCTTGCCGCCATCGGCAGCACGCCCATCAAGCCGAGCGCCCAGGCCAGCACCATCACCTTTACCAGCCAGTTGACGATGGTCATCGCCCAGGCGCGGGCAAAGGCGACGGCATCGAGCGGCAAACCGTTTTCGATCTCGGCGACGAATTTCTGCGCCTTTTCCGGCAGCAGCCTGGCGGCGAGGCGCAGCAGCGGCTTGCGGGCGGCAAAGGCTGCGACCGGCAGCAGCAGAAAGCCGGTCCAGAGCGACCAGGCAATAATCGGATCGGCAGAGGCGACGGCAAAACCGATGCCGGCGGCGGCGACAAGCGCGTGCAGGTCGAGGAGCCGCATAACGAGGAGTGCCGAGGTTGCACGCGTCAGCGCAATGCCGAACTCCGAGCGCATCAGCAGCGGAAAGCTGGTCTCGCCGGTGCGGAAGGGCAGCATGATGTTCAACAGGTTGTGGATCTGCGTGACGCGGAAGAGGACGGCGAACCGGCCGGCAGTCTCCTTCGGAAAATAGTCATAGATACGCCAGGTGCGCAGGAAATAGGTGCTCGTCAACAGCACTAGCGCACCGATCACCGGGCCGGCGCCGACATCGGCCCACTGCCGAATAATGACAGGCCAACCCCAGAACCATTGGATGAAGAGGGCATAGGCTGCGACAATGACGACCGTCAGCACCGTCATGCGATTGCGCATAAACCAGGATTGCCGGCTTTCAACGATCGAACTCTTCATGTAGTAGGCATTCCTCGCTTGGCGTCGGCATCGGCCCCGTTCGCCAGGCCTTTTAGGAGAAATGACGGTTGCGCACAACGGCGGAGTTGATGGGGCGATGGCGGCGAAGCCGCTTCCCCGCCGACGATCCGAGAGCTGACCGGTAAATCACTCGCCTTGCCGGCTTGACGTGGAGATCGATGTTGGAGCGGATTACCAGAAACATTCCGAGCGCGAGCCTCTTTCTGGCAGCCTATTTCCTGCTCAATATCGCGCTTCGCATCGCCTTGCCGCATACGCTCGATCTCGACGAGGCTGAGCAATCCTTCTACTCACAATACCTGCTTGCCGGCTACGGCCCGCAGCCGCCCTTCTACAACTGGATACAATATGCCATCGTTTCGGTGACCGGCATATCGATGTGGGTGCTCTCGGTTCCCAAGAACATCATTCTCTTCGGCTGCTATGTGTTCTACGGGCTTGCCGCCCGCGAGGTGCTGAAGAACCGTTCGCTGGCAGCCGTCGCCATGCTGAGCCTGATTACGCTGCCGCAGGTGGGTCTGATGGCGCAGCGCGAATTGACCCATACCGTCGCCCTCTTGTTTGCGACCTCGCTCTTCCTCTTCGGTTTTTTCCGCACGCTGCGGCAGCCGACGATTACAAGCTTCCTCGTCATCGGCATCGCCACCGGCATTGGGCTGATCTCGAAATATAATTTCGCCATCCTGCCGGCCGCAGCCTTCATCGCCGTGCTGCCGGACCGGGAGTGGCGCAGCCGTCTCATCGACTGGCGTTTGCTGCCGGCGATCGTCGTCGCCATCCTGATCGTGCTTCCGCATGCGCTCTGGCTGCCCGACAATCTCCTCAGCGCGTCTCAGCCGACGCTGGAGCGGATGACCGCCGAACATGTGGCGCCTGCCGGCATCCCCCGTATCGGGCAGGGACTGTTATCTCTCATCATCGCCATCCTCGGCTTCGTCGCATTGCCGATCGTTCTGCTTGCAGCAGCCTTCCGGCGGGATTTCTTTCGGGCGCTCTCCTGCTCCAGCCCGATGATCCGGGTGATCGAGCGGATGATGCTCGTCAGCCTGTTCGCTTTCGTCGGTGTAATCCTCGTCGCCGGCGCAAGCGATATCCACGAGCGCTGGCTCGACCCCTGCCTGCTCGTCCTGCCGATCTATCTGTTCCTGAAACTGAAAAACGCAGATGTCGATCTTTCCGCCGGCCTTGCGCGCTTCCGGCCCGTCGTGCCGGTGTTCATGGTCATCATCCTGTCGATCCTTCTCTTCCGGATCATCGGCATTCAATACATCGGCACCTATACGAGAACGAACGTCCCCTTTGCCGGCTACGTCGCCGAACTGACCGCGACCCGCAAGCCGGTTCTCATCGTGGCTGGGACAAAGTTCGTCGCCGGCAATATGAGGCTTCAACTACCCGATGTTCCGGTGGTGATACCGTTCTTCCCGGGTTCCGGGGTTCCCGAATATGCGACTGCGAAGGGGCCGGTGCTGGTTATCTGGCGCGGAGAGACCGCCGATGACCCGACAATCTCTCCCGGTTTTGCTAACGATCTCATGAGATCGGGCATTCATCTGCAGGAATTGAACACGTTGACGCTGCCCTATCTCTTCGGTGACGGCAAACACAGTTTCTCCATCGGTTATTCCTGGGTGGAGGGAGGCGCGAAATAGCGTTCCCACAGGTCAGCCGATTGCGGGGAAACCGGCATTGCCGGCTGGCAACCGGTGGACACTTCATGTACTAGCCTTCCGCAAGTGCGGCGGCGGCAGTAAGGATTGCCTGGCCGTCCGGCCTTTTGGAGATGAAAGTTGCAGACAACCGTTGAGCCCATGCGCGGTACGAATGATCCGGTACAATCGCTCGAGCTGTCGCTGGTCGTGCCGATTTTCAACGAAGAGGATAGCGTCGGCCCGCTCGTCGAGCGTGTCGTGGCTGCGATGGCCGGCTATCCCCATGGCTGGGAGCTGATCCTCATCGACGACGGCAGCACGGATGCGACGCTCGTCAACGCCCGCAAATTCGTCGGACGCGAAGGGCTGACGCTCAGGATCGTCGAGCTGCAGCGCAACTTCGGCCAGACTGCCGCCATGCAGGCCGGTATCGACACCGCCCAGGGCCGCCTGATCGCAACGATGGACGGCGACCTGCAGAACGATCCGAAGGACATTCCTTCGATGGTCGCCGAATTGGAACGGCGTGAACTCGACCTCCTGGTGGGATGGCGCAAGAACCGCAAGGACGGTCTGTTCTTGCGCAAGATTCCCTCCTGGTGCGCCAATTACCTGATCGGCCGGATCACCGGCGTCAAGCTGCACGATTACGGCTGCAGCCTGAAGATCTACCGCGCCTCGATCATCAAGCAGGTGAAGCTGATGGGCGAAATGCACCGCTTCATACCGGCCTGGGTGGCCGGCGTCGTCCCGAGTTCGCGTATCGGCGAGATGGCCGTCACCCACCATGCCCGCGAACACGGCGTTTCGAAATACGGTATTTCGCGCACCTTCCGCGTCATCCTCGACCTGCTGTCGGTGATGTTCTTCATGCGCTACAAGGCACGGCCCGGGCATTTCTTCGGCTCGCTCGGTCTCGGCCTCGGCGCGGTCGCCATGCTGATCCTCCTCTATCTCGGCTTCGACAAGTTCATCATGGGCAACGACATCGGCACGCGCCCGATGCTGATGGTCGGCGTCGTGCTGCTGCTGTCGTCGGTACAGATGATCACCACCGGCATCCTGGCGGAGATGATCGCGCGCACCTATTACCGAGACGACGCCTCTCCGAATTATATCGTGCGGCAGATCTTCGACGATCGAAGCCAAGCCTAAGCCGGCAGCACGATGCTGGAGCGCGCGACGAGGACGATCAAAACCGCGGGCCTGCTGCTTGCGGCCTATTTCGTGCTCAACATCGTGCTGCGCATCGCGCTTCCGCATTCGCTGGAGCTCGACGAGGCAGAGCAATCCTTCTTCTCGCAATATCTGCTGGCGGGCTACGGCCCGCAGCCGCCCTTCTACAACTGGATGCAATACGCCGTCGTTTCGGTGACGGGCATGTCGATCGGTGCGCTGATCGTGCCGAAGAACATCCTGCTTTTCCTGTGCTACCTCTTTTACGGCCTTGCCGGGCGCGAAGCCTTGAAGGATCAGGCGCTTGCCGCCGTCGGCATGCTGGCGCTGATCACCCTGCCCCAGGTATCCTTTATGGCCCAGCAGGATCTGACCCACACGACGGCGCTGCTCTTTGCCAGCGCATTGTTTCTCTACGGCTTCTTCCGCACCCTCGACCGGCCCGATGTCGGCAGCTATCTGCTGCTCGGGCTTGCCACAGGCATCGGCCTGATCTCGAAATATAATTTCGCGCTGATGCCGGCCGCGGCCTTGATCGCCATCCTGCCGGATGCCGAATGGCGGCGCAGGGCGTTCGACTGGCGCATGCTGGCGGCGATCACCGTCGCGCTCGTCATCATCCTGCCGCACGCGATCTGGCTGCGGGACAATCTCGCATTCGCCTCCTCCGATACTCTGGTCAAGATGGCGGCCGGCAACGAACCGGCCGGCATCGCGCGAGCCGGCAAAGGCCTCATCGCCTTCGTTGTCGCCATCATCGCCTTTGCGGCCCTGCCGGTCGCCATCTTTGCCGCCTCCTTCCGCCGGGATTTTGTCCGTGCTCTTTCGGCCGGCAACCGCTGGACCGGGATGATGGAGCGGATGATGCTCGCAAGCCTCGCCGGCATCGTTCTCATCGTGCTTTTCACCGGTTCCACTACTGTGCGCGAGCGCTGGCTCGACCCGTTCCTGCTGGTGCTGCCGATCTATTTCCTGGCGAAGATGCAGGCGGCCGGCATCGACCTTTCCGCCGGCTTGCGCCGCCTCCGGCCGGTGCTGCCGGTGCTGATGGCCTGCGTGCTGATCGCACTCGGCCTGCGCGTGGTCGGCGCCGGGCTGATCGGCGTCTATAGCAGGCCGAACGTGCCGATGGCGGGCCTTTCCCGCAAGATGACGCGGCAGGCGGAACCGGTGCTGGTGATCGCCTCGGACACCTATATCGGCGGAAACATGCGGCTGCAATTTCCCGATGTGCCGGTGGTCATTCCGGATTTCCCGGCACCGGGCATATCAGCCTATGCCGAGGCCAAGGGGCCGGTGCTCATCGTCTGGCGCGGCAAGAAGACAGCGACGGCCGCCGATGCGGTCATGCCGGAACGGTTTTCGTCGGCACTGGCAGCGGCAGGCATCACGCCGCAGGAGATCGGCTCGCTGTCGCTTCCCTATTATTTCGGCCGCCAGGGCGACAATTTCGCGCTCGGTTACGCCTGGGGTCAGCCGGGGACCAGATAGATGACCGAAACCGACAGCCGCGACATCCGCTGGATTTTCCTCCTGCTGGCCGCCTATTTCGTGCTCCAGATCGGCGTGCGGCTGGCGACCTCGCATTCACTCGACCTCGACGAAGCCGAACAGGCCTTCCGCTCGCAATGGCTTGCCGCCGGCTACGGCCCGCAGCCGCCCTTCTACAACTGGCTTCAATACACCGTCTTCCAATTTACAGGCGTCTCGCTTGCAGCACTTTCTCTCGTGAAGAACCTTCTGCTGTTCATGTCCTACCTGCTCTATGGCCTGACCGCGCGTCTCCTGCTGCGCGACAAGGCGCTGGTGGCGATGGCGACGCTCGGGCTGCTGACGATCCCGCAGATGGCTTTCGAGATGCAGCGCGACCTCACGCATACGGTCGCGGTGTTCTTCTCGGCCAGCATCTTCTTTTGCGGCTTCATCCGCAGCCTGAAGCAGCCAAGCCTTGGCTCCTATCTGATCGCCGGCATCGGCATCGGCTTCGGGCTGCTCGCCAAATATAATTTCGCGATCCTGCCGGCGGCGGCGCTGATTGCCGCACTGGCGGATGCGCGTTGGCGAGCGCGGATCTTCGATTGGCGGCTGGTACTGACCGCTGTCGTGGCGCTGATCATCGTCCTGCCGCATCTCTTCTGGCTGAAGGACAATCTCGATTTCGCCACCGCCCGCACGCTGGAGAAGATGACCGCGAGCGGCGATGCGAGCTATCTCATGCAGGTGGCGATGGGGGTCAGCTCGCTTGCTCTCGCCATCATCAGCTTTGCCGGATTGACGGTGGCGGTCTTTGCCATCGTCTTCGGCAAGAGCCTTCGTCCGGCGCTCACCGCCGGCTCGGAATGGACGCGGCTTATCGAGCGGATGATGCTCGTCTTCCTCATCGGCATTCTATTTCTGATCGTCTTCGGTGGCGCGGCCGGCATCAAGGATCGCTGGCTGGTGCCCATGCTCTTCATCCTGCCGCTCTATTTCTGCCTGAAGATCGAGGCCGCCGGCGTCACGACAGGCCGGGCCTTCCGGCGTTTCATGGTCGCCGTCGCCATCATCATGATCGGCGTGCCGGCCGCCCTTTACGGCAGCGTCGCGGCCGCACGCTTCACCGGTCATTACGAACGATTGAACAGGCCCTATGCCACGATGCTGGAAAACCTGCGCAAACAGGCCGAGCCGATGGCGATCCTAGCCGGCGACAGCCTGCTTGCCGGCAATCTCCGGCAGGATATTCCCGGCGTGCCGGTCCTCTCCGTCGATTATCCCGGCTTCCATCCGGATCTTGCCGGCCGGCGACCGCTTCTCCTGGTCTGGCTGATACCGCCGAAGGGCGGCAGCGAAGCACTCCCGCCGGCCATGGCCCAATGGCTGCAAGCCAATCTCGGCGCCTCCGCGCCTGAGGGATTGGTGATCGACGTGCCCTATTTCTATCAGCGCGGCGAGGACCGCTACCGATTCGGCTATGCTTGGATCAACCAGCCAGGCTGAGCGCAGTCACGATTTCAGCTCCTTCCAGGCCAAGTCCAGCGCCAGCCTGGTAATCCTTGCCATCTCGTCCACCTCCCCATGGCTGATGACGAGCGGTGGCGAGGCGAGCATGCGGTCGCCGGTTGCGCGCAGCACGAGGCCGTTGGCGAGCGCGTGGTTGCGCACCAGGGCACCGATCTGATCGGGTTTGTCAAAACGGCGGCGCGTGCTCTTGTCGGCGGCAAGCTGCAGGCCGCCCATCAGGCCGATGCTCTCGGCCTCGCCGACCAGTTCATGGTCGGCGAGTGCTGCCCAGGCCTTGCCGAAATAGGGGCCAATATCGTCACGCACGCGTTCGACCAGTTTCTCCTCCTCGATGATGCGCAGATTTTCCAGGGCGGCGGCCGCGCAGACCGGATGACCGGAATAGGTGAAACCGTGATTGAACTCGCCGACCTCGTTGATCAGCACATCGGCGATGCGGTCGCTGACGAGGACGCCGCCGATCGGCAGGTAGCCGGAGGACAGCCCCTTGGCGATCGGCGCGAGATCCGGCTCGACGCCGAAATGCTGGTGGCCGAACCAGGCGCCCAGCCGGCCGAAACCGCAGATCACCTCGTCGGTCACCAGCAAGATATTGCGCGCCTTGCAGATGCGGTCGATCTCCGGCCAGTAGGTCTCCGGCGGGATGATGACGCCGGCAGCGCCCTGCACCGGCTCGGCGACGAAGGCCGCGACATTCTCCTCGCCGAGCTCGTCGATCTTCGCCTCGAGCTCGCGGGCGATCTTGAGGCCGAATTCATCAGCCGAGAGATCGCCGCCCTCGCCGTACCAGTAGGGCTGGCCGATATGGACGATGCCTGGGATCGGCAGGTCGCCCTGCTCATGCATGTATGTCATGCCGCCGAGGCTGGCGCCGGCGACGGTCGAACCGTGATAGCCGTTCTTCCTGGCGATCACGATCTTCTTCGACGGCTTGCCGACGGCGCTCCAGTAGACGCGGGCCATGCGGAACCAGGTGTCGTTCGCCTCCGAGCCGGAGCCGGTGAAGAAGATATGGTTGAAACGTTCTCCGGCATGGGAGGTGACCTTCTGGGCAAGCAGTGTCGCCGGCGCCGAACTCGTGCCGAAGAAGGTGTTGTAATAGGGCAGCTCGTTCATCTGTCTTGCGACGGCGTCAGTGATCTCCCGGCGGCCGTAGCCGATATTGACGCACCAGAGGCCGGCGAAGCCGTCGAGATATTTCCTGCCGTGATTGTCGAAGATATGAACGCCCTCGCCGCGCTGAATGATGCGCGTGCCATCGGCATTCAGCTTCTTCATGTCGGCGAAGGGATGCAGATGGTGTGCGGCGTCGATCGCGGCAAGGTTCGAGGGCGGGTAAGTATCGGACATAAGGTGAAGACCCTCGCGGATTGAAAGGCTGCTATCGATGGGATAGGAGCTTGGCCTTGTCCCGGAGGATTTTCAAGGTCATGGCGAGCGACAGGATGGACGGCAAGGCCGAGGGCGACGACCCGCGTTTCGAGATCCTGATCGTCGGCATGAACGGCGATCTGCGCGGCAAGCAGCTTCCATCAGGCGCCGAAGGCAAGGTCTGGGCCGGCGAGATCCGACTGCCGACCTCGACGCAATCGCTCGACATCTGGGGCGACGACAATGACGACATTACCGGCCTGTCGCTGACGATCGGCGACCCCG
Organism: Rhizobium sp. BK619; assembly: GCF_014195245.1. Taxonomy (NCBI): domain Bacteria; kingdom Pseudomonadati; phylum Pseudomonadota; class Alphaproteobacteria; order Hyphomicrobiales; family Rhizobiaceae; genus Rhizobium; species Rhizobium sp. BK619. The sequence continues at coordinate 37,907 of NZ_JACIBH010000008.1, read as the reverse complement.
ACGGCATGGTCGTTGCCGACCGGCGCAGCCTGGCGCCGATGCCCTGGGCGCCGGAGGGTTCGATGCAGGTGCTTGCCACCATGCATGAATTCGACGGCAGCCCGAGCTTCATGGACCCGCGCGCCATCCTGGCTTCGGTGGTCGAGCGCTATCGCGTGCGCGGTCTGACGCCTGTCGTCGCCACCGAGCTGGAATTCTACGTAATATCCGGCGACTGGCGCGAGACCGGGCGCCCTTCCCCGCCGGAAAGCCTCACCTATCGTGGCGAGCCGAACGGTTTCCAGCTCTACGATATGAGCGCCGTCGATGCGCTCGACGGCTATCTCAAGACGCTGAGAGCCTATGCCAAGGCGCAGGGACTGCCGGCGGATGCGACGACGGCGGAATTCGGCCCCGGCCAGTTCGAGGTCAACCTACTGCATCGCCCCGATGCGCTCGCCGCCGCCGACGACTGCCTCTACCTCAAGCGCATCGCTGAACAGGCGGCGCGCCGCCACGGGCTGAAATCGACCTGCATGGCCAAGCCCTATTCCGACCATGCGGGCTCCGGCCTGCATGTGCATGCAAGCGTCATCGACAGCCAAGGCCGCAACATTCTCGATGCCAAGGGCGGCGAACCGACGCGGCTGAAATCGGTGACGGCAGGCCTGCTCGACACGATGCGCGCGGCGCAGCTGATCTTCGCCCCCTTCGCAAATTCCTATCGCCGCTTCCAGCCGGGCTCCTTTGCCCCTGTCGATCTCACCTGGGGCAGCGGCCATCGCGGCACAGCGATCCGCATACCCGACAAGGACGGGCCGGCCGCCCGCATCGAGCACCGCGTCGCCGGCGCCGATGCCAATCCCTATCTGCTGCTGGCGGCGATCCTCGGCGGCATGCTGCTTGGCCTCGACAGCGAACTCGACCCCGGCGAGGAAACGACGCCCGCCCACACGCCTGCCGATACGACACGGCTGACGCATGATTTCCTCAGCGCCGTCGAGACCTTCCGCGCCTCGCCCTTCATCGCCGACATCTTCGGCGCACGCTATCAGGCGCTCTATGGCGACACCAAGCGCAAAGAAGCGCTTGCGCATCTGCGCACCGTCTCGGATTTCGATTACCGCACCTATTTGCCGCGGCTCTAAAACTTACGCCGCGGCCGACTTACGCGGCGGGCTCGCGCCGTTCGGCCTCATCCACCTGCGCCGCCAGCCCCTGCTTGACCAGAACCTTCAACTCGCCCGGATGCAGCCGGATCGAGACATTGCGTTCGAGCGGCAGCAGTTCGCCGTCCATCACGCAATTGGCCTTGGAGCGCAGCTTCGGAAAATGCAGGTGCACTTCGGCCGGGTGCATCACCATGACGTCGGCGTTTTCGCGGACCTTGCCGCGCAGCATGTCGATGGCGAGGCGGGCGACACCGAGGGGCTTTAGCGGATTTGCGGTATAGAAGCCGAGTTCGCCGGTTCTGAGATTATCGGCATAGAGCAGCGCGTTCTCGCCGAAAGGATTGTTGGAGACCGAGATTGCCGACACCCAGCGGCGCTCCCGCATGCCGGCCGCCTCGAACTCGACTTCGAATTCCGGCGGATTGAACACGACACCCAAAGCCGCCTTCGTGCTCGCCCGGATCTTGCCCAGCCGGGAACGATAGCTGTAGGCGTTGCGGTAGCGCACCATGCGGGCGTGCAGGCCGGCGGAAAACTGGTGGATGAAGGGGCGGCCGTTGGCGCTGGCAATATCGACATTGTCGATCTCGCCTGATGCAAGCACATCGAGCGCCTGCCAGATATCGAGCGGCACGCGCAGCGAGCGAGCAAAAAGGTTCATGGTGCCGGCCGGCACGACGCCGAGCGCAATGCCGTTCTTCCAGGCGATCGATGCCGCGGCTGAAATCGTGCCGTCGCCGCCGCCGGCGACGATGCCGTCGATATCGTCACGCTTGGCAGCCCGCTCCATGGCGGGAATGATCTCCTCTCCGGAGAAGACGATGGCGTCGAAATCATGCCCCGCGTCGCGGAACGCCTCCTCCGCCCTCTTTTCGTAGGCCAGCATGTCGGTGGTCCTGAAGGTGCCGCCGTCGCGATTGAAAAAGCCTACAAGCTTCATAAGGGCTCCCGTCCCTGGCGCGGAATTGGTCCTGCCTTTGCCTTGAGATGGTTGCGGCATTCGCGATTTCAAGCGCATGCGCCTTTCTGAGGGAATGACAGAAATGCAAATATTGCAACGGACATATGCACATAGCAGGACGCTGCACTGCGAAAAATGCACTCGACGCCTGCCCGCCCATCACCGATAGATCAGATATCGGAGAGATCGTCTCCACTTCCCGCCCTATACCACGATCGCCTCGCGGCCGCGCTTGCGCCTCAGGCCATTGCCAAGCAGAAAACCGTCCCGAGGAGCGCTCATGAGTGAGATCGCCATCAATGATTCCATCGGAAGCCAGCCGGATGACGAGCTGCCGTCGGCAACGACCGTCGCCCTGGTTCAGCTGGCGCTCGCCTGCGGCGGCTTCGGCATCGGCACCGGCGAATTCGCGATCATGGGGCTGCTGCCGAATGTCGCCGACACCTTCTCGGTGACGACGCCGCAGGCCGGCTACGTCATCAGCGCCTATGCGCTCGGCGTCGTCATCGGCGCACCCGTTATCGCCGTGCTCGCCGCGAAAATGGCGCGCCGCACCCTGCTGCTCACACTGATGCTGATCTTTGCCGCCGGCAATATCTTCAGCGCCATGGCGCCGACCTTCGAAACCTTCACGCTGCTGCGCTTCGTCAGCGGGCTGCCGCATGGCGCCTATTTCGGTGTCGCGGCGCTGGTCGCCGCCTCGATGGTGCCGGTGCATCGTCGCGCACGGGCCGTCGGCCGCGTCATGCTCGGCCTGACCGTCGCGACGCTTCTCGGCACGCCCTTGACGACATTCTTCGGCCAGTCCCTCGACTGGCAGATCGCATTTTTCTCCGTCGGTGTGCTCGGCCTTTTGACCGTGGTGCTGATCTGGTTCTACGTTCCCCAGGACAGGGTTTCCGAAGAGGCAAGCTTCCTGCGCGAACTCGGCGCCTTCCGCCGGCCGCAGGTGTGGTTGACGCTCGGCATCGCCGCCGTCGGCTACGGCGGCATGTTTGCGATGTTCAGCTATATCGCCTCGACGACGACCGAAGTGGCGATGCTGCCGGAAACCGCCGTTCCGATCATGCTGGTGCTCTTCGGCGTCGGCATGAATGCCGGCAATTTCATCGGCTCGTGGCTGGCCGACAAATCGCTGCTCGGCACGATCGGCGGCTCACTCGTCTACAATATCGTCGTGCTGACCACCTTCTCGCTGACCGCCGCCAACCCCTATATGCTCGGTCTCTCGGTCTTCCTGGTCGGCTGCGGTTTTGCCGCCGGCCCGGCGCTACAGACCCGGCTGATGGATGTCGCCGCCGATGCGCAGACGCTTGCCGCCGCCTCCAACCATTCCGCCTTCAACATCGCCAATGCGATCGGCGCCTGGCTCGGCGGCCTCGTCATCGCCTGGGGTTACGGTTTCGCCGCCACCGGTTATGTCGGCGCAGCACTTTCCTTCCTCGGCCTGTTCGTCTTCGCCGCCTCCGCACGGCTGGAGCGCCGCGCCGGCGCATAAATCCCGTCTGAAGCCATACGCAGCTCACGCCCTTCAGGGCTGCAGAAGACGTAATCGTCGCCCCAGGCGGCGAGCGCGTCGACGACCGGCTTCAGCGTCATGCCGAGCGGCGTCATCGCATAATCGACATGCGGCGGCACGACGGGATAGACAGTGCGCGACACCAGCCCGGACTGTTCCAGTTCCCGCAGTTGCTTGGTCAGCATGCGCTGGGTGACGGCCGGCAGCTTGCGGCGCAGTTCATTGAAGCGCAGCGTGCCCTGCATCAGGTGAAAGAGGATCACCCCCTTCCATTTGCCGTCGAGAAAACCCAGCGTCGCCTCCACAGGGCAACCGGGGAAATTCTTGATAAATTTGGCGCGGGGCAACGACATTTTTACAGTATCCTTTTTGGTACTATGTACAGAATTTGTGCATTCTTGCGCTGTTTCATCATAGTGCGCATTTAGCCTCCGTGCAAAGAACACAGGAGTTTGCCATGCGCGCCGTTGCCTACAATAGCCCACAACCCATTACCGCCGAGACCTCGCTGATCGATATCGAGCTGCCGATGCCGGAAGCCCGAGGCCACGACCTGCTGGTCGAGATCAAGGCCGTTTCCGTCAATCCAGCCGATGTCAAAATCCGCGCTCATGTGGCGCCGCCCACGGACGAGCCAAGGGTATTGGGCTGGGATGCCGCCGGCATCGTCAAGGCCGTCGGCGCCGACGTCACCCTGTTCAAGCCCGGCGACCAGGTGTTCTACTCGGGCGCCCTCGCCCGCTCCGGCACCAATGCCGAATTCCATCTCGTCGACGAGCGCATCGTCGGCGCCAAGCCGAAGAGCCTCGATTTCGCCGCCGCTGCAGCGCTGCCGCTGACCACGATCACCGCCTATGAGGCGCTGTTCGATCGGCTGAAGGTGCAGGATCCGGTTTCGGGTGCGGCGCGCTCCATCCTCATCATCGGCGGCGCTGGCGGCGTCGGCTCGATCGCCATCCAGATCGCTCGGGTGCTGACCGATCTCACCGTCATTGCCACGGCGTCGCGGCGTGAAACGCAGGACTGGGTGAAGGATCTCGGCGCCCATCACGTCATCGACCATTCCAGCCCGATCGCGCCGCAGGTGGCAGCGCTCGGCATCGGCGCCCCGGGCTTCATCTTCTCGACGACGAACACCGACCTCCATATCGGCGACATCGTCGAAGTCATCGCGCCGCAGGGCCGCTTCGCATTGATCGACAATCCGAAGACCCTCGATGTCGTGCCCTTCATGCGCAAGAGCGCCTCTATCCACTGGGAGCTGATGTTTACCCGTCCGCTCTTCGAAACGCCCGACATGATCGAGCAGCACAGGCTGTTGAACAGGATTTCCGAGCTCGTCGACGCCGGCAGGATCCGCACGACACTTTCCGAGACCATCGGCCCGATCAATGCGGCGAACCTGAAGAAAGCGCATGCGATGGTTGAAACGGGCCGGATGAAGGGCAAGGCGGTGCTTGCCGGGTTCTGAGACCCGGTCGCCCGTGCAAATACCTCTCCTGAAATGTCGCATCGCGAGGTGCGACATTCTGGCGTTAAGCATTTCTCCCGCTTGACTTATTCCGCGTTCGGGACCACCTAGCATGACACGTGGATGACACTTGTCTTCCACGGATTTTAACGGAGCCATCACTCAGATGCCAAGCGACAGTAGCAGTCGATTGCCTTTGCCGTACGCGGCCCTCGTGCGCTGACCGACTCCTGTCGGCTCGCCCGTTCGGGACGCTACGGCGGATCGACGGAAAGGCGAGCCTCAATGAACATCAATCGCTTCCCACTTCGGGCAGGCCATGCCGCCCGTGCCTTCATCAACAACAGCCGCGGTGCAACGATCGCCGAACGCGTCGATGCGTTGAACGCGCTGACCGCCCAGGATGCCGGCCGCGTGCTGACCGGCATGCCGCTCGACTATGCCGTCAATATTCTCGACCGGCCGGAGCTTCGCAACGCCGCGCAGATCCTGGCGCTGATCAGTGCCGAAGAGGCCGCACGGCTGCTGCACGGCATGTCCAACGACCGTGTCGCCGACGTGCTGCTCGAACTCGACGGCGAGACCCGCGCCCGGCTGTTTGCCAGCCTCGACGAACCGGTGCGCATCGCGATCCAGCACCTGATGGGCTATCCGCCGCGCACGGCGGGCGGCATCATGACGACGGAGTTCGTCAGCGTGCCGGTAAACTGGACGGTTGCCCAGACACTCGACCATGTGCGCCAGGTCGAACGCTCGCGCGAGACCGTCTATGCGATCTATGTGCTCGACGAGATCAGCCATGCGCTCATGCATGTGGTAACGCTGCGCCGCCTCATCACCGGCGAGCCTGATGCTTCCATCCTCACGGTGGCGCAGAAGGGCACGCCGGTTTCGGCCGATCCGCTGATGAAGCAGGAGGATGTCGCCCGGCTGATCCGCAAACACGACCTGCTCGCCCTGCCGGTCACCGACGAGCAAGGGCAGATGCTCGGCATCGTCACCGTCGACGATGTGATCGACACGATGATCTCGGATACGACAGAAGCGGCCCAGAGGTTCGGCGGCATGGAGGCGCTCGGCCAGCCCTATATGAAGATCGGCTTTGCCGGCATGATCCGCAAGCGCGCCGGCTGGCTCGCTGCTCTGTTCCTCGGCGAGATGCTGACGGCAAGCGCCATGCAGCATTTCGAAGGCGAGCTGGAAAAGGCCGTGGTGCTGACGCTGTTCATCCCGCTGATCATGAGCTCGGGCGGCAATTCCGGCTCGCAGGCGACCTCGCTGATCATCCGGGCCTTGGCGCTCGGCGAGCTGAAGCTTTCGGACTGGTGGAAGGTGCTGCTGCGCGAACTTCCCACAGGCATCGTGCTCGGCGCGATCCTCGGCCTCGTCGGCTTCATTCGCATCGTCTTCTGGCAGTCGGCCGGGCTTTACGACTACGGCCCGCACTGGCAAATGGTCGCCATCACGGTATTTGCCGCGCTGATTGGGATCGTCACCTTCGGCTCGATCTGCGGCTCGATGCTGCCCTTCCTGCTGCAGAAGCTCCGGCTCGATCCGGCCAGCGCCTCGGCCCCCTTCGTCGCGACGCTCGTCGACGTCACCGGGCTCGTCATCTACTTCTCGGTGGCCCTGCTCATCCTCAGCGGAACGCTATTGTAGCACCCGCAAATGGCAACAAGCCCGAGAGGATTTATTTTCCCTCGGGCAGCTTCAACGGCCCATGTGTCTTGATGCTGCGGATGGCGAAGTTGGAGCGGATGTCGCTGACATTCGGCAGGGTCAGCAGCGTTTCTGTCAGAAGCCGCTCGTAGGCGGCGAGATCCTCCACCACCACTTCGGCGAGGAAATCGGCCGTGCCCGAAATCAGGAAGCAGGAGACGATCTCGGGGATGGCGAGCAGCGCCTTTTGCTGCGCCTCGGAATTCTCGCGGCTGTGATGGACGACCTTGAACTCGACGAAGACAGTCAGGCCGAGCCCGACTTCCTTACGGTCGATATCGGCGGTGTAGCCGCGGATGATGCCGGAGCGTTCGAGATTGCGGATACGGCGCAGGCAGGGCGACGGCGAAAGGTTCACCTTCTCGGCGATCTCGACATTGGTCGCCCGCGCATCCTCCTGCAGGCACTTCAGGATGGCGATATCGAATTTATCGAGATTTGGCATTTTCGCGATTCCCGTTGGCGTCATTTGGCAGAAGATTGCGCGTAGCATGATTTTTGAGCCAGAGATAGCAAGGACATGCCCTGCCCTCTCGGACTAATCTTTTCCTCGACCGGAACGCTCCGGATGAAGGAAAGGACAGGACGATGAGCACCATTGCATTTACGAACGACAAGTCGCCATCGCAGGCACTGGGTTATGCCGGCGGCACCGTTACCGTCCTGATTTGGGCGACATGGTTTCTTGTCACCCGCCACAGCGCCGCAACGCCGCTCGGCTCGATCGACATCGGGCTGATCCGCTTCGGAATTCCCGCACTGGTGCTTTCGCCTGTCTGGCTGAAGACCGGGCTGCTGCCGAAGTCGATGCCACTGCATCTGCTGGCGATCATGGTGTCCGGCTCGGGCGCCGTCTTCTTCCTGCTGACCACCCTGGCAATTCATTCGACGCCGGCTGCCTCGTCAGGCATCCTGCTCGGCGGCTCGATGCCGCTCGCCGCGGCACTGATCGGCATCGTGCTGTTTGGCGAAAGACCCGATACCACCCGCATCGCCGGGCTTGCCGCGATCGTCGGTGGCGTGCTCGTCCTGCTCACGCACAGCCTTGCAGATGCCTCGCTGCCATGGACGAGCTTTCTGCTGCTCCCGGCCGGCGCTGTTCTCTGGGCGAGCTATACGCATGCCTTCCGCCGCTCGGGCCTGACGGCCGTGCAGGCAAGCGCGCTGATCGCCGTCTGGTCCTTCCTGATCATGGGCGTGCTTGCCCTCATCTTCGGCATCTCGCTGCCGCAGGCGCCTCTCCCGGAAATCGGCCTGCAGGTGCTGAGCCAGGGCATTCTTTCCGGCCTCGTCGCCATGCTGGCCTACGGCACCGCCGTCAGAACCCTCGGTGGAACTCAGGCCGCCGCCTTCACGGCGCTGACGCCGGTGCTGGCAACGCTGGGTGGCGGCTTCCTGCTTGGTGAACCGATCGGACTGTCGGAAATCAGCGCCGCCGTGATCACCGGCATCGGCGTGGCACTTTCCACCGGGATCGCCGCCCGGCACCGCTGACCGCCAGTCGGACCCAACAAAGTCGAAAGCCGCCGACAGCCATCGCTGCGGCGGCTTTTTCAATGAACGTGATTTGGACCGCTCACGCCTGGATGACGACGACCCTGGCGCCGACTTCGACGCGGCTATAGAGGTCGATCACGTCGTGGTTCATCATGCGGATACAGCCGCTCGACATGGCCAGACCGATCGATTGCGGCTGGTTGGTGCCGTGAATGCGGAAATGCGTGTCGCCGCCGCCGCGATAGAGATACATGGCGCGTGCGCCGAGCGGGTTGTTCGGGCCGCCCGGCATGCCGCCGGCGAGCTTGCGATAGCGCTCTTCGCGGCGCTGCATGTTTTCGGTGGGCGTCCAGCTCGGCCACTCCGCCTTGCGGCCGATATAGGCGTTGCCGGCAAAGGCCAGTCCCTCGCGACCGACGCCGACGCCGTAACGCACCGCCCTGCCGTCGCCGAGGACGTAGTAGGCGCGGCGCGCAGGAGTATCGACGACCACCGTGCCGGCTGCATGGGTGGTTTCATAAGCCACTTCCTGGCGGCGGAGTTCCGGCTTGATCTTGTCGATCGGCACCTGCTTCAACGGGAATTTTTCATCCGGAAGTGCGGCATAATTCGTCTGGCTGTTGAGACCGGTCGAAGAGCAGCCGGCGACAAAAAGCGGCAGAGCGATCAGGAAGCCCCGGCGGGAGATCGTCATGAAATGTGTCCTTAGTGCGTCAACAAGATGTCGCAAGCTAAGAAGATTATGGTTAACGAACGGCTAACGACCGCCCTCCGCAAGTAATCACGAAGGCGTCAGCACGTAAAAATTGTCGGCGGTGGGGATAATCCGCCTCACATATTCGGATAGACCGGCCCCTCGCCACCCTGCGGCGGCACCCAGTTGATGTTCTGGTTGGGGTCCTTGATGTCGCAGGTCTTGCAGTGGACACAGTTCTGGGCGTTGATGACGAAGGTCTCCTGCCCGTCCTTCTCCACCCATTCATAGACGCCAGCCGGACAGTAGCGCGTCGACGGGCCGGCATAGATGTCGTGTTCCGAACGTTTCTGCAGGCCCATGTCCTTGACCTGCAGATGCACCGGCTGATCCTCCTCGTGATTGGTGTTCGACAGGAACACCGAGGACAGACGGTCGAAGGTCAGGACGCCATCCGGCTTCGGATAGGCGATCGGGTTGTGCTGTGCGGCTGGCTCCAGCGACTGCGCATCGGTCTTGCCGTGACCAAGCGTGCCGAAGAAGGAAAAGCCGAACAAGGTGTTGGTCCACATGTCGAGACCGCCGAGCGCCACGCCAAGCGCGGTGCCGAACTTCGACCATAGCGGCTTGACGTTTCTCACCCGCTTCAGATCCTTGCCGATGTCGCCCTGGCGCCATTCGTTCTCGATCTCGGTGACCTCGTCATGGCTGCGGCCGGCCTCGATCGCGGCCGCCACCTTCTCGGCCGCCAGCATGCCCGACAGCACCGCATTGTGGCTGCCCTTGATGCGGGGAACGTTGACCAGACCGGCCGAACAGCCGATCAGCGCCCCGCCCGGGAAGGAGAGCTTCGGCACCGACTGGTAGCCGCCCTCGGTGATGGCGCGCGCCCCGTAGGAGAGCCGCTTGCCGCCCTCGAAAGTGCCGCGGATCGCCGGATGGGTCTTGAAGCGCTGGAATTCCTCGAAAGGATAGAGATAGGGGTTCTTGTAGTTCAGATGGACGACGAAGCCGACCGCCACCAGATTGTCTTCGAGGTGATAGAGGAAGGAGCCGCCACCGGTCTTCATGCCGAGCGGCCAGCCGAAGGAGTGCTGCACCAGGCCCTGTTTGTGGTTCTCCGGCTTGACCTGCCAGAGCTCCTTGATGCCGATGCCGAACTTTTGCGGTTCGCGGTCCTTCTGCAGATCGAATTTGGCGATCAGCTGCTTGGCGAGCGAGCCGCGCACGCCCTCGCCGATCAGCACATATTTGCCGAGCAGCTCCATGCCGCGGGTATAGTTCGGGCCGGGCTCGCCGTTCTTCTCGATGCCCATGTCGCCGGTAGCAACGCCGATCAGCGCACCCTTGTCATCATAGAGCACTTCGGTGGCCGCAAAGCCCGGGTAGATCTCGACGCCGAGCTCCTCAGCCTTGGTAGCCAGCCAGCGACAGACGAGGCCGAGCGAGACGATGTAGTTGCCGTGATTGTTCATCAGCGGCGGCATCAAAAAATTCGGCAGGCGGATCGAGCCGGCGGGACCGAGCAGCAGGAAGTGGTCTGATTTGACCTCGGTCTTGAAGGGATGATCGGCTTCCTGGCGCCAGCCGGGCAGCAGTCGATCGATGCCGATCGGATCGACGACGGCGCCTGAGAGAATATGGGCGCCGACTTCAGAGCCCTTCTCGAGCACGACGACCGACAGTTCCGGATTGACCTGCTTCAGCCGGATCGCCGCCGAAAGACCGGCCGGACCTGCGCCGACGATCACCACGTCGAATTCCATGCTCTCGCGTTCGGGCAACTCAGTCGTCTCGGTCATTCACTCGTCTCCGCTTGGCGGCACGCGGCCGTCATCCTCATAAGCACTTTCTTGTCAAAACGAGAAAGCATTGTCGAGCCGGGATACGACAGCCAATCTTCAATTCGCACAATGATATGCCTTGTGCGTGGAAATTATATAACGCTTACGTCAACGTCAATTGGCAAACGCCGCCAAACCGATCACGCTCCCTTTCCTTTTCCGCCGCGTGCGCCTTATACATCGATCGAAGAATTTGGAGGACAATCATGGATCTCGGCATCGAAGGCAAACGGGCGCTCATCCTCGCCTCCTCGCGCGGGCTTGGCCTCGGCATCGCCGTAGCGCTGGCGCGCGAAGGCACCAACGTGCTGCTTTGCGGACGCAGCGGCGACCAGTTGGAAGCCAATTGCAAGGCGATCAACAGCGAAGGCAAAGGCCGTGCCGACTGGATCTGGGCCGACCTCGGGGATGAACGCTTCGTCGAAACAGTGACAAGCGCGGTGAAGGAGAAGTTCGGCGGGCTCGATATCCTCGTCAACAATACCGGCGGGCCAACACCCGGCACGACCGAGGATATGACGGGTGAAAAGCTCGAGACCTATTTCCTCTCGATGGTCGCCCGCGTCATCACGCTGACCAATGCGCTGCTGCCCGGCATGAAGGCACAGGGCTGGGGTCGCATCCTGACGGTCGCCTCCTCAGGCGTGATCGAACCGATCGCCAATCTGGCGCTGTCGAATACGCTGCGCCCGGCGCTTGCCGGCTGGAGCAAGACACTTGCCTCCGAAGTGGCGGGCTTCGGCGTTACCACCAACCTGCTCTTGCCGGGCAGCATCCTGACGGGCCGCCTCGACGATCTCGACGGCGCGGCGGCAAAGCGGACGGGCAAGAGTCTCGAAGAAATCCGCACCGACAAGGAAGCGCGCATTCCGGTCGGCCGCTACGGCCGGGTGGAGGAATTTGCCGCAGCGGCTGCCTTCCTGTGCAGCCAGCCGGCAAGCTACATCACCGGCTCACTGATCCGCTGCGACGGCGGCGCAGCCCGATCCGTCTAGAACAGGATGATTTTAGGCCCAGTTGGCCTAAAATCTGAATCCTGTTCTCAATTAAAGAGTTAGAGCATGATGTTGTCCGAAAACCGCGCACACTTTTCGGCATCATGCTCTGACAGTATTTCAGCCGGCGTGAGCCGCTATGGCCGCCCAACTTGCGGCATTTTGGACCATTGATCCGACATGGGCCGGATCGTCGGCAAGCTCGGCGAGCTCGGACAAACGGTGGAAGCCCGTCAGGATCGCGATGCGCCGCCGGTCGAGCCTGCGTCCGGTCAGCATTTCATAGGCCGATATGATGCGGGCGGTCAGATCGGGCGAGATGAAGTTCGAGTAGATGAATTCCTGGTGCAGCGGCCCGAAGCCCGAATCGGCGAAATCGTAAATGCCGTTGAGCCTTCCCTGCGCGTGATTGAAGGCCATGTTCCAGCCATGTCCGTCGAAGAAGCCGTAGATGTTGCCATGGGGATCGGGCGGCAAGGCTTCGAAATCGGCAATCAGGGCCTCGGCAAAACTCCTGATCTCGGGCGGCAACAGCGGCAAAGCCTTTTCTCTCACCGTCTCGGGCGATTGCCAGGGCTGGATCGGCGCAGCACCTGCCGAGCGCATGCGATCGGCATCGAGCACATGCAGCTCGGCGTAAAAGCGCGCCAGATCATCCGCAAGGTGCTGACGATTGCCTTCGCCAAGCGCATCGTAATCTTCGGCAATGAGATGTTCGCCGTCGATCTTGGCGTGGCTGGAGAAGATCGGCGGCCCGTCGTGAATGCGCATGTCGGGAACCGCCATCGACAGCGACGGCCTGATGATGTCGAGCAAGGCGGCTTCCTTCACAAGTGCTCTTTCCGCGCCTGAATGGCGGGGAAATTTGAAGATCAGCGTGTCGTCGACGTCGACGGCAAGCGAATCCCAGCCCTTTGCCGCCAGCTTGAAGGCGGAGCCCGTGAGTTCAGGAAACACGCTTATGATGAGAGAGCGAAATTCGCTGGCGTTCAACTCGGTCATGACGACCTGCCTTCTCTGGTTTTTTCCCGTGTTTTTCGCCGGGCAACGAACGGCACGCGGACCGATTTCGTCTTGTCGCGAACCGCCTGCCCGCCGGCCGTCAAACGGCACCGGATTACACTGGACCTATATTAGTATAATTTGAATATTACGGAATATTCATTACAAAAATTTAAGCCGTTATAACCACTTAGTGATTGCGACCCGGGAATTATGTCTTTTTTGCGCCGCAATATAAGCGGCTCAATCGGGGCATAAAAATCGCCCCCCATTCAACACCCCGGTCTCGCCCATGAAGAAATTTTGGATCACTGTCAGCGTTATCGCAGTTGCCGCCGTCGGCGTCTGGCAATTCGGGAATCTGATCCCCTATGCCTCCCGCATTCCCACCCTCTCGCAGTTCATCAAGCAGCCGGTTGGCGGCAATGGCGGGCAGCCGGCACAGGGCGATCAGGCGCAGGCCGATCAAGCGCAGAACGGTGGGCAACGTCAGGGCGGCGGGCGCAGACGCGGCGGCGGCGGCCCGACGATCGTGAAGACCGTTGCAGCCGTGAAAACGGCGCTGCCGACGGATGTGACGGCGTCCGGCTGGGCCGATGCCGACGACAACACCACCATTGCAGCGCAGGAACAGGGCCTGATCGTCAGCATCAATGGCCAGGATGGAGCGACCGTCAAAGCCGGCGACCTGATCGCCAAGCTCGACGACCGGACGGCCAAGGCCGCCGTCGACAAGGACAATGCGATGATCGTCCGGGACACGGCGACGCTTTCGGAATCCGAAACCGCGCTGGTGCGCGCGCAGGACCTCTTCGACCAGAAAGCCGGCACTCAGCAGAGCCTCGATCAGGCGAGAGCCGCCCGCGATACCGCTGCCGCCACCGTCGATGCCGATAAGGCGACGCTCGCCTCGGATCAGATCATCCTCGAAAACACCGATATCCGCGCGCCCTTCGACGGCCGGCTCGGCGATATCGCCATCAGCAAGGGGGCTTTCCTCAATGCCGGCTCGGCGATCGTCACCATCGCCAAATACGATCCGATCTATGTGAAATTCCACCTGCAGGAACGCTATCTCAGGGAATTGAAGAGCGCGCTCGCAGCCGGCCCGGTCGAGGTCAGCACGGTTCCGGCTTCTACCAAGGGGCAGGTCCGCAAGGGCGAAATCAGCTTCTACGACAACACCGTCGACACGGCCTCGGGCACGATCCTCGCCAAGGCGAAATTCGAGAATGCCTCCGGCGCGCTCTGGCCCGGCCAGTCGGTCAACATCGTCGTGCATTTCAACAATGACGAACAGCAGGTGGTGGTGCCGACCGTGGCCGTCAGCCCCGGTCCGGACGGGTTCTTCGCCTTTGTCGCCAAGGACGGCAAATCGCATCTGACGCCGGTCACCGTTGCCCGCGCCAATGGCGGCTTCACCGCCATCGCATCGGGTCTTTCGGAAGGCGACCATGTCGTCGTCGAGGGCCAGGGCCAGCTTAGCGACCAGCAGGCGATCAACGAGCAGTTCGACGAAAAGGCGCTTGATGTCGCCTCCGCCGACGCGCCTCGGCAGCCCCAGCAATCCGAGACGATCGCGGTGGGAGCTCAGCAATGATCCCGAATTTCTGTATCCAGCGCCCCGTCGCGACGACGCTGCTTGCCATCGGCGTCATTCTGGCCGGTCTTGCCGGTTACCGGCTCGTGCCCGTCGCGGCCCTGCCGCAGGTCGATTTTCCGACGATCAACGTTTCGGCGCAGCTGAGCGGCGCCTCGCCGCAGACGATGGCGACCTCGGTCGCCACACCGCTGATCAAGCAGTTCGAGACCATTCCCGGGATCACCGAAATCAGCGCATCGAGCTCGCTCGGCAGTAGCAGCATCGTGCTGCAGTTCGATCTCAACCGCGATATCGACGCCGCGGCCGCCGACGTGCAGGCGGCAATCTCGCATGCCACCCGCCAGCTGCCCGACAATCTGACGACGCCGCCGAGCTACCGCAAGACCAACCCGGCCGATGCGCCGGTCATGCTGCTCTCCGTGCAGAGCAACACCATGCCGCGCAGCAAGCTCGACGAGATCGCCGAGGACATCATCTCGCCGTCGCTGTCGACGCTTCCCGGCGTTGCCCAGGTCAGCGTTTTTGGCGCCCAGACCTATGCCGTGCGCGTCGAGGTCGATCCCAACAAGCTGCTTACCCGCGGCATCGGCATCGATACCGTCAACAAGGCGCTTGCTGCCGCCAACAGCCAGCAGCCGGTGGGAACGCTGCAGAATAATTCGCAAAGCATGACCATCACGGCGAACACGCAGCGCACCAATGCCGAACAATTCCGCTCGCTGGTCATTGCCAATCCGAACGGCGCGCCGATCCATCTCGGCGATGTCGCCGATGTGCAGGACAGCGTCGAGAACCAGTATACCGGCAGCTGGTATGACGGCCAGCGCGGCATCATCCTCGCCATCCAGCGTCAGCCGGATGCCAACACGGTCGATGTCATTGATGCGATCAACGCCAAGCTGCCGCAGCTTCACGCCGAGATCCCGCCGTCGGTGAACACCGTCGTCATGAATGACGCGGCAAAACCCATTCGCGCCGCCATTTCAGACGTGAAGTTCACGCTGTTCCTGACGATCGGCCTCGTCGTTCTCGTCATCTACCTCTTTACCGGCCATGCCACGGCAACGATCATTCCTGGGCTTGCCGTTCCGTTGTCGCTGATCTCGACCTTCGGCATGATGTATGTGCTCGGCTACAGCATCGACAACATCTCGCTCTTGGGGCTGACGCTCGCGGTGGGGCTGGTGGTCGACGACGCGATCGTCATGCTGGAAAATATCCTGCGCCATGTCGAGGAAGGCATGCCGGTGCGGGAGGCGGCGATCAAGGGGGCCGGCGAGGTCAGCTACACCATCATCTCCATGTCGGTTTCGTTGATTGCGGTCTTCATCCCGATCCTCTTGATGGGCGGCGTCGTCGGCCGCGTGTTCAACGAATTCGGCATGGTCGTCGCCATCGCCATCATCTCCTCGGCGATCGTCTCGCTGACCGTGACGCCGATGCTCGGCTCGCGTCTCTCCAACAACCACAGCCGCCCGCCGCTCCTCATCCGCATCTTCGATGCCGGCTTCGAGCGGACGCTCAACGGCTACGACAGGGCAGTCGGCTGGTGCCTGCACCATCGCCTGACGATCCTCGGGGTTTTCGTCGGCTCGGTGGCGCTGACCATCTATTTCTTCATGACGCTGCCGACGAGCTTCTTCCCGCAGGAAGATATCGGCCGGCTGACGATCAGCACCCAGGCGCGGCAGGACATTTCCTATACCGCCATGGAAGCGCTGCAGCAGCAGGCGGCAGCCGCCGTGAAGGCGAACCCGGCGGTCAACCACGTGATGTCGACGATCGGCGGCAACCCGAACAAACCGCAGAACAACGGCTCGATGTTTGTCGAACTCAAGGACAAGAAGGAGCGCCCGCCGCTTGACCAGACGTTGCGCGAGCTGCGCACGGCGATCAACAAGATCCCCGGATTGCAGGCCTTCGTGACGCCGAACCAGAGCCTGCGCTTCGGCGGCCGCCAGACCGCCAGCCAGTATCAGCTGGTTGTGCAGGCGCTCAGCGCCGATCAGACCAACCTCTGGGCCGGCAAGATCCAGGCGGCGATGCGCAGCGATCGAAGCCTGTTCACGGATGTGACCTCGGACGCCCAGAACAATGCCCTGCAAGCCAACATCGTCATCGACAGCGAGCGGGCCGCCGCCTACGGCATCGACAACGATACGCTGCGCACGACGCTGCAGGAATCCTTCAGCGGCTATGCGGCCGCGGAAATCCAGTCGACCGGCGACAGCTACGACGTCATCGTCGAATACGATACCAGCAAACCCTGGGACGACCAGAAGCTGTCGGAAATCCGTGTCATTTCCGCCAATGGCAGCCTGGTGCCGCTGTCGAACTTCGCCCATGTACAGCGCACCACCGGCCCGGTCACCATCAACCAGACGGGCCAGCTGGTTTCGACCACGGTGTCCTTCAACCTGCCGGAAGGTGTCTCGCTCAGCGATGCGACGGCAGCGATCGAGCAGATCAAGAAGGACATCAGCGTGCCGGCCGACGTCTTCACCTCCTATGGCGGCACGGCTGAAATTTTCCAGCAGTCGCAGGGCAATACGCCCTATCTGATCCTGGCGGCGGTGCTGACCATCTATGTCGTGCTCGGCGTGCTCTATGAGAGCTTTATCCATCCGCTCACCATTCTCTCCGGCCTGCCGGCCGCGGCCTTCGGCGCGCTGCTGGCATTGAAGATCATGGGCTTCGATCTGTCGATCATCGCTTTGATCGGCCTGTTGATGCTGATCGGCATCGTCAAGAAGAACGCGATCATGATGATCGACGTGGCGGTGGAGACCATGCGCACGACCGGCGAAAAGGCGACGGCGGCGATCCACGAAGCCTGCGTGCGACGTTTCCGGCCGATCATGATGACGACCTTCTGCGCCCTGCTCGGCGCCCTGCCGATCGCGCTCGGCACCGGCGCAAGCTCGGAACTGCGCCAGCCGCTCGGCATCGCCGTCGTCGGCGGCCTCATCGTCTCGCAGATGCTGACACTGTTCATCACCCCGGTCATTTTCGTCGAGATGGACCGCTTCGGCAATTTCCTCGGGCGCCTGATCGGCGGAAGCAAAGTCGAGGAGCCTGTGGTGCACGAGGCAAGGGCAATGGCTGCCGAATGATGACGGCCCTCTGAGTTCAGCATTGCCACCCCTTGCGGCGCACTTCTTTTCCCCGAGCGGGAGAAGAAGTGCGCCCGATCACATCAGCTTTTGATCCTCTTGAATGTGTCACGCCTCTGTGGCATCACCCGCCCTCCTGAATTCGGGGCGTGCTTACGTCCCTTCGCGGAGCCACGCTCCGTCTCCAACAACAATCGGCATGAAGAGGTGCGGGCATGGCTCAGGCGCTGGGTTTGGACTTTGGCACGACGAATACGGTGCTTGCCATGGCGGATGGCGGGGCGACGCGCTCGATGGCCTTCACGAGCACCGAAGGCACGGCCGACAGCATGCGCACGGCGCTTTCCTTCATGAAGGATGCGCAACTCGGCGCTTCGGCGCTGAAGGTGGAGGCGGGCCATGCGGCGATCCGCCAGTTCATCGACAATCCCGGCGAATGCCGCTTTCTGCAGTCGATCAAAACCTTTGCGGCAAGCGCGCTGTTCCAGGGCACGCTGATCTTTGCCAAGCGGCATAATTTCGAGGATCTGATGGAGGTTTTCGTCAGACGGCTGCGCAATTACGCCGGCGACAACTGGCCGTCCGACGTCAGCCGCATCGTCGCCGGCCGGCCGGTGCATTTTGCCGGCGCCAGCCCCGATCCTGATCTTGCGACCGAGCGCTACAACGAGGCGCTGTCGCGCTTCGGCTTTCCCGAAATCCACTATGTTTACGAGCCGGTCGCCGCCGCCTTCTATTTCGCGCAGAACCTGAAGCAGGACGCGACGGTGCTGGTCGCCGATTTCGGCGGCGGCACCACCGACTATTCGCTGATCCGCTTCGAGACCCACGCCGGCAAGCTGACGGCAACGCCGATCGGCCATTCCGGCGTCGGCGTCGCTGGCGACCATTTCGACTACAGGATGATCGACAACATCGTCGCGCCGCAGATCGGCAAGGGCAGCCATTTCAAAAGCTTCGACAAGATCCTTGAAGTCCCGTCCAACTACTATTCCAGCTTCGGCCGCTGGAACCAGCTGTCGATCTTCAAGACGACGCGCGAATTCGAGGATCTGAAGAAGCTGGTGCGCACCAGCCTGGAACCGGAAAAGCTCGAAATCTTCATCGA
This sequence comes from Rhizobium sp. BK619, assembly GCF_014195245.1. Taxonomy (NCBI): domain Bacteria; kingdom Pseudomonadati; phylum Pseudomonadota; class Alphaproteobacteria; order Hyphomicrobiales; family Rhizobiaceae; genus Rhizobium; species Rhizobium sp. BK619. The sequence continues at coordinate 19,230 of NZ_JACIBH010000008.1, read as the reverse complement.
CCTCATCGACCATGACGAGGGCTATCCGCTCTACCAGGCGGTGTCGGCGACGAAGATGGCGCTGTCGGCCGCCGAGGAGGCGCCTTTCGATTTCGCGCCGCTTGGCCGCGGCGGACATCGCAGCATCCGGCGCAGCGATTTCGAAGGCTGGATCGCCGAGGATCTCGCCCGCATCGAAGGCGCGCTCGACGACGTGCTCGACAAGACCAGGACGAAGCCCGGGGAGATCGACAAGGTGTTCCTCACCGGCGGCACCTCCTTCGTCCCGGCGGTTCGGCGGATCTTCACCGAACGCTTCGAGCGTAACCGGATCGAAAGCGGCGGCGAGCTGTTGTCGATTGCCCATGGTCTGGCGCTGATCGGCGAACGCGACGACATCACGCAATGGACTGTGCAATAGAGCTTGCAAGGGCGGCCAATGTGCCGCCTGCCCTTTCAATGCCCATTTCTCTCCGTTAAGCTTGCCGCATGATTTCCGCCAACGACCTTTCCCCCGCCGAGCTTGCAGCGCTTCTGCACTTCCATGCGGATGCCGGCGTGGAGTGGCTGCTGGAGGAAGAGGCGATCGACCGCTTCGCCGAGTTCGAAGCGATGAAGGCGGCCCGCCGCCCGGCCACACAGGCGCAGCCGCAACCTGCCGCCGCCGGGGAACGTGCCGCGCCCGGCGAAAGCCGGACACCGCCCCGCACGACTGCAGCAACGCGCCCGGCCCCGGCCGAACGCGCCGCTTCCGGCCCGCAACCGGCGATCCCGGATGGCGAGGCCGTGCAGCAGGCGCGTTTCGTCGCCGAATCCGCGCGGTCGCTGGCAGAGCTCAAGACGGCGATCGAAGCCTTCAACGGCTGCAATCTCAAGCACAGCGCCCGCTCGACGATCTTTGCCAGCGGTGATGCCGAGAGCGGCATCATGGTGATCGGCTCGGCGCCGGGCGCCGAAGACGATCGCGAAGGTGTGCCCTTTTCGGGAAAATCCGGCCAACTGTTCGACAAGATGCTGGCGGCGATCGGGCTGACGCGTTCAGCCATTCTGCTGACGCAGGTCATCCCCTGGCGACCACCCGGCAATCGTGCGCCCTCGGCCGCCGAAATGGATATCTGCCGGCCCTTCATCGAACGGCAGATCGCGCTGGCCCAGCCCAAGGCCATCCTGCTGCTCGGCAATTTTTCGGCCCGCTTCTTCTTCGGCGAAAACGACACGATTCACGGCCTGCGCGGCCGCTGGAAGGAAATTGCCGCTGCGGACTGTGTCATTCCTGCCATAGCCAGCCTGCATCCGCAGGATCTGCTGACCGCGCCCGTCAACAAACGGCTGGCCTGGAATGACCTGCTCACTTTTCATGCGAAGCTTAAGTCCCTCTCTTTGCTTAGAAATTAGCCAAAGTTGAATAATTTATGAATCGATCTATGCGCATTGCGCATGGCTGCATCCCGTCGTGACGCATTGCGGAATCAATGCTGCACCGCAATATGAGGTGGTGTCTTGGGAGGAACCACAGGAACCAAGGCCATGAACAAGCATTTTCGTCCTATCCATAGCGGGTTTGAAACCCTTCGCCTCGCCGGCGACCAGGTTCGTTCCACCCACGGCTACAGCCGTTTCGGCTTTGCCGCGAACGAACAGATGACCGCCCGCGGCACCGGCATCAACGGCCGCACGGCGCGCCCCGACGCGATTTTCTCGGACTTCCAGCAATATTGAGCGGCAGGCGCTTCGCCTGCCTTCCAGAGTAAAGAGTAACAAGATGACGATCCTGATATCGCTTCTGCGCAATATCGACACCTTCGAGCATATCCGCGCCGCGGTCTCCGCCGCGCGGGAGTATGAACGCGAGCTTTCGGTGAAGCCGGCCGATGCCGGCAGCGATGGCCAAAGTGCCGCGGCAATCGTTCTCTGATCAGACGGCCATTTCCTCGAACTGGGCTTTCGCCCATTCGAAGGCTTCGTCGACATAGGCGAACTTGACCGCCTGCCAGGCGCAATATTGCTCGACGAAATCCCGCGATATCCAGAGATGCGCCTTGCGTGGTTCGTCATCCCAGCCGACGCAGCCGCGCTGCGCCGCCTTTGCCAGCAGCCGCTGCAGATGGGTGCGCGACATCATGAAGTCGGCCGCAAGCGCACGGGTTTCGACGCGACCGACGGAATACCTTCCCGCTTCGCTGCTTTCTATATCCATGCGGGCGATGAAGTTGTCGACGACGAGGCCGCCGGCTTCCGTCCAGAGGAACAGCGCCACCTGTTCCGGCGGCTCGCGCCAGGCGGCATCTTCGAGGCAATGGCGGGCAATGCGCGGCTGAACCAGCCGCATCAAGGATGGGTTCGCCTGGAAAAACGCTGCCCTCTGACCGCCATCAAGCAGATCGAGCGCGCCGAGATTGGAATGAATCCAGGCAAACATCGCCTGATGGCTGACGTCGGCCGGCTCGAAATGACGTGGCCGCCGCCGCTCGTCGCCGGGTGTGTGGACAATGAAGCGGTAGGTATAAAGCTCTTCGATGAAGGCGAGCACGGTGTTGCGGCTCGCCACCTTATGCGCGGTGATGCGTCCGGTCAGCCGAACAGCGGTAAAACCCGAGGTCGGGTCGCGCGGATCATATTCCAGATTGAGGGCATAAGCAGTCTGGGTCAGAAGCCAGCGCTGATGCGACGCGAGCAATCGCGCCAAACGCGGGCCGGCATCGAACATACCGCGCATCTGCCCAGCCAAAAAGCGGATGCTCAGCAGAAAGGAACAGTTCCCCGCCAATTGCTCCGCCGTGAATGCCATTACGCTTTTCTCCACCTCCCCTCGCCGGCCGACGATCGGAGCAACGACACCGAGCGCTCTTCCGGCATCAGCGGCCATTCAGACATGCACAGCTTCGAATAAATGATACTCTCTCATCTTCAACAAACATATTCCGGGAAACAGCGATATCCCAAGAATTCACCATTCTTTTCGCTCACCGCGCGCAATTTCAAGCTGCGGCAATCCTCGCATTAAACCCTTTCATATCATCAGCTTGCGGCCTCAGGCCGGCGGCGTCGTGGCTTTGCGCGCCTCCCGCTGCTCGATACCCAGCTGGTGCTCGCGATAGATGATGAAGATGCCGGCGGAGACGACGATCAGCGTGCCGATCAGCATGCTCACACTCGGCACGTCGCCGAAGACAAAATAGGCGACGATGCCGCCGAGCAGGATCGAGGTATATTCGAACGGCGCGATGGTGGAGACATCGGCATGGCGGTAGCTTTCGGTCAGCAGGATCTGCGCGACGCCGCCGCAAAAGCCGGCCGCGATCAGATAGAGCGCCGACGGCCATGGCAGGACGAGCCAGCCGAACGGCAGGGAGGCCAACGAGAAGACCGAAGCGGTGAGCGAGAAATAGAGAACGATCGTCGCCGTCTTCTCCTCCTCGACGAGCCGGCGCACCTGGATCATCGCCATGCCGCCGAGAACGGCCGAGATGAGCACTGCGAGTGCGCCGATGGCCTGTTCGGCTTCCATGCCGCCATCGCGGAACAGCGTCAGCTTCGGCCAGGAGACGATGGCGACGCCGACGATGCCGACCAGGACGGCGCTCCAGCGATAGATGCGCACGGTCTCGCCGAGAAAAACCGCGGCGAAGATAACGGCGACGAGCGGCAGCGCATAGCCGAGCGCGATCGCCTCCGGCAGCGGCAGATGCAGGAGGCCGTAGAAACCGAAAGCCATCGACATGATGCCGATCGTGCCGCGCTTGAGGTGGCCGACCGGATTGGCGGTGTAGAACGCGGCGCGCAGCTGGCCGATATAGGCGAGATAGGCGATGATCGGGAAGAGCGCGAAAAAGGACCTGCAGAAAGTGACCTGACCCGGCGGGATGTCCGAGCCCGCCAGCTTGATAAAGGTCTGCATCGCCAGGAAGACCACGACCGACGAGACTTTCAGCGCAATGCCTCTCATCGGGTTTTTGAGAACCGCGTGCATGGTCCTGGCTCTTGATACCGACTTAACAGGAACGGGAAGACGCGTTCGACTCGGGAACGCTGGGGGTGACGTCTTCCATCGTAGCGAAAGAAAATCCCGATTGGCGAAAAATCGCAAGCAGCGCGGAAGAATCACAAAATTGCTTTCCGCCGCAGGCGCGACGATGCGGCAATGCGCGCGTTCGCGTCGAATTTTTCGCTCTCTTCAGCCATTCACCCCGAAATGTTTACCCCCGAGCGCTCGGCGTTAACCAATTGAAAACCATAGGCACGCATCGTTTTTGCTGATTTCGAAATTTCTTCGCCCCCAGACGATTGCCCGCTCTTCCAGGATCATTTGATGAAGCCGCTCAGCGCCGAAACCATTGCCCAGTCGCAGAATGCGACACCGCGTTCGATGCGCGTCGTCACTGACGGCATCAGCACCGACCTCGAGCGCTTCAGCGCCGACAACACCAATATCGTCAAGCAGATCAAGCTGCTCGCCATCAATGCGCTGATCGAAGCGGCAAGAGCCGGCGAGACCGGAAAGGGTTTTGCGGTCGTTGCCAATGAGGTGCAGCGGCTGGCGCAGATCGCAACCGACATCACCGGCAGGTTCGAGAGCAATGTGCTCGGCCGGATCGGCCTCAGCCGCGCCATGGCAGATTGCCTGGTCGAGGAGATGGAGGGCGTCCGCCTCACCGACCTGGCGCAAACGCTGGTGCAGCTCATCGTCCGTAACCTTTTCGAACGCACCGCCGATGTGCGCTGGTGGGCGACAGACCCGGCACTCTGGCAGGCGCTTGAGAAACCCGATCGGGACACCGTCGCCTTTGCGGCGGAGCGTCTCGGCGCCATCAACCGCTTCTATACCGTTTATCTCGATCTCGTCGTGACTGATCTCTCGGGCAAGGTGATCGCCTCCGCCAATCCCAAGTTCCAGCGCAAGATCGCCGGGGCAAGCCTTGCCGGCGATCCGTGGTTCCGCGCGGCGTCGGCCTGCTCCTCGGGTGACGCGTATTGTGTCGACGAGGTCAAAGCCAGCCCGCTCCACGACAACAGGCATGCGCTCGTCTATGCCACCGGCATCCGCGAAGGCGGCAAGATCGACGGACGGCTGATCGGCACGCTCGGCGTCTATTTCGACTGGCAGAACCAGGGCCAGGCGATCGTCGAGAAAGAGGCGAACCTGCCGCCGCAGCTGGCGGAGAAAACGACGGTCATGCTGCTCGACGGCAAGAGCCGGGTCATCGCCAGCACCAATCCCGCCCTGCTGTTTTCCCATTTCGCCCTCGCCAATCCGTCCGGCCGGGCCAAGGGCAGCTATTACGACAATAGCGGCTCGATCGTCGCCTTCGCGCGCACCCTCGGCTACGAGGATTATGACGGGCTCGGCTGGTACGGCGTCGTCGTCCAGCGGACGGAAAATGACGCGACGATCAAGGCAGCGCTCAATCTGAAATAGCGCCATCTCGCCGGCAGCGGCGCTCATCCGCCCCAAACAGGATATTTTGCCCGCGAACTTGGTGTTCGCGGGCAATTTGCTTTAACTTTAGTTCAGACTTTAATGTAATCATGCCCGGCAAATTTATGGCAGAGTGCGCCCGCCTCTGTATTCCGCGGTTGTCAAATAACGGTCTTCAGGAAACACCATGCGAACAGATACCGGCCAGGTCATTCATCTGGCAGATTACCGTCCCACCGACTTTGTGCTGGAACGCGTGGACCTGACCTTCGAGCTTGACCCGACGGAGACAAAGGTCGAGGCACGCCTGATCTTTCATCGCCGCCCGGGCGCCGATCCGGCAGCGCCGATCGTGCTCGACGGCGACGAGTTGACGCTGTCGGGGCTGCTCTTCGACCAGGTGGAGCTCGACCCTTCGCGTTATGACGCAACAGCGGAAAGCCTGACGGTGCGCGACCTGCCGGAAAGCGCGCCCTTCGAGCTGACGATCACGACGGTGATCAACCCCGAGGCCAACACCCAGCTGATGGGCCTTTACCGCACCGGCGGCATCTACTGCACGCAATGCGAGGCGGAAGGCTTCCGTCGCATCACCTATTTCCCTGACCGGCCCGACGTGCTTGCACCGTTCACGGTCAATATCATCGCCGACAAGGACGCCAACCCGCTGCTCCTCTCGAACGGCAACTTCCTCGGCGGCGCCGGCTACGGCCCCGGCAAGCATTTCGCCGCCTGGTTCGACCCGCATCCGAAGCCGAGCTATCTCTTCGCACTCGTTGCCGGCGATCTCGGCGTCGTCGAAGACACGTTCACCACGATGACCGGCCGCGAGGTGGTGCTGAAGATCTATGTCGAGCACGGCAAGGAGCCGCGCGCAGCCTATGCCATGGACGCGCTGAAGCGCTCGATGGCATGGGACGAAGAGAGGTTCGGACGCGAATACGACCTCGACATCTTCATGATCGTCGCCGTCTCCGACTTCAACATGGGCGCGATGGAGAACAAGGGGCTCAACGTCTTCAACGACAGATACGTCCTTGCCGATCCCGAGACCGCGACCGATGCCGACTACGCCAATATCGAAGCGGTCATCGCGCATGAATATTTCCACAATTGGACCGGCAACCGCATCACCTGCCGCGACTGGTTCCAGCTCTGCCTCAAGGAAGGGCTGACGGTCTATCGCGATCAGGAATTCTCCTCCGACCAGCGCTCGCGCCCGGTCAAGCGCATCGCCGATGTGCGCCATCTGAAATCCGAGCAATTCCCGGAAGATGGAGGCCCTCTCGCCCATCCGGTGCGGCCGACGACCTATCGTGAGATCAACAATTTCTACACGAGGACCGTCTACGAGAAGGGCAGCGAAGTGACGCGGATGATCGCGACGCTGCTCGGCAAGGACGACTTCAAGAAGGGCATGGACCTCTATTTCGACCGCCATGACGGCCAGGCGGTGACGATCGAAGATTTTGTCAAATGCTTCGAGGATGCGAGCGGACGCGACCTCACGCAATTCTCGCTCTGGTACCATCAGGCCGGCACGCCGCTGGTCACCGCATCGGGTAGCTATGATGCCGCGGCGGCCACCTTCACCCTGTCGCTCGAACAGATGATCCCGGCGACGCCCGGCCAGTCGAGCAAGGAAGCGATGCATATTCCGCTCAGCCTGGCGCTCTTCGGCGAAAACGGCGGCAAGCTCGAGCCGAGCTCGGTCGACGGCGCCGAATATGCCGGCGAGGTGCTGCATCTCACCGGCCGCACGCAGACGGCGGTGTTCCATGGCATCGGCTCGCGGCCGGTCGTGTCGATCAACCGCAGCTTCTCGGCGCCGATCAATCTGCATTTCGATCAGAGCCCGGCCGATCTCGCCCATCTCGCCCGCCATGAGACGGATCATTTCGCCCGCTGGCAGGCGCTGACCGATCTGGCGCTGCCGAACCTCCTGAAAGCCGCACGCGACGCCCGAGAGGGCAAGCCTGTCGTCTGCGAGGCGACCTTCGTCGAGACGCTGATTGCCGCCGCCGCCGATGACAGCCTCGAGCCCGCCTTCCGCGCCCAGGCGCTGGCGCTGCCGAGCGAATCCGACATCGCCCGCGAACTCGGCGGCAATAACGATCCCGATGCCATTCATGCCGGCCGGCAGGCGATCCTGAAACAGGTCGCCGAGGCCGGAAAGGATGTTTTTGCCAGCCTCTACGCCGCGACGACGACATCGGGCGATTTCAGCCCGGATGCCAAAAGCGCCGGTCTGAGAGCGCTGCGCAATACGGCGCTGACCTATCTCTCATATGCCGAGCAGACGCCGGCCCGCGCCAGGGCCGCCTTCGATGCGGCCAACAACATGACCGATCTCAGCCATGCGCTGACGATCCTCGCCCATCGTTTCCCCGACAGCGCCGAGACCGCCGAGGCGCTTACCGCCTTCCGTCAGCGCTTTGCGGAGAATGCGCTCGTCATCGACAAATGGTTTGCTATCCAGGCCGGCATTCCCGGCGCAAAAGCCCTGGAGCGGGTCCGCACCCTGATGGACGATCCGCTGTTCAAGCGGACCAATCCGAACCGGATGCGGTCGCTGGTCGGTACTTTCGCCTTTGCCAATCCGACCGGCTTCGGCCGCGCCGACGGCGAAGGCTATCGCTTCCTCGCCCGTCAGATTCTCGATATCGACGAGCGCAATCCGCAGCTAGCCGCCCGCATTCTGACTTCGATGCGCTCCTGGCGCTCGCTCGAACCGGGGCGGGCCGATCACGCCCGCGCGGCGCTGAACGAGATCGAGCAGGCTGCCGCTCTTTCCACAGACGTGCGCGATATCGTCGAGCGCACGCTGAAGGGGTAATTTGCTTCGGCCGGCCGCCGCGAAAAATTCGGCGGCCGGTTGCCGAGCAAATCGAATTGCCCGAAAAACACGAATTTATATATAGTTAACGGATTTTTACCTTTGCCTCTGGACAAGGCGAATCACCCATGATTCTCTAGGTCAGGTTCGAGCGAGCGGCGCGCGAATCACACGAGGGACAAGGCGAAGAGATGATGGACGTGCGGCGGGCAACCGTGGCCGGAGGACGGCTGCGTGTCGATTTTGACGGGTTGAAAGCCTGGCGAGACAGCCTTTCCGGTCATGCGACATCGGAACCACTTCTCCGTCATCTGCCGAAGGCGGAACTGCTGTTGAAGCGCGCCATTCCGGCGCTGATCGTCGCCTTCCTCTTCGTCGTCGCCGCCTCGCATTTCTTCGGCATGGTCAGCGAATACTCCCGCCTGGAAGCCTCTGCCCGCCACGCCACCGCGCTTTCGGCCGCGACCGCCTCCGCGGTGTTTGCCGATACATCCGAGATTTTCGACAGCGGCGATATCGCAGAAGCGCAGGCACGGCTCGCCAGGTTCCTGCCGCAGGACCGGCTCGACAGCGGCGCCTTCGTGCTGCTCGTCCAGGCAAGCGGCAAGGTTTTTGCCGCAACGACCGCCGGGCTTTCGCATGTCGGCAGCAATGTCGGCGATTTCTTTCCCGAAGTCTCGGCGATCCGGCGTTTCGGCGATCGCGCCGGCGTCATCGAAACGACGATCGGCGGCGTGCCGCACTATGCCGAGATCACGCTGATGGGCAATGCCGGCGGTTATATCGTCGCCGCCACCTCGCTCGACGAGATCAGCCGCCTCTGGCGCGAGCAGCTCGCCCTGAACGTCACACTGTTTGCCGGCATCTCCTCGATCCTGCTGGTCATCCTCTATGCCTACTACACGCAGGTGAAGCGCGCCCGAGATGCCGACGACATCTTCCTGGAATCGAACCTGCGCGTCGAGACGGCGCTGTCGCGCGGCCGCTGCGGCCTGTGGGACTTCGATTTCGACAACCGCGAATTCTTCTGGTCGCGCTCGATGTACGACATGCTCGGCCTGCCGGGCTCCGACAAGACGATGGGCTTCGGCGAGGCCGCGCGGCTGATGCATCCCGATGACGGTGGGCTTTACGAGATCGCCCGCGCCATCGCCAAGGGCCATTCCGGCCAGGTCGATCAGATCTTCCGCATGCGCCATGCCGGCGGCCACTATGTCTGGATGCGTGCCCGCGCCCAGGTGATCCGCAGCAATTCCGGCCGCGTGCACCTGATCGGCATCGCCATGGACGTGACCGAACAGCATCGGCTTGCCCAGCGCTACGCCGAAGCCGACCAGCGCCTTGCCGACGCCATCGAATGCACCTCGGAAGCCTTCGTGCTCTGGGACAAGAACGATCGGCTGGTCATGTGCAACACCCATTTCCAGCAAGCTTACGGCTTGCCGGACAGCGTGCTGGTGCCCGGCACCGAGCGCTCGATCGTCAATGCCGCCGCTGCCCGCCCCGTCATCGAGCGGCGGATCGCCGATGCCGACGGCCCCGGCTATTCGCGCACGACCGAGGTGCAGCTTGCCGACGAGCGCTGGCTGCAGATCAACGAGCGGCGCACCCGCGACGGCGGCAGGGTCTCTGTGGGAACCGACATCACCCTGATGAAGCGCCACCAGGAGCGGCTGCGTGAATCTGAACGCCGGCTGATGGCGACGATCGGCGATCTCTCGGCCTCGCGCCAGACGCTGGAGATCCAGAAATCCGAGCTCTCGACCGCGAATGCCAACTACCAGGCGGAAAAGGAGCGCGCCGAGGCCGCCAACAAGGCGAAATCGGAATTCCTCGCCAATATGTCGCACGAGCTGCGCACGCCGCTCAACGCCATCCTCGGCTTTTCCGAAATCCTGCAGAACCAGATGTTCGGACCGCTCGGCTCGCTGAAATACGACGAATATGCCCGCGACATCCATGACAGCGGCAAACATCTGCTCAACGTCATCAACGACATTCTCGATATGTCGAAGATCGAAGCCGGCCATCTCAGGCTTCATTGCGAGCGCATCGATCTGGTGCCGCTGATCGAGGAGAGCCTGCGCTTCACTGCCATTCCGGCTGCCGAGAAGAACATCGTCATCGACCAGCGCATCTCCTCCGGCCTGACGCTGACGGCCGACCGCCGGGCGATGAAGCAGGTGCTTCTCAACCTGCTCTCCAATGCGGTAAAGTTCACCGACAATGGCGGCCGCATCGCGGTGCGCACACGCCGCATCGACGGCGCCGTCCTCGTCACCATCGCCGACACCGGCATCGGCATTCCCCGCTCGGCGCTATTGAAGATCGGCCAGCCCTTCGAACAGGTGCAGAGCCAATATGCCAAGAGCAAGGGCGGCTCCGGCCTCGGGCTGGCCATCTCCCGCTCGCTCACCGCGCTGCATGGCGGCCGCATGAAGATCCGCTCCCGCGAAGCCGTGGGCACGGTGATCTCGCTGCGCATTCCGGACGATGTTTAGACGTTGCTAGCTGCGTCGGCCCAAATCGGCAGACGGCGAGACACCGAAATGCGACCGGTATTCGGCGGAGAACCGCCCCATGTGGACAAATCCCCACTGCCGCGCAATGTTCGTCACGGTCGCTGTCGGCGCGGCGTGAATTAAGTCGCGGCGCGCGCCTTCGAAGCGGAGCTGGCGGAGGAAAGACGTCGGCGTCGTGTTCAGAAAGCTGCGAAAATTGGCTTGCAGTGTCCGTACGCTGACACCGGCCACTGAGGCCATGTCGGCGATGGTGATCGGCAACGCCGCGTTTGCCCTTGCAAATTCCATCGCTCGTCTCAACTGACCGGGGGTGATGGAGTTCACCCGAGCCGACACCAGCTTTTGCGAGAGCGAATGCTGCATGTTCTGGGCCATTAGCGAGCAGAACATCTCCTGAAAGCCGGCCAGCGCGATCGGAGAGACGACAAGCTGCCCGCAGATTTCCGTCCGGAAGAACCGCATCAGGTTCATCAATTGCACGGCCGGTCCCGTCGCCAGGTCAAACGACGGACAAAATTCGAATCCGCTCGGCACGAAACATTCCAGAGAATCGGCAACCGCCTTGTGCACCATGTCTTTCGGAACCGAAAAGCCTTCGGCGATCGAGCCTGCCCCGATTTCCAGGCCTGAATACCGGTCGGCCGACGTCAGCAGGCCGCGGGAATGACCGACATCGAAACTGATACTCCCCGTCGCGATGGAATGGCCGTTCCCATGGTCGGTAAAGAAGAGATAGTCATCGATTTCCAGACCGACCTGCAGCGATCGATGAACAGAGCTTGAGCCTGCCCATCCGACGAATTCACCCAGCGCCTGTGCGCTGAAGGAAAAGTCACCCAGCAAATCCTTGCTGATCGGGCGAAAGGAATTGACCGTCTTTTCAGTTGAGAGACATTGGGAGACATCGCTTGTTGTCATCGCGATAGCCGGCATGGAGAAGGTAACGGGTTTCATTCTGCCTCGTTGGATATGGACCCCTTTTGGGTCGCTGAATGCCTCCGGATCTTAATGGGAACTTGCGAGTACCGATAGTCGGCCCCCGTCAGACCTTCACGACATTCAGGAATATTTTTCTGACCGCCTTCGAAAGCCGTTTCACCTCGCCTTCGAGCGTCCTGATATCGGGGCAATCGCCGGCGCGGCAGACGAGTTCGACGAGCCCGGCCGGGGCGTCGTTCGGATCGAACAGGCCGTCGATGCAGAGGCGGATCAACTGCGACAGGCTGGTATAAAGGGCGAAGGCCTCGAGGCATGTGTCGAGATCGGCCGTGGTGATCAGCCTGTCGCCAAGAACCTTCAGCGCCTCGCCGGTGCTCAGCCCGTTGACGGCAGTGCCGACGCCCTTGGTGGGGGCGATCAGCGCCAGGTACTGGGCGATGAATTCGAGGTCGATGACGCCACCGGGGATCAGCTTCAGATCCCAGGGGGCCGATGGCGGCTTTTCCGTGTCAATCAGTTCGCGCATCTCGGCGACGTCATGCGCCACCTTGGCAATGTCGCGATCCGACGTCAGCACCTCGCGGATGATGTGCTCCGCCTCCGCGATGAGGCTGTCATCGCCTGAAATCAGCCGGGCGCGGCTCAGCGCCATATGCTCCCAGGTCCATGCCTCCTGGCGCTGGTATTTGCCGAAGGCATTGATGCGGGTGGCGACCGGCCCCTTGTTGCCGGAGGGGCGCAGCCGCATGTCGACCTCGTAGAGCACGCCTTCGGCGGTCGGCGCCGACAGGGCGGCGATCAGCCTCTGGGTGATGCGGGTGAAGTAGCGCGTCGCGTCGAGCGGCTTTGCTCCATCGGATTCGGAAGCCGCATCGTCATAATCATAGAGCAGGATCAGATCGATGTCGGACCCTGCCGTCAGCTCGAAACTGCCGAGCTTGCCCATGCCGGCGACGGCGATACGCCCGCCGGGATAATCGCCATGCGCGGCCCGCATCTCGCTGACGACGGCCTCGAGTGCGGCGGCGATGATGAGATCGGCGAGATGGGTGAAGGCGCGGGCGGCCATCTGGCCGTTGATCGCACCGGTCAACAGGCGGATACCGATCAGGAAGCGCTGCTCGGCGGCGAAGATGCGCAACCGATCGAGCACCTCCTCATAGTGGCGCGCCTGGGCAAGCGAGCTCTTCAGCCGCTCGCCGAGATAATCGCGGGTCGGCAGCTCCGCCATCAGGCCGGGATCGAGCATGCCGTCGAAGACGTGGGGCCTTGCGGCGATCACCTCGGCAAGACGAGGCGCCGAGGACATGATGTTGACGATCAGCGACAGGAGCGCCGGGTTGCTGCCGAGCAGCGAGAAGAGCTGGATGCCGGAGGGAAGGCCGGAGATGAAGCTGTCGAAACGCAGCAGCGCCTCGTCGGCGCGCTTGCTTTCGCCGAAAACCCGCAAAAGCTCCGGCGCCAGCTCCGTCAGCCTTTCGCGCGCCTCGACCGATTGTGTCGCGCGATAGCGGCCATAGTGCCAGGTGCGGATGATGCGGGAAATGTCGGATGGCCTGGTGAAACCGAGCTTCTTCAGCGTTTCCAGCGTATCCGGATCGTCGCCCTGGCCGGTGAAGACGAGGTTTCCGGTGCCGGTGGAAAGCTTGCTCTCCTGTTCGAACAGGTGGGCGTAGCGCCGCTCGACCGTCTTCAGCACGCCGACCAGCCGTTCGGCAAAGCTCGGCGTGTCGGTAAAGCCCATCATGAAGGCGATGCGCTTCAGGTCGGCATCGGTCTCCGGCAGCAAATGGGTCTGCTCGTCGCGCACCATCTGGATGCGATGTTCGACATCGCGCAGGAACCAGTAGGCCTCCGTCAATTCGTCCCGGGTCTCGGCGTCGATCCATTTCGCCTTGGTGAGTTCGCCGAGCGTCTCTTCCGTCGCCCGGCCGCGCAATGCCGGCATGCGGCCGCCGGCGATCAGCTGCTGGGTCTGGACGAAGAATTCGATCTCGCGGATGCCGCCGCGGCCGAGCTTGACGTTGTGGCCCTTGACCGCGATGGCGCCGTGGCCCTTATGCGCGTGGATCTGCCTTTTGATCGAATGGATGTCGGCGATTGCCGCATAATCGAGATATTTGCGGAAGACGAAAGGGGAAAGCCCGCGCAGGAAATCGCCGCCCGCCGCAAGGTCGCCGGCAACGGCGCGTGCCTTGATGAAGGCTGCCCGCTCCCAGTTCTGGCCCCTGCCCTCATAATAGATCATCGCCGCCTCGACCGGGATCGCCAACGGCGTCGAGCCGGGATCGGGGCGCAATCTGAGATCGGTGCGGAAGACATAGCCGTCGGCCGTGCGCTCCTGCAGGATGCGCACCAGCCGCCGCATCATCCGGGGAAAGATCTCGATCGCGTCATCCGGATCGGGCACGATGCCCGCCTCTTCGTCGAAGAAGACGACGAGATCGATATCGGAGGAATAGTTAAGCTCGCGGGCTCCGAGTTTGCCCATGCCGAGCACGATCAGCCCGGAGCCGTCGCTAGGCGACGCCGGATCCCGCAGCCGCAGCTTTCCGCCCTCATGGGCAGCCAGCAGCAAATGGTCGATAGCGGCGGCGACCGAAGCCTCGGCAAGCTCGCTCAGCCAGGCCGTCGTTGCCCGCCCGTCGAAAATGCGCGAGAGATCGGCGAGCGCGACAAGGAAGGCGACCTTGCGCTTGATGATACGGAGCCTGGTCATGACCGCCGATTCCGTCGGTGCGACGCCCTCGCCGTCCGGCCGCCAGCAATCGCGCGCCTCGGCGACCAGCGCCTCGATCTGCGGTTCCAGCGGCTCTGTGATGGCGCCGGCGAGGACGGCGGGATCAAGATTGGCGATTTCACGCAGATAGGGCGACAGCGTCAGTGCAGCGGCAATGAAATCGCGAAGCGGACCTTCCGTCTTCAGCATCGCAGCCACCGACGGCTCTTGTCTGCCGGCCTCCTGGAGGTCGGCCAGCGCCAGCTTCAGCTCCGTCTGGCTCAGCGGACGCAGCAGCCCTTCGGCCACATCCTTCAGGCCATGCGTCGATTTCGTCAGCATGCGCTCTCCCTGGCTTTCGGCGGAAGGAGCGACCACGTCGAATCGCGAACTCTCTCCTTCGGTCGGGATTAAACTAGGGTCTTGGCGCCAAACCGCCAATACGCGATTCAGCCCATCGGATTTCGGCGGAAAAGATCACGCCGCCTTGGCCGGGAAGATCATGCTGACGGTCAAGCCGCGCTGTTCGGGCTTGTCGGGATCGGTGTCCGAGAGCTCCAGCCGGCCATTGTGCAGCTCCATGACGGCTTCCACCAGCGAAAGGCCGAGCCCGGTGCCGGGCTTCGAGCGGCTTTCATCAAGGCGAACGAAGCGCTTCACCACGTCGTCGCGCCGTTCGGCCGGGACACCCGGGCCATGGTCGGCGACCGAAAGGCAGATGCCGTCCGGGCGGCGGGCAAGCTTCAGCGACACCGTGCCGGCGCCTTCGGTATCGGCGGAATATTTGATGGCATTGTCGAGCAGGTTGAAGATCGCCTGGCCGATCAGTTCGCGATTACCCTGGACCTCGACGCCGGGTTCGACGCTGGCGCTGAGGTCGAGCCCGGCTTCCTCGGCCGCCGGCTCGTAAAGCTCGGCGCTGTCGGAGACGATCGCCGAAAGCTCCACCGGCGACATCTCGGCCGCCACCGATCCGGCCTCGACGCGGGAGATCATCAGCAACGCGTTGAAGGTGCGGATCAGTTGGTCCGATTCGGAAATAATGCCTTCGAGCGCAGTCCGCCGCGTCTCGCCATCGGCGATATCGAGCGCATCGGCCGCCTTGTTGCGCAGCCGCGTCAGCGGCGTCTTGAGATCGTGGGCGATATTGTCGGAAACCTGCCGCAGGCCCTCGTTCAGCTTCTCGATGCGCTCCAGCATGGTGTTCAAAGACATCGACAGCCGGTCGAACTCATCGCCGGAGCCGCCGACCGGCAGGCGCTGCGACAGGTCGCCTGCCATGATCTTCTTGCTGGCATCCGACATGCGGTCGATGCGTTTCAGCGCATTGCGGCCAATGGCGAACCAGATGATGATCGCGCCGAGCCCCATGATCGCCAGCGCCACCATCAATGCCTGGCGCACCAGGAGACGGAAACGTTCGGGATCGCCAAGGTCGCGGCCGATCAGGATCCGCAAGCCGTTGTCGAGCACGAAGATATTGGCGATCGCCTTGTGGCGGCGCTCAACGCCGCTGTCGGTATAACGCTGATAGATGAAGGGCGCCGAGGTCCAGCCGATTTCCTCGAAGACACCGGGCTGCACCGAAGCGACGTTACCGGCGAGAATATCGCCCGAGGGACCGGCGATGACATAGAGATTGGCGCCCGGCTGGCGGGCGCGCCGCTCCATCGTGCGCAGCAGAAGGTTCATGCCGCCGGTGTCATAGGCGCGCTGCACCTGCTCCACCTCCTGCTTGACGGCGTCGCGGATCTGGCCGGTCAGCAGCCGTTCCGACATCGCCGTCACATAAAAGACGAGGGTCGCGGCGCAGATGGCGAAAAGCAGGATATAGAGTGCCGAAAGGCGGACTGCGGTGGACTTGAAGAGAACCCTGAAGCGGCTCATCCCTCGTCCTTGATCATGTACCCCGCGCCCCGGATGGTCTTCAGGAGCGGCTGGCTGTAGTCCTTCTCGATCTTCGAGCGCAGGCGCGAGACGTGGACGTCGATGACGTTGGTCTGCGGATCGAAGTGATAGTCCCAGACATTTTCGAGCAGCATGGTGCGGGTTACCACCTGGCCGGCATTCTTCATCAGATATTCGAGCAGGCGGAATTCGCGCGGCTGCAGCGGGATTTCCTTGCCGCCGCGGCGCACCTCATGGGAGAGCCGATCGAGCTCGAGATCGGCGACGCGGTAGACGACATCCTGATCCGGCGTGCCCTTGCGGCGGCCGAGCACCTCGACGCGCGCCAGCAATTCGCTGAAGGCATAGGGCTTCGGCAGGTAGTCGTCGCCGCCGGCGCGCAGGCCGGTGACGCGGTCATCGACCTGGCCGAGGGCGGAGAGAATGAGAACCGGTGTGTGGATCGCCTTGCGGCGCAGCTCGCTGATGACGGAGAGACCGTCCCGGCGCGGCAGCATGCGGTCGATGACGATAACGTCGTAGGTATTTTCCGACCCCATGAACAGGCCGGCCTCGCCGTCGCTGGCGTGATCGGCGACGATACCCGCCTCGCGAAAGGCTTTCGTGAGGTAGACGGCGGCTTCGAGATCATCTTCGATGATGAGAATCTTCATGCGGCCGACATTACCCACCGGCTGCGTTTCGGCAAGGCTCAAAGCATCTTCCTGCGGGGCGGCGCTCATCGCGATCATCCTTCAAAGATCAGAAGAATCAGCCGCGCGGATTTTCATCCGCACGGCTGCTGTTTTTTCTTGAGGGATCAGCCCTGGCCGTTGATCGGAAGAGCGACGAAACGGCTTCCTTCGCTCGACTGGATCTGGAAGAGCGCCCGGGTGCGGCCGTCCTTCTTGGCCTGGTTCAGCACCTTGACGACATCGGCGGGGCTGGAGACCTCCTGGTTGTTGACCGAGGTGATCTTCTCGCCTTCCTTGATGCCCTTGTCGGCGGCATCGGAGTCCGGGTCGATGCCGGTGATCGCCAGGCCCTTGCCGTCATCGGAAGGACCGACCGTCAGGCCGAGATCGGCAAGCGCCTTTTCGGACGCCGGTGCCTCCGGCTGCTGCAGCTGGCTGTTGTCATCGGCGTTCGCATCCTTCTGGTCGGCCGGCAGCGTGCCGAGTTCGACGGTCAGAGGCTGGGCCTTGCCGGCGCGCCAGACCGAAAGCTCGACCTTGCTGCCCGGCTGCATGGCACCGATGCGGCGGCTGAGATCACGCGCATCCTTGATCGTTTCACCATTCAGCGCGGTAACGACGTCGCCGGCCTTCATGCCGGCCTTATCGCCAGGCGACCCGGCCTGCGGGGCGACGACGAGGGCGCCGCTCGGCTCGGAAAGGCCGATGGATTCGGCGATATCCTTGGTCACCGGCTGGATCTGGACACCCAGCCAGCCGCGCGAAACCTGGCCGTCCTTCATCAGATCGGCGACGACATCCCTGGCCGTCGAGGCCGGAATGGCGAAGGCGATGCCGACGCTGCCGCCGGACGGCGAGAAGATCGCGGTGTTGATGCCGACGACTTCGCCGCTGAGGTTGAAGGTCGGGCCACCGGAGTTGCCGCGGTTCACGGCGGCATCGACCTGCAGGTAATCGTCATAGGGGCCGGAGCCGATATCGCGGCCGCGGGCCGAGACGATGCCGGCCGTCACCGTGCCGCCGAGGCCGAAGGGGTTGCCAACGGCGACGACCCAGTCGCCGACGCGGACATTGTTGTCGTCGGCCCAGTTGACGTAGGTGAACTTCTTGCCCTTGCCATCGACCTTCAGCACGGCGAGATCGGTGCGCGGATCCTTGCCGATCAGCTTGGCATCGAGCTCGGTGCCGTCATTCATGACGGCGACGAAGGCCTGGCCATCGGAAACGACGTGGTTGTTGGTAACGATGTAGCCGTCCTCGGAGATGAAGAAGCCGGACCCTTGAGCGACCGGACGCAGACGGCCCTTGCCGCCGGGGCCATTTTGGCCGCCCGGGCCGTTCTGGCCGAAGCGCCGCTGATGGCCCTGCTGATCACTTGGGTCCTGGCCACCGAACTGCTTAAAGAAGCGCTTCAGCGGATGATCATCGGGAAGATCGTCGAAGCCGCGGCCTTCGATGGAAAAGCCGTCATTGTCGGAGACGGGATTAACGCGGTTCTCGACGCGAACGGAAACGACGGCCGGCGAAACGGCGTCGACGACATTGGCGAAGCTCGGCACGGCAGGCGCCTGAACCTTGACGGCTTCGGCATAAGACCGGGTGATTTCGAGCGGAACGCCGGTTGCAAGCACAGCGGCTGCGATACCGGCGACGGTAGAAGCCTTGAGCACAGTGGCGAGGGACGGACGTCCGTTGAAATTCTTGAGCATTGGAGCACCTTCTCTTGTTCTTAAATCTTCAGCCCGGCAGCGCCGGATCAGTCGATGCATCAAGATATAGGATGGCGCACCTTACTGCGAACTGTCCGGCCAATGAAAAATTGGTAATGTATGAAAATGTTTGGTCGCGGGCTGGCGATTGCCGCCGGCGGACCGCTACTTTTCCAGAAGCTCGCTCAACTTCGCCTGTTCATCCGCCGTCAGCTTGCTGCCCGTCGGCTTGCCTGACCGCCTGCGGGCAAAGACCAGCAATGAGAGCCCGCCGGCGAGCACCAGCAGCGCCGGCGCGCCCCAGAGCAGGCCGGTCTTCATGCTGAACCGCGGCTTCAGCAGCACGAATTCGCCGTAGCGCGAGACGATATAGTTCAGCACCGCCTCGTCGCTGTCGCCGTCGGTGATGCGCTCGCGCACCAGCAGGCGCAGGTCCTTGGCGAGATCGGCATTGGAATCGTCGATCGACTGGTTCTGGCAGACCATGCAGCGCAGCTCCGCCGACAGGGCGCGCGCCCGCGCTTCCAG
>NZ_JACIBH010000007.1:0-374084 GCF_014195245.1 Rhizobium sp. BK619 | reverse complement strand
GAAGTGGTCGAACCGGCCGGCTCCGACACCTTCGCCGTCACCAAGCTCGGCGGCAAATCCGTCGTCGCCCGCCTGCGCGCCGATGCCGGCATCGCTCCCGGACAGAACACACGCCTTGCCTTCAATCTCGACAAGGCCGTGTTCTTCGATCCGCAGAGCCAGCTCAGGATTTCGTGACAGCCGTCAGGCGGCGGCCGTCACATTGAGGGTCACCGGGGGGAAACGCGAGGAGACCGCTTCGACGGTGATCTCGCCGACCATCCCCGTCGCCTCCAGCCAGAAGCCCGCGGTACCGCCCTGCAGCGGTACATTGGCCGGGCCGACGATCTTTGCAGGCCCATGCACCTTCAGCGAAATGCTGTCGTTCATGAAGGGCAGGCGCTGGCCGCACTGGTCGAGGGCGCGGATGATGACGCGGGTGCTGTCGCGTTCGCGCGCCCTCAGCGTGTGGCTGTCGGCGACGATTTCCAGCGTCGTCGGCAGAGGATCGGCGGCAAAGGTCAGGCTTGTCACCGGCTCGCCGCCGATATAGCCGGTCAAGGTGCCGTCGATCCATTCCAGACCCCAAGTGCCGAGCTCATCGGGCGTGAAGTGGCGATGATCGAGCACGACGGGCGGATGCGGCAGATGCGGATAGTTCTCGCGGTCCGGGCCGATGCGCTTGCTGAGCCCGCCATATTGCAGCTCCACCTCGTCGCAATTGGTCAGGATGATCAGCGGCAGCACGCCGCCGATATTGCGCTCGCCGCGGGCCCAGAAGGTCACCGGCTTCATGACGATCTCGTCGGACGGGTCGCACTGGCTGATATAGGCATAGGCCGCGAATTTCGGCTCGCGGAACATGTCCATGACGCCGTGATAGCAGATCCGGTCGCCGGAGCCGAAATCCTTGTGGGTGTTGTAATCGAACATGCACCAGCCGATGGCGCCGGAGATATCGGGATCGCCATAGGCGGCATTCAGCACCTCCAGGTGACGGCGCACATGCTCGGCCTGGCGCTGTTCCTGGTCATAGATCTTCGTCGGATGCATGTGGCCGTTGAACTCGGTGATGAGGTACGGCACCTTCCGGGACAGACCGGTATTTTCCTCCTGGCCGCGCAATGCGGTGCGCGGGCGGTTGGCGCCCGGCAGTTCTTCGTTGCCGAGGATGAAGTCGTTCATCGTGTAGACGTCTTCGAGCAGTTCGCTCTCGGTGATATAACGCACGCCGCCGGTCTGGCGGGTGCTGTCGAGCTCACGGGCGAGGCGATTGGTCTCGACGTAGAAATCGTGACTATCCTGGGACTCGTTGATGCGCACGCCCCAGATGATGATCGAGGGATGGTTCCAGTCGCGCTCGATCATCCGGCGGACGTTTTCGATCGATTCCTTCTGCCAGTCGGCATCGCCGATATGCTGCCAGCCGGGGATTTCCTCGAAAACCAGCAGGCCGATGGCGTCGCAGCGGTCGAGGAACCATTTCGATTGCGGATAATGCGAGGTGCGGACGATATTGCACTTCAGCACCGTCTTCATGATGTCGGCGTCGCGCTCCTGGGCGGAACGGCCGGCAGCATAACCGACATAAGGGAAGGACTGGTGGCGGTTGAGGCCGCGCAGCTTCAGCGGTTTGCCGTTGAGAAGGAAACCTTGCGGCGTGAATTCGGCGGTGCGGAAGCCGAAGCGGGTGGAGATACGGTCGGAGCCGTGCTCGGTCCTGAGTTCGACGGTGACGTCGTAGAGGGTGGGATCGGTAATGTCCCAGAGCGTGATGTCGGTGAGGCCGCCGAAGGAAAGCCTGGTGCGGTCGCCGATCGTCTCGGTCGCTGCGGTGGCGATCACCGTGCCATCTGCCTGCTTCAGCGTGGCGGTGACGGTTGCCGAGAAGCTGCGGCCTTCGGGATTGGCGATATCGACGCGGATGGTTGCCGATTTTTCCGGGGCAAGAACGTCTGCGGTTTCGATCTTGAGATTGCGGATCGAGACGGGGTCGGTGACCTTCAGCCAGACGTCGCGGTAAATACCGGCATACGTCAGATAATCGATGCGGCCGCCGAAGGGCGGGATCTCAGGGTTTTCGCTGCCGTCGATCTTGACGGTCACCAGGTTCTCGCCCTTGACGAGCTTGCCGGTGAGGCGCGCCTCGAAGGGGGTGTAGCCGTCCTTATGGGCGATGATCTCTTCGCCGTTGAGATAGACGACGCTGTCGGCCATGGCGGCGTCGAAGACGAGCGACACCTCGCGGCCCTCGAATTCCGGCAGCCAGCGCAGCACTTTCTGATAGGTGAAGGCGCGCTGATAGCTCTTTTCGTCGAAATAGTTGAAAGGCAGTTCGACGGCGGTATGGGGCAGGCTGACCGACTTGGCGGCGTCGAAGCTTTCGAGCAGACGCTGTCCGAAGCCCTCATGGAAACTCCAGCCTTCGTTGAAGGAAACGACGGAACGCATCTCAGGCTCTCCCGATCACGGCATCAGGAGCGGTGCGGCGCTTTTCGGTGCGTGAAAATCGGGTCATGGTATTCCTCCTTGATGCAATTGATAGGTGAGCCTTAGAACATGATGCCGAAAAGGCCAAGCCGGCCAGATCCTAGGCGGTAGAGCCCCAGCGGGCGGTGCAGGTGAGGGTGATGCTGTGCGGGCCTTCGATCTCGGCGTCATGGCGTTCGATCAGTTCGACGACGGCATCGATAAAGGCGACGTGGTCGAGGCTCAGCGTGGTGAGGTCGTTGCAATCCCAGGCGGCCATGGCGATGCCATCCTGGCCGACGATGGCGATATCGTCGGGCGTGTTTTTGCCGAGCACGCGGCGTGCCGCATCGCGCGCACCGATCGCCATGACGTCGTTGCCGCAGATGATGGCGTCGACCTTTTCGCGGTGCAGCAGCAGTACGGCTTCCTTGAAGCCGGAATCATAGGAATAATCGCCAAAAGCCTGGGCTGCGAAAGAGAGGCCGCGCTTGGCCAGCGCATCGGCGAACCATTTGCGCCTGAGCTTGTCGATCCAGCTTGAATTGGTGCCGGAGAGATAGGCGAAGCGTTTCTTGCCGTCGCGGGCGATCTTGTCGATGATCTCGTCGGCGGCCGCGGAGCCATCGATGCGGATCGAGGAGACGTTTTCGTTTTCGAGCGGCTCGAAGGAGACGATGATCGGCTTCGTCGTGTGGAAGATATCGACGGCATCCTGCATCGACACCATGTCGGAGAAGACGACGACGTGATCGACCTGATAGGTGGAGGCAAGCCGCATCAGTTGCAGCCGGTCGGAATGATCGGCGCAGCAGAGGATGATCGGCAGCAATTGCCGCGCCTGCAGGCGGTGGACGAGAAGCTGCTGTTCTTCGGCCTCGCACGGATTGCCGATCGCATTGACGACGAGGGCGACCAGCCGCGAACGCTGGTTGTTCAGCGAACGGGCTATGGCATTCGGCTGGTAGCCATGTTCACGCGCGACGGCGAGGATGCGATCGCGTGTTGCGCTGCCGATGCGCGAATCCGGCGAGAAGGCGCGGGAAATGGTGGCGGAGGAGACGCCGGCGAGTTTCGCCAGTTCCTTCGAGGTGATCCGCCGTCTGTTCATTCCGCTCATCTGCGCCTATTGGGCGACGATCCTGACGGAGGCGCCGCCGGCCGCTGCCGATTCCTTGATTGCGTCCCATAGCCTAGCGAATCTGAGGCCCATTTCAACGGAGCCGGAGTTTTCCATTTTTCCCGCGCGAATGGCGAGGAAATTTTTCATCGGATTGCCGAGAATCTCGGCTTCCTCGCGCGGCTCGGCGTCGCGGCCGACGCTGATCTCGCGCCAACCGCCCCACGCATCGATGCGCACGATCGCCTTTGAATAGAAGAAGGTGATGTGGGAGGCGCAGCCGGGTGGGCCTTCGCCGGCGGCCGTCAGCGTTGCCAGCGCGCCGTTCTTCAGCCGGGCGGAGACGGCGGTTGCTATATCGACCTTTTTGCCGTGATTGGCCATGTAGGCCGAAACGCTGTCGAAATCGGAATTGGCGAGCAGGCAGACGGTGTTCATCATATGGGCGCCGGTATCGAACATGAAGCCGCCGCCGGAGATCTCGGGCTGCTGCTTCCAATGGCCGTCGTAATTAGACGACCAGCTTTCCCAGATCATGCCCGATATGGCGATCAGCTCGCCGAATTCGCCGGAAAGCGCCCGCCGGCGCGTGTCGAGCACCAGCGGCGACAGACCGCCCTGGAAGGCGGTGACGATGGTAACGCCGCTCTTCTTCTGCGCCGCGATCAGCCGCTCGGCCTCGGCGACCGTCGTCACCATCGGTTTTTCCAGGAAGAGGTCGAGGCCGGCTTCGGCGACGGCGGTCGCTTGCTCGGCGTGGAAGGCATGCGGGGTGGAGATATAGACGATGTCGAGTTCGTCCCGGCATTGGACGAGCATTTCGCGATAGTCCTCGAAGCTTCTCGGTTCGGGCGCGCCGGCGGTAAGGCAGACGTCGATCAGGCGCCGGCGCGAGGCCGCCGTGGTGTCCGCAAGGGCGGCGAATTCGATCTCCGGCATCCCAGCCCAGCTCTCGGCATATTCCGCCGCCTTCAGCCCGGCGCCGATGACGCCGAGGCGCAATTTCTCAGCCATGAAAATTTCCTCCCTGAATGTTTGTGTACACGATTACACAGGCGATATGCGAATGGCAATATTTGGATATCCCAGTAATATCAGTAAATTGAAGTCGATGTTCGAATCTTTTCAAAACCCGACTTGCCAGTTATGGGAATGCGTGTACATTTTCGCAGCCGGTGCTGGAGGGCACCGTGTCTGCAAAAAAAGGGAGGACTTCCGTTGAAGAAGACAGTTCTTAGTGGCCTGTGCGCCATTCTGCTGAGCGCGGTTTCGACGCTGGCGCAGGCTGAAACAATTCGAATTGCCAATCACGGCCAAGCCGGCATCGATGCGATGAAGTCGACGGTCGAGCGGATCGAAAAGAAATACGGCGTGACCGTCGAGGTCATCGAATATCCGGCGCCCGACAAGGATTACCTGACCAAACTGCTGACGGAACTCGGAGCCGGCAACGCGCCTGATCTGTTCTCCATCCCGACGACGGCTGCCGTCGCCGATATGGTGGAAGCCGGCTACCTCACGCCTATCACCAAGGAGTTCAAGGCCTGGGAGGGTTATGCCAACCTCTATGACGTCGCCAAGGAGCTTGCCGTCAGCCCGGATGGCGAGACCTATGTGATGCCGTTCATGCTCGGCATTCAGGAAATCTATTATCGCAAGGACGTTCTCGAAAAGGCCGGCATCTCCACAGAGCAGCCGAAGACCTGGCAGGAGCTTCTCGACCGTGCGGCCGAGATCAAGCAGAAGACCGGCGCCTACGGCCTGCTCTTCCCGGCCGGCGTCTCCTGGGGAAGCGGCGCCTTCGACGAGGGCTTCCAGCACCTGCTGGTCGGCTCCAAGACGCCGCAGCTGGTCGATGCCGACGGCAAGCTCGATCTCAACGGCGAGGGCATCAAGGATGTCTTCAACGTCTACAAGGAGCTGATCGACAAGGATCTGATGCCGACGCAGCCGCTGCTCGGGCCGGAGCCCTGGGTCGTGCCGAAATACCAGATGTTCCCGGAAGGCAAGCTCGCCGCGACCACCTGCGGCTCCTGGTGCTATATTTTCGACTGGGGCCGCGAGAGCAAGAACCCGATCCCCGAAGTGACGAAGGTTGTGGGAACCTGGACGGTGCCGGGCCAGGCCAGCGGCCAGTATGTGCTCGCCAACCTTGCCGCGCCGTGGGCCGTCAATTCCAAATCGGCCAATACCGAACTGGCAATCAAGGCGCTGATGGAGATCGGCTCGATCGAGACGCAGGTTTCCTATGCCGCCCGCATCGGCAACATTCCCGCCAGCAAGGATGCGGCTGATAATGCCGACTTCCAGAAGCTGACGGAGCTGGTTCCGATCCATGCGGCGGCCGGAAACGGCGTGTTCCTGAAGCAGGCCTCCGGTTTCGGCACGGTTTCGGAAGGCGTGGCGCGGGCGACCGAAGCGCTGCTGCGCAAGGAAACCGATGCCGCCGGCGCCCAGAAGATCCTGGTCGACTACGTCAAGGAAACGCTCGGCGACGACATGGTGAAGTAAGCCTCAGCTTGCTTTCCCCGCGAACGGGGACGCGGCGCCAAGGCCCGCGTCTCCCCGTTTTTATTCGATGAGCCGGTACATTCGACAGGTTGCGAGCTTCCATGGCCAGAAACTCTCATGAAAGGCGCGCCGAGCGGCAATGGCTGCTGATCCTGCTGCCCTCGCTCGTGCTGCTGCTGGCCTTCGTCATCTATCCGGCCGTCTATTCCATCTATCTGAGCTTCACCAACGAGGCGCTGACCGGGGCGGCGGCCCTCCGGCCGCGCTTCGTCGGCTTCCGGAATTATGTCAGGCTGTTCAACGACGCCAAGTTCTGGAATTCGCTGTTCGTCACCTTCGTCTTCGTCATCGGGTCCGCGGTGATCGGCCAGTTCGTGCTCGGCCTGATCTCGGCAATCGCGCTGCGCCGGCCGATCCGCTTCCGGCGGGTGTTCTCGTCGATCATCCTGCTGCCCAATGCCGCCCCCGAAGTCGTCGCCGGCTTCATGTGGATCTCGATGCTGGCGGGCGGCGACAATGCCACGCTCAGCCGCATCGTCAGCTTCTTCGGCGTCACGCCGGCCGACTGGCTGCAGGTCTTCCCGCTGTCGATGATCATCATCGTCAACACCTGGCGCGGCATTGCCACGGCGATGATCCTGCTGACGGCGGGCCTCAGCACCATTCCGGCGGAGATTTACGAGGCGGCGCGCATGGACGGCGCCACGCCGTCGCAGATGTTTCGCCGCATCACCCTGCCGCTGATGATGCCGACGATCCTGCTCTACATGCTGATCTCGGCCGTCTCGACCATCGCCGTCTTCGGCCTCGTCTACGCGCTGACGCGCGGCGGACCCGGCGGCGCCACCGAGGTCGTCAGCATTTACATCTACAACCAGTCCTTCACGGCGTTCCAGCTCGGATATGGCGCCGCGGTCGCGGTCGTTGCGCTCGTCATCTCGCTGGTTCTCGGCATCGCCTATGTCCGGGCGATGAAGGTGGAGGTCTGATATGGCCGTCGTTTCCCCAAGCGAGACAGCCAACAAGGGCCGCTCCGACCTCATCGCCTATGCGACGCTGTCGCTGATCTCGATCTTCTGCGCCGTGCCTTTCTTCTGGGTGCTGCTCGCCTCTTTCGACGGCAATGCGCAGCTCTTCCTGCATTGGCCGCAGCAATGGACCTTCGCCAATTATGTCAGAGTCTTCACCAAGGAAGACGGGGCGAAGTGGCTGTTCAACTCGCTCTTCGTCGTCGGCAGCGCCACGCTGCTCGTCATGGTGCTAGCGGGGCTCGGCGGTTACGCCTTGTCGCGCACCCGCGCCTGGTGGAAGCTGCCCTTCCTCTATGCGATCCTGCTCATCCGCGTGCTGCCGCCGACGGCGCTCGTCGTGCCGCTCTACAAATTCCTGCTGACGCTGAACAATGCCGAAGCGGCGATGCTCAGGCCGATCTTCGGCAGCTATGCCCGCGGCATCATGCGCTGGACCGGCTTCATCGACGGTTATCTCGGGCTGATCCTGGTGCTGGCGACGATGCAATTGCCGCTGGCGCTCTGGATCATGAAGACCTTCTTCGACGGGCTGCCGAGAGACTATGAAGAGGCGGCGCTGATGGACGGGGCGACGCTGATCCAGCGCATCCGCCGGGTGCTGATCCCGCTGGCGCTGCCGGGGCTTGCCGCCGCCGGGCTGTTCGCCTTCATGTCGGCCTGGGGCGATTTCCTGTTGCCGCTGATCTTCCTATCGTCGCCGGAGCTGCAGACGCTGCCGCTCGGCCTCTTCCGCGCTTTTCTCCGCATCAACGAGATCGACTACGGCCTGCTGACCGCGCTGGCCTTCATCTATCTGCTGCCGGCCGTCGTCGCCTTCGGCTTTGCGCGGCGCTTCCTCGTCCAGACATTTTCGGGCGGCGTGAAGGGCTGAGATCAAGAGGAGAAACGGATGATCAATCTCAGAAACGTTCGCAAGTTCTACGGCGCGCTCGAGGTCATCAAGGGCGTCGATATCACCGTTGAGGACGGGGAATTCGCCGTCTTCGTCGGTCCGTCCGGCTGCGGCAAGTCGACGCTGCTGCGCATGATCGCCGGCCTCGAAGGCATCGACGAAGGCGATCTCGTCCTCGACGGCAAGCGCATCAACGACGTGCCGCCCGACAAGCGCGGCATCGCCATGGTGTTCCAGTCCTATGCGCTCTATCCGCATATGACCGTTGCCGAAAACATCGGCTTTTCCCTCAGCCTGAAAAAGGTGCCGGAGGCGGAAATTCGCCGGCAGGTGGAAGGCGTCGCCGAGATCCTGCAGCTCACCGACTATCTTGACCGCCGCCCGGCCGCCCTTTCCGGCGGCCAGCGCCAGCGGGTGGCGATCGGCCGCGCCATCATCAAGAAGCCGTCGCTGATCCTGTTCGACGAGCCACTCTCGAACCTCGATTCGGCGCTGCGCGTGCAAATGCGCGCCGAGCTGCAGCGCCTGCACCGCGAGCTGAAGGCGACCGTCGTCTACGTCACCCACGATCAGGTGGAGGCGATGACGATGGCCGACCGCATCGTCGTGCTGAACAAGGGCCTGGTGGCACAGGAGGGCGCGCCGATGTCGCTCTACCATCAGCCGCAGAATGAATTCGTCGCGACCTTCATCGGCTCGCCGAAGATGAACGTCATCCCGGTCACCGCGACGCGGGCGTCGGCGGGTGCGCTGCATCTCGACAGTCCGATCGGGCTGTCGCTCGATCTTGCCGATGCCAATGGCTCGGTGCCGCAGGGCGAGGCCAAACTCGGCATCCGGCCGGAGCATCTGAAGATCGCGCCGGAAGGGCAGGGCCATTTCACGGCAGAAGTCGTCATCGTCGAGCGGCTCGGCGTCGAGACCTACATGACCGTCGGCTCCGGGCAGCAGCCGATCGTCGTGCGTGCCGAGGGCGATATCGCTGTGCGGCCGGGCGACCGCGTGTCGCTGACCGCCGATCCCGCCGCCTGCCATCTATTCGATTCCGCCGGCCGGGTGATCCGTCCGGCAACCGCCTGACCGCAAACATCGAGGAATGCCATGACAATCAAGGTCACCATCTGGAACGAGGGACGCCACGAGCAGCTCCATAAGGAGGTCCAGGAGATCTATCCCGATCGCATCGACGGCGCGATCGCCGCCGGCATCGCCCATCCGGATTTCGAAATCCGCCGCGGCACGCTCGACGATCCCGATGAAGGCCTGCCGGACAGCGTGCTCGATGATACCGACGTGCTGCTCTGGTGGGGGCATATGGCGCATGAGGAGGTCAGCGACGGGCTGATCGAGCGCGTGCAGCAGCGCGTGCTGAAGGGCATGGGCCTGCTGGTGCTGCATTCCGGCCATCATTCCAAACTCTTCCGCCGGCTGATGGGCACCAATGCCAATCTTTCCTGGCGCGAGACGCCGGATGGAGACCTGGAGCGCGTCTGGGTGGTCAATCCGTCACATCCGATCGCCGAGGGACTGCCGCCTTATTTCGAGGTCAATGCCTCGGAAATGTATGGCGAGCCTTTCGACATCCCGCAGCCGGACGAGCTAGTGTTCATCTCCTGGTATTCCGGCGGCGAGGTGTTCCGCAGCGGCTGCACCTTCCAGCGCGGGCGCGGGCGCATCTTCTTCTTCAGCCCCGGCCACGAAACCTATCCGATCTATCACGACAAGACCGTGCATAAGGTGATCTCGAACGGCATCCGCTGGGCGCGGCAGAAACATAGTGACGGCCGCATCCTGGAAAACTGGCACCGCGCCGAGCCGCTGCACGGCAGGCCGGACGGGGTGAAGGCCTGATCTTATGCCACGGGCCGGCGCCGGCAGAGCGCCGGTACCTACGGATATTGGGCGCCGTTGGTCTTCGTATAGATCGAATAGACCGAGCGCGTCGCGGTGATGAAGAGCCGGTTCTTCTTGGGGCCGCCGAAGGTGAGGTTGGACACCGTCTGCGGCACCCTGATCTTGCCGAGCAAGGTGCCGTCCGGCGAAAAGCAGTGCACGCCGTCGGACGCACTTGTCCAGAGGTTGCCGCTGACATCGAAGCGGAAACCGTCAGGATTGCCGACGTCGAGGCTGCAGAAATAGCGGCTGTTTGCGAGCTTCCTGCCGTCGACGACGTCGAAAACTCTTATATGGCGCGGCACTTCATGTTTTGCCGAGCCGGAATCGGCAATGTAGAGCTTCGTCTCGTCGGGCGAAAAGGCAAGGCCGTTCGGCTGGATAAAATCGTCGATGACGGCCTCGATCGCGCCGCTTGCGGGATCGATTCGGTAGACGTTGCGGGTCGGCTGCTCGGGCTCGGCCCTGTGGCCTTCGTAATCCGACAGGATGCCGTAAGTCGGATCGGTGAACCAGATCCCGCCATCGGAATGCACGACGACATCGTTCGGCGAGTTCAGCCTTTTGCCTTTGTAGCTGTCGGCGAGAACGGTGATTGTGCCGTCGATCTCGGTGCGGGTGACGCGGCGGCCGCCATGTTCGCAGGAGACCAGTCGGCCCTGCCGGTCGCGGGTATTGCCGTTGACGTAGTTGGAGGGCGAGCGGAAGACCGAGACCGTCCCATCCGGTGTCCAGCGCATCATGCGTTCATTGGGAATATCGCTCCAGAGAAGGCAGTTCAGGTCGGAAAACCAGACCGGGCCTTCCGTCCAGCGGCAGCCGGAATAGAGTTCTTCGAGCGCGGCGCTGCCGATGACCAGAGCGCTAAAACGTTCATCGCGGATGTCATAAAGCGGATTGTCGGCCACGCCAGTTTCTCCCTGAATGCTGCCGCATCTTCCTAGCGGCAAATCCCGGGAGGTGCCAGAGCCCGGCTCTGGGAAATGCCGGGCTCAAGACTGATCAGAGCGCCGCCACCGGATGCGGCGAGCCGTCATAGGCGCCCCAGATCGACTGGTCGAAGCAAATGACCGAGCCGGTCATCAGGCCGGATTCGGCCGATGACAGGTAGGCGCAGGCGCGCGCCACCTCGTGCGGGTCGACGAGGCGGCCGAAAGGCTGGCCTGCCGCCGCCTTCTCCAGCCAGTCGGCGGGGGCGTCGTGATATTCGCGCTGGATGCGATCTTCGCCTTCGGACGCCATCCAGCCGATGTTGAGGCCGTTGACGCGGATGCGGTTGCGCAGCAGCGCATAGGCGGTGTTCTTCGTCAGCGTTTCCAACGCCCCCTTGGAGGCGCAATAGGCGGCGATGAACGGCTGACCTGCCTTGGCTGACATCGAGCCGATGTTGACGATGGTGCCCTCGGTCTTTTCGCGGCGCATGACCTTCACGGCCTCCTGCATCAGGAAGAACGGTGCGCGCACGTTGACGGCGAACATGGCGTCGAAGAGTTCAGGGCTGGTGTCGAGGATGGTGCCGCGATCGGTGATGGCAGCGGCATTGACCAGTGCGTCGACCCGGCCGAAGGCCTCGTCGCAGGCGTGGACGACATTTCTGGCGTCCTCGACCTTGCCGAGGTCGGCCCTGACGTAGACGACCTTCACGCCGGTCGCGGCCGAAATCTCATTGGCCTTCGCCTGGCCCTTGGCTTCGTTGCGGCCGCAAATGACGATGCCTTCGGCACCGCGTTCGGCGAAGAGACGGGCGATGGTGGCGCCCAACCCCTGCGTGCCGCCGGTGACGATGGCGATCTTGCCGTCGAGGCGGCCGGGATCCGTGCTCATGTGGTTCCTCCTTGGTGGTGATATGCGAATGGCCTCCCCCGTATGCGGGAAGCTTTATGCGGGGTCGGCTCTAGATCCTTAGTCAGCTCAGCTTCTTCTGCGCCTGCTCTGCAAGTGCCGCCGCAAAGGCTTCGTCGCTCCAGCCTTCCTTCAATGCCTCGTGCATCAGCTGCGCCTGCGCCTTCGGCGCCAGGCCACCGAGCGGCGGGTCGCGGTCGAGATTGGTCGGGAAGGAATAGCCTTCGGCGCAGGCGGCGACGGCGTTAGCGATCTCATCGGGCGACAGCCTGTCCTGCAAGGTCTTCAGGGCGGGAAAGAGTCTGGCGCTCATCCTCTCGCGATTGATGGTTTCCATCGCCCGGCCGAAGGCGGAGGAGACCTGCAACAGGTTGGCGACGCGCTTGATATCGGCCGAACGGTTGGTGCCGGCGGCGTGGAAGAGGGCGGGATTGAAGAAGACGACGTCGCCTTTTTCGAGTGGCAGCTGGATGTGATTGGCCTCGAAATAATCCCGGAATTCCTGGCGCTTGAGCGCGAGATAACCGGGCACATAGGTCTGGCTGTGCGGCAGGAAGAGCGTCGGGCCGCTTTCGAGCGGCATGTCGCAATGGGCGACCGCGCCCTGCAGCGTCAGCACCGGCGAAAGCCGGTGCACATGCACCGGAAACTGCTCGATCACCGCAGACGATTGGAAACCGAGATGATAGTCGCGATGGGCCGACTGTGCCGCGCCGCCCGGATTGACGCGGTTGACCTGGGCCGTCATCTGGTAGCTCGGGCCCAGCCAGGCTTGGCTTGCGAGTGCGACGATGGCATTGCCGTAATATTCAGCGAAATTCGCAGGCTCGGCGAGGCAATGTTTCTCCAGTGAATTCCAGATGCGGTCGTTGGCGCCGGGTTTGGCGAAGTGGTCGCCGCCGCCGGTCGAGGTGCGGTGCTGCTCCTCGATGATCTGATCGAAGACCGCGCTGGCGCGGTCGATAATGGCGGTATCCTCGTATGCATGCTTGAAGACGGCGACGCCCGGACCGTCGCCGAAGGCCTCTGAGATTTCGGCCAGCACGGCGCGCCGGCCCTCCGGCGTTGCCGCCGCCGCCGTCACCTTGCGGCTGTCATAGATCAGCACGTTTTTTTCGACCGCAGAAGCCGTGGGGTAATCGGCAAGCACGGTGGTCTTTTCCGCAAGACGACGAAAATCTTCGAGATCGCAGCTGTCTTCGCTGAGCCAGACACGGTCGGCGCGCAATTTCTGCTGGTTGTCGGTTTTCATGATGGCTCCTCCTCTTTCGATGAAGGCACTATACGCCGCGATGCCGGGTGATATAGATCAGAAATCCATCAAAAAACCATCAAACGGATTCCATGGCCCATCTCTTCCTCGTCAAGGACATCGCCTTCCAGGCCGGATTGAGCACCGCGACCGTCGACAGGGTGTTGAACGGGCGCCCAGGTGTGCGCCAGCAGACGGAAATGCGGGTGAAGGCGGCGATCGCCGAGCTCGAAAAACAGCAGGCCGGGGCGGTAGCGAGCGGACGCATGCTGGCGATCGACATCGTCATGGAGACGCCTCAGCGTTTCAGCGATGCAGTGCGCGCCGCCTTCGAGGCCGAGATGGCGGCCTTCCTGCCCGGCATCTTCCGATGCCGGTTCCATTTCGCCGAGGTGATGAAGCCGGCCGAGATGGTGCAGCTTCTCGACCGCATCCGGCTGCGCGGCACACACGGCATCGTACTCAAGGCGCCTGACGTTGCCGAAGTGGCCGCTGCCGTTGCGCGGGCGGATGCGGCCGGCATTCCGGTGGTGACGCTGGTGACCGACCTGCCGAATTCGGCGCGCATCGCCTATGCCGGCGCCGACAACCGGGCGGCGGGCGAGACCGCCGCCTATCTCATCGGCGAAGTCCTTGCGAGCGGTGGCGGCGGCAAGGTGCTGGTGACGCTGTCGAGCGGGCGGTTTCGTGGCGAGGAGGAGCGCGAGATCGGCTTTCGCCGCATCATCCGCGCCCATTATCCCGGGATCGGCATCACCGAAATCAGCGAGGGGCACGGCACCGATACGGCGACGGGAACGCTTGCGGCGGCTGCCCTTGCCGCCGATCCCACCCTCAATGCCGTCTATTCGATCGGTGGCGGCAACCGGGCTGTGCTGGCAGCCTTCGATGCGGCCAGACGCCCGGTCCACGCCTTCGTCGCCCATGATCTCGACGTCGACAACCGCGCCCTGCTTGCCGCCCGCCGGATCGGCTTCGTGCTGCACCATGATCTCAGGACCGATGCGCGTTCGGCCTTCAGGGCGATCATGGGCCGAGCGACGTCACCGGGTCGGGCGGTTCCGGCCTCGCTCTCATCGGTCGAAATCGTCACGCCTTACAACATGCCCGTCGGCGATTGAGCCAATTGGCTTCCTTCGATGCCGAATTCGGACTACAGCTTGGGCGAGAGTGAAGGTGAGCGGTATGGATTATAGCGACGTCAGCACAATTGCAGCCTGGATCACAGAGCAGGGACTGAAGGGCGCTTCGGAAGCAGAGCTCATGACCGGTTTCTGCGCGGCCTGCCGCAATGCCGGGCTGCCGCTCGACCGCGGCCTGGCGCTGATGGATACGCTGCACCCGGTGCATGAAGGCCGCGCCTTCCGCTGGGACAGCGAGGAGGAGATCGAGACCGAGTTCGAATATGGCTCGACGAGCTCCGGGGAAGCCGCGGCGAACTGGCAGCGCTCGGCCTTTTATTATCTCTGGTCCAACAATGAACGGGAGATACGCCGACGTCTCGGCTTTGGTGATCCGATCGATTTCAGCCTGCTCGATACGATTGCTGAAGCCGGCCACACGGATTTCGTGGCGATGGTCCATCGTTTCAGCGAGGCTGGAACGATCGGCGAAATGGATTGTTTCTTCTCGCATTTCGCGACCAAACATCCCGAGGGTTTTTCCGATCACGACCTCGCCATCCTGCGCAAGCTGGTGCCGGTGCTGGGACTGGCGATCAAGTGCATCGGGCTCGGGCGCATCGCCCGCACCATCGCCGAAGTCTATCTCGGTGAGGACGCGGCGCGTCAGGTCATGGAGGGCAAGATCAGCCGCGGCAAATCGGAGCGGATTTCCGCCGCGCTCTGGTTTTCGGATCTGTTGAACTACACCAAGATCTCCGACAGCGTACCGCCGGAGGAGATCATCCCCTTGCTCAACGATTATAGCGAGGCGGTGATCACGGCGATCCACGAATCCGGCGGCAATGTGCTGAAGCTGATCGGCGACGGCGTGCTGGCGATATTCAAGGGCGAGGTGCCGGCAGAGACCTGTCGTGCGGCGCTCCACGCAGAAGCGCTTCTGCGGGAAAAGCTCGCCAAGCTGAACGCCGAACGCAACGCCGACGGCCGGCCAACGACGGATGTCTATATCGGCCTGCATATAGGCGACGTCTTTTACGGCAATATCGGCAGTCAGGACCGGCTGGACTTCACGGTTATCGGCCCTGCCGTCAACGAGGTCAGCCGCATCGCTTCGATGTGCCGATCAGTGGATCTCAATCTTTTGATCTCCTCCGATTTCGCCACGGCGATACCGGAGGAACAGCGTGCGGCACTCGCCTGTGTCGGACGTTATGCGTTGCGCGGCGTGCAGCGCGCGCAGGAACTCTATACGCTCGATAGCGCCCGGCTGAGAGCCTGACCGTCGCAGGACGCAGGCCTATCGCAGCAGTCCCTGGCCGCCGTCGATCCAGATCGGCGTGCCGGTGATATGTCGAGCCCGGTCTGAGGCGAGGAAGAGAATGGTTTCGGCGACATCCTCGCTCTTGCCCGCCTTGCCGCCGGCGATCGGGATATCTCCCTGCGGCCAGATGACCGGCACCTCGGTCTCCTTGCGATGGCGGCTATTGGTGTTGGCGCCGATATTGGTCTCGATCTCGCCGGGGCAGACGGCATTGACGCGGATGCCGTGCCGGCCGAGTTCCAGCGCCAGCTGCTGAACCATGGCGACCTGGCCGGCCTTGGTTGCGGTATAGGCGGTGGCGCCCGGCGTCGTGAATGTCCGGGTGCCGTTGATCGAGGAGACGACGACGATCGAGCCGCCATTCCTCTTCAGGTAGGGGACCGTCAGATGCAAGGTCAGATAGGTGCCGCGCAGATTGACGGCAATGGTCTTGTCCCATTCATCCGGCTTCAGATCGTCGATCGGCGCCCAGACGCCGTTGATGCCGGCATTGGCGACAACGATGTCGATGCCGTGGAACGCATCGGTCAGCTGCTCCACGGCGCTGCGCATCTGCGCCTCGTCGCTGGTGTCGGCGATCAGCGCGATCGATTCGCCGCCCGCCGCCTTGATCTCGGTGCACGTCTTTTCCACCTCGTCGGCGGTGCGGCTCAGCACGGCGACCCTCGCGCCTTCCGCGGCGAGCCTGAAAGCAGCCGCTTTGCCGATGCCGGACCCGGCGCCGGTCACCAATGCGATCTTTCCCTTCAGCTCCATGGGCGGGCCCTCCTTGCCATTGTAAGCCAATGTTCCGCTCGGCTCTTGGTTCCGGAAGGAAAGGCCGGTGGCGCTATCTGAGAAGATTATACCGAAGCGCCCATTTCTCCGGCCCGTGGACGGCGGCAAAGAGCAGGCCGGCGAGGAAGGTGAAGTGATCCACGAAGAAGCCGAATTCGGCCTGGTTCTGCTGCCAATGGGATGGCCCGTGGAAGGCAAAGGCAAGGAAGATCACGTAGACGCCCGCCAGCAGGCTGGCCTCGGTGAAGAAGGCCCCGGTTATGAAAGCGAGCGCCAGGGCGATCTCGAAGAAGGCCGCGACCCAGGCAAGGAATGTCGCCATCGGAAAACCGGCAGCGGCGATGTAACCCGCCGTCGCGCCGATATCGGCGAATTTGAAGCCGGCGGCCATGAAGAAGATGAAGCTGAAAATGATGCGGGCGACGATGATTGCGATTGCTCTGGCCATCGTAAGATCTCCTGTTTGCGTTTCCACAATGACGGACGAGACGACCGATTTGCTACACGGCGAATGAAAAAAGGGCCGCTTGCGCGACCCTTTCCTCTTACCATTCGGCGAAACTGCCGTCGGCGTGGCGCCAGATCGGGTTACGCCAGCGATGGCCCTCTTTGGCGCGCTCGATGACATAGGCCTCGTCGACCTCGATGCCGAGACCAGGTCCTTGAGGGATCGAGACGAAACCATCGGCATATTGGAACACCTCCTTGTTAGAGATGTAGTCGAGGATGTCGTTGCCTTTGTTGTAGTGGATGCCGAGGCTCTGTTCCTGGATGAAGGCATTATAGCTGACGGCATCGACCTGCAGGCAGGCGGCGAGTGCGATCGGGCCCAACGGGCAATGCGGCGCCAGCGCCACATCATAGGCTTCGGCCATCGCCGCGATCTTGCGGCATTCGGTGATGCCGCCGGCATGCGACAGATCCGGCTGGATGATGTCGACATAACCGTCCGACAGCACCTGCTTGAAGTCCCAGCGCGAAAAGAGCCGTTCGCCGAGCGCGATCGGCGTCGAGGTATGGTTGACGATGTCGCGTAGCGCCTCCTTGTTTTCCGAAAGAACCGGCTCCTCGATGAACATCAGCTTGTAGGGTTCGAGTTCCTTGGCGAGAACCTTGGCCATCGGCTTGTGCACGCGGCCGTGGAAATCGACGCCGATGCCGATATGCGGGCCGATCGCCTCGCGGATGACGGCGATGGTCTCCACCGCCTTCTCCACCTTCTCGTTGGTGTCGACGATCTGCATTTCCTCGCAGCCGTTGAGCTTGATCGCCTTGAAGCCGCGGGCGACCACCTCCCTGGCATTGTTGGCGACATCGGCAGGCCGGTCGCCGCCGATCCAGGAATAGACCTTGATGCGGTCGCGCAGCTGGCCGCCCAGCAGGGAATGGATCGGCTGGCCGAGGGCCTTGCCCTTGATGTCCCACAGCGCCTGGTCGATGCCGGAGATGGCGCTCATATGGGCGGCACCGCCGCGATAGAAGCCGCCGCGATACATCACCGTCCAGTGGTCCTCGATCAGGAAGGGATCCTTGCCGATCAGATAGTCTTCCAGTTCGTGGACGGCGGCTTGGACGGTCAGCGCGCGGCCTTCGACGACCGGTTCGCCCCAGCCGATGATGCCCTCGTCGGTCTCGATCTTCAAAAACAGCCAGCGCGGCGGAACGATATAGGTGGTGAGTTTGGTGATCTTCATCGCTGCTCTTCAGTCTCTCTTCAGATTTTTTACCGGCGGCCTAACCGCAAATTACCTATTTCGTTCTGCCGATCGCCTTTTCGGCGGCGGCAAGGTCGCGCACCGCAAGATCGAGCATGCGGTTGGCGCAGTCGCGGGCGCCTGTCTTGTCGCGCATGCGCAGGGCCTCGACCAATTGGCCGTGAACCAGCACCGCATCCTCGCGGTTCTCGACGCCGATGTTGGAGGCATGCAGCGCATATTTCAGCGCCGCGTGGATGGCGCTCGACAGACGGCGGAAGACCTGGTTGTGGCTGGCGGTCAGCAGCACCGTATGAAACATGACATCGGCATCGGTGAAGCTTTCCGGATCGCCGGCACTGTCGCGCATCTGCCGCCAAGCCTTGTCAAGATCGGCGATCTCCTGGGCGCTGGCACGCTCGGCGGCATATTCGGCCGCTGCCGGCTCGATGGTGCGGCGGGCTTCGAGAATGCAGCCGAGCAGGTCGAAATCCTTGATATAAGGACCAATCCAATCGAGCACGTCGGCATCCAGGATATTCCAGTCGTCCCGATCGCAGACGGTGGTGCCGATGCGGGGCTTTCCGCGGACAAGGCCCTTGGATTCCAGCACTTTCAGCGATTCGCGGATGACGGTGCGGCTGACGCCGTAGAGTTGGCAGAGATCGTTTTCGCGCGGCAGCGGCGAGCCTGAAGGATACCGCTCCGCGCAGATATCCTGTGCGATCGCCGCGGTGACGTTGCGGCGTACACGCGGGCGGCGCTCGATGCCGGGGCTTTCGGCCCCGCCCTGTCGCTCGTTTGTTTCCAACTCACCTCTCCGCTCTATCTCTGGCGCCAGGTAATCGAACCTCATTATCCGAATTCGATCGGCTTTGCGACGCTTCCTCCAGCACCTCGTCGATTATCGTATTATTGCAATCATCATACATTGGCAATTGACTGGTATGATGATTTATCTTAATTCATAGGCGCTGCCTGGGAGGCGGCTGCATGATTTTTTAGAATTTCGGGAGAGAGACATGCGCTTGTTCAAAGCAGCCATCCTGGCTGGCACCTTCGCCATTCTGGCAGCCGGCTCGGCATTTTCCGCAGACGTGAAGATCGGGTTTATCGTCAAGCAGCCTGAGGAGCCGTGGTTCCAGGACGAATGGAAATTCGCTGACCAGGCCGCCAAGGAAAAAGGCTTCACCGTCGTCAAGATCGGCGCCGAAGACGGCGAAAAGGTTCAGTCGGCGATCGACAATCTCGGCGCCCAGGGTGCGCAGGGCTTCATCATCTGCACGCCCGACGTCAAGCTCGGCCCTGGCATCGTTGCCAAGGCGGAAGCCAACCAGCTGAAACTGATGACCGTCGACGACCGCCTCGTCAGCGCCGACGGCAAGCCGCTGGAAGAGGTGCCGCACATGGGTATTTCGGCCACCAAGATCGGCGAGACTGTCGGCCAGGCCATCGTCGACGAAATCAAGAAGCGCGGCTGGGACATGAAGAATGTCGGTGCGATCCGTGTGTCCTACGATCAGCTGCCGACGGCCGTCGACCGCGTCGAGGGCGCCATCTCGGTGCTGAAGTCCGCCGGTTTTCCGGCCGAGAACATTTATGACGCGCCGCAGGCGAAGACCGATACCGAAGCGGCGCTGAATGCGGCGACCACCGTTCTCAACAAACATGCCGACGTCAAATACTGGGTCGCCTTCGGCCTCAACGACGAAGCCGTCCTCGGCGCCGTCCGCGCTTCGGAATCTGTGGGTATTCCGGCAGCCAATGTCATCGGCGTCGGCATCGGCGGCGCGGAATCGGCGATTAACGAATTCAAGAAGCCGGCAGCGACGGGCTTCTTCGGCACGGTCATCATCTCGCCGAAGCGTCATGGCTATGAGACGGCGCTCAACATGTACGACTGGATCGCCAACGACAAGGCGCCGGAAAAGCTGACGCTGACCTCCGGCTCGCTGGCGCTGCGCGGCGATTACGATAAGGTCCGCAAGGATCTCGGCATCGAGTAAACCTTCCACGATGATATAGACGGCGGCCGCTCAGCGTGCCGCCGGATCCCCTCGGCGGAGCGGTGATGGCTTTCCTCGAATTCAACAATATCTCCAAGGGTTATCCCGGCGTGCAGGCGCTGGCGGATGTTTCCTTCTCAGTCGAGAAGGGCGCCGTGCACGGCCTGATGGGCGAGAACGGCGCGGGCAAATCGACGCTGATCCGCGTGCTATCAGGTGATCAGGCCGCCGATACCGGCCGCATCCTGATCGGGGCGGAGGAGCAGAAATACGGATCCGTGCGCGACGCCTTTCATGCCGGTATCGTCGTCATCCATCAGGAATTGCAGCTCGTTCCGGAGCTGACGGTGGCCGAAAATCTCTGGCTTGGGCGTTTTCCGGCCAAGGGCGGCATCATCCAGTCGAACAGGCTGATCGAAACGGTGCGGGCGAAGCTCAACGAGATCGGCATCGACGTCGATCCGGCGGCCAAGGTCGCCACGCTTTCGATCGGCGCGCGGCAGATGGTCGAGATCGCCAAGGCCGTCATGCTCGACGCACGGGTGATCGCGCTTGATGAGCCGACCTCCTCGCTCTCCTCGCGCGAGAGCGAGATCCTGTTTTCCCTGATCGACAGGCTGAAGGCGAAGGGAACGGTCATTCTCTACGTCTCGCATCGTCTCGACGAGATTTTTCGGCTTTGCGACAGCCTAAGCGTGTTGCGCGACGGCAAGCTTGCCGCCCACCATCCCGACATCGCCGAGACGACGCGCGAGCAGATCATCTCGGAAATGGTCGGGCGCGAGATCAGCAATGTCTGGGGATGGCGCGAACGTCCGCTCGGCGATATCAGGCTCGAGGTCAAGGGCCTGTCGGGGCCGAGGCTGCGCAACCCCATCGGTTTCTCCGTCCGCCAGGGCGAGATCCTCGGCTTCTTCGGCCTGATCGGCGCCGGCCGCAGCGAGATGGCGCGGCTGCTCTACGGCGCCGATGTCAGGCATCAGGGTCAGGTCGCGATCGATAGCGTTGTCGTCTTGCCGAACAGTCCGAAGGCGGCGATCAAGGCCGGCATGGTGCTCTGCCCGGAGGACCGCAAATTCGACGGCATCGTCCAGGGCCGGTCGATCGAAGAGAATATCGCGATTTCGTCGCGCCGGCATTTCTCGCCCTTCGGCATTCTGAGCCCGAAAAAAGAGGCGGCGCTGGCCGATCGGTTCATCGCCCGGCTTCGGGTGCGAACCCCGTCGCGCAAGCAGGACATCATCAATCTCTCCGGCGGCAACCAGCAGAAGGTCATTCTCGGCCGCTGGCTTTCCGAGCAGGGCATCAAGGTCTTGGTCATAGACGAACCGACGCGCGGCATCGACGTCGGGGCGAAATCGGAAATCTACGAGATCCTTTATGAACTTGCGGCCGGCGGCATGGCGATCGTGGTGATATCGAGCGAATTGCCCGAGGTCATGGGCATCTGCGATCGCATCATGGTGATGTGCCAGGGCAGGGTGGCGGCCAATGTCGCCCGTCAGGATTTCGACGAGCGCGCCATCCTCACCGCTGCGCTCCCCGCTAAGAATGCCGCAGGCAGCATTTAGCACCAGGAATACGGATAATGAATTCGTTGAAAAAAATCCTTCTCGGCGAACAGGGGTTGGTGGTGATCTTCGCCGCTGCCTTCGTGATCGTCTCGCTCTTCGTGCCGAATTTCCTGACCGAGCGAAACATGCTGGGGCTGCTGCAGTCGGTGGTCACCATCGGTATCGTCGCCTGCACGATGATGTTCTGCCTGGCGTCGCGCGATTTCGATCTTTCGGTCGGGTCGATCGTCGCCTTCTCCGGCATGATCGCCGTGATGGTCTCGAACGCCACGGGCTCCATCCCTCTCGGTTTGCTCGCCGCCCTGCTGTGCGGCGCCGTCGTCGGCTTCGTCAACGGCATCGTCATCGCCCGGTTCCGCATCAACGCGCTGATCACGACGCTTGCGACCATGCAGATCGTGCGCGGGCTGGCGCTGATCGCCTCGGATGGCCGTGCCGTCGGCATCAACGATCCGGCCTTTTATCAGCTGGCCCTGTCGCGCTTTCTGACAGTGCCGACGCCGATCTGGATCATGCTGATGCTCTTCGTCCTTTTCGGTTTCGTGCTCAACCGCACCGTCTTCGGCAAGAACACGCTGGCGATCGGCGGCAATCCCGAAGCCTCGCGGCTTGCCGGCGTCAATGTCGTCAACATGCGCATCTGGATCTTTGCACTGCAGGGGCTCGTCTGCGGCATTGCCGGCATCCTGCTTGCCTCGCGCATCACCTCCGGCCAGCCGAATGCGGCGACGGGACTTGAGCTGTCGGTGATTTCGGCCTGCGTTCTCGGCGGCGTTTCGCTGGCCGGCGGCAGGGCGGCGATGAGCGGCGTCATCGTCGGCGTGCTGATCATGGGCATTGCCGAAAACGTTATGAATCTCTTGAATATCCAGGCATTCTATCAGTATGTCGTGCGCGGGCTGATCCTGCTGATTGCCGTGCTGCTCGACAATTTGCGATCTTCGGCTGCGGGACGACGGGGATGAGTGAAGGACAGACCGGACGCGATATCGAACTGAGGCAAGGCGATCTCGCCGTCCGGGTCAGCCCTCGGGGCGCCGCGGTTACCGCCGCGACGTTTCGAGGCATGCCCTTTCTCGTTGCGGCCGGCGGGCCTGACGGAACAATGGCGAATTTTGCGATGGTGCCGTTCGGCAATCGCGTCGAAGGCAACAGCATGTCCTTTGCCGGACGCGATTACGCCTTCCAGCCGAATACCTCAGATCCGCTCTATCGGCACGGCGACGGCTGGCTCGGCCTGTGGCAGCTGGAAGACTCCAGTTCAGAACATGCGCGCTTTACCTTTTCCCGGACCGCCGACAGGGTTTCACCCTATGCCTATCTCACCCGGCAGGAGATCCGGGTCGCCGGCGATGCGCTGATCCTGACGCTCTCCGTCGAAAACCGCGGCGAGGCGGTGCTTCCCTTCGGGCTCGGTCAACACCCTTTCTTCGTACGGACGCCGAAGACGCGTCTGACGATTGCCGCCGATTGTTATTGGAGCGAGCGGCCGGACCATCTCCCTGATCTGCCCGGCCCAGTGCCCGGCTATTTCGATTTCAGATCAGAAAAACTGTTGCCGCAGAGATGGATGAACAATGCCTTCGAGGGCTGGAACGGGCGGGCCGCCATCGCCTGGCCGGAACTTGGCCTTCAGGCGGCACTGGAAGCCGACGGCGCGCTCGATCGCTTCATGCTCTATATGCCGGTCGACCGGAGCGACTTCTTCTGCCTCGAGCCGATGAGCCACCTGCCAAACGGCCACCATTTGCCTGATTTCGGCGGGCTCGCGCCGCTTGCGCCCGGCGAAATTCTTGCCGGCTCGGTGACGATTCTGATGTTGGCGCTGCCGGTTCAATCGGAGGGGAGATGATGGGCGGCCGCCTGGAGGGCAAGCACATCCTGATAACCGGTGCCGCGCAGGGCATCGGTCTTGCGATGGCGAAGGCCTTTATGACTGAGGATGCGGCCGTCTTTCTCGTCGACCGCGACGCCGCACTGCTCGCCAAGTCAACGAAAGAGCTGCAAAGCATCGGTGGACGGCTCGGCTATCTGCCGGCCGATATTACCGATGCCGGAACGATTACGACGTTGGTCGCGCAGGCGAATGAGGAGATCGGGCAGCTGAACGCGCTCGTCAACAATGCCGGCGTCAATGTCTTCGCCGAACCGCTCGAGACGACCGACGAGATGTGGAACCGCTGTTTCGACATCAATCTCAAGGGTGCGTGGAACTGCTGCAAGGCGGTGCTGCCTGGCCTGATCGAACAGGGCGGCGGCGTCATCCTCAACATCGCTTCGACGCACGCTTTCACCATCATCCCGCACACATTTCCCTATCCGCTGGCAAAACATGCGCTGCTGGGGATGACAAAATCCCTGGGGCTCGAATATGCGGCCCGCAACATCCGGGTGAACGCGCTGGCGCCGGGCTATGTTTCGACGCAGAAGGTGATCGACTACTGGAACAGCTTTCCGGATCCGGAGGCTGCCAAAGCCGAGACGATGAGGCTGCATCCCGGCGGGCGCATCGCGACGCCTGAGGAGATCGCCATGGCGGCCGTGTTCATGATCTCCGACGAGTGCCCGTTCATGAACGCCACCTGCCTGACGATCGACGGCGGTCTCAGCGTGCTGCAGCATCCGGCCTGAAAACGCTTCCACTCCGGCTGATTTTTACAGGCCTGTCGTCTTCTCAAGATAGAGCATTATATTGTCCATCGGGAAGGCTCTCAGAACTCCCGAAGGCATGGAGCGGCGCCCTGCCGCTTGCTCGAAAGCACAATCGAAACAGGAGGACGGCATGCAGATCAATCGTACGGCTTCGGCCCATTGGACCGGTGGCCTCAAAGACGGCAAAGGCCTGATCTCGACGCAGAGCGGCGCTCTCAAGGATTATCCCTACGGCTTTGCCAGCCGCTTCGAAGGCATTGCCGGCACCAACCCGGAAGAGCTGATCGGTGCCGCCCATGCCGGTTGCTTCACCATGGCGCTGTCGTTGATCCTCGGGGAAGCCGGTTTTACCGCCGAGCATATGGAAACCTCCGCCAAGGTAACGCTCGAAAGCGTCGAGGGCGGCTTTGCCATCACCGCCATCCATCTTTCGCTCTCCGGCCGGATTCCCGGCGCCGATGAGGCGACCTTCACCGAACTTGCCAACAAGGCAAAGGCCGGCTGCCCGATTTCCAAGGCGCTCGCCGCCGTTCCGATCACGCTCGACGTCAAGCTGGCCTGATTTCCTGCTGCCGCCGACGATGTGCCGCGCGCTTCCGCGCGGCACTTTTCAATTGTGCATTCGCAATTTAACGAACCGCCACTCATTGATGTATTGGTCGGTGAGGTCCATGACTCCGCGCGAGCGGAGTATTGACAAATGATGCCTGATATTTTACGACTGACGAAATTCAAAAATCGTCAGTCGTAATTCGGGCATCGAAACTATGGACGACATCACGGAAAATACGCTGGACGTCACCCGGCAGGAGAATGTCACCCGCATCCTCGATGCGGCCGAGCGGCTGTTCCGCCACTATGGCTACAGCAAAACGACGGTGGCCGACATTGCCCGCGATCTCGGCATGTCGCCGGCCAATATTTATCGTTTCTTCGCCTCGAAGGTGGAGATCCATCAGGCGCTCTGCGGGCGCATGCTCGCCACCGCCTATCAGATCGCCTACGACATCCGCCATCAGCCGATCAGCGCCAGCGAGCGGCTGCGCCGCTATGTCGAGACACAGCATCAGTTGACGCTCGATCTGATGCTCGACGAGATGAAAGTGCATGAGATGATCATCGTCGCGATCGAGCGCGACTGGCATGTCATCGAAAAACATATCGACCGCGTCCACGATCTTATTGCTGAAATCATCGCCGAAGGCATTGCAGCCGGAGAATTCGCCGAGCAGGACCCGGTCGTTGCCTCGCGCTGCTTCGGCGCGGCGACGATCAATCTCTGCCATCCGCAGATGGTGGCGCAATGTCTTGCCAAAACCAACCGCGCGAGCGTCGACGAACTGATCGACTATGTGATCAGGGCGCTGAAGAAATAATGGACGGCAGCCGCCGTTAAGACCCCCGAAACGATCCAGGAGTGCGGAAGATGTTTTCGCTCAAGACCTTTAGCCGTCGCATGCCGTCCGTTGCCCGCCTCGTGTTTGTCGGCGCCATCGGCATCGGCGTTTCCGCCTGCTCGGAAGAGAAGGCCGAGGTCAAGCAAGTCATCCGGCCGGTAAAGGTCGTCGAGAT
The DNA here is from genome assembly GCF_014195245.1 of Rhizobium sp. BK619. NCBI lineage: Bacteria > Pseudomonadati > Pseudomonadota > Alphaproteobacteria > Hyphomicrobiales > Rhizobiaceae > Rhizobium > Rhizobium sp. BK619. The sequence goes on along the minus strand of NZ_JACIBH010000007.1, from coordinate 348,375 downwards.
CGCCAAGGCCGGCGATACCCGCAAGCTCGACTATTCCGGCTCGGTCAAGGCGCGCACGGAGATGAACCTCGGATTTCGCGTTGCCGGCAAGATCACCGAGCGCCTCGTCGATATCGGCGACCGGGTGACGCCGGGTGATGTTCTCGCCCGTGTCGACGCCACCGATTACCAGCTGGCGGTCAAGACGGCGGAAGCCAATCTCGCGGCGGCTGAAAGAAGCGTCGAAACCGCCGATCTTGCCAACAAACGCGCCGAGCAGCTTTTCGACAAGAGCGTCGCTCCGAAATCGCAGCTCGAACAGGCTGCCCTCAGCCACGACCAGGCGATTTCGCAGCGCGATGCCGCGCTCTCCGCACTTGACCAGGCGAAGAACCAGGTGAGCTACACCGAGCTCAAAGCCGGCCAGAACGGCATCGTCACATCGATCAATGCCGATACCGGTCAGGTCGTCGGTTCCGGCACCGCCGTCGTCACCGTTGCCGTCGACGGCGAGAAGGAAGTGCAGATCGCGATTCCGGAAAATGACATTGCCGAATTCAAGCCGGGAAAGACCGTCAAGACAAGCTTCTGGGCCGACAAAAAGCTGCTGCTTGACGGCAAGGTGCGCGAGGTTTCCGGCAGCGCCGACCAGCAGTCGCGCACTTTCGCGGTGCGCGTCAGCCTGCCGAACGATCCGCGCGTGCTGCTCGGCATGACGGCGACGATCGAGGCCGATGTCAGCACCGGCAACAGCTATGTCTCGATCCCGCTCAGCGCACTGGCTGAGAAAGAAGGCAAGCAGATGGTCTGGACGGTCGACCGCGATACGGCGACCGTGCATGGCCGCGACATCAAGGTCGCCGATTTCACCGGCGACGGCGTGCATGTGACCGAAGGCCTCGATACCGGCGATCTCGTCGTCGCGGCCGGCACGCAGTTCATGAGCGAAAATCTGAAGGTGAAGGTGCCGGACCAGCAGTCGGCGCTCGCCGATAGCGACCAGGCCGTCCGCTGATCGCGCGACAAAAGGGAATAAAACCATGGACGCCAACACCACCGAAAAGCGGCCCTTCAATCTGTCGCGCTGGGCGATCGGCCATCCGAGCATCGCCCGCTTCCTCTTCGGACTGATCATCATCACCGGCGTGCTCGGTCTGATGCGCATGGGCCAGCGCGAGGATCCCGAATTCACCTTCCGCGTCATGGTCGTTCAGGCGATCTGGCCGGGCGCCTCCATCCAGGAAATGGAAGACCAGGTCGTCAACAAGATCGAGCGCAAGCTGCAGGAAACCCCGCATATCGACTGGGTCAAGTCCTATACCCGGGCGGGCAGCGCAATCATCACCCTGCAGGTCAAGGGCGACACGAATTCGAAGGACGTGGCGGATGCCTTCTACCAGGTGCGCAAGAAGGTCGGCGATATCTCCAACGAGCTGCCGCAGGGCCTGCTTGGCCCCTATTTCAACGACGAGTTCGGCGATACTTTCATCACGCTGCATTCGATCAGCGGTGAGGGCTACTCCTATCCGGAACTGAAAAAATTCGCGATCCAGGCGCGCGATATGCTGCTGACGACACCTGGTGTCGAGAAGGCCGTGATCATCGGCGACCAGCCTGAGAAGATCTATATCGACGTCTCGTCCAAGGCGCTCGCCGAGCGCGGCCTGACCATCCCAGATCTGCAGAACGCCATCAAGGGCCAGAACAATGTCGATCCGGCCGGCTCCGTCGATACCGGCCTGCGCTCGGTGCGCATCTCCGTCGAAGGCGACGTGAAAAAGGCGGAGGATATCCGCGAGCTGCGCCTTCGCGCCGGCGGCCAGGTGACGCGTCTCGGCGATATCGCCACCGTCAGTTCCGGGCTCGAAGATCCCTATCAGCGCAAGTACCGTTTCAACGGCCATGACAGCGTCCAGGTCGGCGTCGTGATGGCCAAGGGCTTCAACGTGACCGACGTCGGCAAGGGCGTCGAGGCGACCTATCAGCGCTTCGAGGAGGCGCTGCCCTACGGCGTCGCCGTCGATCAGATCGCCAACCAGCCCGACGTGGTGACCGATGCGGTCAGCGAATTCATGCATGCACTCGGCGAAGCCCTTGTCATCGTGCTGATCGTCTCGTTCCTGTCGATCGGCTGGCGCTCGGGCCTGGTCATCGCCATCGCCATTCCGCTGGTGCTGGCCGCCACCTTCGCGCTGATGTACGAACTCGGTATCGACCTGCAGCGCATTTCGCTCGGAGCGCTGATCATTGCGCTCGGCCTGCTCGTCGACGATGCGATGATCGTCGTCGAGATGATGGAGCGAAAGCTGGAGGAGGGGCTGGTCAAGATCGAAGCGGCAAGCTTCGCCTATTCCTCGACCGCCTTCCCGATGCTGACGGGCACGCTGATCACCACGGCCGGCTTCATTCCGGTCGGCTTCGCCGCCTCGACGGCCGGCGAATATGTGCGTTCGCTGTTTTATGTCGTCGGCATCGCGCTCGTCACCTCGTGGTTCGTCGCAGTCTATTTCACGCCGTGGCTCGGCTATATGATCCTCAAGCAGCGCCATCACGCCGGCGAGCATCACGACGCCTTCGACACGCGCTTCTATCGGCGTCTGCGCGGCACGGTCGGCTGGGCGGTGCGCCACCGGGTCATCGTGCTGCTCCTGACGCTCGGCACCTTTGCCACCAGCCTCTGGGCCTTCCAGTTCATTCCGCAGAATTTCTTCCCGCAATCCTCGCGGCCGGAAATCCTCGTCGATCTCTGGCTGCCCGAGGGCACCAGCATCAAGGAAGTGGAGGTCCAGGCCAAGGCGCTGGAAGCGAAGATGATGGATGATCCAGATAAGCGGTTCATCGCCACCTATATTGGCGAAGGCGCGCCGCGCTTCTTCCTGCCGCTCGACCAGCAGCTGCGCAATCCGAACTTCGCTCAGCTCCTCGTCATGGCCAACGACGAACCGGCGCGCGAACGGCTAATCGTCAAGCTGCGCACGATTCTTGCGGAAGATTTCCCCGAGATCCGCGGCAAGGTCGACCGGCTCTTCCTCGGCCCGCCCACAGGCTGGCCGGTGCAGATGCGGGTCATGGGACCTGACCGCCAGGAAGTGCGAGCAATCGCCGACCAGGTGAAGGCGCGCTTTCAGGCCAACCCGATGCTCGGCGCCATTCATGACGACTGGCTGGAACAGGTGCCGGCAATGAAGCTGGTGATCGACCAGGACCGCGCGCGGGCGCTTGGCGTCACCTCGCAGCGGGTGCGCCAGATGCTGCAGACCGCCATGTCGGGAGCGGCCCTCGACGATTTCCGTGACGGCGAGGAGACGGTCTCGATCGTCGCCCGCGAGCCGGATGCCAGCCGTTCGCTGCTGTCGGCGGTCAATTCGGTCTATGTGCCGACGGATTTCGGCGGCTTCGTGCCGGTCTCACAGCTTGCCAAGGTTGTGCCGGTTATGGAGCAGGGCATCGAATGGCGGCGCGATCGCCTGCCGACCATCACCGTGCGAGCGACGCTGCCGGATGGTGTGCAGCCGAACGACGTGGTGATGAAAATGTATGCCGACATGAAGGACCTGCGCGACCGCCTGCCGGCCGGCTACAACGTCGAGATCCAGGGCGGCGCCGAGGATGCGGCGGAAAGCCAGATGTCGATCGCCGCCAAGGCGCCGATCATGCTCGCCGTCATCATCGTGCTGCTGATGGTGCAATTGCAGCATTTCGGCAAGGCGATGCTGGTGCTCGCCACCGGGCCGCTCGGCATCATCGGTGCAGCTGCCGCCCTGCTGATCAGCGGCGCGCCCTTCGGCTTCGTCGCGATCCTCGGCGTCATCGCGCTGCTCGGCATCATCATGCGCAACTCGATCATCCTGGTCGATCAGATCGACCAGGATATCAAGGCCGGCATGCACCGGCAGGAGGCGATCGTCGGTGCTGCCGTGCGGCGTTTCCGGCCGATCATGCTGACGGCGCTGACCGCCGTCTTGGCACTGATCCCGATCTCGCGCGGCGTCTTCTGGGGTCCGCTCGCCTACGCAATGATGGGCGGCATCCTGGTTGCGACCGTGCTGACCATTCTGGTTCTGCCCGCCGGCTACGCCCTGTTCTTCGGCCGGGAGCCGAAGGCAAAGGACGAGCCAGGCCGGGATGCCGACGCCATCCAGGAAGAGGCGGATGACAGACATCCGCCGGCGTTGGCAGCAGAGTGAGGACGGCGCGGCGAAAGCCGCGCCGTTTTCCCTCCGGGCGACTGGTCTTCGTCAAAGCGGTGTTGCTGCATTCTCATCGCTGTCCGCCTCGCCTGGATTCGCGCCGATTCCATTGAAGTCCCGAACAGGCTAAGCTGCGAAGGAATGCCGGAAGACCAGCCGTGATCCCGGCCGTTCGTTGACGGGGAGGGCGCGACATGGCCGATTATAGTCTGGAGACAAGCTGGCGCCCGGTCGAAGGCAGTTTCGGGCGCTTGACTTTCACGCTCCACAATCTTTCGGCCGAGCCGCTGTCCGGCTTCTCGCTCTGCTATACGTCGGAGACGCGGGTTGCCGACAAGCATGTCTGCGACGGCGCCAGCCTCAAGCGGCAGGTCGCGCATTTCCATGAGTTCCTGCCGTCCGAGCAGTTGACGGTGCCGCCGGGTGGGCGCTGGCGGTTCACGGTGGAGGGGCTGAGCCGAGAGCCGAAACATGTCACGGCCGGCGTTAAATCGGTCTATCTGACCCTTGCCGACGGCCGTCACCTTCCCGTCGATTTCGGCGATCTGATGCTCGAAGGCCGGGATGGCGGTGTGTCGCCGCCGCTCTTGCCGCCTGGTAAAGCCGATGAACCCTATGCGCTGCTCCCCTGGCCGCTGTCGCTCGGGCTGAAGGCGGGTGACTTGCCGGCCACCATCTATCCGGCCGAGAGGACGCGGCCTGATGCGATCGAGGCCCTCTCCCAGGTTCTTTCACTTTACCAGCGCCTCTACCCAGCCGAAGACGCGCCGTTTTCGCTGAGTGCCGTCGAAGGCGGGCGGCGCATTCGTTTCGTCGCCGAATCGTCGATCGCCGCCTTCGCCTACGAGCTGCGTTTCACCGCGCATGAGATCGTGCTTTCGAGCGCGGATGAAGCGGGGCGGCGCTACGGGCTGATCAGCCTGGCGCAGCTGCTGCATGGCGCCCGCGCTGATGGCGAAAGATTTAAATTCCCCAATTTCGGCACGATCGCCGACCAGCCGCGTTATGACTGGCGCGGCTGCCATCTCGATGTGTCCCGGCAGTTCTATCCGGTCGCCGACGTCCTGCGGCTGATCGATATTCTTGCCTGGAACAAGCTCAATATCTTTCATTGGCACCTGACCGACGACGAAGCCTGGCGGCTGGAGATCAAGGCCTATCCAGCGCTGACGGAGATCGGCGCGCGGCGCGGGCCGGACGAGGTCCTCGTGCCACAGCTCGGCGACGGAGCGGAAACACGCGCCGGCCATTACACGCAGCATGATATCAGGCGGATCGTTGCGCATGCCGCCTCGCTCGGTGTCGAGGTGGTGCCGGAAATCGACATTCCCGGCCACAGCACCGCAACCCTGTTCTCGCTGCCCGAGCTCGTCGACGGGCAGGAAGCGCCGGACAGCTATCGCGCGGTCCAAGGTTATCCCAACAATGCGCTCAATCCTGCGGTCGAATTCACCTACGAATTTCTCGGCAAGGTGTTCGACGAGATCGTGGCGCTGTTTCCGAGCGAGTATCTCCATATCGGCGGCGACGAGGTGGCAGAGGGCGCCTGGCTATCCTCCCCTCTCTGCCAGGCGCTGATGAAGCGGGAGAAGCTTGCCGGCACCGCCGAGCTGCAATCCTATTTCCTGAAACGCATCAAGGCCATGCTGTCGGAGCGCGGCAGGAAGCTCGCCGGCTGGAACGAGGTCTCGCATGGCGGCGGCGTCGACCCCGACGGCACGCTGCTGATGGCCTGGGAAAGGCCCGCCGTCGGCATCGAGCTGGCGCAGCAAGGCTACGACGTGGTGATGACGCCGGGGCAGGCCTATTACCTCGATATGGCGCAGGCCGAAGCCTGGGCGGAGCCCGGCGCCGCATGGGCAGGCTATTCGCCGCCGGAACATAGCTATGCTTACGAGGCCGAGGGTGAGTTGCCGGGGGCGCTGCAGGAGAAGATGCGCGGCATCCAGGCCTGCATCTGGACTGAAAACTTCGTCTCACGCGCTTATTTCAACCGGCTGGTCTTCCCACGTCTTCCAGCCGTCGCCGAGGCCGCATGGACGCCGTCGGACCGGAAGGATTGGGACCGGTTCGCAGCGATCGTGCGGATGTGGCCTATGCTTTAGAACGCAATGCTTCGGCTTTCAGCCCGAGCAGCGCTGCGCCGATCAGGCCTGGTTCGATGCGGCATTGGCTGCGCACCACCACCGGCCGGTCGAATTTGCGCAGGATGCGGGCGCGCACGGCGTGGTCGAGTTCGGCAAGCAATGGCTCGACATTGGACAGGCCGCCGCCGACCGGCACGATGGTCGCGCCGGTGATGTTGATCGTCAGCGCCAGCGGCGAGGCGACGAGATCGACATAGACGTCGATCGTCCGTGTCGCCTTCTCCTCGCCCTGTTGCCATTGCGCGATAATCTCTTCGCTCGAAAGGTTGAGATCATGCAGCGTCTTGTGCAACCGTTCCAGGCCGCGGGCGCCGCCGACGGTGTCGACGCAGCCTTTCTGGCCGCAGCCGCAGGCATAGGCGGGAATGGCGGCAGGCGGATTGCCGGCTGCCGAGGCGATGATCGGCCCGTGACCCCATTCGCCGGCAAAACCGCCGGCCTCATTGACGAGACGGCCATCGGCAATCAGGCCGCCGCCGACGCCGGTGCCGAGGATGGCGCCGAAGACGATGCGGTGGCCGCGACCGGCGCCGAGGCCGGCTTCGGCCATGGCGAAACAGTCGGCGTCATTGGCGATCAGTGCCGGCAGACCGAGTTCGGCTTCGAGGTCGGCTGCCAGCGTGCGGCCATGAATGCAGGGAATGTTGGCGCAGATCAGCCGCTGCGTATCGGGGTCGACGACGCCGGCAATGGACAGCGCAATGCGGCTCGGTTCTTCGCCGGTTTCGGCGATGATGGCGCGCAGGGTGTCGACGAAAGCGGCAAAATCATCCCTAGGCGTCGGGCGCCGGCCGAGGGGGACGATATCCGTCTCGGAACGGGCAATGCCACCCTTGATGGCGGAGCCGCCGATGTCGAATGAGATGATCATTGCCACCCTGCCGTTTCTCTGGTCTGTGCTGTCTGCTCGCACTGTTGGCAGGGAATTACAAGCCTTCATTCCGCCACCCGACGCACGCTTGCGGCGCAAAGCGGAATGATCGAACCAAATCGTCTTTGACAGTTATTCCCGTTCCGCAAGTCATTCAATTGGCATATTGCGCAGCCAAAATCCGAGCCCGCACTTCCATCACTCACTGGTATCATGACCATCGAAAACGCCGATTCCCACAGACGCAGAAGACCCCGTCCACCCCGCCCCAAAGGCCGTCGCCTTTCTTCTATCCTGCGGCAGCTGGCCGCCGACCGGAGCCGGGAGCGGATTTCGATCGGCGACCTGTTCCAGACGATGGGCGACAGGGCAATCAGCGCGCTGATGCTGATCTTCGCGCTGCCGAACGCATTTCCCACACCGCCCGGAACGTCAGCAGTGCTCGGCGCGCCGTTGGTGTTCCTGGCGGTACAGTTGACCTTCGGGCTGAAGCCCTGGCTGCCGAGGGTGATTGCCGACCGTTCGATGAGGCGGGAGGATTTCGAAACCATTGTCGGCCGGATCCACCGCTGGCTCGCCTGGGCGGAGCGGATGCTGAAGCCGAGGCTGGCGATCTTCGCCGAGCCGCCGGCGGAATATCTCGCCGGGGCCGCATGCCTGCTGCTGTCGATCGTGCTGCTGCTGCCGGTGCCGCTCGGCAACATGCTGCCGGCGATCACGATCTCGGTCTTCGCTTTCGGCATATTGGGCCGCGACGGGCTTTTTGCGCTGATCGGCTTCATCATGACGGCCGTATCGCTGGTCGTTGCCGGCGGCGTGATTTACGGCCTGGTGAAGGCGGCGATCTATCTCGTCATGCAATGGTTTGCCTGAGTAAGCGCCGGTTATTTGGCGGAGCTCTTTTCAACAGGCTCGACATTTGCCGGATTTTTGTTTTGATCTGGCGCGATACAGTTTCAAATCATGTTCGGCGGCGGCACGCCGGCTCACTTTGCGTGGTAGGCATTCAATGGCAAAAAGATCCGAGACCGCGGCACGCCTCGACGATGCGGCACGTGCCGGCTGGCTCTATTACGTCGCCGGGCGCACGCAGGATGAAATCGCCGCCACGATGGGCATCTCGCGGCAATCGGCACAGCGGCTGGTATCGCTGGCGGTTGCCGAGCGTCTGATCAAGGTGCGGCTCGATCATCCGATCGCCGCCTGCCTGGAACTCGCCAGCCAGCTGCGGCGGAAATTCGGGCTGAAACATGTGGAAGTAGTGCCGAGCGATTCCGGATCGTCGGCGACCGTCGGCATTGCCGAGGCGGCCGCGGCCGAGATCGAACGATGGCTAAAACGGGCCGAGCCGATCGTGCTTGCCGTCGGTACCGGCCGTACGCTGAAGGCGGCCGTCGACCAGCTTCCGGCGATCGAATGTCCCAATCACCGCATCGTCTCGCTGACCGGCAATATCGCCCCGGACGGATCGGCCGCCTATTACAACGTCATTTTCAGCATGGCCGATGCGGTCAAGGCGCGGCACTATCCGATGCCGCTGCCGGTGCTCGTCACCTCGGCGGAAGAGCGGGAGCTGCTGCATGGCCAGCAGCTGGTGCGCTCGACGCTCGACATGAGCGCGCAGGCCGACGTCACCTTCGTCGGCATCGGCGAACTCGGCATCGACGGGCCGCTCTGCGTCGACGGTTTCCTCGAGAAGGACGAGATGATGGAGCTAATGCGCGGAGGTGCGGTCGGCGAGATCTGCGGCTGGATTTTCGACGTCGACGGCAGATTGCTCGACAACCCGATCAACGAGCGCGTCGCGTCGGCGCCGATCCCGTCCCGGGACGCATCGATGGTCATCGGTCTGGCCAAGGGCAAGCGCAAGTTCAAGGCGATCCGGGCCGCCGTTGTCGGGCAGCAAATCAATGGGCTGATTACCGACGAAGAGACGGCTGAGTTTTTGCTCAGGAATTGAGCAAAAAATACTTATTTTAAATCAATTGGATAGCTAGTTCCTTCGGCACCGCAGCAACGATTGCCGATTGACATTCTTTATCGTTTATTGAGTAATTGCCCATGAGCGAAGCGAATGCTCACACCCCATCTTCTGGGAGGAAGATATGACATTGAGAACTTTTCTGCTGGGCGCCTGCTCAGCACTGGCGTTTGCCGGCATGGCTTCGGCTGAGACGCTGACAATCGCAACCGTCAACAACGGCGACATGATCCGGATGCAAAAGCTGACGGATGATTTCAAGGCGAAGAATCCCGGCATCGACCTTGAATGGGTCACCCTCGAAGAGAACGTGCTGCGCCAGAAGGTCACGACCGACATCGCGACCAAGGGCGGCCAGTACGACGTTTTGACGATCGGCACTTACGAAGTTCCGATCTGGGCAAAGCAGGGCTGGCTGCTGCCGCTCGACAATCTCGGCGCCAATTATGACGTCGACGACCTGCTGCCGGCGATCCGCAGTGGCCTGACCGTGGACGGAAAGCTCTATGCTGCGCCGTTCTACGGCGAAAGCTCGATGGTCATGTATCGCAAGGACCTGTTTGACGCCGCCGGTCTGAAGATGCCCGACGCGCCGACCTGGGATTTCGTTGCCGACGCTGCCCGCAAGATCACCAACAAGGACAAGGAAATCTACGGCATCTGCCTGCGTGGGAAGGCCGGCTGGGGCGAGAACATGGCCTTCCTGACGGCCATGTCCAACTCCTTCGGCGCTCGCTGGTTCGATGAAAAGTGGAAGCCGCAGTTCGATCAGCCGGAGTGGAAGGACACGCTCGACTTCTACGTCAAGCTGATGAAGGATGCCGGCCCTCCGGGCGCTTCCTCCAACGGCTTCAACGAGAACCTGGCGCTGTTCCAGACCGGCAAGTGCGGCATGTGGATCGACGCAACGGTTGCCGCTTCCTTCGTCGCCGATCCGAAGCAGTCGCAGGTCGCCGACAAGGTCGGCTTTGCGCTCGCCCCGGACAAGGGCCTCGGCAAGCGCGGCAACTGGCTCTGGGCCTGGAGCCTCGCCGTCCCGGCAGGTACGCAGAAGGCGGAAGCTGCCGAGAAGTTCGTCGCCTGGGCGACGAGCAAGGAATACAGCAATCTCGTTGCTGAGAAGGAAGGCTGGCTGAACGCACCTCCGGGCACCCGCAAGTCGCTCTATGCGAATGCGGACTACCAGAAGGCGGCGTCGTTTGCCAAGATGACGCTCGACTCGATCGAGGCGGCCGATCCGACCAAGCCGACCGTCAAGCCGGTCCCCTATGTTGGCGTCCAGTTCGTGGCGATCCCGGAATTCCAGGGTATCGGTACGGCGGTGGGTCAGCAGTTCTCGGCAGCCCTTGCCGGCCAGATTTCGGTCGACCAGGCGTTGAAGAGCGCACAGCAGCTGGCGACGCGCGAAATGACCAAAGCCGGCTACATCAAATAAAACCTCCTGAGCAAGAGGCGGATTCTTGACGATCCGCCCCTCTGGGCCGCCGATTGCCCGAACTGCATCGGCGGCCTCTTTTTCAGACAAAGCTTTCCTGCGGCCGCTCCCCGCTTCAGATCAGATCGGTGATTGCCATGGCAACCTTGCATACCCGCTCCGCAGCGCGCCTGATGATTGCGCCCTCCGTGCTGCTCCTCTTTGCATGGATGATCGTCCCACTTGCGATGACGATCTATTTTTCGCTGCTGAACTACAATCTGCTCAGCCCGGGCATGGAGAGCTTCGTCGGCTTTCTGAACTACGAATATTTCCTGTCCGATCCTGCCTTCTTCGCGGCGCTGGTCAATACGCTGGTGCTCGTCGCCGGCGTTCTGTTGATCACCGTCATCGGCGGCATCGCCTTTGCGCTGCTGCTCGACCAGCCGATGTACGGCCAGGGTATCGTGCGCATCCTGGTAATTGCGCCGTTCTTCGTCATGCCGACGGTGGCCGCGCTGGTGTGGAAGAACATGTTCATGAACCCGGTCAACGGCCTGTTTGCGCATCTTGCCAAGGCGCTCGGCCTGCAGCCGATCGACTGGCTAGCGAATGCGCCGCTGTTCTCCGTCATTCTCATCGTCGCCTGGCAATGGCTGCCCTTTGCCACCCTCATCATGCTGACGGCGCTGCAGTCGCTTGACGAGGAGCAGAAGGAAGCCTCCGAAATGGATGGCGCCGGGCCGATCTCGAAATTCATCTACATCATCCTGCCGCATATGGCCCGCGCCATCACCGTGGTGATCCTGATCCAGACGATCTTCCTGCTTTCGGTCTTTGCCGAAATCCTCGTCACCACCAATGGCGGGCCGGGCACCGACAGCACCAACCTCACCTACCTCGTCTATGCCCAGGCGCTGCTGCAGTTCGATATCGGCGGCGCTTCGGCGGGCGGTATCGTCGCCGTTGTGCTTGCCAATATCGTCGCGATCTTCCTCGTCCGCCTCGTCGGCAAGAATCTGGAGGCTTGAGATGGCCAGAAAAGTCACAACCCGGCGCAAGGTCATCGTCACCGCGATCGCCTGGACGCTCGGCATCCTGATCTTCTTCCCGATCCTTTGGACCTTCCTGACCAGCTTCAAGTCGGAAGCCGACGCCATCGCCTCGCCGCCGCAGTTCCTGTTCTTCCACTGGACGACGGAGAACTACGCGGAGGTGCAGAGCCGGTCGAACTATCTCAGCCACTTCATGAACTCGGTGATCATTTCCTTCGGCTCGACGCTGATCGGCCTGATCATCGCGATCCCGGCCGCCTGGGCGATGGCGTTTTCGCCGACCAAGCGGACCAAGGACGTGCTGATGTGGATGCTGTCGACCAAGATGATGCCGCCGGTGGGCGCATTGATCCCGATCTATCTCTTGTTCCGCAATTCCGGCCTGCTCGACACGCGCACCGGCCTGGTGATCGTGCTGACGCTGATCAACCTGCCGATCATCGTCTGGATGCTCTACACCTACTTCAAGGAAATTCCCGGCGAGATCCTCGAAGCGGCTCGCATGGACGGCGCATCGCTGATGAAGGAGATCGTCTACGTGCTGACGCCGATGGCGGTGCCCGGCATCGCCTCGACGCTGCTTCTGAACATCATCCTTGCCTGGAACGAGGCGTTCTGGACCCTCAACCTCACCGCCTCCAAGGCGGCGCCGCTGACGGCCTTCATCGCTTCCTATTCCAGTCCGGAAGGCCTGTTCTACGCCAAACTCTCGGCGGCATCGACGATGGCGATCGCGCCGATCCTGATCCTTGGCTGGTTCAGCCAGAAACAACTTGTCCGCGGCCTGACCTTCGGCGCTGTGAAATAAGATAAAGGGAGACAAACATGGGCAGCATTACCCTTCAGAAGGTTTCCAAGGTCTTCGGCGAAGCCAAGGTCATCCCTTCGATTGATCTCGACATCAAGGACGGCGAGTTCGTCGTCTTCGTCGGCCCGTCGGGCTGCGGTAAGTCCACGCTGCTGCGATTGATCGCCGGCCTCGAGGATGTCTCCGGCGGCAAGATCGTCATCGACGGCCGCGACGCCACCGAAAAGGCGCCGTCGGAGCGCGGCCTTGCCATGGTGTTCCAGTCCTATGCGCTTTATCCGCATATGAGCGTGCGCAACAACATTGCCTTCCCGCTGAAGATGGCGGGGGTCGACAAGGCTGAGATCGACCGCAAGGTCTCGGATGCCGCCCGGGTGCTTAATCTCACCGACTATCTGGAGCGCAAGCCGCGCCAGCTTTCCGGCGGCCAGCGGCAGCGCGTTGCGATCGGCCGCGCCATCGTGCGCCAGCCTTCGGCCTTCCTGTTCGACGAACCGCTGTCGAACCTCGATGCGGCGCTGCGCGTCAACATGCGCCTCGAAATCAGCGAGCTGCACCAGCAGCTGAAGACGACGATGGTCTACGTCACCCACGACCAGGTCGAGGCGATGACCATGGCCGACAAGATCGTCGTCCTGAACAGAGGCAATATCGAGCAGGTCGGCTCGCCGCTGGAACTCTACAGCCGCCCGCGCAACCTTTTCGTCGCCGGTTTCATCGGCTCGCCGAAGATGAATTTCATCAAAGGCCAGAACGCCGCACAGCTCGGCGCCCATACGATCGGCATCCGCCCAGAACATATGCTGTTGTCGATGGAGAGCGGCGACTGGAAGGGCAGGGTCGTGGTCGCCGAGCATCTCGGCTCCGACACTTTCCTGCACATTGATGCCGACGGCATCGGCATGGTGACCGCGCGCGGCAGCGGCGATTTTGCCGCCAAGGCGGGCGATACGGTCTATCTGACGCCGGACCGTTCGCGTATTCACAAATTCAACGAGGGTGGTCTTGCCATCTGAGGCAGCTGCGGGCTGGGGGCAGGCATGCGAGCCGGGCGATGGCGCCCGGCCGTTTCGGCAAGACCTTCAAGAGGACTGAAACATGACGTGCAAACTATCGCTGGCAACGCTTTCCCTAGCGGCACGCACCGCCGCCGTCCCTGGATATGACAGGGCGTCGCTGAAAGCCGGCATCGTGCACTTCGGCGTCGGCAATTTCCACCGGGCCCATCAGGCGGTCTATCTCGACGACCTCTTCAACGCAGGCGCAGATCACGACTGGGCGATCGTCGGCGCCGGTGTGCTGCCGTCGGATGCCGCCATGCGCGAAAAGCTTGCGGCCCAGGATTTTCTGACGACGGTGGTCGAGCAGGACAACAACAAGACGGCGGCGCGCGTCACCGCGCCGATGATCGATATCCTGCCGGTCGGCGATCCCGCCGCGATCATCGCCAGGCTCGCCGATCCCGAAATCCGCATCGTCTCGATGACGATCACCGAGGGCGGTTATTTCATCGATGCATCGGGCACATTCAATCCGGCCCATCCGGCGATTGCCGCCGACGGAAACAGCCCCGACGCGCCGAAGACGGTCTTCGGCCTGATCGTCGCCGGCCTGAAGGCGCGCAAGGCGAAGGGGATCGGTCCTTTCACCGTCATGTCCTGCGACAACATCCCCCATAACGGCATCGTCACCGCCAATGCCGTGGTCGGCACGGCGGCCCTTTCGGATCCCGGCTTTGCCGAGTGGATCCGGGAAAACGTCGCCTTCCCGAATGCGATGGTCGACCGCATCACGCCGGCAACCGGCCAGCGCGAGATCGATTTCCTCAAGGACAATTTCGAGATCGAGGACAATTGGCCGGTCTATTGCGAGGAATTCAAGCAGTGGGTGCTCGAGGACAAGTTCACCGCCGGCCGGCCGGCGTTGGAAAAGGTCGGCGTCACCTTCGTGCCCGATGTCACGCCCTATGAGCATATGAAGATCCGCATCCTCAACGGCGGACATGCGGCGATCGCCTATCCGGCGGCGTTGATGGACATCCATTTCGTTCATGATTCCATGGAGGATCCGTTGATTCGCGCCTTCCTCGCCAAGCTCGAGAAAGACGAGATCATCCCGATCGTGCCGCCGGTGCCGAACACGTCGCTGACGGATTATTTCGCGCTGATCGAACATCGGCTGCTCAATCCGAAGATTGCCGACACCATTCCGCGGCTGGCTCAGGACGGCTCCAACCGCCAGCCGAAATTCATCCTGCCGTCGACGCTCGACAATCTCAGCCAGAGCCGGGATGTCGTCGGCCTCGCGTTGGTCTCGGCGCTCTGGTGCCGTTATTTCGCCGGCAAGACCGACAGCGGCAAGGATATCGTCTTCAACGACGCCAGCGCCGAGCGGCTGCATGCAGCAGCGCTGAAGGCAAAGGACGAACCGTCGGCCTTTCTCGCCTTCGACGATATTTTCGGCGAGGTGGCGAAATCCGAACTTTTCCGCAAGCGTTTCGCCCATGCTCTCAAAACTCTGTGGGAAAAGGGCACACGGGAGACGCTGCAGCTCTATCTCGACGGCAAGCTCGCAGTGTAGTGAATCCGGATGGCGGCATTCATTGCCGCCGTCCATCCGGCCTTGCGAGGAAGCGGGACGGTCGTGCGTCCGAAATTGAACTCAGGTTGGGTCCTCCATGGCTGATGCTGAACCGCAGCTGATCATCTTCGATTGCGACGGCGTGCTCGTCGACAGCGAGCCGATCTCGATCAGCGTGCTGGTCGCCGCGATGAACGATCTCGGCGTCTCGATCACCGAGGACCAGGCCTATGAGCGCTTTCTCGGCCGCAGCCTGTCGACGATGGTCGACACGCTGGACACCGAATTCAACGTCCATGCCGGCGAGGAATTTCTCGAGCGCATCCGCACCGATCTCTACGCCCGTTTTCGCACCGAATTGAAGCCGATCGACGGTATCGCCGCAGCGATCGATGGGCTCGGCGTTCGCTGCTGCGTCGCCTCCTCAAGCCAGATGGAGCGGATCCGGCTGTCGCTGTCCGTCACCGGGCTGCTCGGCAGGCTGCCCGACATCTTCAGCGCGACGATGGTCAAGCGCGGCAAACCGGCGCCCGATCTTTTCCTGCATGCGGCGCGCGAAATGCAGGTGGAGCCTGCGCATTGCATTGTCGTCGAGGACAGCCCGGCCGGCATTGCCGCCGCCAAGGCGGCGGGTATGACGGTCTTCGCCTTCACCGGGGGATCGCATGCCAACTTCGCCGGTTATCGCGCCGAACTCGACCGGCTTTCGCCGGAAGTGGTGTTTGACGCCATGCCTGAATTGATACACCTTGTCCGCAACCATAAGCTGGACGGGATCAAGATTTGATGCGGGATCATGTGGTTGCGGTGGATGTCGGCACCGGCAGTGCGCGGGCCGGGGTCTTCGATGCCCGTGGCCGCCTGCTCGCCAAGGCCGAACATCCGATCGTGATGAACCGGCCGCGCGAAA
The DNA here is from genome assembly GCF_014195245.1 of Rhizobium sp. BK619. Taxonomy (NCBI): domain Bacteria; kingdom Pseudomonadati; phylum Pseudomonadota; class Alphaproteobacteria; order Hyphomicrobiales; family Rhizobiaceae; genus Rhizobium; species Rhizobium sp. BK619. Next base: position 332,440 of record NZ_JACIBH010000007.1, on the reverse strand, counting down.
ACCATGCCGAGCACGATTCCGAAGACATCTGGTCCGCCGCCTGCACGGCGGTGCGTAGCGCCATGGCGCAATCCGGCATCGCTGCAGCCTCGGTCGGTGCGATCGGCTTCGATGCCACCTGTTCGCTTGTCGTCCGCGACGTCGAGGGCCGACAGCTCAGCGTTTCCACCGGCGGCGAGAAGCGGTTCGACACGATCGTCTGGCTCGATCACCGGGCGCTGAAGGAAGCCGATTTCTGCACGGCGACGGAACACGCCGTGCTTGAACATTCCGGGCATGTCATGTCGCCCGAAATGGAGATGCCGAAGCTGATGTGGCTGAAGAAGAAGCTGCCCTCCACATGGGAAAAGGCCGGCTACTTCTTCGATCTCGCCGATTTCATGACGTGGAAATCGACCGGATCGGCTGCCCGGTCGCGCTGCACGCTGACGGCGAAGTGGAATTATCTCGCTCATCTCGAAAAGGGCTGGCAGCAGGATTTCCTGGAGCGGATCGGGCTTGAGGACCTTCAGGCGCGTGGCCAGCTGCCGGATGAGACCGTGCCGGTCGGCGGCAGCGTCGGCCGGCTGACGCCCGGTGCGGCAGAGGCGCTGGGGCTGACCACGGATTGCCATGTCTCGGCCGGGATGATCGACGCCTATGCCGGCGCGCTCGGCGCACTCGGCCAATATGCCGCCGATCCTGCAAAGCGCGAGCACCAGCTGGCGCTGATTGCCGGCACGTCGAGCTGTATTGTCACCTTCTCCAGGGAGCGCAAGCCGAGCCATGGCATTTGGGGGCCCTATTACGAGGCGGTCTTTCCACAATCCTGGCTGGTCGAGGCCGGCCAATCGGCGACCGGTGCGCTGCTCGACCACATCGTGCGCATGCATGCCGCCGGTGGCGCGCCGACGGCGGTGCTGCATCAGAAGATCGTCGCACGCATTGCCGAATTGCGGGCCGAGGAGGGCGATGCCTTCGGGGCGCGCATTTTCGTGCTGCCGGATTTCCACGGCAATCGCTCGCCGCTTGCCGATCCGCATGCTGTCGGCGTCGTCAGCGGGCTGAGCCTCGATACATCCTTCGATGGCCTCTGCACGCTTTACTGGCGCACTGCGGTGGCGATTGCGCTCGGCATCCGCCATATCCTGGAAATGATGAAGGAATACGGTTATGTGCCCGATACGCTGCATATTGCCGGCGGGCATGTGAAGAACCCGGTGCTGATGGAGCTCTACAGCGATGCCACCGGCTGCAAGGTCGTGGTGCCGAAGATGAACGAGGCGGTGCTGCTCGGCACGGCGATTGCCGCATCCGTCGCCTGCGGCTTGCACGGGGATTTGGCGGCGGCTGGCGAAGCGATGTATCCGGGCGGCGACGTACGGTTTCCCGACAAGGCGAAGCAGGCGCTCTACGACCGCGACTACCGCCGCCTTCTTGCCATGCACCGGCATCGCGCCGAGCTGGAAACGATGCAATAACGGTTCAGTGGTTGGCCGTCTCGCCAAGGACGGTGGCAAATTCCAGCATGCGGCGACGGCGAAGGGCCGCCTCTTCCCCGACTTCGAGGACCACGGATTCCGACAGGCAATCGAGCAGCGCGATCAGCGGCGGCAGATTGTCGAGATCGGGCGCGCGGGCGGGCGGCAAGGGCAGCATGACGTTCGACTGATCCGCCATCCAGTCCGCCTGCTGCGGTGAAATGAGCACGACCTTATAACCGTAGCGCCGCGCCGTCCTGGCAAGCAGCCGCGCCTTGGCGAAGCGGCGACAGTCGATGATGACGAGCAGTGCGTCGTCGACCGCCAGCCGGGCGAAGAGCTCGGCAAAACGATTGTCGGCACCGTCGAGCGTGCGCACGCCGTCACGGGCTTGCGTCAGCCGCTGGCAGAAATGATGGGCGAGGCTTGCAAGCCGGGCATGCGTGGCGATCGACACTTCGCGGGCAGTGCTGATCAGGCTGACGGCTTCGGACCAATGCGGCTGCGCCGTCAGATGGTAGATATGGTGGAGCGCCTGGATCTGTTCGGCAACCAGCACGGCGAGCGGTTTGCCCTCGGCGGCGTCCTGATGCAGCTCGCTCATGGCGCTTTGCAGTTGCGCCGGCGATGTCGTCACGGTTTCGCGAATCTCGACTTTGACACTGTCCAATCCCTGATAGCCGAGCGCGCGCAGGAAGCGCCCGACGGTCATCGGCGAGAGATCCAGCCTGTCGGCGACCGACGCAGCCGTCTCGAAAGGCAGGTCGTTCAGATGTTCGGTGAAATATTTCGCGATGCGGCGTTCGGCCGGAGTACCGTTTTTTGCGTATTGCCTGAGTTTTTGCACAAAGTCTTCCACATCAGCCTCCCCCGTTTTTCCTTAGAGGCGTTCCGCGGATGCGCTGTTGCGACCCCTTGTCTTTGCAACTATTTCGGAAGCTGCTTCTCAGGCCCATGCATATTCAGATACGTGACAATACTATATTAGCATTTAATTTTCGACAAGTTTTCTATTACCGCCTGCAATTTTATTCTCTCTTGTGGGTGGCATCAATCTTTCCTACATCTTCGGCGCAACCGGAGACAGCTGAGACATGATCCTTGACGCCGCTCGACAATCGCTGACCAATTTGTTCGCGCCGGAAACACGTTCGGTCTTCTGGAAAGTGCTCGGGCTGACGATTCTCGTGCTGGTCGGCCTCTGGTTCGCGCTGCGCGGGGCCTTCATGGCTTTCCTCTTTCCCTGGCTCACCAGCTTCTTTCCCGATGTGCCGGATTGGGCCGGGTGGCTCGCCCTGATTTTCGCAATCCTTGCCGGTATCGGACTTGCGCTGATGCTGGCGTTGCTGCTGTCGCCGGTCACGGCGCTGATCGCCGGCCTGTTCCTCGACGATGTCGCCGATGTCATCGAAAAACGCGATTATCCCAACGACGCGCCAGGCACCACCATGCCGATCGGCCCGGCGATGGCAAGCTCGGTCAAATTCCTCGGCGTGGTGATCCTCGGCAATATCGTCGCCTTGCTGCTGCTGTTCATCCCCGGCGTCAATCTGGTCGCCTTCTTTCTGGTGAACGGCTATCTGCTCGGACGGGAATTTTTCGAATTCGCCGCCATGCGCTTCCGTTCGCCTGAGGAGGCGCGGCTCTTCCGCGCCAAACACGCCTCCACCGTCTTTCTTGGCGGGCTGCTGATCGCGCTTTTTCTGGCGATCCCCTTCGTCAACCTCCTGACCCCGCTCTTCGCCGCCGGCATGATGGTGCATCTGCACAAGATGGTTTCCGCCCGCGACGCCGGTTTTCGGGTGTGAGGTTCAGCCGGGCAGGGCGGCGACCTGCTCTACTCGACGGCCTCGCCGATCACCTGCGGCGGTAATTCGACGAGCGGCGCCGGCACATCCCAACTCTTTTCCGGCGACTTGCAGAGATCGGCGATGACGCAGCGTTCACATTCGGGGCGGCGCGCCTTGCAGGTGTAGCGGCCGTGCAGGATCAGCCAGTGATGGGCATGGTAGAGGTAATGTTGCGGGATCACCTTCATCAGCCGCGCCTCGACCTCGTCGGGCGTCTTGCCGGGGGCAAGCTTGATGCGATTGGCGATGCGGAAGATATGCGTGTCGACGGCCATCGTCGCTTGGCCGAAGGCCATAGAGAGCACGACATTGGCGGTCTTGCGGCCGACGCCCGGCAGTTTCACCAGTTCGTCGCGCGTCTCCGGCACCTTGCCGGCGAAATCATCGACCAGCATCTGCGAGAGGGCGATGACGTTTTTGGCCTTGTTGCGATAGAGGCCGATCGTCCTGATGTAGTCGCGCAGCCGCTCCTCGCCGAGATCGAGCATCTTTTCCGGCGTATCGGCAACCTTGAAGAGGGCGCGGGTCGCCTTGTTGACGCCGACATCGGTCGCCTGCGCCGACAGTGCGACGGCGACGACCAGGGTGAAGGGATTGCTATGCTCGAGTTCGCCCCTCGGCTCCGGCCGCTGCACCGAGAAGCGGCGGAAGATCTCCTCGCGCTCGGCGAGCGAATAGGCGGTCTTCACCGCCGCCGCCGGTTTGCGGCGGGCGATCACATTCGAGTTTTGCGACGGTCTGGTCACGGATTTGAGTTTCGGATTCGCCATGGTGAATCTATACTCAGCAGCCATGATGGAAAGCAACGCCGACAGCCTCAACGAGCAGCCTGTTTTCGCTGCCGAGCTTTTCCCCCACCGATCGCTCGGCCGCCGGGGCTTCAGGGTGCTGCTGATCCTGTCCGGCGCCGTCTGCTTCCTCTATGGGATGTTCTTCATCGCGACCGGCGCCTGGCCGATCGGCTTTTTCTTCGGGCTGGATTTCGCACTGCTTTACGGCGCCTTCTGGCTGAACTACCGCTCCGGACGAGCGCGCGAGGAGATCACCGTGTCGCGCACCGACGTGTCGGTACGAAAGTTTGCGCCATCGGGGCGGATGGTGGAGCACCATTTCAATCCGTTCTGGACGCGCTTCCTCGTTCGCCGGCATCAGGAGATCGGCATTCTCTCGATGCAGATCTTCGGCGAGGGCCGGCGCACCGATATCGGCTCCTTCCTCAACCCCGACGATCGTGAAAGCTTCGCCAAAGCCTTCAAGGGGGCGCTCGCCACGGTCAAGCAGCGTATCTGAACTTAGCTCGCGGGTGTGCAAGAAACGGGTGGTTTGCGAGCAGCCTATTGATTATCTCCTTATGACAAGGAGAAAGACGATGAATATGATTGCGAACCTGCAGACAGACATCACGCCTGACGGCCCTGATTACGACATTGTCCGCCGGGTGATCGAACTCATCACCGAGGATTACCGCGACCAGCCTTCGCTGGAGGCGATCGCGGCGCGGCTGAACCAGTCGCCGACCCAGCTGCAGAAGACCTTCACCCGCTGGGCCGGCCTGTCGCCCAAGGGTTTCCTGCAGGCGGTGACGCTCGATCACGCCAAGCGGCTGCTGCGCCAGGAAGACATGCCTTTGCTGGAGACCTCGATCGAAGTCGGTCTCTCCGGGCCGAGCCGGCTGCATGATCTCTTCGTTACCCATGAGGCGATGTCACCCGGCGAATGGAAGGCCAAGGGTGGTGGTCTCATCATCCGCTACGGCTTCCACATCTGCCCCTTCGGCATCGCGCTGATCATGGTGACCGACCGCGGCCTTGCCGGCCTTGCCTTCAGCGATTCCGGCGACGAGCGGGCCTGCCTCGAGGACATGACCTGCCGCTGGCCGAATGCCCAATATGTCGAGGACCTGCAGGCGACCGTTCCCTACGCCGCCCGCATCTTCGAGCCCGGCAAATGGTCATCGGAACAGCCGTTGCGCGTCGTGCTGATCGGCACGGACTTCCAGGTGCGCGTCTGGCAGAGCCTCCTGAAGATCCCGTTCGGCAAGGCCGTCACCTATTCCGATATCGCCAACGATATCGGCCGGCCGACGGCGCAACGCGCGGTGGGGGCTGCGGTCGGGGCCAACCCGATCTCCTTCGTGGTGCCCTGCCATCGCGCGGTCGGCAAGAACGGCGCGCTGACGGGCTATCATTGGGGCCTGACCCGCAAGCGGGCGATGCTCGGCTGGGAATCGGCGCACGCCTGAGGGGCGTTTTTCGTGAGAAGCGGCGGGTCGTTCGTCGCTTATCGCTCCGCCACGTCTCCCCGCTGGGGAGACGTGGCGGGGGGCGATGTTTCCGCCAGTTCCAACAGTGCCCGTGCCGCACTTTCATCGGTGATCAGCGTATTGCAGCCGATGCGCTTGATCGTGGCGCGGATGGCGAGGGCGCGGTGGGCGCCGCCGGAGGAGAGCACGATATGCTTGGCCTCCTTCAGCGTGTCGAGATCGACGGACATCACGCGCCGATTGATCGAGTGGTCGACCGAATTGCCGTCCTTGTCGAGGAAGTTGAACATGGTGTCGCAGACGCAGCCGGCGGCGATCAGCTCCCGCAGCTCGGCCTTCGAGATCCAGCCCTCCGACAGCGAGGTCGAATGCGGGCCGATATCGCCGCAGCTGACGATCGCCAGATCGAGGCTCTCGGCCAGACGGTAAATCGTGTCTAGCCCGCATTTCTCGATCAGATTGCGCTTGGTCTCGACGGAATCGACGAGGAGCGGCGCCAGGAACATATAACATTCGGCGCCGAGCTGATTGGCCAGCCGCCATGTGTAATCGATCGGGTTCGTCTGGTGCACGGCGACGATACCGCCGAGCAGCGAGACGACCTTGCAATTGGCGCGGCGCGGCGGCCGGAAGCTCGACAGCGAGGCGGTCATCGTCCGGCCCCAGCCGACGCCGATCGTATAGTCGTCGGGAATGGCTTCGGAGAGGAACTGGCCCAGCGCCAGGCCAACATTTTTTGCCAGCGAATTGACGTCGCTGCCGATGGGTGACGGTACGACGATCGCCTCGTCGAGGCCGTAGGCGCGCTCCAGCTTGACCGCAAGTTCGACGCAATCGCCGATCGAATCGTTGATCCAGATCTGGACTTCGCTGCGCTTCATCGCCTCGTCGAGCAGACGGATGACGGTGGTGCGGCTGATGCCGAGCTGTTCGGCGACGTCCTTCTGGGTCAGGCCCTCATTATAGTAGAGCCACGCAGCCCTCAGCCGCAGCGAGGATGCTTCCGAAAAGGCCGTGTGCGTGCCGCGTTTAAGCTTGACCACATCTCCTCCGCACAATTCCTGCCCTGAATCCCTGATGAGATGAAAGGTCGCAGCGATACGCTTGTGCCTGGATAATGACGGGTGTGACACTTATGTCAATTGAAATGCACAAATGTCCTTGACTTTTCCCTGGCCGAATGGCGATAGTCCTGACGATAAAAGTCGTTCTGTCCGTCCGAGGAGGACATAGTGCGGGCATGCCGAAAGTCACGACCGGCCTTCCAGCCGCAGGCGATATCGCTTGCGTACGGCGTGCGGTTTGCCCGCGGGAACAGGGCCACTGTGCTTCACGTTTATGAATCATCCGTGACGGATGCGCGCATTCTCGCCTGCAGCATGCAGACAATCTGTCGGTAGATCACACTTGCCGGGCGGAACTCGCGCCGGTCGCAGCCCAAGTTCAACAAGGATTATTGACCATGACATCCAAGCTTGACCAACTCCGCGAGATTACCACCGTCGTCGCCGATACCGGCGATATCGAAGCCGTCGCCCGCCTGAAGCCTGTGGATTGCACGACGAACCCGAGCATCGTGCTCAAGGCCCTCGGCACGCCGATGTTTGCCGACGCCATCAAGGAAGCCGTTGCCTGGGGCAAGAAGCAGGGCGGCAATCCTGACGCCGTTTCGTCGGCCGTTGCCGACCGTCTCGCCATCTCCGTCGGCGCAGCCCTGGTGAAGCTCGTTCCGGGCCGTGTCTCGACCGAAGTCGACGCCGATCTTTCCTTCGATACCGAGGCTTCGCTTGCCAAGGCGCGGTCGATCATCGCCGCCTATAAGGATCGCGGTATCGGTCAGGATCGCATCCTCATCAAGCTCGCTTCCACCTGGGAAGGCATCCGCGCTGCGGAAGTGCTGCAGAAGGAAGGCATCGACTGCAATCTGACGCTGCTCTTCAGCAAGGCCCAGGCAATCGCCTGCGCGGACGCCAAGGTGTTCCTGATCTCGCCCTTCGTCGGCCGCATCCTCGACTGGTACAAGAAATCGACCGGCAAGGACTACACCGCCGAGGAAGATCCGGGCGTCATCTCCGTCCGTGAAATCTACAACTACTACAAGGCGAACGATATCAAGACGATCGTCATGGGCGCCTCCTTCCGCAGCGCCGGCGAAATCGAAGCGCTTGCCGGTTGCGACCGCCTGACCATCAGCCCGAACCTGCTCGACGAACTCGCCAAGGATGAAGGCAAGCTGGAGCGCAAGCTTTCGCCGGAGGCCCGCAAGCCGGATCCGAAGGTCTCTGTCGACGAGAAGACCTTCCGCTGGATGATGAACGAGGATGCGATGGCGACGGAAAAACTCGCCGAAGGCATTCGCGCTTTCGCCAAGGATTTGGGAACGTTGCGCACCATGGTGCAGAAGGAACTGCAGCTCGCCGCCGCCTGATAGGACGCGGCATGCAATCGAAGGCGCGGCTGCCGGCTGGCAGGCGCGCCTTTTTCGTGCTGTTATCAAAGACATATGCTGTCGGAGACTGGTATGGCGGATGAGGGACGGGCAAATTCGCTTGCAGCATTTGCCTACAAGCATGCGAGCTTCATCATATCAATCCTTGCCGGACTGGTGGTCTTCTTGGCTGTGACCTCGCGCGACGTCAGCGCCGGCAACATCCTGTTCGGCTGGAATGTCAGCGCCGGCGTTTTTGTCGCGCTCAGCTGGCGCAAGATGCTGCGGGCAACGGTCGAAAGCATCCGGAAAAAGGCCGAGGATCTCGATTTTTCCGATACGGTTCTTTTGGCTCTTTCGATCGGCGCAGCGCTTGCCAGCATCGCCGGCATCGGCATCGAGCTGCATTCCATCAAGGAAGCGGCGCCTGACGCGGCGCTGGCGCGGGCAGGTGCTGCGGTGCTGACGATCCTGATCTCGTGGATGTTTCTGCACACGCTCTTCACCATCCACTACGCCCATTATTTCTATGGTGGGACAGACGGGGAGGGCGGCCTGAAATTTCCCGACGGGATCGAAGAGCCCGGCTACTGGGATTTTCTCTATTTCTCCTTCACCATCGGCGTTGCCGCGCAGACGGCGGACGTCGCGGTCAGCTCGACCAGCATGCGTAAGCTGACCTTGCTGCATGCCGTGCTGTCGTTCCTGTTCAATACGACAATCCTGGCTCTGGCGATCAATGTCGGTGCGAGCCTGCTTTAGCTTTTTGTTTTATGCATGTCGTTATCCCGGATCCGCTGCACACGTCCGGGCGACATGCATTAACCTTTTGCCGCTGCCCTGAAGAGGGTCTCGAACTCGGCCAGGTCGCCTGCGGCGACATCCGAAATCGCCCAGAACACCAGCCCTCCGTCCGACCATTGCTTCATGTTATAGCCGTCATCCACCGTCGTCGTCTCAGCGGCCGAGGCCGCCGGCCAGATGAACAGGTTGATGACATGGCCGTGGCGCCGGTAGACGAGAGCCGCAACGGCGCGATCACCGATATAGTCGACACGGCCGCCGATCAGCGGAAAACCGCCCTTGGCGAGATCGCTGATCGGTGGTGAAAAATCGATCTTGCCGTTGAACCACGGTTTTACCGTGTGCTGATCCGAGGTCAGCACGTCGGTCAGATGATCGGCCATCATCGACCTGACATGGCTCGCCATGATCTGCTCCTGCAAAAGCAAGGCCGGCGACGGTGCGTTGATGAACAGGAAGGCGCCTGCTCCCAGTGCTGCGAGCGAAGGCACGAAGCTCCATTGCCGGATGAAATCCAGGATGCGACGCCAGACCGGCACTTGGCGCGGGAGCGGCAGGCTGGATACCGCGGCCTGCTCGAAAGACAGCATCGACAGCACTTGCGCGCGCAGCGCCTCCGGCGGCTTCCATTTGATGCCATCCTGATCGATGATCTTTCTCACGGCACGAACCCTTTCCATCTCCGCCCTGCAATTTGGGCAGATGGCAAGATGATCCTCGAATTGCGCTGTGTGGACGGAATCGAGTTCGTTATCGACAAAGCCGTGCAGCATGATGCGCCATTCCGGGCAACTTTTCTGTTGGGCTTCACTCATCCTGCCGTCTCTCTTTTGCTGCATGCATCCCAGGCTTCGCCAAATTCACGCCGCGCCCTGGCAAGCCGCGACATGACCGTGCCGATCGGCGCATCGATGATCTCGGCGATCTGCCGGTAGGAAAGATCTTCAAGCTCGCGTAAGACAAGGATTTCCCGCATCGCCTCCGGAAGCCGGCTGATGACGGCGCGTACGCGCTGCTGTTCGCTTCGTCGGATCGTCGCCATCTCCGGCGAATCCTCCTCCGAGGCGATCTGGTATTCGCCGCCTTCGTGAGGGTCAGCATAGCCATCATTGCCTAAAGACTGCTCGAACCGCGCTTTGCGGCGATCCTGCTGGCGCCAGACATGACAGCAGTTCCTGACAATGGCAAAGAGCCAGGCGCGCGGGTCGCCGCCACGATAGGTTTCGAAATTGCGATAGGCGCGCAGAAACGCTTCCTGGACAATATCCTGCGCGGCATCGGCGTCGCGGCTGAGGAAGCGGGCAAAATTATAAGCCGCGTCAAGATGGGGAACGATCAGGTCCTGAAAGGGCTGCATGAATTCATGCTGCACGCTCGTCCCGGCTGCCGAAGCGACCCGATCGCTGCGCGCTTTTCCCGAGACCATGAGATTGAACAGCCACGCCGCACCGCCGCGAAGTACGGCCAGCGGTGATGGTGGAATACGGGCTTCCGACGCATGCCGGACGAGCAGCATGCAATCGGTCGACCCGAAAGGATAGGTGATCTGGACGTTTGTCATCATTCTCCCTGCCTCACCAGCAGCCGAATTTGGGCGTCGGACCCGCAGGCATGCAATGCGGCCCTTGCGAACTAGACCGATCGGCAAGCGGTTTTATTCCATGTCGACGCCAGTTTTTTGCAAGCAGCGAGGCGTCCGTCGTGCGCGATAGAAATAGAACAATATTTTCAACAGCTTGAAGAAATAACTCCCGAGATTGGGAATATGTGCGCCGTGCCAGCGATCTAGTTCGGCAGCGAGGACGTCTGAACAAATCCAGTCTTCGCCACCAGAAATGCCATCAACGAGAGGAGGCATAATCATGTTTACCATGTCACGTCGCGCCGTGCTCGGATCGGCTGCCGCGGCGGCTGCATTCGGTCTGTCGTCGAAGCTCGAATTCGTCATGCCGGCGCTCGCCGCAACGCCGCTGGAGCCGACGGTCGGCTTCTACAAATACACGATCGGCGATGTCGAAGTCACGGCGATCTATGACGGCATCTGGAAAAAGCCGCATGACCCGACCTTCATCAAGAATGCTTCGATCGAGGACACCAAGGAGGCGCTTTCCAAGGCCGGGCTCACGACGGAATTCATGCCGATTCCGCTGACAGTGGTCGTCCTGAAACTCGGCGACCGTCTGATCATGATGGACGCGGGCTCGGGCGTCGGTCAATGGCAGGCGAATGCCACGCATCTGCCGGCGAACATGGCGGCCGCCGGTATCGACTACAAGAAGATCGACACGATCATGCTCTCGCATTTCCACCCCGATCATGTCTGGGGACTGATGGAAAAGGGAACGAACGATCCTGTCTTTCCGAACGCCGAACTCATCGTCAACGCCGTCGAATACAATTGGTGGACGGAGCCCGGCCGGGTCGAGAAGCTTGCGGAAGGCCGCAGGCCGGCCGGCAAGCGCATTGCCGAGGTTTTCCCGACATGGACGAACTGGAAGCAGGTTGACGATGGGGCCGAGGTTGCACCGGGAGTGCGTCTTCTTGCTGCGCCCGGCCACACTCCGGGTCATTCGGCCTATCTTGTCACCTCCGGCAACAGGCAACTGCTTGTCTCGGCCGACATCATGTATGTGCCGGCCCTGCTCGCGCCGCATCCCGAATGGCAAGGCAGCTACGACCAGGACGGGCCGATGGCCGTCGGCACGCGCCGGCGTCTGATCGACCGCATCATCGCCGACAATATCGCGATCTGCGGCTCGCATTTCCCTTTCCCCGGCTCGGGCACCTTCGTCAAGGACGGCAATGCCTATGGCTTTACACCGACAGTCCAGGCCTGAAAGGCCGAAAGGAGACCATCATGAAATATGCAATTCTCGGATTCATCTGGCTTTGTGCCATATGCGCGGGCTTTTCGGCGGTGACGGCGCTTCCCGCCTTTGCTGTCGACAATATGGAATCGACGGACGCTCCCGACCTGACGTCGGTGCGCGCCAAGATCGATGCCAAGGATTACGACGGCGCCCTGGCGGAGCTTCGCGGCCTTGCCGAGGACAATCAGCAGGCGGATGTCTATAATCTGATGGGATATACGCTGCGCAAGACGGGCGACTACAAAACGTCGCTGACCTACTACACCAAGGCACTGGAGCTTCAGCCCGATCACAAGGCAGCGCGTGAATATCTCGGCGAACTCTATATCGAAACCGGCGAGATTGCGAAGGCCGAGGAGCAGGTGTCAACACTGAAGCAACTTTGCCCGAGCGGCTGCGAAGAACTCGAAGACCTGCAAAAGGCCATTGCGGCCAAGGGCGGCAATTGACGAGCATAGGAACGCAAGAACAGGCGGCAGAACCGCCTGTTCTTCTCAAACCGGAGGATATGATGGAAAGCGTCTCAAGCCGGCCCGGATTGGCCGATCTCATTCTTCTCCTCGGCAGGCTTCTGCTGTCGCTGATCTTTCTGCATGAAGGTTGGTCGCTCGCGACGGATATCACCGCGACCGTCGATACTTTCGCAAAACTCGGGCTCTCGGCGCCGGTTGCCTTTGCCACCATCGCCCTTCAGATTGGTGCCGGCCTGTCCATTGCGACAGGCTTTCTCTGCCGGCTTGGCGCCTTGGCGCTGGCCTTCTTCTGCCTTGCGACCGCCTTGCTCTTCCACACCAATCTTGCGAGCCAGAACGAGCTTCTGCATTTCGAGAAGGACCTGGCGATTGCAGGCGGCATGTTCGTGCTGGCGGCGTCAGGCGCGGGGTCGATATCGATCGACAATCTGCTGCGAAAGCAAACAAGCGGACTGCATCCATGGCTACGGGCGGTGCTGTAGTAGAGGCTCTGCGAGCATCCTTCGGCGCAATAAAATCGAACAAAACCGAACAAACGGCGGCGTCGATGCGGGCTACACTTATGGCGACAGGTCAGGAGTGTGCCAGTGATGTCTTCCGCGCAAAACAATCAACAAAAGCCAATTCTCGTCTTTCTCGGAAAAGGTGCTGCCAACGATATCGTCTCGAAATTGAATGCGAACGGATATGCCGCGGCTTCTGTATCCTCGGTGCCGGAACTCTTCGACGCCTTGCGGTCGGACCGATATTTGCTGGCGGTAACGACGCGGCCGGATATCGATATGGTCCGAAACATCAAGCCGATACCGGTCATCAATCTCGAAGTGTTTTTCCATGCCGCCCAGCCGACGGCAAAGTCCGCTCATCCCTCGAAAGAATTCGACGGCGACGCCTTTCTAAGAAGGATCGCGGCCCTCACGGAGTCAAAAACAGCCAGGATTGCTGCGGTCCAAAAGGCACCTGCCGCAAACGGGACGTCGATTGCAGGCACGGTCAAGGCGTCTCGGTGGCGCGCCGCCACGTCTCTTCTTTTAAGCCGTCGTGCCACATCCAACGCAGAGCGAGCTGATTAGGCGTGGGCGAATTCCAACCGGTAACGAACCGGAGGCTGCGCTTCATTCCTTCTGCGTGGCCTGGCCGGCTTGAAAGCGTGGTTCCGAAATCGGAGCTTTTCACCTGGTGCGGGTGTCTTCTCATGTTTCAGTTGTTAGGAGCCGCCGCAGCAAGCGGCTACATCATCACGGCATTGTTCCTGCTCGTGGCGATCGGTCGTCTCGCCAGACGTTTTCTCCATAAGCTCACGGCACGGCTCCCGAAGCGCTCGGCGTTGAAGCATTATGCGACGGCGATCGTCTCGCTGGTGTTCTTTTGCCTGCTGGTCGTTCGGATGTGTTTCATCGCCACCGTCATCATCGATTGCGCAATCCAAGGCGACAAGGTGGAAATCAGCGGCGATCCCCAAAGCCAGTTTTGACGCCGGATTGCCTCTCGGAAATCCGCAACATATCTCAACATTATCGAACATATCATCGCACGGCACCTGATATGCTGAAGGCGGAGCCCGGTGCGGCGGCTGGCATCGTGTGGTATCCCCCAGAGATTTGACCCGGCCATGGTGAAACATGGTAATTTCGCGCCGCAGCTCCCGGCAAGAGAACGAATGACGATGGCATATGAAATGGCAGTTCCCAATCACGCTCGTATCCTCATCGTCGAGGACGATCCCGCGATCGCGGATATGCTGGTGGACCTTCTTCGAAGCAGCGGCTTTGGGGCCTCGTCGGTGGAGAACGGCGCGGCTATGGATCGACTGATGGCGCGCGAGCAATTCGATCTCATCGTCCTCGACGCGATGCTGCCGGGCGAGGACGGTTTCAGCATCTGCAGGCGGCTTCGTGCTTCGTGCCAGGTGCCGATTCTGATGCTGACGGCGCTCCAGGAGGATATCGACCGGATTCTGGGCCTGGAACTTGGCGCCGACGACTATGTCACGAAACCATTCAACTCCCGCGAACTGCTGGCCAGGATCAAGAGTATCCTCCGCAGAGCGTCATATGCGCATCATCAGGAGGAGGCGCTTGGCCCCATGACGTTCTCGGGATGGCGCATCGATCCGAAAAGCCGTCAGCATCCTCGATGCCGATGGCGCCCAAGTTTCGATGACGACTGCGGAGTTCGATATCCTCCTGGCATTCTGCTGCAATCCGAACCAGGTTTTGACGCGCGAACAGCTGCTGTCGATGACGCATGCCGGATCGGCGGGGCCGGTGGAGCGCAGCATCGACGCCCATATCAGCCGGGTCAGGCAAAAGATCGAGCCCAATCTGAAAGATCCGACATTCATAAAGACGGTGCGGCTGGGCGGCTATCTTTTCGCATCCAAGGTAGAGCGCCTCTCTTGAGAAATTTTCGGCGGGCTTCGATCCAGAGCCAGATCCTCACATTGGCGACCCTCCTTGTCGTGCTCGTTTCCGTGGTGGCCACCGCCACGGAGCCGTTTATCTACGGCCGTCATGATCGCGGCTTTCAAAACGGTCTGTTTGCCGCCAGAGCAGCGATGATCACGGAGCAATTTGCCGAGGCAAGGTCTGAACAAGACGAGGCTATCGTTCTAAACAAAGCAGCGGCGCTCGGCATCGAGGTCGAAAAATTGGATCAGCCGCCTGCCGGCAAACAGCAGATCGTCTCTCCGAGCGAGCTTGTCGCGCGTCTCGACGCAATGCTCGCCGACAATATTTTCGTGGCATTTCACCGCTTCGTCATGGGTCAATCGCACCCCGACGTCCTGGCCGTCAGAATTGACGATCAGCGTGCCCTGATCTTTCAATTGCCGGTTTTTCCCGGCTATTTGTGGTTTGCTCCGGCAGCGGCAAGCGGATTTTTGAAAATCGTCATTCCATTGGTGCTGCTTGCCTATTTCAGCAGCCGGCTGATCACCAAACCTTTGAGGCGTTTTGCCGCTGCTGCCAAACGCGCGAGCGCGGAAGGCAGTTTGGAAAAACCCTTCGAACCGGATGGCGCAGCTGAGATCCGCAGTCTGGCGGAATCGCTCAACGTCATGAGCGATCGGATCCAGAGCATGTCGGAGGATCGAACCAGAATGCTGAGTGGCGTGGGTCATGATCTCAGGACGCCCCTGACGAGATTGCGGATGCGGGCCGAGCGTTCCGCTGAGCCGGAACTTCGAAGGCTGATGCTTGCCGATATCACCACATTGAATTTCATGATCGACGAATGTCTGGCCTATTTCAAGGACCCATCCGTGATGGCGATCGATCGAAAGGTCGATATCTCAAGCCTGCTGCAGACGATTGCGACCGATTTCGCCGACACCGGCATCGATGTTCGGTTCACCGGCCCGCGGCGGCTGGCATTCGTCTGCAAACCTCAGGCGCTCACCCGTGCGATTACGAATTTGGTCGAGAATGCGTCCCGCCACGCAAAGCAGGTCGAAATCGATCTGCAAAGTCGCGGCGATGGCGGGATCAGGATAAGGGTGAGCGACAACGGTCCCGGCCTGACCGACGAACTGAAGGCGAAGGTTTTGGAGCCATTCTTCAAAGCGGATAAATCGCGGCAGATCGGCGCCACGGGCGGTTCCGGGCTTGGGCTTGGCCTGCCGATCGCCAAAGGGATCGTTACCAGAGGGCACAATGGCGAATTAACCCTGTTGGACGGAAAGCCGAGCGGCCTGGTCGTCGTTATCGATCTTCCTGCCATCCAAGCGACGCAGTCCGATGGCCTTTCTTCGTCGCATTGACTGCCGGCCGGCGCTTTGCGGTTTGGGTCAGGGCGTTATTCGCCATCCGGCTCGCGAACATTTCCGCACAACACAGCAAACACAGCAACATTCGAATTCCATAAAACCGGTCCCAGCAGATCCCGTGCCATTCGGCATTTCCAAAACTGGAGCCAAATCCTTGATAAGAAACTTGAACGTCGGCGCCGCGTTGATGCTCGCATGTTCGGCCATCGCTGGCTGCTCGACCCCCGATCCGACGGCATATTCAGGACTTGCTTCGGCCGCGCAGCTTCGGCCGAATGTCACGGATAAAACTGGCCGCGTGCCGTATCGTTACCAGACGAATGTCAACTGGAGCCAATACAGCAGGATCATCGTGGATCCCGTTACGATCTATAACGGTCCCGACAATCAGTTCGGCAAAGTCCCCGAAAAGGACAAGGTCCTGCTGGCCAGCTACATGCAGCAGCAGTTCACGGAAAAATTGAAGACGCGCTTTGCGATCGTCAGCGTCGCTGCTCCTGCAACACTCAGATTGCACCTGACGCTGACGGGCGCAAAGGCGACGACTGCGGTCCTCGGAACGGTCTCGCACATCGACGTCGCAGGTGGATTGTACAACACCGTCCAGGCGGCTCGCGGCCGCGAAGGGTCGATGACCGGTTCGGTGAATTATGCCGTGGAGATCTATGATGCGACGAGCAATCGCCTCCTGTCTTCCTACGTCACCAAACAATATCCCAATGCGATGAATATCGGCGCCAGCTTCTCGGCGATGGATGCCTCGATGGTGGGCGTCCGCAAGGGCGCCGACGCTCTCCTTGCCGAGTTGAAATAGGCTGCAGGCTCGGAAAGCGGCTGCGCAAAACAGTCAATGACTGTTCGAGATGGCCGGGTACAGGGCGAGAGGCGCTGTATCCGGCCAGAGGCGCGTCAGTGGGAATGGGGCGGCAAGCGCAAGCCATGCGGCCGCCCATTCATCTCCCTCTCCCCAAATCGTGTGCTGGGAAGAATCTAGAGCGGTTCTCCGTCAAAAGACCGC
The DNA here is from genome assembly GCF_014195245.1 of Rhizobium sp. BK619. Classification (NCBI taxonomy): domain Bacteria; kingdom Pseudomonadati; phylum Pseudomonadota; class Alphaproteobacteria; order Hyphomicrobiales; family Rhizobiaceae; genus Rhizobium; species Rhizobium sp. BK619. The sequence continues at coordinate 315,508 of NZ_JACIBH010000007.1, read as the reverse complement.
CTGGCCGGCCATCAGCGCGAGAACCAGGAAGATCAGGAAGATCACCAGCGCGATGCCGAAGAGAACGCGGGCGATCGTCGCGGTGGCTGCCGAGACGCCGGAGAAACCGAAAAAGCCGGCGATGATCGAAATTACGAAGAATATCAGAGCCCATTTCAGCATGACGTCATCCTTTGCGGTTGCCTCAGAAAGACGCTGCAACGGGCAAATTGTTCCGGATCGTTTGGAGTGGAATGACGTTCTCTTCCAAAGCGCGCCGCATCGAATTTGATTCATGCGACGCGCTTTAGCTCTTGTTTTGATGCATGTCGTTATCCCGGAACCGCTGCACGCTTCCGGGCGACATGCGTCAGGAATACGGGTCTTTTCAAAGCCTGTCCGATCTGTTTGAAGAGACTGTCGATTGCCCCATCGATGAAAGCTCGATCACCATGCCAGCTTTTCTGGATCAGCATACGTTTTCCGCCTATTTCGAAGTGATCATGATCAATCTCCTGCTGTCGGGAGACAATGTCATCGTCATCGGCATGGCTGCCGCTGGCCTCGTCAGCGAGCTGCGCGGCAAGGCAATCGCCGTCGGTATCGCGGCGGCCGCCGTCATCCGCATTGTCTTCGCCGTCATCGCCGCCAAGCTTCTGGCGATCACCGGCATCACGCTCGCCGGCGGCCTGATGCTGCTCTGGATCTGCTGGACGATGGGCCGCGAGCTCATTTCGGGGAGCGCGGAGGAGGCTCCTGGCGGCGAAGCCGTCGCGCATATCAAGCCGAAACTCTTCCGGCAGGCGATTGGCCAGATCATCTTCGCCGACGTCTCGATGTCGCTCGACAATGTGCTCGCCGTCGCCGGGGCGGCGAAGGACAATATGAGCGCGCTGATCTTCGGGCTGATCCTCTCGGTGCTATTGATGGGCGTCGCGTCGAATTTCGTCGCCAGGCTGCTCAACCGCTATCGGTGGATCGGTTGGTTCGGCCTTGCGATCATCGTCTACGTCGCGATCGACATGATCTGGAGCGGTGGCAGTCAATTGCTGGCGCTTTATAGCCACACAGCCTGAGATCCCCCGGGGCGAACCAATGCAGAACGCGCATCTTCGCCGGCAACGACGGATCGTGGCGTCTGGGTCTCCCTCCGAATCCTGTTCTAAATTAAAGAGTTAGAGCATGATGCCATGAGAAACATCATGCTCTAACGAAGGTCAGCCGTGATTGATCATCACATGGCGCACGGCGGTGTAATCCTCCAGCGCGTAAGCCGACATGTCCTTGCCGTAGCCCGATTGTTTGAGGCCGCCATGCGGCATTTCGTTGACCAGCATGAAATGCGTGTTGATCCAGGTGCAGCCATATTGCAGCCGGGCGGCCGTCTTCATGCCGCGGCCGATATCCTTGGTCCAGACCGAGGAGGCGAGGCCGTAATCGCTGTCGTTTGCCCAGGCAACGGCATCGTCGGCATCGGAAAAGCGAGTGACCGAGACGACCGGGCCGAAGACCTCGCGGCGGACGATCTCGTCGTCCTGCAGCGCGCCAGCAATGACCGTCGGGGTGAAGAAGAAGCCCTTGTCACCGGAGACCTTGCCGCCGGTGGTGACCTCCATGTGCTTGTGCTCGGAAGCGCGGGCGACGAAGCTCTCGACGCGGTCGCGCTGGCGCCTGGAGATCAGCGGGCCGATCTCGTTTTCAGTATCGTCGGCCTGGTTGAAGCGGATGCTCGATACTGCCGAGGAAAGATCGGCGACGAAGTTGTCGTAGACCTTGGCATCGGCATAGATGCGGCAGGCGGCTGTGCAGTCCTGGCCGGCATTGTAATAGCCGAAGGTGCGGATGCCTGACACGACGGCGTCGATGTCGGCATCGTCGAAGACGATGACCGGGGCCTTGCCGCCGAGTTCCAGGTGGGTGCGCTTGACCGTCTTGGCGGCGGCCTGCAGCACCTTCTTACCGGTGGCGACATCGCCTGTGATCGAGACCATGCCGATCTTGGCATGGTTGATGAGGGCGTTGCCGACGCTTTCGCCGCGGCCGAGGATGACGTTGACGACGCCTTCGGGCAAGATTTCGGAGAGCAGCTTGGCCATCTTCAGCGCCGTCAGCGGCGTCTGCTCCGAAGGCTTGAAGACGACGGTATTGCCGCCGGCGATCGCCGGCGCCAGCTTCCAGGCCATCATCATCAGCGGATAGTTCCACGGCGCGATCGAGCCGACGATGCCGATCGGATCGCGGCGGATCATCGAGGTGTGGCCGGGCAGGTATTCGCCGGCGGCCGGTGCGTGCAGATTGCGCACGGCGCCGGCGAAGAAGCGATAACAATCGACGATTGCCGGGATTTCGTCGTTCAGCACCGCATTGATCGGCTTGCCGCAGTTCAGCGCCTCGAGCGTCGCGAAGCCGGCGGCATCCTTCTCGATCGCGTCGGCGATCTTCAGGAGGTAGCCGGAACGTTCGCCCGGTGTCGTCTGCGACCAGCTCCTGAAGGCTTTTTCGGCGGCATCGACGGCGGCGTCGACCTGGGAGAGCGAGGCCTCGGGCAGGTCGGTCACCGTCTCGCCGGTCTTCGGGTTCAGGATGTGCTCTTCCGTCTCCGTGCCGTTTTCGAAGCGGGACCCGATCAGCATCTGCGTATCCATGATGTTCTCCCTGTTATTTGCCGGCGCCGGCAATCTGGTCGCCGTCGCGGGTGAGGTAATAGGCTGCCAGGATCGGCAGAAAGGTGACGAGCACCACGAGCATGGCGACCACATTGGTGACGGGCCGCTGGCGCGGGCGGATCAGTTCTTCGAGCATCCAGATCGGCAAGGTCGATTGTTGGCCGCCGGTGAAGGTGGTGACGATGACCTCGTCGAAGGACAATGCGAAAGCCAGCATGCCGCCGGCGAGGAGGGCGGTGCCGATATTCGGCAGGATGACATGACGGAAAGTTTGAAAACCGTCGGCGCCGAGATCCATCGACGCCTCGATCAGCGAGCCGGAGGTGCGGCGGAAGCGGGCGACCGCATTGTTGTAGACGACGACCACGCAGAAGGTGGCGTGGCCGAGCACGATGGTCCAGACCGAAAAGGGGATGTCGAACAGGCTGAAGGCGGAGCGCAGCGCAATGCCGGTGATGATGCCGGGAAGCGCGATCGGCAGGATGACCAGCAGCGAGATCGCCTCGCGGCCGAAGAACTTCGTCTGGCTGACAGCCGCCGCACAGAGTGTGCCGAGGATGAGCGCGATTGCCGTGGCGATAACGGCGACTTGCACGGAAAGGCCAAGCGCCGACCAGACGTCCGGCCGGTTCCAGGCGACCGCGAACCACTGCAGCGTCAGGCCGGGCGGCGGCCATTGATAGCTCTTTTCCTCGGTGGTGAAGGCATAGACGAAGATCAGCAGGATCGGCAGGTGCAGGAAGAGCAGCCCGCCGGCGGCAGCGATCTTCAACGGCAGCGGCGATCTCTTGAGATCAGAGCGCATCGAAGGCTCCCAGTTTTTTGGCGAGCGACAGGTAAAGCGCCATGATGGCGATCGGCACGACGGAGAAGGCGGCGGCGAGCGGCACGTTGCCGGCCGTTCCCTGCTGGGCATAGACGGCCTGGCCGATGAAGAGCCTGGACGAACCGATGATCTGTGGGATGATGTAGTCGCCCAATGTCAGCGAGAAGGTGAAGATCGAACCGGCGACGATGCCGGGCAGCGCCAAAGGCAGCAGCACGGTGCGGAAGGTCTGGCGCGGCGTGGCGCCGAGATCGGCCGAGGCCTCGATCAGGTTGGCGGGCACACGTTCGAGGGCCGCCTGCGTCGGCAGGATCATATAGGGAAGCCAGATGTAGACGAAGACGATGAAGGTGCCGAGGTAGCTCACCGAGAGCGAATTGCCGCCGACGACCGGCAGATTGAGGATGCCGTCGAGCAACCAGGAGAGATGCAGCCTCTCGAAGATCCAGGTGAGGATGCCTTCCTTGGCGAGGATCAGTTTCCAGGCGTAGATCTTGACGAGATAGCTCGACCAGAGCGGCAGCATGACGCCGAGATAAAAGAGCACCTTCCATTTGCCTTGGGCATAACGCGCCGCGTAGTAGGCGATCGGGAAGGCGATCAATGCGGAAGCGATGGTGACCAGCGCCGCCATCACGACTGTGCGGATGATGATGTCGAAATTCGTCGGGCTCAGAAGCTGGGCATAGGTCGCAAGGGTGAATTCGTAATTCACCAAGCCGGAAAAATCGTCGATGGAGAAGAAGCTCTGCAGCAGCAGGGCGATCAGCGAACCGATATAGATGATGCCGAGCCAAAGCAGCGGCGGCGTCAGCATCAGGAAGAGTAAGAGCTTCGGGTGCCGCCAGAAGGCATCCGACATCCGGCCGAAGAAACCGCTGCGTCCGGGAAGGATCGATGTCTTGGCGTTGGAGATGGTGAGTGCCGTCATGCCGCGTCGTCCATGTAGTGGATATCGGCAGGCTGCCAGGCGAGGCGGATGCCGGCGCCGACATCAGGCACAGGCGCGCCTGCCGGCAGCATCACATGCAGCCGGCTGCCCCTGAGGTCGACGCCGAGACGGGTGGCGGCGCCGAGGAAGCTTGCATTTTCGATCGTCGCCTCGACGCCGTCGTTTGCCAGGTGGATCGCCTCGGGGCGCAGGCTTGCCCAGCGTTTCTCGCCGCCGAGCGAGGCCATCAAATCTGGTGCGATCACGTTCGAGGAGCCGACGAAATCGGCGACGAAGCGGGTCTTCGGGCGGCGGTAGATATCCTGCGGCGTGCCTTCCTGGACGATATTGCCATTGTTGAAGACGGCGACACGATCGGCCATGGACAGCGCCTCGCCCTGATCGTGGGTGACGAAGACGAAGGTGATGCCGAGCGCGCGCTGCAGGCTCTTCAATTCCTCCTGCATCTGCTCGCGCAGCTTCAGGTCCAGCGCACCGAGCGGCTCGTCGAGCAACAGCACCTTCGGCTTGTTGACGAGGGCGCGGGCAAGCGCCACACGCTGCCGCTGGCCGCCGGATAGCTGACCGGGGCGGCGGGTGCCGTAGCCCGGCAGCTTGACGAGTTCGAGGGCATCGCCCGCAGCCTTCATCCGCTCCGCCTTGCCGATGCCCTTGACCATCAGCCCGTAGGCGACATTGTCGAGGATATTGAGATGCGGGAAGAGGGCGTAATCCTGAAACACGGTGTTGACGTTGCGGCGATAGGGCGGAACGCCGTCTGCCGTCTCGCCGAAGATTTGGATATGGCCGGCGCTCGGCTGCTCGAAGCCGGCGATCAATCTCAGGCATGTCGTCTTGCCGGAGCCGGACGGACCGAGCATGGCGAAGAACTCGCCCGGCGCGATCTCAAGATCGACGCCGTCGACGGCGCGAACTTGGCCGAAATGGCGCGATACCTGCTGGAAACGGACGGCTGACGTCATTGGGGGCTCCGGATCACTATGTTCTGCAGTGTCGGCCCCTCATCCGCCCTGCCGGGCACCTTCTCCCCGCTCGCGGGGAGAAGGTGACTCGTGGCGCTGCTTTCGTTCACAGGGCTTGTCGCAGGGCACGTCCCCTCTCCCCGCAAGCGGGGAGAGGGTTAGGGTGAGGGGCTTGACGCAATTACCGCCCGCCGATCACGCCGATATAGTCCGACACCCAGCGATGATAGGGCACGCATTCGCTCTGCGTCGTGCATTTGGCGACCGGGGTTTTCCAGAACTTGATCTTGTCGAAGTGATCGAAGCCGTTGGTGGCGCAGCCGGCGTCGCCCATCAGTTCGTTGCCCTTGCAGGCGGCGGGAACCGAGGGCACGGCGCCGAACCAGGCGGCGGCGTCGCCCTGGACCTTGGCCTGCAGCGAATGCTCCATCCACATATAGGCGCAGTTCGGATGTTCGCTGTCGACGTGCAGCATGGTGGTGTCGGCCCAGCCGGTGACGCCTTCATCCGGGAATGTGGAGGCGATCTTCTGCTTGTCGGCCTGCAGCAGGTTGACCTGGAAAGGCCAGGAGCCGGAGGCGACGACGCCTTCATTCTTGAAGTCGTCGATCTGGATCATCGCATCGTGCCAGTAGCGGGAGACGAGCTTGCGCTGGCCGCGCAGCAGGTCGAGGGCCGCCTTGTACTGGTCTTCGGTCAGTTCGTAAGGGTCCTTGATGCCGAGATCCGGCTTGTGGGCCATCAGGTACAGGGCGGCGTCGGCGATATAGATTGCGCCGTCATAGGCCTGGACGCGGCCCTTGTTCGACTTGCCGTCGGGCAGGGTCTGCTCCTCGAAGACGACATTCCAGCTGGTCGGCGCCTTGTCCTTGAAGGCATCGGTATTATACATCAGCACATTCGGCCCCCAGAGATAGGGCACGCCGTAATGCACGTCGCCGACCGTATACCACGGACCTTTCTGCAGGCGCTCGTCGACCGTCTTGAAGCTCGGGATCAGATCGGTGTTGATCGGCTGGACACGCTTGCCGGCGATGAGGCGGAGCGACGCGTCGCCCGATGCGGTGACGAGGTCGAAGCCGCCCTCGTTCATCAGCGATACCATTTCATCCGAGGTGGCGGCGGTCTTGACGGAAACCTTGCAGCCGGTCTCCTTTTCGAAATCGCTCACCCAGTCGTAGTTCTTGTCGGTTTCGCCGCGTTCGATATAGCCGGCCCAAGCGACAATGCTGACCGCTCCTTCGCCCTTGCCGAGCGCCTTCAGCGGCTCGGCGGCAATCACCTGCGTCGCGAAGCTCAGGCAGGCGAGCGCTGCCGTGCAGGATTTCAAGAGATGCGTCATCATCTGTCTCCCGGTCTGGTGCCACTTTCCGTGGCGGTTTGTTCCCTAGGAAGAAGGTGACGCGAAAAGGCCGCTTTCGCAAATTCATTTATCAGAAAGGCGTTATCGGAAATTCCGATATCAACGGATGCGGCCGGAGCGCAGACTTTCGGCGATGCCGACGAAATCGCGTGCCGCCTGCGGCAGGCTGGAGCCCTTGCGCCAGACCATGCCAACCTGGACGACGGGCAGCGATCCGGAGACGTCGCGGCTTTCGATGCGGTCGCCTTCCAGCGACCAAGGGCGGTAGACGAGATCGGGAAGCAGCGCCACGCCGGCGCCTGTCGCCACCAGGCTGCGCACCGCCTCCACCGAGCGGGTGCGGAAGGCGACATGGGGACGGGCGCCGAGGGCCGAGAGCAGCTTGCCGGTATTCTCCTCGATTTCGTCGACCGTCAGCATGATCAGCGGCTCGCGGACAATATCGGCGACCGAGATGATGTCGGCCGATACCAGCGGATGGCCCATCGGCAGCCAGAGCCGATAGGGCGAGGTTTCGAGGATCTCGGCCTGCAGCGCCATGCGGTCGCGCAGGTTCGAGATCACCATGACGGCGACGTCGAGTTCGCCGCCGACGAGGAGATGTTCGAGGTAGCCGCCATTGTCCTCGATGGCGCTGACCTCGATGCCCGGGCAGGCGCGCCGGTATCGCGCCAGGAGGTCGGAGAGCACATAGCCGGCGACAAGCGAGGTGACGCCGATGTTCAGCGTGCCGGAAAGCGCGTTTTGCTGGCCGGAGAAGCTGGTGCGCGCATCGGAGACGGAGGCGAGGATCTTCGTCGCGTGGCGCAGGAACTGGTGGCCGTTATGGGTAATCGTCAGGCCGCGCGGATGGCGCTCGAAGAGCGCAACGCCGAGGTCGGTTTCGAGCTCTTTCAGCGCCTCGGTCACCGAGGATTGCGAGATCGACAGGTTCTGCGCGGCGCGCGTTACCGAACCCTGTTCGGCAACGGCGACAAAATATTGAACCTGGCGAAGCGTGAAGGCCATCAGCGTTTAGAGCATGGCGAAACAGGCCGTGGCAAGCGGCTGAAAAAAGCGGACCTTTTTTGGTCTTTTCTTAAAATGGCGCAGGCTTCGCGCCCTCACTTAAACTTTCGGAAACGTCATTTCCTTAGCATTATCAGCACTTGTCCTGCGTTGGAGTTTCAGATGGCGGAGCAGTTGGCGTGAAGGCCTTACTGCGCATGTTCCGGCCTTCCCGGAAATTGGCAATCATCATCGGTGGAGTCGCTCTTCTGGCGGGCGTTTCCGGCGGCGCGGCCGTTTATGTCGGCAAGGACAGGCTGATCGGTGCCGCCGGTGGTGGCTACGGGCTCGAATGCAGCGACGTCAATCTGGTGACGATCCGGAAGCAGAACCACATCTGGGTGCGCAAATACATCAAGACCGAACCAACCGACGGGATGACCCGCGTCAGGACCGCGCTTCGTGTCGCCCAGGCCGTTTATGCTGCGCAGAAGCCGGATCTGGTCCAGGTGGTGGTGCTCGACGAGAACGGCCCGACCTTGCGCGCCGACATTCGCGGCCGGGCGATCGGCGCCGATGTCGTCTATATCCCGCATCCCGACAAGACCGTTCCCGGCCTCGACGACAAGTCCTATACCGCGCGCTACTATGACGGCAGGGCCAGTGAAAACGGGCTGTTCTTCGGCGAGCGGATCGATCTGCCGGTGGATGAGATCGCCATGATCAGCGCCGGTTTCAAGGATCCCGAGGATTGCGTCGACCCGGTTGCGGTCGGCTCGACCAAGAGTGAGGAAAAGGGCAAGAAGGCCGCAGGCGGCGCACATGGCGCAGCACCGGCCGAGCCCGAAAGCGAGGCGGCGCCGGCCGCCGAGGGCGCCGGCGCCGAGGTGGCGGCGGAGGCACCGGCCGAAGAACCGCCGGCAGAAGCGCCAAAGACCCACTGAACGAACGGCATAAAAAAGCAGAGCGCCCGTCGGCACTCCGCTTATTTGGTTTTGACGTTTATTCCCGTCAATCGGCCTTGTTGCGGCGGGCCGGGAAGAGGATGACGTCGCGGATCGACGGGGCGTTGGTCAGAAGCATGATCAGGCGATCGACGCCGATGCCGAGGCCACCCGCCGGCGGCATGCCCTGGTCGATCGCGTCGAGGAATTCCTCGTCCAGCTGCTTTTCCTTTTCGCCGCGGGCATGCGCCTGTTCGAGCTGCTCGACCATGCGGCGGCGCTGCTCTTCGGGATCGTTGAGCTCGGAGAAGGCGTTGCCGAGTTCCCAGGCGTTGCAATAGGTCTCGAAGCGCTCGACGAGGCGCGGTTCGCCCGGCACTTCCTTGGCGAAGGGTGAGATGTCCTTCGGGAAATGCGTGACGTGAGACGGCTGGATCAGTGTGGATTCAACCTTTTCCTCGAAGATGAAGGCAAGGCACTCGCCCCAGGTCCAATCCTTCTCGACAGCGAAGCCGGCAGCCTTGGCGGCGGCGCGCGCTTCCTCGTCGGTCTTGATCGCAAGGAAATCGATGCCGGTCACCTGCTTGACGGCATCAGGCATCGGCACGCGCTTGAACGGACCCTTGAAGGACAGCTGCTTGTCGCCGAAATCGAATTCGGTGGTGCCATGGATGGAGAGCGCCAGGGTTTCGAACAGCCGCTCGACGAGGTCCATCATGTCCTCGTAATCGGCATAGGCCCAATAACACTCCATCATCGTGAATTCGGGATTGTGCCGGGTGGAGACGCCTTCGTTACGGAAGTTCCGGTTGATCTCGAAGACCTTGTCGGTAAGACCGGAGACCAGCGTGCGCTTCAGGAACAGTTCCGGCGCGATGCGCAGATACATGTCGAGCTTCAGCGTGTTGTGATGCGTCTTGAACGGCTCGGCGGTGGCGCCGCCATAGATCGATTGCAGCATCGGCGTCTCGACTTCCATGAAGCCGTCATTCTCCATGAAGCGGCGGATGCCGGAGACGATCTTCGAGCGCTGCTGGAAGCGAAGCTTCGAATCCTCGTTGGTCATAATGTCGAGATGGCGCTTGCGATACCGCAGCTCGATGTCGGAGAGGCCGTGCCACTTCTCGGGCATCGGCAGCAGCGACTTGGTCAGCATCTCGATCTTCTGGGCGTTGATCGTCAGCTCGCCGCGCTTGGTGCGGCGCACGATGCCGGTGACGCCGATGATATCGCCGATGTCGATCATCGGCAGCAAAGCGCGGGCCTCTTCCGGCGTCGTGTCCTTGTGGCTGAAGATCTGGATCTTGCCGGAGGCGTCATGGATATCCATGAACATGCCGGAGTTGCGCGAGGAATAGACGCGGCCGGCGACGGTGACGACATCCTGCGTCTCGACGTCGGGCTCCAGAGATTCGTACTTGGCGCCAAGCTCGGCATTGGTCAGCGTCCGGTGGAAATGCGCCGGATAGACGTCGCCGATCTGCTCGCGCAGCAGCTTCAGCTTCTGGGCGCGCACCTCCGTCACGTCGGAGGAAAGGGTGTTTTCGGTCTTGTCGTTCATGTCATTCGCCTCATCGATGCGGCACGAATTCTAAATCAATGGTTCCGCGGTTCGAAGCGCGGCGGCTGGCTCGGCCTGACCCTCCCCACAAAGGGGGAGGGCTTCGGCTGTCATTTCGAGCCGACGAGGGCGGCGACCGCCTGGGCGGCGAGCTTCAGGCGCTGGCGCACGACGGAGCGGCCGAGGATCGCCATGGAATCGAAGAGCGGCAGCGAACGCGACGAGCCTGATACGGCGACGAAGAGCGGCGAGACCACGACCTTCAGCTTCTTGCCCATGCGGTCGGCGATGGCGCGCAGCTCCGCCTCGATCGTCTCGACATTCCATTCCAAAATCTTTTCCAGATCCGGCTGAACGGTGTTGAGGATCTCCAGGATCTCCTCCGGCGGAGACTTGATCTTGGCGAAGTCGGACGGCTGCAGGCCGAGATCGGACTTCAGCAGGAAGCCAGCGAGATCGGGCAGCTCGCCGAGCTTGGAAATGCGCGTCTGCGACAGGCGGAGACCCGCCTTCAGGCGGTCGTTTTCCATCGCCCAGCTGAGCACCCGCGCCTGGAATTCCTCTTCGGACAGTTTCTCGCGGATCCAGCGGCCGTTCAGCCAGTCGAGCTTCTGGATGTCGAAGATCGCGCCGGCCTTCGAAAGGTTTTCCGGGTCGAACTTTTCCGACAGCTCGTCCATCGTCAACAGCTCTTCGCCTTCGGCGATCTGGATGAAGAACAGGCCGAGAAAGTTCATCAGTGCCTCGGGGATATAACCGAGCGCGGAATAATAGGAGATCGAGGTCGGGTTCTTGCGCTTCGACAGCTTCGACTTGTCGGCATTGCGCATCAGCGACAGATGCATGAAGACCGGTTGGTCCCAGCCGAAATAGCGATAGAGCAGGATGTGCTTCGGCACCGAAGCCAGCCATTCCTCGCCGCGCGCCACATGGGTGATCTTCATCAGATGGTCGTCGATGACGTTGGCCATGTGATAGGTCGGCATGCCGTCGGCCTTGATCAGCACCTGCATGTCGACCGAATCCCAGGGGATGGAGACATCGCCGTAGACGCCGTCGGTGAAGTCGCAGGAGCCCTCAGTCGGGATCTTCATGCGAATGACGGTCGTCTCGCCGGCTGCCATGCGCGAGGTCACTTCCTCTGCCGTCAGGCTGAGGCAGAGGCCGTCATATTTCGGCGGCTTGCCGGCGGCGCGCTGCGCCTCGCGCATCTGTTCGAGACGCGCGGGCGTGCAGAAACAGCGGAAGGCGTGGCCCTTGTCCAGCAGTTCCTCCGCGTAAGGCTGGTACATCGGCTTGCGGTCGGACTGGCGGTAGGGGCCGTAGGGACCGCCGATATCAGGGCCTTCCTTCCATCCCAGCCCGCACCATTTCAGGGCGTCCAATACCTTGGTCTCGAATTCCGGGGTCGAGCGCGTCGCGTCGGTATCCTCGATGCGCAAGATGAACTCGCCGCCGTGCTTCTTGGCGAAAAGGTAGTTGAAGAGAGCGATGTAAGCGGTGCCGACATGCGGCTCGCCGGTCGGCGAGGGAGCGATGCGGACGCGGACGCCGGAAGTTGTCATTGGTATGGCCCGTCAATGAACGCCGGACGGCTTTCCGGGGAAAGCGACGTTCGGCCGAAGGATGCAGATATCTTCATCGGCAAACCGGCCGAAAAAGGGCATCCGCCCGCACTATCCGCCGATCGTCCGTTCGGCTGGCCTTAGGCCATATTCAACCGGGCGCGTCAAGAAAAACCACGTCTGCAAAGGCCCGAGGGCGGTGAGGGACGGCGCACCGGTTGCGGCGCGCCGTCCCGCTTCGGTCTCAGTGGGCGCCGTCGCGTTTCCGGTTGCGGGCGTTGCGCGCGATCATGTTGAGCACCTCGACCGCTGCCGAGAAGGCCATGGCGGCGTAGATGTAGCCCTTCGGCACATGGAAGCCCATGCCTTCGGCGATCAGCGTCGTGCCGATCATCAGCAGAAAGGCGAGTGCCAGCATGACAATCGTCGGGTTCCTCTCGATGAAGTTGGCAAGCGGGTTTGCGGCAACCAGCATGACGGTGACGGCGGCGATGACGGCGATCACCATGATCGGCAGATGCGGCGTCATGCCGACGGCGGTGATGATGCTGTCGACCGAGAAGACGAGGTCGAGCAGCAGGATCTGGCCGATCGCCGATGCAAAGCCGGTGGTGACGGATTTCGCGATGAAATCCTCCTGATGGTCGATCGGGTCGACGGTGTGGTGAATTTCCTTGGTGGCTTTCCAGACGAGGAACAGGCCGCCGGCGATCAGGATCAGATCCTTCCAGGAGAAGCCGTGTCCGAAAGCCGTAAACAGCGGTTCGGTCAACTGCACGATCCAGGCGACGGTGCCGAGAAGAGCCAGGCGCATGACCAGCGCAAGACCGATGCCGATCTTGCGGGCCCTCTCCCGGTGCTCGGGCGGCAATTTGTTGGTGAGAATGGAAATGAAGATCAGGTTGTCGATCCCGAGAACGACTTCCATCACCACCAGCGTGATGAGCGCCACCCAGGCGGCCGGATCCTGAATGAGCGTCATGATTTCCTGCATCAGCGTATACCTCTTTGCGTCACATGATGAATGACGCGCGCAATGTAATGTCGACGGCCTGCCACGCAAGCGCCGCAAGGGGGTATACGCAATCGATGTGACTTTTATTCCCTAGAACAGGGTGTCATGAGAAAACCGCTCACACTTTTCGGCGTCATGCTTTGATCGGCAACCAGATTTCGGTGATGCCCATGCCGGTATAGGGGTCGAAGCGCTCGTCGTAGCGTTCGAACATGTCGGGCGTCTCGCCGTGCTCCAGGCCGGAGGTCGGCCACCATGTGCCGAAAATCCGGTGCATGGTCGCGGGAATGCCGGAGACATGGCCGCGATGAGTGAAGACGACGTAGCGCTGGCCTGGAAGCTTGAGGGTTGCAAAGTCCGCCGGCAGATCACCGGCATCGGAGATCTCGACCGCGGCCATATAGCGGAATTTCTCCGCTTCGCCGTCGATATGCATGCAGATGCCGTAGGCGACGTTGCCTTTCTGGCCCGATATATGGCCGAAATGGGCATTGAACTTCTGCCAGAGCGAGGGAATGGCGGCATTGCCGCCATAGGGGTAGATCTCCTGCAGGCCGGCAAAGAGCATCGGCTGAAGGCTTTCGAAGCGGGGCGGTTCGAGGTCGTTGAGGTGGGCGGGGTCCATTCTGATCGGCTCCAGCAAGACAAGGTTACGGGCGTGCCCCTGCCGGCGCACCGCATCCGGCGTCATGCCGAACTGGTCGCGGAAGGCACGGGTGAAAGCTTCGTGCGAGCCGTAGCCCGCGCAAAGCGCAACCTCGAGAATGGTGGATGAGCCGCTAACAAGCGCGGGCAAGGCGCGGCTGAGGCGCCGGCCTCTGATATAGCCGCTGATCGAGTGGCCGGTGACGAGCCCGAAGACGCGTGACAGATGGTAACGCGACAATCCGGCTGCTTCCGATATCTCTTCCAGCGATAGATCGCTTTCGAAATGGCTCTCTATGAACCATATCGCCCGTGCGATGGCGCTCATCCTTACTCCCCTGGTTACCGCTCCTTTTTAGAGAAATGCCGGCAGCCGGGTTTGATCGTTGTTGCGGAGTTTCGGCCGGTCGGGAGCGGCCGTCAAGGATGCGATCAGGCGCTCTCGTGCCGGCGCGCGCCGTAGGCGGCCATGAAGACCCGGATCGCGCCGCGAATGACGCGCTCGATTTCGTCGCGATGCGGCGGCTCTTCCATGCTTCCGAACAGACGGAGCTTGAAGAAACTGCCGCTGGCGAGGTCGAGAAACTGGCCGGCAGCCAGATCGATATCGTCGATCTCGAGCCTGCCTTCGGTGATCTGCCGTTCGAGGAAATCGCGCATGATGGTGCGCAGGTTTTCCGGGCCTTTGAAGAAGCGTTGACAGAGCACCGGCATGCGGTCGCGCACGCCGAGAACGGTGCGCATGGCGTTGATGACCTTTTCATCGGTCATATGGGTGACGAAGCTGATCCCGAATTCGTACAGGCCGGCTTCCGGATCGTCATGTTCGGCAAGGGCTGTCCGCACGGCCGCCACGAAGGCGGCGCGTTCGGCCTCGATCATCGCCGAAAACAGTTCTTCCTTGTTGGTGAAATAGACGTAGAGCGTGCCCTTGGAGACGCCGGCTTCGCGCGTCACGTCGTTCATGCTGGCGGCGTCGAAGCCCATCTTCATGAAGACACGCTTGGCGCCGGCGAGAATCTGCTGGCGCTTGGCCGGGTCTTCGCCCGCGGCAAACCTGCCTCCGCCAACGGGAGGGCTGAAGACGGCGGCGTGGTCGGGTTTCAACGTCATATCTCTATTAACCGTGTTCACGGTTTCGCATTTTCTTTAAAGAAATCGAACCGATTGGTTCTATACATCTTGATATGACGATAAAACAGGTTTAAGTCAACTGAACCGAACCGTTCAGTTCGATTATTTACTCCAAGATCGGTAAAGTGGTCATGTCGAGCAACCAGAAAAGCAACTTCGCGCGGATTGTCAGCGAAAACGCCGAAGCCGGAGAGGCAAAGGCCGAAGTCGCGACCGTTGCCGAAGCTCCGATGGCGGAAGCCCTGGAAAAGCCGTCTGCGCCTGCGCAGTCGGCGCCGGCTTCAGCTCCGGTCGCTGCACCTGCAGCTCCGAAGAAGCGCCGCAGCCCGGTACTTCCGATCGTCGCTCTCGCCATTCTGGCGGGTGGCGGCTGGTATGGTTACGAATGGTGGACGAACGGCCGCTTCATGGTGTCGACAGACGACGCCTATATCGAGGGCGATATTGCAACCATATCGCCGAAGGTCACGGGCTACGTCGCTAGGGTGAATGTGGTCGCCAACCAGGAAGTCAAAGCGGGCGACGTGCTTGCCACGCTTGATAACGGCGACTATCAGAACGCCCTCGATCAGGCGCAGGCCCAGATCGCCACCGAACAGCTTTCGCTGCAGCGCATCGACGCGCAGATCGAAGGCGCCAATGCCAGCCTCGTACAGGCGCGGGCGCAAAAGGTGGCACTCGAAGCGGCCGTTCGCGGTGCCGAGATTACCCAGAAGCGCCAGAGCGAGCTGCAGGCGAAGTCGGTCGGCACCGCCGCCGATCTCGACAACGCCAACATCGCGCTCGACCAGGCCAAGGCCAATCTTGCCGGCGGCGACGCCAATATCACCGCCGCGCAGGCCAACATCACCATCCTCCAGGCGCAGCGCAAGGAGGCCGAAGGTTCGGTCCGATCATTGGAAATCTCGCGCGACAAGGCCGCCCGCGACCTCTCCTTCACCGTGCTCAAGGCGCCTTATGACGGCATCGTCGGCAACCGCTCGGTCCAGGAAGGCGATCTGGTTTCGCCCGGCCAGCGCCTGATGGCGCTCGTTCCGGTGCGTGAGCTCTATATCGACGCCAACTTCAAGGAAACGCAGATCCAGCATCTGGTTGCGGGCTCGAAGGTCAACGTCCATGTCGATGCCTATAGCGACCATCCTGTCGTCGGCACCGTCGAATCGATCTCGCCGGCGTCCGGCTCGGTGTTCTCGCTGCTGCCGCCGGAAAATGCGACAGGCAATTTCACCAAGGTGATCCAGCGCGTGCCGGTGCGCATCGCGCTGCCGCAGGACGCGCTCGACAGCGGGCGTCTGCGCGCGGGCCTCAGCGTCGTCGTCGACGTCGATACCCGCACGGCGCCGAGCAAGTAAGCCTTTAGACAAGGCGGAGGTTCTCCGATGGCCGGAAGCGCGACAGCAACAGCGGGGACGATTCCGGCAGCGCCTGCCCACGCCGACGAACACATGGATCCGAGGAAGCTCATCGCCTTCTTCGCGATGGTGCTCGGCATGTTCATGTCGATCCTCGACATCCAGATCGTCTCGGCCTCGCTCGCCGAAATCCAGGCCGGCCTTTCGGCCGGCAGCGATGAAGTCGGCTGGGTGCAGACGGCCTATCTGATCGCTGAGGTGATCATGATCCCGCTTTCGGGTACGCTGGCGCGGATCATTTCGACGCGTTATCTCTTTGCGATCTCGGCCGCCGGTTTCACCATGGCGAGCGCGCTTGCCGCGACGGCGACGAATATCGACCAGATGATCGTCTACCGCGCCATTCAAGGCTTCATCGGCGGCGGCATGATCCCGTCGGTGTTCGCGGCCGCCTTCACGATCTTCCCGGCGTCGAAGCGCAGCATCGTCTCACCGATCATCGGCCTGATCGCGACACTGGCGCCGACCATTGGCCCGACCGTCGGCGGTTATCTCAGCCACGCCTTCTCCTGGCACTGGCTGTTCCTCGTCAATATCGTTCCCGGCATCATCGTTACGATCGTCACCTGGAACTTCATCGATTTCGACAAGCCGGAACTGTCGCTCTTCAAGAAGTTCGACTGGTGGGGGCTGATCTCGATGGGCATCTTCCTCGGCACGATGGAATATGTGCTCGAAGAGGGCAATTCGAACGACTGGTTCAACGACAGTTCCATCGCGATTGCCGCCGTCGCCTCGGGCGTTGGAGCCATCGTCTTCTTCTATCGCGCCTTCACGGTGGAGTTCCCCGTCGTCGATCTCAAGGCCTTTGCGAACCGGAATTTCTCTTTCGGCTCGATCTTCTCTTTCGTCATGGGTATCGGCCTCTATGGTCTCACCTATATCTACCCGGTCTATCTCGGCCGCATCCGCGGCTATGATTCGCTGATGATCGGCCAGACGATGTTCGTCTCCGGGCTGGCGATGTTCTTCACTGCACCGATCGCCGGGCGGCTGTCGACGAAGATGGACCTGCGGCTGATGATGGTGATCGGTTTCATCAGCTTCGCCGCTGGCACATACATCATGATCCATCTGACGGCGGATTGGGATTTCTACGAACTGTTCATTCCGCAGATCCTGCGCGGTTTCGGGCTGATGATGTGCATGGTGCCGATCAACAATATCGCGCTCGGCACGATGCCGCCCTCGCGCATCCGCGGCGCATCCGGCCTGTTCAACCTGACCAGAAACCTCGGCGGCGCCGTCGGTCTCGCGGTCATCAACACCGTGCTCACCAACCGCCAGGACGTGCATTACGAGCGGCTGCGGGAGAATATGGACTGGGGCAATCCGGCGGCGATCGACCAGATGAACAACATGACCGCCAATTTCAACACATACGGCATGGATGGCGCCTCGGTCGCGATCAAGCAGATGGTCGGCCTCGCCACCAAGCAGGCGGTGATCCTGTCCTTCAGCGACGTGTTCCTGATCCTGACCGCGCTTTTCGTTGCGATGATCTTCGGTGTCGCGATGATCAAGAAACCCGCGCCGCAAGGCGGGGGAGGCGGTGGCGGCCACTGACCTCCGGCCTGCCGCCCCATGGAAAGGTCCTCTCCGGAGGACCTTTTTATTTGCCGTTTTCCAGCCCTTATGTCATCAGCATCTAATCCTCGGTCGGCTTGGTCCGAAGCAGACGGCCGTGCCGGAAAGACAGTGCGCCACTCGGCTTGTTCGATTTTTTGATTTACGTACATCAAATTTGGCGCTAAGGGTCTCGTCAGGAGGAATGATGAGGCCAACTGTTCACGATATCGCCGCCGCCGCCGGGGTCAGTCTTGCGACTGTCGACCGGGTTCTCAACCAGCGCCCGGGTGTGCGTCACGTCACGCGGGAGAAGGTCGAGACCGCAATCCGCGATCTCGGTTATATCAGGGACGTCGCCGCCGCCAATCTCGCCAAGGGGCGCACCTATCCGCTGGTCTTCATCCTGCCGGCCAGCGACAATTCCTTCATGCATGGGCTGAATGCGGAGATCCGCCAGGCAGTTCTCCGCTCGCCGGCCGAGCGCACCGATATCCGCATTGTCGAAGTCCCGGCCTTCGATCCGGCCGCCCTCGTTTCGGTGCTCGAAGGGCTTGCCCGCGAAAAGCCTTGCGGCATCGCGATGGTCGCGACCGATGCCCCTGAGGTGCGCGCCGTCGTCGACAGACTGGTGCGCGAGCGCTTTCCCATCGTCACCCTGGTTTCCGATCTCACCGGATCGCTTCGCCATCACTATGCCGGCGTCGACAATATCGCGGCCGGCCGGACGGCGGCCCGTCTGCTCGGCCGCTTTCTCGGCCCGCGAAAGGGTGAGATCGCCGTGCTCGCCGGCTCCATGCTGGTGCGCGACCATCGCGAGCGGCTGGAAGGTTTTGCCGCTGTGATGGCGGAAGAATTTCCCGATCTTGCGATCCTGCCGGTTCTCGAAGGCCGCGACGACCCCGAGGTCGCCCACAGGCTGGTAGCCGATGCGCTCGGAAATACCGGCATCGTCGGCATCTACAGCCTCGGCGCCGGCAATCGCGGCCTCATCCGGGCGCTGAAGGAGAAGGCCGTCGACCGGACGCTGACGGTGATTGCCCATGAACTGACCGCCCATACGCGCGCAGCGCTCATCGACAACACGATCGATGCGATCCTCAACCAGGACGCCGGCCATGAAGTGCGCAGCGCCATCCGCATATTGAAAGCCAAGGCGGACGGCCTTGCCGTCATCGCAGCGCAGGAGCGCATTCGCCTCGACATATTCCTGAAAGACAATCTGCCGTAACGGCAAAGGAGAATACCCCATGTATCTCGGTCTCGATCTCGGAACCTCCGGCGTCAAGGCGATGCTGATCGACGGCGATCAGAAGATCGTTGGCTCGGCCAATGGTTCGCTCGACGTCTCGCGTCCGCATTCCGGCTGGTCGGAGCAGGAGCCGTCCCACTGGGTACGTGCCACCGAAGAGGCCGTCGCCGGCCTGAAGGCGAAACACCCGAAGGAGCTCGCCGCGGTCAAGGGCATCGGCCTTTCCGGCCAGATGCATGGCGCGACGCTGATCGATGCCGCCGACAAGGTGCTGCGCCCCTGCATCCTCTGGAACGACACGCGCAGCCATGTCGAGGCTGCGGCCCTCGATGCGGATCCGCGCTTTCGCGCGCTCACCGGCAATATCGTCTTCCCCGGCTTTACGGCGCCGAAGCTCGCTTGGGTCGAGAAGCATGAGCCCGACATTTTCTCCAGGATCGCCAAGGTGCTCCTGCCGAAGGACTATCTGCGTCTTTGGCTGACCGGCGATTATATTTCCGAAATGTCGGATTCGGCCGGCACCTCCTGGCTCGACACCGGCAAACGCGCCTGGTCGGCCGATCTGCTCGCCGCCACCCATCTTTCCAAGGAGCAGATGCCGGCGCTTGTCGAAGGCACCGAGCAGGCCGGTACGCTGCGGCCCGAACTGGCGGCGCAATGGGGCATATCAGGTGATGTCGTCGTTGCCGGCGGCGCCGGCGACAATGCCGCATCGGCCTGCGGCATGGGGACCGTCAGCGATGGCGCCGCCTTCGTCTCGCTCGGCACGTCGGGCGTGCTTTTTGCCGCCAACGGCACCTATCTGCCGAAGCCGGAAAGCGCTGTGCATGCTTTCTGCCACGCACTGCCGAACACCTGGCACCAGATGGGTGTCATCCTGTCGGCCACCGATGCGCTCAACTGGCATTCCGGCGTCACCGGCAAGTCGGCTGCCGATCTCACCGGTGAGCTCGGCGAGACGTTGAAGGCGCCGACCGGCGTCACCTTCCTGCCCTATCTGTCCGGCGAGCGTACGCCGCACAATGATGCCGTCATCCGCGGCGCCTTCATCGGCCTCGAACATGAAAGCAGCCGTGTCGTTCTCACCCAGGCGGTGCTCGAAGGTGTGGCCTTTGCCATCCGCGACAATCTCGAAGCGCTGCGCTCGGCCGGCACCGGCATCTCCCGTGTCACGGCAATCGGCGGCGGTTCGCGCTCGCATTACTGGCTGGCGTCGATCGCCACGGCGCTCGGCGTTCCGGTCGACCTGCCGGCCGATGGCGATTTCGGCGCGGCCTTCGGCGCCGCGCGCCTCGGCCTGATTGCCGCGACGGGTGCCGATCCGATTGCCGTCTGCACGCCGCCGGTGACATCAGGCACGATCGAGCCGGTGTCGGCGCTGAGCGGCGCTTACGAGGATGCCTATACGCGCTACCGCGCAGTTTATCCGGCGGTCAAATCGCTGACGCATTGAGAACTGGAGCCAGCGGCCCCCTCATCCGCCTGCGCACTGACCGGGTCGAGCCACGCGTCTCGACCCGTCCTTCGGACCCCCGCTGGGGAGAAGATACTCGCAGCGGCGCCTCATTCCTCTTCTCCCCTCGGGGAGAAGGTGGCCCGAAGGGTCGGATGAGGGGGCCGGATGGCACAAACGCTAAGACTGAATTACGAACCCAAGGAGACCCAATATGAGCACCGGATTTTTCGGCGATATCCAAAAAGTGAAATACGAAGGCCCTGACAGCACCAATCCGCTGGCCTTCCGTTACTACCAGCCTGATGAAATCGTCATGGGCAAGCGCATGGAGGACCATCTGCGCTTTGCGGTGGCCTATTGGCACACCTTCACCTGGCCGGGCGGCGATCCCTTCGGCGGCCAGACCTTCCTGCGTCCCTGGTTCGAGGACACGATGAAGGCCGCCAAGCTCAAGGCTGACGTCGCCTTCGAATTCTTCTCGCTGCTTGGCTCGCCCTATTACTGCTTCCATGATGCCGACGTGCGTCCGGAGGGCAAAAATTTCGCTGAGAACACCAAAAACCTCAACGAGATCGTCGACTACTTCGCCGAGAAGCAGGCTTCCACCGGCACCAAGCTGCTCTGGGGCACGGCGAACCTCTTTTCCAACCGCCGTTACATGTCGGGTGCTGCGACCAATCCGGATCCCGATGTCTTCGCTTTCGCAGCCGCGACCGTGAAGACCTGCATCGACGCGACGCAGAAGCTCGGCGGTGAGAACTATGTGCTCTGGGGCGGCCGCGAAGGTTACGAGACGCTGCTCAATACCGATCTCAAGCGGGAGCTCGACCAGCTCGGGCGCTTCCTCAACCTCGTCGTCGAATACAAGCACAAGATCGGCTACAAGGGCACGATCCTGATCGAGCCGAAGCCGCAGGAGCCGACCAAGCACCAGTATGATTACGACGTTGCGACCGTCTACGGCTTCCTCAAGAAGCACGGCCTCGAAAACGAAGTGAAGCTCAATATCGAGCAGGGCCACGCGATCCTGGCCGGTCACTCCTTCGAGCACGAACTGGCGCTTGCCAATGCGCTTGGCATCTTCGGCTCGATCGATATGAACCGCAACGACTACCAGTCCGGCTGGGATACCGACCAGTTCCCGAACAATGTTCCCGAAATGGCGCTCGCCTATTATCACGTTCTGGCAGGCGGCGGCTTCAAGACCGGCGGCACCAACTTCGACTCGAAGCTTCGCCGCCAGTCGCTCGACCCGGCGGATCTGCTGATCGGCCATATCGGCGGCATGGATTGCTGCGCCCGCGGCCTGAAGGCCGCTGCCAGAATGATCGAGGACAAGGCTCTGTCACAGCCGCTCGCCGATCGTTATGCCGGCTGGGAATCCGCCGAGGCGCAGAAGCTGTTCCGCGGCGAATATTCGCTGGACGAGATCACGAGCTGGGTCGAGACCAAGGACGTCAACCCGCAGCCGAGATCCGGCAAGCAGGAACTGCTCGAAAACGTCGTCAACCGTTACGTCTGATCAAACGTGCCGGCGGTCATCGGCCGCCGGCACAATTTTTGTCGCCGGCTATCTCTCTGTTCAGCGCTTCAACCAGTTGCGCGATGGTGCGGAGACGGAGTTTCGAACCACGAGATCCGGCCGCAGCAGGATTTCCGTCTCGGTCGGCTGGCCATCGGACAGGAGCTCCAGCAGCAGCGCCATCGCCTGTTTGCCGATCGCCGTCCGCGGCTGGCGGATCGTCGTCAGCGGCGGGGATATGAAGACGGCCTGCGGCACGTCGTCGAAACCGGTCACCGAGAAATCACGCGGAATGTCGTAGCCGCGCGCCCCGAGGCCGACCATGACGCCGATCGCCGTCTGATCGTTCACGCACATGAAGGCGGTGGGAAGCGTGTCGCGCATGAAAAGCTGCTCCACAGCATGCCGGCCGCTTTCGATCGTGCCGTCACCTTCGAGCACAATCCTCAGATCGGGCGGGATGCCGGCGGCGTCGAGACCGGCATCGTAACCCATACGGCGCCTGATATAGGCAAGCCGGGTGCGCGAATCGCCGATGAAGGCGATCTTGCGATGGCCTTCGGCCAATAGCAGGTCCACCGCCTTTCGCGCCCCTTCGGTATCGTCGACGCCGACATAGGGAATGCCGCCGTTGAAGACGGGCTCGAAAACGCCGACACTCGGCGGCAGCCGCGCCGTCATCGTCTGATGCCCGAAGGGCAGGATGCCGGTGAACAGGATCAGCCCGGCAGCCTGGTTGGAATTCAAGAATTTCAGATATTCGAGCCCGCGCTGGGCGTCGTTCTGCGTATGGCCGATCAGGATACCGTAGCCGTGCGCGCGCGCCTCGTTTTCCAGCCCGACGAGAATGTTGGAGAAATTGGGGTCGCCGATGTCGGGCGCCACCACGAGGATCATGTTGGAACGGCCGAGCCTCAGGCTGCGGGCCATGGCATTGGTGGTGTAGCCGGTGACGGCGATCGCCTGGTTGACCTTGAGCCGGGTGGAGTTGGCGACCTTCTCCGGCATATGGATCGCTCGGGACACCGTCGCGATGGAGACCTCGGCGATCCGGGCGACGTCTTCGATTGTTGCGGGCGTGGAATTCGACACTGAGCTCTGCCTTGGGCTGTCTTCGCCGCGACACTACACAGACTTGTCGACAGGTCAAAGGCAGGCTTCAACGGATCTGCGTAAATCCACCATGTAAACCTTTACACGCCTGATGTAAAGGTTTACATAAACTCCAAAGCGGACGGGAGCCGCAGTGCACAGCACCCCGAAAACAGCAAGCGGTTTTCAGAATGGGAATGTGCGCTAGTTCAAGGTGATGGAGCGGCGCCGGCAGGTTCTGCCGATGCAAGACGCTCTTGGGGGAGGGCATAATGACCGTGGAGATCGCCGACACCGCACCCGTGGTGCTGTCCGCCAGGCGTATATGCAAGTCCTTCAGCGGCGTGCAGGTGCTTTTCAGCGTCAATTTCGATCTCCGCGCCGGCGAAATCCATGCGTTGATGGGTGAAAACGGCGCCGGCAAATCCACGCTCGTCAAGGTGTTATCCGGTTTCGAACAGCCGAGTTCCGGCGAGATCCTGCTCGACGGCAAGCCCGTCGTCCTGCCGCCGAACGGCGCTGCCGAGGCGCTCGGCATCGTCATCATTCACCAGGAATTCAACCTCGCCGAACACCTGACGGTGACGGAGAGCCTCTTCCTCGGACGCGAAGTCACGCGCTTCGGCGTGCTCGACCGCAAATATATGCGCTCGGAGACACGCAAGGTTCTCGATGTGCTCGGTTCGCATGTCGATGAGAATGCGCTGATCAGCACGCTGTCCATCGCCGACAAGCAGATGGTCGAAATCGCCAAGGCCATCAGCCGCGACGCGCGGGTCGTGTTCATGGATGAGCCGACCGCCGTCTTGTCGCGGGAAGAGACCAATATGCTGTTCAAGCAAGTCCGCAAGCTGCGCGATCAGGGCACCAGCTTCGTCTTCGTTTCGCATAAGCTCGATGAAGTGATGGAATTGACCGATCGTGTCACGGTGCTGCGCGACGGCCAATGGATCAAGACGTCGCCGACATCCATTCTGGACGGGGAATCGATCGCGCAGCTGATGGTCGGCCGCGAACTTTCCAGCCTTTATCCCGCCAAGGTCGAGCCTGATGTCGACGAGGAGATCGTCTTGAGCGTCGCCTCGGTGTCGACGGGCTATGTCAAAGATGCGAGCTTCGAGGTGCGCAAGGGCGAGATCATCGGTTTTTCCGGCATGATCGGCTCCGGCCGCACCGAGCTGATGGAAGCGATCGCCGGGTTGCGGAGCCGTCTCGAGGGCGAGGTGGTGATCAAGGGGGCCGCCGTTCCCTCCGGCGACGTGCATGCCGCCAATCGCTGCGGCCTGGCCTATATGACCAAGGACCGCAAGTCGAAGGGCCTGCTGCTGCGCTCCGGCATGGTCACCAATCTGACGCTGCAATCGCTCGGAAGGCATTCTCGCCGAGGTTATCTCAGCCCCGGCAGCGAAGCGGCCGCGATGGCAAAAGCCAAGCGGCGCTTCGACATCCGGGTTCGCGACGGCAATATCGTCGCCGGCCGGATGTCGGGCGGAAACCAGCAGAAGCTGCTGCTGGCCAAGGTCATGGAGACCGAGCCAGACATCATCATCATCGACGAGCCGACGCGCGGCATCGATGTCGGCACCAAACAGCAGATCTATCATTTCATCTCGGCGCTGGCCCGGGACGGCCGGTCGATCATCATCGTCTCGTCGGAGATGCCCGAGGTCATCGGGCTGTGCACCCGGGTGGTGGTGATGCGCGAAGGGCATATCGTCGGCGTGCTCGAAGGGGACGAGATCTCCGAGCAGGAGATCATGCGTTACGCCGCCGGGCTGAAGAGGAAAGCGGCGGCCTGAGGGTCGAAGCGGACAGATAAGATGCCCAGAAAGAATGGGGCGGGAGGTTGGTTTTGGAAATGAGTGTCAACGAGGAGACCAGGGAGATCCGGCGCCGATCCTGGCGGGATGTCGATCTGCGTGCGGTCGCACCTTTCGTCGCTCTGGCGCTGCTTCTGATCGTCGGAGCCTTGGTCAATCCCAATTTCATCGGCATCACCAACCTTGCCAATGTCGCGACGCGCAGCGCCTTTATCGCCATCATCGCCGTCGGCGCGACCTTCGTGATCTCGGCCGGTGACCTCGACCTGTCGGTGGGCTCTATGGTGGCCTTCGTCGCCAGCCTGATGATCCTGCTGATGAATTCGGGCGCCATCGAAAACCCGGCGCTGATGCTGACGGTCGCTGTGGTTTTCACCATGGTTGCCGGTTCGCTTTGCGGCCTGGCGAATGGCCTGATCACCACGGTGGGCAAGATCGAGCCGTTCATCGCGACGCTCGGCACGATGGGCATCTATCGCGGCCTGACGACATGGCTGTCGCAGGGCGGTGCGATCACGCTTCGCTCCGCCGATATCCAGACGCTCTATCGTCCCGCTTATTTCGGCACGATTGCCGGCGTGCCGATCCCGATCGTGGTGATCCTGGCGGTGACGGCGGTTGCGGCCTTCATTCTCTATCGCACCCGCTATGGGCGCCATGTCGTCGCTGTCGGGTCGAACAGCGATGTCGCCCGCTATTCCGGCATCGCAGTCAACCGCGTCAGGACGATCGCCTTCGTTATCCAGGGGCTGTGCGTCGCCATTGCCGTGCTGCTCTATGTTCCCCGTCTCGGCTCGACCTCGGCGACGACAGGTATCCTGTGGGAACTGCAGGCGATCACGGCGGTCGTAGTCGGCGGCACGGCGCTGAAGGGCGGCGCCGGCCGGGTCTGGGGCACGATCTGCGGCGCCTTCATTCTCGAACTCGTCGGCAACATCATGCTGCTTTCGAATTTCATCAGCGAGTATCTGATCGGCGCCATCCAGGGTGCGATCATCATCATCGCCATGTTCGTCCAGCGCTCGCTGGTGCGCAAATCATGAATTGCTCCGGTTTGCATTGATCGGGCTCAGGATTGACCGGACTTACAGGGCGTCCGGTCCCGATATGGAAAAGTCCCTGAAATTATTGGGAGGAAATGGCATGCGTAAATTGATGTTTGGCCTGGCGGTTGCGGCGGTGACGTTCGCCGGCGCCGCTCACGCCGAGGACAAGAAATTCACCATCGGCGTGTCCATTCCGGCCGCCGACCACGGCTGGACGTCGGGCGTGGTCTTCCATGCCGAACGTGTCGCCAAGTTGCTGATGGCCGAACATCCCGGTCTCAACGTCATCGTCAAGACCTCGCCGGACGCTGCGAGCCAGGCAAACGCCGTGCAGGATCTCGACACGCAGGGCATCGACGCCCTGGTCATCCTGCCGTCGGATCCGGATCCGCTCGTCAACGCCATCAAGGAAGTCAAGGGCAAGGGCAAGTTCGTCGCGCTCGTCGACCGTGCGCCGTCGAGCAACGACAACTCCGTGCGCGACCTCTATGTCGCCGGCAACAATCCGGCGCTTGGCGAAGTCGCCGGCAAGTACATTAAGGACACCACGCCGGATGCCGAAGTCGTGATTATCCGCGGTCTGCCGATCCCGATCGACCAGCAGCGCCAGGACGGCTTCGACAAGGGCATTGCCGGCTCGAAGGTCAAGGTTCTCGACCGCCAGTACGGCAACTGGAACCGCGACGATGCCTTCAAGGTCATGCAGGACTACCTGACCAAGTACCAGAAGATCGACGTCGTCTGGTGCCAGGACGATGACATGGCCGTCGGCGTTCTGCAGGCGATCGAGCAGGCCAAGCGCACCGACATCAAATATGTCGTCGCCGGCGCCGGCTCCAAGGACATGGTCAAGAAGGTCATGGACGGCGACAAGATGATCCCGGTCGACGTTCTCTATCCGCCGGCAATGGTCGGCACGGCCATGGAACTGACGGCCGCTGCTCTCTACGATCAAGTCCCGGTTCACGGCAGCTATATCCTCGACGCGACCCTCGTGACCAAGGACAATGCCAAGGACTTCTACTTCCCGGATTCTCCGTTCTAATCGATTGGCTGACGACATGCGCCCATTCGAAAGGATGGGCGCATTTTATGCTTCCATATACGTACGCAGCTGAAAATGCTGCACGTACCTCTTGCCCGCCAAAGCCCATCATGATTAGCTCGCAGCCATATCGCATCCGGCCTTGCGCCAAAACGCGAGCTGAGGGCGAGGAGGCGCCTTGCGCCCGCCAAATTGCGTGCTACAACACTTCAGAAACGTTTACGGTCGATATTCAGGGAGGAATCTGACATGAAGACGATCAAGGGCCCCGGCCTTTTCCTTGGCCAGTTCGCGGGCGATGCCGCGCCTTTCAATTCCTGGGACGCGATCACCAAATGGGCGGCCGATATCGGTTACAAAGGCGTCCAGGTGCCGACCTGGGCGAGCCAGCTGATCGATCTGAAGAAGGCTGCGACCTCCAAAGACTACTGCGACGAATTCGCCGGCAAGGCCCGCGAAAACGGCATCGAGATCACCGAACTCTCCACCCATCTGCAGGGTCAGTTGGTCGCGGTTCATCCGGCCTATGACGAAGCCTTCGACGGGTTCGCAGCCCCGGAAGTGCGCGGCAATCCGAAGGCACGCCAGGAATGGGCGGTCGAGCAGGTCAAGATGGCGCTGACGGCATCGAAGAATCTCGGCCTGAAGGCACATGCGACCTTTTCCGGCGCGCTCGCCTGGCCCTTCATCTATCCCTGGCCGCAGCGTCCCGCCGGCCTGGTTGAAACAGCCTTTGACGAACTTGCCCGCCGCTGGACGCCGATCCTCAACCATGCGGATGAGAACGGCATCGACGTCTGCTACGAAATCCACCCGGGTGAAGACCTGCATGACGGCATCACCTTCGAGATGTTCCTGGAGCGCGTGAAGAACCATCCGCGCGCCAACATGCTCTATGATCCCTCGCATTACGTCCTGCAGTGCCTCGATTATCTCGACAATATCGACATCTACAAGGATCGCATCAAGATGTTCCACGTCAAGGATGCGGAGTTCAACCCGACCGGACGCCAAGGCGTCTACGGCGGCTATCAGGGCTGGGTGGAGCGGGCCGGCCGCTTCCGCTCGCTCGGCGACGGCCAGGTCGATTTCGGCGCGGTGTTCTCGAAGATGACGGCCAATAATTTCGACGGCTGGGCCGTGGTCGAGTGGGAATGCGCACTGAAACATCCGGAGGACGGCGCTCGCGAAGGGGCCGAATTCGTCGCTGCCCATATCATCCGCGTCACCGAAAAGGCCTTCGACGATTTCGCCGGCAGTGGTACCGACCAGGCAGCGAACCGGCGGATGCTGGGGCTCTGAGGCATAAGGCGTGCCGTGAGGCTTGCCCCTCACCCTAACCCTCTCCCCGTTCTGACGGGGAGAGGGGACCTGCCCAACGAAGTGTTGGAGTGGGATGGAGGTGGTGCGGCATATCCCTTCTCCCCGTTTGAACGGGGAGAAGGTGGCGGCAGCCGGATGAGGGGCGCAGCCGCACCAAGTTTCAAATTCCAGGAGGATAGAATGGCAATCGAAGCATCATCGGAACAGACCCGCGAGCCGCGCATCCGGCTCGGCATGGTCGGCGGCGGCGCCGGCGCGTTTATCGGTGCGGTGCACCGGATCGCGGCGCGCATCGACGATCAGTACGATCTCATCGCTGGCGCGCTGTCGTCGACGCCTGACAAGGCGGTTCAGTCGGGCCGCGATCTCGGCCTCGATCCGTCGCGGACCTATTCCAGCTACCGCGAGATGGCGATCCGCGAGGCGAAGCTGAAGAATGGCATCGAGGCGGTGGCGATCGTTACGCCGAACCATGTGCATTACGACGCTGCCAAGGAATTCCTGAAGCGCGGCATCCATGTCATCTGCGACAAGCCGCTGACATCCAACCTTGCCGATGCGAAGAAACTGAAGAAAATTGCCGACGAGAGCGGCGCGCTCTTCGTGCTGACGCATAATTACACCGGTTATCCGATGGTCCGCCAGGCGCGCGAGATGATCGCGAACGGCGAACTCGGCGATATAAGAGTCGTCCAGGCCGAATATCCGCAGGACTGGCTGACCGAGGCGGTCGAGCAGACCGGCCAGAAACAGGCCGCCTGGCGCACCGATCCGGCGCAATCCGGCGTCGGCGGCTCCACAGGCGATATCGGCACCCATGCCTATAATCTCGCCGCCTTCATATCGGGCCTGGAACTCGACAGCCTGGCGGCCGATCTCGACAGCTTCGTCCCCGGCCGGCGGCTGGATGACAATGCCCATGTCATGCTGCGCTTCAAGGCGAAGGGTTCGGAGAAGCCGGCTAAGGGCATGCTCTGGTGCAGCCAGGTGGCGCCCGGTCATGAAAACGGCCTGATGGTGCGCGTCTATGGCAGCAAGGGCGGGCTGGAATGGACCCAGAAGGACCCCAACTATCTGTGGTACACGCCGTTCGGCGAGCCGAAGCGGCTGATCACCCGGGGCGGCGCCGGTTCGGGCGCGGCTGCCGGCCGTGTCACCCGCGTGCCGTCAGGACATCCGGAGGGTTATCTCGAGGCCTTTGCGACGATTTACACGGAAGCTGCACATGCGATCAATGCCCGCAAGAAGGGCAAGGCCATCGACAAGGCGGTGGTCTACCCCACCGTCGATGACGGTGTGAAGGGTGTGGCCTTCGTCGAGGCTTGCGTCGCGTCGTCGAAAAAGAACGGCGCCTGGGTCAAGGTCTGACTTTACCGATCCGCGTCGCCCAATGAAAAACGCCGAGGCGGCTCAAAGCCGCCTCGGCGTTTTCACGTATGCTGATCAGGCCGCAGCAGTGCGGCCACGCTTCAGCAGATTATCGACGCTGAGCGGTCCCGCACCCGCCGCCACCAGATACAGAAACACGAAGCAGAACAGGATCGCCGCGACGCCGCCATTCTGCGCGGGGTAGATGCCCTTCGAGGCATGCCCGATGAAATAGGCGAAAGCCATCAGGCCGGAGAGCACGAAGGCTGCGATCCGGGTCTGGAACCCGACCAGAACCAGGAAACCGAGGGTGAGTTCGATAAGTCCGGCGATCCAGGAAAGCGAGCCCATAGGCGGCACGCTGGCGGCGGCCGGGAAATGCAGGATCTTCTGTGTTCCGTAGCTGAACAGCACAAGTGACGAGACGATGCGCAGCAGGCTCAGCAGATGCGGCTGCAGCAGATGGATCGAAGACAGCATCGGATTCCTTTCATGTTTGCGATATCCTGGCTGTGTCCGCGATCACAGGCGCGACGGCAAGTCACGACTGCTGACATTCGCGTTATGAGGGCAGTCAGAGCGAAAAGCGCCACGGGCCGGGGTGAGGCAGTGCTGCAGTCAGTGCCGATCAATGCTCCGACTGTAACGTTACAGTTTTTCTCCTTCCGGGCCTGTACTTTGCTTTCCGGCTTGGCTAAATCCGAGCGTAAACGGTCCATTCACACGCTGAGACGGGATTTACAGATGATCGATGCGAAGACGCTTGCAGGCCGCCTTCCCGGCGATTTCACCTTCGGCGTCGCCACCGCCGCCTTCCAGATCGAAGGCGCCGGCAAGGCAGACGGGCGCAAGCCCTCCATCTGGGATGCCTTCTGCAATATGCCCGGCCGCGTCTATAATCGCGACAATGGCGACGTCGCCTGCGATCACTACAACCGGTTGGAGCAGGATCTCGATCTCATCAAGGATATGGGTGTCGAAGCCTACCGCTTCTCCATCGCCTGGCCGCGCATCATCCCCGACGGCACGGGTCCGGTGAACGAGGCCGGCCTCGATTTCTACGACCGGCTGGTCGACGGCTGCAAGGCGCGTGGGATCAAGACCTTCGCGACACTCTATCATTGGGACCTGCCGCTGCTGCTTGCCGGCGACGGCGGCTGGACGGCGCGCTCGACCGCCTACGCCTATCAGCGTTATGCCAAGACGGTGATGAACCGTCTCGGCGATCGTCTCGACGCTGTCGCCACCTTCAACGAGCCGTGGTGCATCGTCTGGCTCAGCCATCTCTACGGCATCCACGCCCCGGGCGAGCGCAATATGCAGGCCGCCCTTCACGCCATGCATTATATGAACCTTGCCCACGGTCTCGGCGTCGAGGCGATCCGCTCGGAAGCCCCCAACGTGCCCGTCGGGCTGGTGCTCAACGCCGCCTCGATCATCCCCGGTTCCGGCAGCCCGGCCGATCTTTCTGCCGCCGAACGTGCGCATCAGTTCCACAACGGCGCCTTCTTCGATCCCGTCTTCAAAGGCGAATATCCGAAGGAATTCGTCGACGCATTCGGTGACCGCATGCCTGTCATCGAAGACGGCGACATGAAGCTCATCAGCCAGAAGCTCGACTGGTGGGGTCTGAATTACTACACGCCCGAGCGGGTTACCGACGATGCCGAGCGTAAGGGCGATTTCCCCTGGACGGTGAAAGCGCCGCCGGCAAGCGACGTCAAGACCGACATCGGCTGGGAAATCTATGCGCCGGGATTGAAGCTCCTGGTCGAGGGCCTTTACCGCCGCTACGAACTGCCGGAATGCTATATCACCGAGAACGGCGCCTGCGACAACACCGGAGTCGTCGATGGCGAGGTCGACGATACGATGCGTCTCGACTATCTCGGCGACCATCTCGATGTCGTGGCAAACCTCATCAAGGACGGTTATCCCATGCGCGGCTATTTTGCCTGGAGCCTGATGGATAATTTCGAATGGGCGGAAGGCTACCGCATGCGCTTCGGCCTCGTCCATGTCGATTATCAGACCCAGTTGCGCACGGTGAAGAAGAGCGGCAAGTGGTATCGCGAACTCGCAGCACAATTCCCGAAGGGCAATCACAAGGCGGGTTAGGTGAAACGGCTGACGTTGCTTCCCTCATTTTCTGCATCCGCAGGCAAGAAATAGCTCCTCGCAAATCTTCAACAGGTGGTTGCTTAAACGTTTTTGAACCCTTGGCTGGCAAAGTCGGACGGTCAGGGAGCCGTAATGCAGACAGCCGGAAAGTCGCAGAGCAAGGGTTTGGGAGTAGGCCGTCACATCACCGTTACGGGCGTGCTTTTTTCCTTTGCCGTCATCGTCGCAATTGTCACCGTCATGGTACTGACGGCGCTCGAGCGCGTGGCCGAAAATGCCAATCTTCTCGATGACGAGCGCTCGCGCGAAACGACGATCGGGGCGTTGAAGACTTTCGAGGACCAGCTTGCCGCGACGCTCGACGATTACGCCGCCTGGGACGATGCCGCCGTCAACGTCTATTCGCCCGACGGCATGGCCTGGACGGTGAGCAATTACGGCGAGATGTCGGTCAACAGCTCGCTTTTCGACATGGCGATCGTAATCGATGACCGGAAGAAGCCGATCATGGCCTATCGCGACGGCAAGCCGATGGAGGAGCCGCTTGCGGATTTCTTCGCGCCGTCGCTCTGGACCCTGTTCGAGACGGCGAAGGCGGCCGACACAGCCGGGACTCCCCAAGCAGTCGGCTTCGTCACCACCAAACGTGGTGTCGCCGCTGTCGGCGTCGCTCTGGTGCGGAAAAAATCCGGTGCGCTGGATGCGCCGGCCGGCCAGCACCGCTATCTCGTCTTCGCCCGCCATCTCGACAATGACCGGGTGACCGCGCTCGGCCAGACCTATGTCATTGGCGGGCTGAGGCTGGCGCCGCCGAGCTTCGAGGCTGACTATTTTGTGCCGATCGTCGATCCGACGGGGGCAACGCTTCAAAAGCTCGTTTGGACCTCGCGTTCGCCGGGTGATGTCGGCTACGCACAGGTGCGGCCGATGGTCCTGCAAGCGCTCGGCCTTGTCGGACTGTTCTTCGTGGTGCTGCTGGTCATCGGCTGGTTTGCCGGCCGCCGGCTGAAGGCCGATGAAAACAGCGCCCGCGAAGAGACGCTGCGCGACCGGCTGAGCGGCCTTTCCAATCGCGACGGTCTTGGGCTTGCTGTCGACCGTTTCGTCGTCGAGGCGCGCCAGACCAAACGCAACGTGCTGCTCCTGTATCTCGACCTCGACGGTTTCAAGGAAGTCAATGACAGTTATGGCCACGGCACCGGCGATCAGTTGATCCGCGGGGTGGCGGCCGGTCTCGACGTGCTTATTCCGCAAGGCGCGGTTCTCGCCCGCATCGGCGGCGATGAATTTGCGATCGCCTTTCTCTCGGACGGCGAGAATGCTGCGGCCCTGCAACTTGCCGAGCAGATCCTCGATTTTCTGGTCGAGCCGCTGGAGATCGGTCGCCGCGTCGTTGTTGTCGGGGCCAGCATCGGCATCGCCATGTCGCCTGCCGGCACGATCGGGCGCGAGGAACTGGTGCGCCGCTCCGACCTTGCCATGTACAAGGCGAAGGAAGCCGGCCGTGCGCGCATGACGCTTTACGATCCGTCGATGGATGCCGACCGGGAGCAGCGCAATGCGCTGGAACTCGACCTCAGGATGGCCATCGAAAGCGGCGATCTGACACTCGCCTACCAGCCGCTGATCGATGCGGCCTCCTATGCGCCGACCGGCGTCGAGGCGCTGGTGCGCTGGAACCGACCGGGTCATGGCCCTATCTCGCCCGAGGTGTTCATCCCAATCGCCGAGACCAGCGGCCTCATCGAATCGCTCGGCCTGTTCGTGCTGCGCAAGGCGTGCGAGACAGCCAAGCAATGGCCGGAACTCAACGTTTCGGTCAACGTCTCTCCCGGTCAGTTCCGCAATCCCGCTTTTGCCGATTATGTGCGCTACGTGCTGAAGCAGACGGAGGTCGAGGCCGACCGCATCACGCTCGAGATCACCGAAGGCTACATGATCCAGAATCCGCAGCGCACCCGCCAGTCGATCGAACGGCTGAAGGCGCTGGGGGTCAAAGTGGCGCTCGACGATTTCGGCTCCGGCTTCTCCTCGATCGGTTATCTCAGGCAGTTCGGCTTCGATCGGATCAAGATCGACCGCTCGCTGGTCATGGGGGTCAATGAGGACAAGCGCCAGCGCGAGATGCTGCAGGCGACCGTGGCGCTCGCCCGCTCTCTCGACATTCCGGTGACGGCCGAGGGCATCGAGACCGAGGAGCAGGCAATCGCCATGCGCCTCTTCGGCTGCGATTGCCTGCAGGGTTATCTGTTTGGAAAACCGATGACGGCCGATCTGATCACCGAGATGCTGCACGCGCGGCATGCAGCCGAGCCGGAAGGCCGGCGCCGTCTCGGCGCAGCCTGACGGGCGCTGGCAGAGATTCCGGAAAAATGGAGGCTGACCCGGAAAGGGTCCTAGCTCAGCTGCCGATATGCCGCTGGCCGCGTTTCCTGGCGAGGGCGATCTGGTGCTGCCGCTGACGGTAGCGCAGCCGATCCTCTTCGGTGCGGGTGTCGTAGCAATGGCTGCAGGAAACGCCTTCCTCATAGAGAGGCGAGGTGATCTCTTCTGCGGTGATCGGGTTGCGGCAGGCATGGCACAGCCGGTGTTCGCCTTCCTTCAGCCCGTGCTCGACGGAGACGCGCTCGTCGAAAACGAAGCAGGCGCCGTCCCACAGACTTTCCTCCTGCGGCACTTCTTCGAGATATTTCAGGATGCCGCCCTTCAGATGATAGACCTCGTCGAAGCCCTCGGCCTTCATGAAGGCGGTGGCCTTCTCGCAGCGTATGCCGCCGGTGCAATACATGGCGATCTTGGGCTTGTTGTGCAGGCCGGAATTCTGACGCACCCAATCGGGAAATTCGCGGAAGGTCTTCGTCTTCGGGTCGAGAGCGCCGCGAAAGGTGCCGATTGCCGTTTCGTAATCGTTGCGGGTGTCGATGACGATGGTATCGGGATCGGAAATCAGCGCGTTCCAGTCCTCAGGCGCCACATAGGTGCCGACGACTTTGTTGGGGTCGATATCCTCCACGCCCATGGTGACGATTTCCTTTTTCAGCTTCACCTTCATGCGCAGGAAAGGCATTTTCGAAGCGCGGCTTTCCTTATGCTCCAGGCCGGAAAATTCCGGCTGTGCCCGCAGGAAGGAAAGCACGGCAGCAATACCAGCATCCGGGCCGGCGATCGTGCCGTTGATGCCCTCATGCGCCAGAAGCAGCGTTCCCTTGACGCCGCTCTGCTCGCACAGCGTCTGCAGCGGCGCCTGGAGGCTCTCAAAGCGCGGCACGGAAACGAAATGGTAGAGTGCGGCCACGAGGAACGGGCTGGTGTGTGTCAGGCTGTCGGTCATGGGGCGGAAATACAGAAAATCGGCGGCTCGCGCAATTGCCTTCACCGGTCGCCGCTGAGTGATTAGGCTTTGGCCTGCCATTCGGAAAACGGCCGCACGCCAAAGCTTCGGTCGGGAGTGTCGTCGAGGATGCTGATGAACTCGATCGAGTGTCCGTCGGGATCCTTGAAATAGATAGACAATGCCGGCATCCAGCCGAGAACCACCGGCTCCGTCGCGGGTTCACCGGTAAAGCCGAGAGGCTCGACCCCCTTTCCCTTGCGCAGGGCGGGCGCCTGCAGCACGCCGGCGGCGGTCATCCGGAAGGCAATGTGCAGCCGCATCTTCAGCGGCCCGGTTCCGGTTTCCCAAAGGCCGAGCATGCCGGTCTTCCTGTCGTCCACCCAGAGGAAAGCGACTTTGCGCTCCTCGAACGAGGCCGCCGGTTCGAGCCCGACGACATCGCGGTAGAAGTCCGTGGAGGTCTGGAGATCGGCAACGGTCAAATGAGTCTCGTAGAGTCCGAGCAGCTTTGGCATCGCGATATTTTCGGCGGTCATTTCTTCCTCGCGGGGTCAGGTCTGTGCTTATCGACGCCGGAGGCTAGGACCTCAATATTAGTTGAGGTCAATAGGTTTTGTTGAAATATTTCAGAGGCGCTGGCGCCATAGTGATGCCGCCTCAACTCCCGGCCGTCAGCCAGAGAAGCTCGATGCGCTGTGCTTCCTCGTCGGGATCATCGGCGAAGACGGTTTCGGCTTTGACAAGCGCTTGCCGCCGGTCTTCCTGCTGGCGGAAGATGATGGCGTCGAGCAGATGGGCCAGGTCGTCATTGCGGGTGAAGAGCTGCGGCTCGGCCTCGACCAGTTCGGAGAGCACGGCAAGATCATGGATATGGCCGAGATCCTCGACGAGTTCCTTGGCCGCATCGCGCTTGGCCTTCATTGCGCCGGGCCAGACATCGCGCAACAGGCTATGATAGAGCCGATAGTCGTAGGTGCGTTTGCGCAGCTTGTGGAAGTCGTCGGCAGATGCCTCACCATGGCAGGCGGCAAGTGCCGCCTTCGCCTTTCGTGCGGTACGGCGCCAGCTCTTCGCCAGCTTGCGGGCATTCTTGCGGTGGCCGCCATTGAATGAGACTCCATCCAGGGCGGTGGCCGCCTCCTTCAGAACGTCGGTGGTTTCCGCCAAGCGCTGTTTAAGACCGCTTTCGGCCTGCGCCATCCAGTCACGGCGGCCTTCAAGCACGGTGATGATGCGGCCGAGTGCCTCGCTCTCTTCGTTCCCGCGGGCACTCCGCTGCAGATATTGCGCCGTGCCGATGAGGGCGTTGGCATCGCGGATCGCCGAAAGCGAACGGGCGGCATCGCGCAGCCTGGCATTTTCGCGATCCTGGAAATCCGGCGCCTCGCGGGCGACGAGCCGGTAAAGCGAGCGCAATCGTTTCAGGTTTTTGCGAAAGGAATGGATGGCCTCATGGGCGCCGTCCGGCTGTTCTTCGATCAGTGCGATCGCATCGTCCAGCTGCTCTTTCGCGGCGCTGCGGAACTCGCTGGTGAAATCGGCCTTAGGCCGAATGCGATAGGCCATGCCTGTCGTGCCCATATTCTGTGGCAAGGGCCTGGTTGGAATAGCGGAAATCGCCGGTTACTTCACGGCCGAGCCAGGCAGGCAGGGCTGGATCGTCGGTCTCTGCGGTCATCTCGACCTCGGCAATCACCAGGCCGCGATGTTCGCCGGCAAAGACGTCGACCTCCCAGACGAAACCCTCATGCGGAACGCGGTAACGCGTCTTTTCGATGACGATGCCGATCGCGTTCTGCAACAGTTCCTCGGCATCGGCGATCGGGATGTCGTATTCGAATTCGTCACGGGTGATGGCGCTGCGGCCGATCTTGATCGTCAGCCGCGCCTTCCTGCCATCGAGGATACGCACCCGGACGGAACGATCGTCCATCGAGGCGATATAGCCCTGTCTCAGGGCAGACTTCGTCTCGACGGCGGAACGCCATCCATCGCTGCGTACGAGGAACTTCCGCTCGATCTCTTTCGCCATACCGGTGAACCTTTTGTGACGATGCCGCACGGTAGCCCACTTTCCCGGGATTTCATACCCACCCTGTCGTAGGAATTGGTTTTATCTCGACAAGGTTCCATTAGGACGTTATTCGGGGTCGAATTCAATCGTTTCAAGGAAGTCGCACGGCTATGGGCGAGAAAACAGAAAAGCTCCTTTCCATCCTGAAACTCCAGCCTGTCGTTCCGGTCCTGATCGTCGACGATGCCAAGTCGGCCGTGCTGCTGGCCCGCGCGCTTGTCGCGGGCGGCCTGAAGGCGATCGAGATCACCATGCGCACGCCGGCGGCACTCGATGCCGTGCGCGCCGTCGCCGCCGAGGTCGAGGGCGCCGAAGTCGGTGCCGGCACGATCCTGAACGCCGCCCATTGGGAAGCCGCCGTCGAGGCCGGTTCGAAATTCATCGTCAGCCCGGGCACGACGCAGGAACTGCTCGATGCCGCTGCCGATTCCGATGTGCCGCTGCTTCCCGGTGCTGCGACCGCCAGCGAGGTCATGGCTTTGCGCGAAGAAGGCTATCAGGTGCTGAAGTTCTTCCCGGCAGAGCAGGCTGGCGGCGCCGCTCTGCTCAAGGCGCTCTCCTCGCCGCTGGCAGGCACGCTGTTCTGCCCGACTGGCGGCATTTCGCTGAAGAACGCCAATGATTATCTGTCGCTGCCGAACGTCATCTGCGTCGGCGGCTCTTGGGTGGCGCCGAAGGAACTGGTCGCAGCCGGCGACTGGGCGGGGATCACCAAGCTCGCAGCAGAGGCCGCGGCGCTGAAGGCCTGAGTTTGGGGAGGGGATGAGCCTCACGGCACAATTCCCGCTCCGCTGTTTGTATTCGAGTTGTCGCAAACCTATGTAGTCCTCCAGCTAACAGGGAGACGACGAGGAATGTTCGACGCAAAGAAGCTTCTCGACCAGTTCTTGGGTTCGCAGGTTCCGGGCCTTGGCGGCTCGGTCCGCGACAGGGCGGGCGACGCTGTGCAGACGGCCAGGAACAATCCTCTGGCGACAGGTGCGATCGCCGCCGCGCTTCTCGGCACGAAGACCGGCCGGGGTATTGCCGGCAACGCACTGGCGATCGGCGGTCTTGCCGCCATCGCCGGCCTCGGCTACCAGGCCTACAAAAATTACCAGGCAGGGCAGGCGCCAGCAGCCCCTTCGGATGCACCCTCGGCCAACAATCCGGTTCTCCTGCCACCGCCTGTCGAATCCGGCTTCGGGCCGGCCTCGCCTGCCGGCAGCAATGAATTCGTGCTGGTGCTGATCCGCGCGATGATCGCCGCCGCCAAGGCCGACGGCCATATCGACGATGCCGAACGGGCCCTCATCATGGACAAGGTCAAGGCTGCCGATGTCAGCGGCGAGGCTGCTGCCTTCATCGAGCGCGAACTCGCTTCACCGACCGATATCGATGCGCTGGTGGCCGCCGCAACGACGGAAGAACAGCGCGTTGAACTCTACACCGCCTCTCGGCTCACCATCGAGCCGGATTCGCGGGCCGAGCGTGGTTATCTCGATCTGCTTGCCGGCAGGCTCGGCCTTGCCGACCAGCTGGTCGACCATATCGAGGCGACAGTGTCCTCCGCAAAAGTTACCTTGTCCCAGTGATTGGGTCACAGTAACATCTAGGCCGGTTGCCTTTGTCTGGCGGCTGGCCTATCCACTCCACTCTTGGACAAGGGGAGTGAACATGCGCGATCTAACAAATTTCAAGGGCTGCCCGGCACCGAAGCCGGTGACGCTGAAGGGCCGTTTCGTCACCGTCGAACCCTATCGGCGCGCAGAGCATATCGAGGCGCTGTGGGACGGGCTTGGCGGCATGGGCATCAACCCGCTGCTTCTCTATTTCGCGCAGGACGATTTCTCCGGGATCGAGGATTTCGCCAACTGGCTGGAAACCGTCTACACCAAGTCCGGCTGGCTCACCCATATCTTCCGCGACAACGCCACCGGCAAGATTGTCGGAATGGCGAACTACATGCGCGCCGACCCGGCAAACGGCGTCGTCGAGATCGGCGGGGTGGCGCATGGTGCGGAGATGAAGCGTTCGCCGCTTTCGACCGAAGCGCATTACCTGATGGCCAAGCACGTCTTCGAGGAGCTTGGCTACCGCCGCTACGAATGGAAATGCGACAATAAGAACGAGGCGAGCAAGACGACGGCGGCGCGGTACGGCTTCAGCTTCGAAGGGGTCTTCCGCCAGCACATGATCGCCAAGCACCGCAACCGCGATACCGCCTGGTTCTCGATGATCGATGCCGAATGGCCGCTGCTCAACGATGCCTTCGAGGCCTGGCTTTCGCCGGAGAATTTCGATGCCGCCGGCAATCAGATCCGCCGGCTGCAGGATATTCGCGCCGATCTGGAAAAGGAAAGGCTCGCGTGAGCCCTGAGAGCCGCTCGCAGGCAATCGCCGCCGCCATCATCCTGCTCGGCGCCGGCCTCGTCCTCTATTTCCTGCCGACCATCGTTTTGTGGATCGGCAATTTCTCGCCGGTGCTGGGGATCGCCGTCGGCGTCTGCCTGATCATGGCGTTTTTCGCGGTCTTCTGGCTGCGGGCGCGCTATCAGCGCAGCAAGGGGAAGTAGGCCTATCCCTGCAGCGACGCTCCGAGCAGCAGGGCCCCCATCACGATTACCAGCACGGCGCCGAGGATTTCAATGGCGTTGCCGATCCAGACCGAGGCGGTTGAGCCGCGCCCGGAGAGGCGGACGGCGGCACTCTTGGCGGTTACGGCAAGGGTGGCCAGCAGGGAAACGGTGATTGCCGTGCCGAGCGACATGGCGGCAACCGACAGCACGCCGCCGAGATAGAGCCCGTTCAGCAGCGAGAAGGTCATGACCAGCAATGCGCCGGAGCAGGGGCGAAGGCCGACGGCGACGATCGCCGACCAGGCCTCGCGGGCGCTGAACCTGTCGCCGGCAAGCAGGGCGGGATCCGGCACATGAGCATTGCCGCAGGTCTCGCAGGCCATGCCGGGAACAAAGGTATGGCCGGACTCCACAGCCTGCGCCTTGCCGTTGAAGGCATAGACCTGGCGTTCGGCGGCATTGTCCTTCCAGTCGAGCATCATGCTGACCGGACCGGCTGACGTCGCCATCAGCCGCCGGCGCGGCATGTTGCCCACCATCGAGCGCAGTTTGCGGAACAGCAGCCAGCCGCCGAACAGGATGACCATGACGAAGCTTGCGATCTCCATCGCATGGGTCGCCGCCGTCAGGGTGATGCCGGTGCCGCGCAGCACCAGCCAGGCGCCGCCGACCAGCGCCACCGCCACCACGCCCTGGATGAAGGCCGAGATGAAGGAAATCACCACGCCGCGCTTCAGCTCGATCTCGTTGGCGATCATGTAGGAGGAGATGACCGCCTTGCCGTGACCGGGGCCTGCGGCATGGAAGACGCCATAGGCGAAGGAGAGGCCGATCAGCGAGGCCAACTGCCACGGGTCCTGACGCATCGCCTTCAAGGCATCGGTCAGCGCCCGGTAGAAGGCCTGCTGCTCGTAGTTCACATAGAGCAAAAGCGGCGCGAGCGGCCCGCCGGTCGGTTGGAAGCTCGGCTCCGCCGTGCCGATGCCGAGCGGCGATTGCGCATGGGCGAGGCTTGCCGCCGTCAGGAGCGTCATGGCGGCGGCGGAAAGGATGAGGGGCAGGCGTTTCCTCAGCATGTGACCTCCAGCCGGGTGGCGAAGAGCTTGGACATGTTGGTGCCGGTGGGATCGTTGAAGAAGGCGTCGGTCAGCGACTGCTTGTTCTGCGAGATCACCTGGTCGGCATCCGGCCGCACCACCTGATGTTTGCAGGCCTTGAAGCCGTCGCCGACGATTGCCAGTTCGTTGTCGGTGGGAAAGTCGATCGAGGTGTAGAGCGTCGGGTCGTAGA
Organism: Rhizobium sp. BK619; assembly: GCF_014195245.1. Classification (NCBI taxonomy): domain Bacteria; kingdom Pseudomonadati; phylum Pseudomonadota; class Alphaproteobacteria; order Hyphomicrobiales; family Rhizobiaceae; genus Rhizobium; species Rhizobium sp. BK619. Next base: position 274,630 of record NZ_JACIBH010000007.1, on the reverse strand, counting down.
CGCCGAAGCTGAGCCGGCCTTTCAGCGGCATCTTCTCCACCGGCTTGACCGCGAAGAACATCAGCAGCTGGCCGTCCTTGTAATCGACGTGAATGATGTCGGGCTTCTGAACGGTGACGTTCTTTCCGTCGATCGTCAGGTTCATGTAGTAATCATATTCGGCAAGCGACTGCTTCACCGTTTTTCCGACCTCGGCGAGCTCGTTCGGCTCCAGCTTCAGATCGGTGTTCTTGTCGAAATCCATGACCACCGAGGAGGAGAAAACCTCGTCGAAGCGCCAGACATTGCGCAGTTCCTCGACGCTGCCATCCTTGCCGGCCACGACCTCGAGGCGGGCCTCCACGAAGATGTGCGGATGGGCAAAGGCGGCGGCCGGCGCCAGCGAAACGAGCGCGGCCATCAGTATCGTCGAATATCTCATTTGTTCCGCTGCCCTGTTCGGTGACCCTGACTTCTTGCCAGAAATTGGGACGGAATTGGGACCGGATTCCGCACTGGATTCAAAGAGCCGCGAGTTGGCGCGGGGCGCGATGTCGCAGCCGCAAGAGCGGCGCTACGGATGTTTCTTGAACCAGTTGTTGAGATAATCGACGAAGATCCTCACCTTGGCCGGCAGATAGCGGCGGTGCGGATAGACGGCATAGATGCCGCGGTCGGTCGGGAGATAATCGTTGAACAGCGTCACCAGCTCGCCGCTCTCGATCGGCTTGCGGGCGATGAAATCAGGGATGAGGGCGATGCCGATGCCGGCAAGCGCCGCGCGCAAAGTCGCATGCGGACTGTTGACCTCCATCGGGCCCGAGACGGCGACGGTGAATGAGGTGTTGTCGGGATTGTGGAAGCGGATGCTCGCCTGGGTGCGCGAATTGGTGTCGACGATGAAGGGGACGTTGGAAATGTCGCTCGGATGGGCAAGATCCGGATGGCGTTCGAGAAAATCGGGGGTGACGCAGAGATGGACGCGAAAATCGGAGATTTTGCGGGCGATCATGCCGGAATCTTCGAGCTTGCTGATGCGGATCGCCACGTCGAAGCCTTCCTCGATCAGATCGACAAACCGGTCGTCGGCGGCGATCTCCAGCGAAAGATCCGGGTTCTCCCTGGAGAAATCGATCAGCGACTGGCCGACATCGGCATCGACGAAAGTGCGGGGCACGGATATGCGCAGCCGTCCCTTCAGCTGCGCATTGTTTTCGCGCACCAAGTCGGCAAGGTTGTCGATCTCCTTGAGTATATCCGAGGCGCTGCGGTAATAGGTGTGGCCGGCCTCGGTCATGGAGAACTGCCGGGTGGTGCGGTTGAGCAGCAGGGCGCCGAGTTCATCTTCCAATTCGCGCACATATTTGGAGAGCAGCGCCTTGGAGCGGCCGGTGCGCCTGGCGGCGGCGGAAAAGCCTTCGGCCTCGACGACATCGATGAAGGCGCGTATGCGGGTCAAGGTATCCATGGCCATCCCTTAAACTGTTTCGGAATGTTGAACAAATCCGCACTTCCCGTTCAATTATTTTTTTGACCCGGAGATCAAAAAAACGCTTGATTATGAAGGCGAATATTCTTATTTCCACCTCAGCCCAAAGTCGCACGTGCCCATGGGTGTCCGCCGAACCCTCGAATTGGTGAGGAAATCGGTAAGGTACCTGGAATTAACCCCTCCAGTCGCTATTCCGGCCAACCGGAAAATGCGAGGACGCCTGAAGCAACGACGGTGCGGGCCTTTTTGTTCTCTCCCTGCTTTCCATCAGCGGGGGTTACTGAAGAGGCACACCATCATTGCCGGAAGTGCGGTTGGGATTCTCCCTCCAATCCATGGCAGACAAAGCCGAACTTACACCGCATCGCGGCGTTGGTTCACTATCCGCGCATCGAGCGCTTGCTATGGTTCCGGGGTCTCCACCGGCTGGTTCCAATGCGAGTTCTCGTATGCCCTTTGTCCTCCGGTTGATGCCGGAGCTCTGGAATTGGAAGAGGGAACGATATGACCACTCAGCGCATCCGCGACTTTCTCGCAACCCGACGTCCCGACGGTCCGTGCCTCGTGGTTGACCTCGACGTGGTTCGCGACAATTTCCACGCCTTCCGTCACGCAATGCCGGACAGCGCCATCTACTATGCGGTCAAGGCCAACCCGGCTCCGGAAGTGCTGAAGCTGCTTGCAGGCCTCGGCTCCAATTTCGATTGCGCATCCGTTGCCGAAATCGAAATGGCGCTCGAAGCCGGTGCAACCGCCGCCCGCATCTCCTTTGGCAACACCATCAAGAAGGAACGTGACGTTGCCCGCGCGCATGCGCTCGGCGTCAGCCTCTTTGCAGTCGACAGCCACGAGGAAGTCGAGAAGATCTCGCGTGCCGCTCCCGGCGCCCGCGTCTTCTGCCGCGTGCTGACGGATGGCGAAGGCGCTGAATGGCCACTGTCGCGCAAGTTCGGCTGCGTTCCGCAGATGGCTGTCGATGTTCTCGTCTACGCCCACCAGCTCGGCCTGCAGTCCTACGGCGTCTCGTTTCATGTCGGTTCGCAGATGACCAAGGTCGATGCCTGGGATTCGGCGCTTGCCGATGCCAAGCGCGTCTTCGTCTCGCTTGCCAAGCAGGGTATCCACCTGCAGATGGTCAACATGGGCGGCGGCTTCCCGACCAAGTATCTGCGCGACGTTCCGTCCGCAGAAGCTTACGGCAAGTCGATCTACCAGGCGCTGCGCACGCATTTCGGCAACCAGATCCCGCAGACGATCATCGAGCCGGGCCGCGGCATGGTCGGCAATGCCGGCGTCATCAAGGCGGAAGTCGTGCTGATTTCGAAGAAGTCGGACAATGACGATGCGCGCTGGGTATTCCTCGACATCGGAAAGTTCGGCGGTCTCGCCGAAACGATGGACGAAGCCATCCGCTATCCGATCCGCACGGAGCACGACGGCGACGAGATGGAGCCCTGCGTCATCGCCGGCCCGACCTGCGATTCGGCCGACGTGCTCTACGAGAAGAACCTCTATCCGCTGCCGATCTCCCTTTCGATCGGCGACGAGGTCCTGATCGAAGGCACCGGCGCCTATACGACGACCTATTCGGCGGTCGCTTTCAACGGTTTCGAGCCGCTGAAGGCCTACGTCATCTGAGGTCGTTTCCGCCGGCCCCGTAACCAGCCGGGGCGGCAATTTCACAATTTTCCTTCATCGCCGCTGATAACGGTATTGGGTACGGGAGGCCAAGATGGCCGCTGTTCTTGATTCTGTCCGCGCATTCTTTGCGCCTACCACTTTCGCCATCGACGCCGAAAATCCGTCGGACGTCGTCGCCCGTGAAAACCTGCTCGACCGGGTCATGGGCGCAGGCCGCCGCAAGAAGTCGTCGGAGAAGATCCGCCGCAACCGTGTTCCGGCCGAGGGGCTGGCGCTGGTGGCGCGCGATCGCGACGGCCATGTCATCGGCTCGGTACGGCTCTGGAACATCGAGGCCGGCGTCAATGACGAGGGCACGCCGATCGATGCGCTGCTGCTTGGCCCGCTCGCCGTTGCGCCGCATCACGGCGGCAAGGGCATCGGCTCGGCGCTGATGCGCGCGGCGATCCTCGAAGCCAAGAAACGCGGGCATGGCGCCGTCCTGCTCGTCGGCGACGCCGCGTATTACGAGCGTTTCGGCTTTTTTGCCGAAAAGGCTCGCCATCTTGTCATGCCGGGCCCGTTCGAACGCTCGCGCTTTCTGGCGCTCGAGCTCACGGAAGGCTGGCTTGACGGCGCGGCCGGCATGATCGTCCCCTCGGGACGCATGCTGGCCGGCGCGCCGCTTCGCCGCGCAGCCTAGCAATCGGCCGGCCGGGGTTGAACGTCCTTACCCCGGCCGGCAATATCCGCGCTGCTTGACCATGGAGGCAGGCGGGCCTGCCGTGGTTGCGGCGCGGATTGTTTTTTCGGGTACCGCGTGGGCTCACCGGGATGCCCCACGCATTGAGCAACACAATCGCGTGAAATGCACCGCCGGCCCGCGAACATGCCGGGCTGATATCCTATCTTGCGCCGCATGATCCGCGTTCTCTCCCTTCTGCTTCTCTTCAGTTTGCCGCTTGCGGCAGCTGCGCCGGTGGCTGCCCAGAGCGTAGCCCGCACCTTCACTGGGCTTAATCCCCTTTTCGATCAGGCGGCTGATGACCCGGCGTTGCGGCCTCTCAAGACGGTGATCGTCGCGCGCGGCGGACGGGTGCTTGCCGAGCGCGGCTTCCACGGCCATTCGCCGTCGGAATCGACCAATATCAAATCCGTTTCGAAGTCGGTCATTTCGGCGCTGGTCGGCATTGCCATCGGCAGGGGCCTGCTGGCGGGGCCTGATCAGAAGATCGCGCCGATCCTGAAGGCCGATCTCCCCGCGGCGCCGGATCCGCGCATCAACGATATCACCATCGGTCATCTTCTCTCGATGCAGGCCGGGCTCGATCGCATGTCGGGCCCGAATTACGGCCGCTGGGTCTCCTCGCGCAACTGGGTGCGTTTTGCGCTCTCCCAGCCTTTCGTCGATCAGCCCGGCGGCGAGATGCTCTATTCCACCGCATCCACGCATCTGCTGTCGGCCATTCTCACGAAGGTGAGCCGGCGGTCGACGCTGGCGCTGGCGCATGAATGGCTCGGCCCGGTCGACGGTTTCCGCATCGGCGCATGGGAGCGCGATCCGCAGGGCATCTATCTCGGTGGGAATCAGATGGCGATGAGCGCCCGGTCTCTGCTTGCCTTCGGCGAACTCTACCGCAATGGAGGGCGCACTCGGGAAGGCGAGCAGGTGGTGCCTGCCGACTGGATTTCCCAGTCGTGGCAGCACCATACCAACTCGCATTTCTCCGGCGACGAATATGGCTATGGCTGGTTCACCCGGCAGATCGGCGGTGAGCAGGTGCATTTCGCCTGGGGTTATGGCGGGCAGATGCTCTACATCGTGCCGTCGCTGGATCTGACTGTCGTCATGACCTCGGAGGAAGGCGGTCCCTCGGCCCGAAACGGATACCGGGACCTGTTGCACGCCCTGCTGGCCGATATCATCGGCACGGTGCGAGCCGCATGAAAAACCGCTGATCGTTAAACTTCTAGCGAAGCCCCCAATCAAACCGCAAAACGCTTGCTGTATGTTCCGCGAGAATTTCGGGAAGACGTCATGCTGTTGGATCTCAGGACGATCTATTTCATTGTGGCCGTGAGCTGCTTCGTGCTTGGTATTCTCCAGCTCGCAGCCTATGCGACCGGCCGCTTCGAGAGATGGCCGCTCTGGTGGGGCCTGAGCAACCTGCTTGTCGGCGTCGGTTCGTTCCTCGTCGCGCTGCGCAATCTCGTTCCCTATTCGGTCTCGGTCGACGGCGGCAATATCGTGACCATTGCCGGCTACATGCTGATGTTCTTCGCCGTGCGGGTCTTTGCCGGCCGGGCCCTCGACCAGCGCTATTTCTGGCTTGCCATCCTTCTCGTCAGCGTGCCTGTCGCACTTATTGTCAGCGATCCCTCGGCGGTGTCGGCGAGACTTCTCTATGTCTCCGTCATCTGCTGCCTCTGCGATCTTGCCGTCGCAAGGGAGGCAATCGATATTGCCCGGCGCGAGAAGCTGTATTCGGCAGTCCTGCTCGTCGGCCTCTATGTCTGCACTGCGATGATCTTTGCGGTGCGCAGCATTCTTGCCGCGACCGGCGAGATCGGCGGGCCGGATCCTTTCGGCGGCAATGTGGTCCATAGCTGGATGGCGGTATCGGCGGTCGCGTTCATCATGCTGCGCAGCATGGCTATGGTGCTGATGGCCGCCGAGCGCAGCCGAAATCAGCTGACCGAACTCGCCCACCACGATCCGCTGACCGGCGCGCTCAATCGCGGCGGCCTTGCTCAGCATCTGCCCACTCTCGGTTCCCAGCCGATATCGCTGCTCATCATCGATATCGACCATTTCAAGCAGCTGAACGACCGGCATGGCCATGCGAGCGGCGACGATATCCTGCGGCTTTTCGCCAGTGTTTCGAGAAGCATTATGGGCTCGAACGATCTGCTCGCCCGTCAGGGCGGCGACGAGTTCCTGGTGGTGCTGAAGAATGTTTTCGGGCAGGATGCGGTGGCGATTGCCGAGCGCATCCGTCTCGCCTTCGCCGCCGCCGTTCTGCATCAGCCGGATCTGGCCGTCTTTCCGACGCTGAGCATCGGTGTTGCCATGCGTGGGGAAACCGGCGGAGATTTTGGACAGCTGATAAAGAAGGCGGATGAGGCGCTTTATCGTTCGAAGCGCGAAGGCCGCAACCGGGTCGAAGCCTTTGGAGAAAATCAGCAGGCCGCGTAGCACGGGGTTTATTTGACGCAATTCCGGACGCAAAACCGCTTCACGCTTTTGCTGGCATTGCTCTAAATATTCTGGTCCATCGTCTCAGCGGGGATTTCGTCGGCGCGGTGGACGCGCACCAGCGTTGCCGGCACGCCGGCGACCGTGCAATGTTCGGGAACCGGCTTCAGCACGACGCTGCCGGCGGCAATCTTGCTGAAGGCGCCGATTTCGATATTGCCGAGGATCTTGGCGCCGGCGCCGATCATCACGCCATGGCGGATTTTCGGATGGCGGTCGCCGGTTTCCTTGCCGGTGCCGCCAAGCGTGACATTCTGCAGGATCGATACTTCATCCTCGATCACCGCCGTTTCGCCGATGACGATGCCCGAGCCGTGGTCGAGCATGATGGAAGCGCCGATCCGTGCGGCCGGATGAATATCCGGGCCGAAGACCAGCGAGGCGAGATTGGCGAGCCAGGTGGCGATTTCCGGGCGGCCGGCGTTCCAGAGCGCGTGGGCGATGCGGTGTGTCTGCAGCGCATGAAACCCCTTGAGGTTCAGGAGCGCATGAAGAAACGTCGTGCAGGCCGGGTCGCGTTGGCGCACGGCGACGAGATCGGCCTCGATCGCCCGCATGATATCGTCGTTGAGTGTGGACAGGATCAGATCGAACAGATCGCCTGTTTCCACCTGCGTCGCAGCAAGCCGCGCGGCGAGCACGCGGGCGATGATCCCCCTGTTGCCGGAGGTGGCCGTTATCTGAGCGGCGAGCAGGTGCTGCAGGATCGGTTCGCGCGCGGCAAGCTCGAGTGCCTCGGCGCGGATCACCGCCCAGACGAATGCATTGTCCGGGGACTGCGGCTGTTGCTCGGCCAGACCAAGGCCGGTGGATTTCGGCATTCCCGTTTCCTCTGTCGGCGACTGCGCAGTCATGTCTGCGCGGGATTCATGTTTCGCCCCGGTAGAGCATTTGGCAAGCCCGATATCTCCGGCTTGACCGCCTGTTTTAACCGCTTGACGGGTGCGGGCCGGGCGTCAGCTCCGGAAGCCGGCGCCAATGATAGCGTATATCCGGCTCTTTTTCCTCGTTGTCGGCGCCGTCTGTCTCTTCCTCGGCGGAAAAACCGTGCCGCTCGTAGAAGGCACGGGCGCCGATATTGCGCTGGAACGTCCATAGGCTGATTTCATCCATCTCTTCCTTGGCGCAGCCAAGAAGCAGGGAGCCGATACCGGTGCCCTGGAAATCGGGGAGAACATAAAGCTGTTCTATCCAGTCGTCGCCATAGGCGATGACGCCGACCAGCCGATTTCCCATGGCAGCACCGAGGATCCTGCAGTTCGGCAGAAGATGCATGCGCCAGTACTGCTCTTCTTCACCGGGCGTATGCAGTTTCGGCAGCCACGGCAACCGCTGCCAAAGCGCCTCACGCCTGATCTCTGCGGCCGCCTGCATGTGGTCGGCGCCGAGCGCCACGATTTCCGCTTCCGTCACGATGTCGTCCTGGCCGGCAAATGGCTCAAGCCGAAATATCGATGACGCCGCAATCGCCGGCTTCCGAGGCGAAGGCGAGCAGCTTGCCGTTTTTGCTCCAGCTCATCGCCGTGATCGCGCCTTTGCCGGGGCGGCGCAGCAGCGCCTCCTTGCTGTCGGCGATGCGCACGGCGAGGATCATGCCGTCGATGAAGCCGATGGCGAGGATATCTTCGAGCGGATGGAATTTCACCGCGGTCGCCATGATGTTGGCGCGCGTGCCGAGCTCGAGCGGCGCCTTGCCCATCGGCCCGTCCTTGCCCTGGAAGGGCCAGACGATGGCCGCAGGCGCGCCCGACGAGGCGAGCCATTTGCCCTTGACCGACCAGGAGAGCGATTTCACCTTGGAGGGGTAGCCGGTCATGCGCATATGGCGGGCTTCAGCGCCGGGCTTGCTGTCGAGTTTCCAGCCGTGCAGCGCGTTTTCCTGCATCGAGGTGACGAGGAAATTGCCATCGGGCGAGAAGGTGACGCCGGTATGCGCACCCTTCCATTCGAGGTCAATGGGCTTGGCGTTCATGCCGATCCAATGCAGCGACACGCCGTTATAGCGCGCGGCTGCGATGCGCAGGCCCTTCGGCGCGAAGGCAAGGCCTTCGACCGTGCGTTCCTCGGCAAATTCCTTGGTCGTGCCGTCGGCAAGGCGCACGAGCGAACTCTTGCCGTAGGAATAGGCAATGGCGCCTTGCGGGCCGGCCGCAACCTGCGAGATCCACTTGCGTGGTGCAGTAGCGAGCTCGCTGACGCTGCCGTCGGCTGCAATGCGCAGGACCTTGCCGTCCTCGCCGCCCGAGATCAGGCTCTCGCTATAGGGATCGCGGATGGCGGTGAGCATGCCCTGATGGGCTTCGCAAACCCTGTCGCCGCCGTCCAGCCGGTGAAACGTGCCGCTGGCGTTTGCGAAGAAGGGGACATCACCTAAAAATTCGACGGCCAGAACGTGGCCGTCGAGATCAAGCGGTGCAACTGTCGGCATCAGGCGGCTGCCTCGCAGGCCTTGAAGGAGGCTTCGAGCTTTTCGCGGTCGAGATCACGGCCGATGAAGACGAGACGGCTCTCGTGCTTTTCGTCCTCCTTCCACGGCCGCTGATGATCGCCCTCGATGATCATGTGCACGCCCTGGACGACATAACGCTCGGGATCGTCCTTGAAGGCGATGATGCCCTTGAGGCGCAGAATGTTCGGTCCCTGCGTCTGGGTGACCTTCTGGATCCAGGGGAAGAAGCGCTCCGGGTTCATCTGACCGCCGCGCAGCGATACCGACTGCACCGTGACATCATGGATCGCCGACATGGCGCCGTGGTGATGATGCTCGTGCCCGTGGTGATCATGGTCATGGTCATGGTCATGATGGTGGTGGTCGTGATCGCAATCCGGGCCGCAGACATGGTCGTCATGGCCGTGCTCCAGGAAATGCGGATCGTTTTCCAGTGCGCGTTCCAGGTTGAAGGCGCCCTGATCGAGCACGCGGGCAAGGTCGACGCCGGAACGGCTGGTCTTATAGACGCGCGCAGCCGGATTGATGGCGCGGACGATGTCGTCGATCACATCCAGTTCTTCCGGGGTGACCAGGTCGCTCTTGTTGATGATGACGACGTCCGCGAAGGCGATCTGGTCTTCGGCCTCGCGGCTGTCCTTCAGGCGTAGCGGCAGGTGCTTGGCGTCGACGAGCGCGATGACGGCGTCGAGTTCGGTCTTGGCACGCACATCATCGTCCATGAAGAAGGTCTGGGCGACCGGCACCGGATCGGCAAGGCCGGTGGTTTCGACGATGATGCCGTCGAAGCGGCCGGGACGGCGCATCAGGCCTTCGACGACGCGGATCAGGTCGCCGCGCACCGTGCAACAGACGCAGCCATTGTTCATCTCGTAGATCTCTTCGTCGGACTCGACGATCAGGTCGTTGTCGATGCCGATCTCGCCGAACTCATTGACGATGACCGCATATTTCTTGCCGTGGTTTTCGGAAAGGATACGGTTGAGCAACGTCGTTTTGCCGGCGCCGAGATAACCGGTGAGCACGGTGACGGGAATGGGCTTCTGCGTGGAGATCGCGTCGGTCATGAGAACCTCTAGGATTAGGCGTGCGGCCGAGCGGTTTGGATCGGCTGCTTGAACGGTTGGTCTCATATAATGGCATGGGCGCGGCAGTTCAAAGGGTTTTATAATGTTATAAGATCACATCGTCTGCGCCGCTTAGATGCCTATCTTCACCGGAACTGTGTGATGTCGAAGGCGTCGACGTCCTCGAGCAATTCCACCAATCCCTTCACTGCATGGGCAATCAGCGCTTCGCCCTTTTCCGCCGTCGCCGCCGCGGCGTTGCCTGCCGCGCCCTGCGGGTTGAGATCCGACATCTTCCAGCCGAAGGCGTGCGGCCCGTAGGCGCGCAGATGTTTGAAGCGCCCGGCAAATTCGCTCTGCCGGGAGGAGAAGTCCGCCGCCTTCGCCATATCGACCTTGTCGGGATGAAGCGCCAGCATTACCGAGGTCTCGATATCGCCGCCATGGATGTCGATCGCCTTTTCCTCAGGCGGGATCACGCCATCCGGCAAACCGAAGCGGGTCCAGCTCGTCGCCACCGCCAGCATGGCGAAGCGGATCCGCGCCTCGGTGGCGACGATGGTCATCAGGGGCGAATTGCCGCCATGGGCGTTTAGCATTACCAGTTTACGGATATCCTGCTCCGCCAGCCGCTCGGCGATGCCGAGCCAGCGGTTGACCGCTTCGTCGAAGGCGAGCGTCTTCGTTCCTTCAACATCCATATGCTCTATGGAATAGCCGACAGATTCGGCGGGCAGGAAGGTGACCGACAGGCCGGCTGGTAAGGCCGCCTTCAATCGTTCGGCGACGCCTTCGGCAATCAGGGTGTCGGTTTCGAAGGGCAGGTGCGGGCCGTGCTGTTCGTGAGCGCCGAGCGGCAGCACGGCGATCGGGCGGCGCCCGCCGCGGGCAGAAACCGGGTCGCTGTCGTCGAAGCGGGGCGAAGGCGTCATCATCCGGTCGTTGCCTCTTGTTTATGACGAGATCCTGGGCAATGTCATATCGCAGCGGCGCCAGCGCTTAAAGATCAAAGGGATGGCTATGGGAAAGAAGCATAAGGACGGCAAGAAGAACAAGTCCAAGAAGAAGGATCAGACCGAGTATACGCTCGTCGACCTTTCGCCGGCGCTGACCCAGGCGGCCCGTTCCATGCGCACGGTGCTCTCGCGCAACCTGCTCGAAAGCGGCCTCTATGCCGGCCAGGACGGTGTCATCCTCTCGCTTGCCGAGAGCGACGGCATGACGGCCGGCGGGCTTGCCCAGAAACTCGGCGTCAAGGCGCCGACGATGACGCGCACGATCGGCCGCATGGAGGCGCAGGGTTTTCTCGAGCGCAAGCCCGATGCCGAGGATGCGCGCCTGACCAAGGTCTATCTCACCGAGCTCGGGCGCGGCAGCGTGCAGGGGATAGAAATGGCGGCCTCGGCCTGCGACAGGCTGGCGACGCAGGCATTCTCCGAAAAGGAAATCCGCAATCTCGTCCGACTGCTGAAGGCGATCGACGGCAATCTGCAGGCCGAAGCCCTGCACATCGACGAACCGGACGAAGACTGAATTTTCCCTGAAAGACGAATTGCTTCCGCCGGTTAAATCTTTTAATTAAACATTTTAAGGGGACCGCGCCGGTTAGCCGGCGTGGTCTTGCTGTCTTGCGTGCTGCCTGGAGGAGGACACGTGGTCCAGAAGATCAAGCTTTCGACAATTGCCGAAACACTCGGCATTTCAACGGCGACGGTATCGCTTGCCTTACGCGACAGTCCGCTCGTCGCCGGCAATACCCGGGAAAAGATCAAGGAACAGGCGCGCGCGCTCGGTTACATCTACAATCGCCGCGCCGCCAGCCTTCGCACCTCGCGCTCGGGCATCATCGGCGTCGTCGTGCACGACATCATGAACCCGTTTTACGGGGAAATCCTGAAGGCGATCGAAAGCGAGCTCGATCGCAGCCGCCACACCTTCATCCTTTCCAACCATTACGACAATGTCGAAAAGCAGCGCACCTTCATCGAGACGCTTCTGCAGCTCGGCGGCGACGGCGTCATCATGTCGCCGGCGATCGGCACGCCGCCTGAGGACGTGCAACTGGCCGAAGAAAACGGCATGCCGGCGATCCTGGTTGCCCGTTCGATGGAGGGCCAGGACCTGCCGACCTATCGCGGCGACGACAGCTACGGCATCTCGCTTGCCACCAACCATCTGATCGGCCTCGGCCACCGCTCGATCGCCATGATCGGCGGCACGGACCAGACATCCACCGGCCGCGACCGCTACCAGGGTTACGTCAACGCGCTGCGCAAGGCCGGCATCGAGGTCGATCCGAACCTGCGCATTCCCGGCCCGCGCTCGAAACAGGGCGGCTTCGAGGCGGCGGTGCATTTCCTCTCGCTGCCGCAGAAGCCGACCGCGGCCGTCTGCTGGAACGATCTCGTGGCGATCGGGTTGATGAACGGGATTGCCCGTGCCGGCCTGGTGCCGGGACGCGATATTTCCGTCACCGGTTACGACGATCTCGAGGAGGCGTCGATCGCCACGCCAGCGCTGACGACCGTCTGGAACGGCCAGACAGAGGTCGGGCGCCTGGCCGCCCGCGCACTGCTCGATCGGCTTGCCGGCAGTCACGAGCCCGACGGCATGCATCTGATCAAACCGGAAATGCGCATCCGCCAGTCCACCAGCCCCCATCGGCCCCGTGCCTGAACCAAGACCGCATCCAAGAGGAAAAGCCATGTCCCGCATCGCCATTCTCGTTCCCGGGAAGATACACGAGCGCGTTCTCGAAAGGCTGAAGGATCGTTTTGATATCATCGCCGTGGCGCGCGAGGAAAGGCTTGCGCTCGACGCCGAGACGGCCGGCCGCATCCGCGGCGTCGCCGTCTCCGGCGCTTTCCCGGGTGCCTGGATGGATCAGTTGCCGCATGCCGAGGTGATTGCCAGTTTCGGCGTCGGCTATGACGGCATGGATGTGAAGCGGGCCGCCGAAAAGGGCATTGTCGTCACCAATACGCCTGATGTGCTGAACGACGAAGTCGCCGATACGGCGATTGGTCTGCTGCTGAACACGATCCGCGAATTGCCGCGGGCCGAAGCCTGGCTGCGCGCCGGCAACTGGAAGCCGGGCGCGACCTATCCGCTGTCGCGCTTCTCGCTCAAGGGGCGCCATATCGGGCTTTATGGCCTTGGCCGCATCGGGCTTGAGATCGCCAAGCGGCTGGAGCCGTTCAAGGTGAAGATCAGCTATCACACGCGCTCGCGTCATGCCGATGCACCCTATGATTATCACCCGACGCTGAAGGGGCTGGCGGAAGCGGTGGATACGCTGATCGCCATCGTTCCGAAGACGCCGCAGACGCATAAGACGATCGATGCCGATATTCTGGCAGCCCTTGGTCCTGAGGGCATTCTCGTCAATGTCGGCCGCGGCTGGACGGTGGACGAGGAGGCGCTGAGTGCAGCCCTTGCTTCCGGTGCGCTCGGCGCGGCCGGTCTCGACGTCTTCTATGACGAGCCGACCGTGCCGGCCGGCCTGCTGGAACCGGCCAATGCGGTGCTCCTGCCGCACGTCGCCTCCGCCTCGGTGCCGACCCGCAACGCCATGGCCGATCTCGTCGCCGACAATCTCATCGCCTGGTTCGAGAAAGGGACCGCGCTGACGCCGGTGCCGGAGACGCCGCAGAAGGCCTAGCGACTGTGCGCCCCGTCAGGCGATCGCCTGCGCGGGGGTGATTGGCAGCTTGCTGGCGGCGTAGGTGCGGACGGCCTCGCCGAAAGCTTGAAAGAGCTGGTTCGAAGGCTTGTCGGTTTCGGCCCAGTATTCCGGATGCCATTGCACGCCGACGGCGAAGGCTTTGGCGTCGATGACGGAGACGGCTTCCACGGTGCCGTCTTCGGCGATCGCTTCCACCTGCAGGCGCGGGGCGGTCCTGGCAATCGCCTGCCGATGCAGGGAATTCACGCGGACCTCGCCGGGGCCGAGAATGCTTGCGATGCAGGAGCCTTCCTTGACGTGGACGCTTTGACGAATGGCATACATGCCGTCGCGGTCGACGCCGTCCGGCCGGCGATGGTCCCAAATGCCGGGCTGCTCCTGGATCTCGCTTGCCAGCGAACCGCCGAGCGCGACGTTCAGCTCCTGGATGCCGCGGCAGATGGCGAGCAGCGGGATGGCGCGGTCGAGGGCGCGGCGGATCAGCGGCAGGCTGGTGGCGTCGCGGGCGGGGTCGAAGGGGCCGTCCTTGTCATTGGCCTCGGCACCGTAGAGCGAGGGGTGCACGTTGCTGGCCGAGCCGGAAACCAGGAGGCCGTCGACGCGGTCGAGGATCGCGTCGGTATCGTAGCCTGCCTCGAAAGCCGGGATGATGAAGGCCATGACGCCGGCCGCATTCAAGGCCGCACGCAGATATTGATGCTGCACGGCATGCCAGGTTGCGCCGTCAAAGCTGCGGATATCGGCAGGAATGGCAACGATCGGTTTCGTCATATCAACCCCGGTAAAAATCTTTCTGCACAGCGTTTCTGGCGCCAGAACGGCCCTTAAGTCAACGCTTGGCTGTGTCAGGTGGCCAAAATACGGCCGAAGCGGCCCCGTGGCTCCGGCTTTGCTACTAAGCCGCTGATTTTGATGGGTGCACTCGCATTCCCTTGTTGCCGGTTTGATGCCAAAGGCTAATAGACTAAAGCTTGAATCGCGGCCCCTGCCATGCTTAGGTTTGCGCCGGCTGCGGGTGGGGTGAAGATTGGCCGCGCAGTGCCATCCATACGGGAGGTTTTTGATGGATCGTCGTTCGTTTTTCAAGAAGGCGGGAACCGCCAGCGCCGGCGCGGTCGCCGCAACGGCATTGGCAGCGCCTGCGATCGCGCAGGAGAATCCGAAGATCGCGTGGCGCATGACGTCGTCGTTTCCGAAGAGCTTGGATACGATCTATGGCGGCGCCGAGGACATCGCCAAGCATGTCGCCGCTGCGACAGACGGCAATTTCACGATCCAGCCTTTTGCGGCCGGTGAAATCGTGCCTGGCCTGCAGGCCGTTGATGCGGTGGCCGCCGGCACGGTCGAGGCCGCCCACACGACCTCCTATTATTTCGTCGGCAAGGACCCGACCTACGCCATCGGAACGGCCATTCCGTTTGGCCTCAACAGCCGCCTGACCAATGCCTGGTTTTACGAGGGCAACGGCAACAAGCTGATGAATGAATTTTATGCCACACAGGGCATGTATGCGCTGCCTGCCGGCAATACCGGTGCGCAGATGGGCGGCTGGTTCCGCAAGGAAATCAATACGCTCGATGACCTCAAGGGCGTCAAGATGCGCATTGCCGGTCTTGCCGGCCGGGTCATGGAGAAGGTCGGCGTCATCCCGCAGCAGATTGCCGGCGGCGACATCTATCCGGCGCTGGAAAAAGGCACGATCGATGCGGCGGAATTCGTCGGCCCCTATGACGACCTGAAGCTCGGCTTCCACAAGGTGGCGAAGTACTACTACTATCCGGGCTGGTGGGAAGGCGGCCCGACCGTGCATGGTTTCTTCAACCTTGAAAAATGGAGCAGCCTGCCGAAGCATTATCAGGCCGCACTCACCGATGCCTGCGCCTTCGCAAACACCAACATGCTGGCAAAGTACGACTCCAAGAATCCGACGGCGCTGAAGCAGCTCGTTGCAGAAGGTGCGACGCTGCGCCCCTTCAGCCAGGAAATCATGGAAGCCTGCTTTCAGGCGGCGACCGGCATCTACAGCGAAATCTCCGGCAC
This sequence comes from Rhizobium sp. BK619, assembly GCF_014195245.1. Taxonomy (NCBI): domain Bacteria; kingdom Pseudomonadati; phylum Pseudomonadota; class Alphaproteobacteria; order Hyphomicrobiales; family Rhizobiaceae; genus Rhizobium; species Rhizobium sp. BK619. The sequence continues at coordinate 259,042 of NZ_JACIBH010000007.1, read as the reverse complement.
CAACCAGTATTTCAAGAAGATCTACGACGACCAGACCGCCTTCAAGCGGGACGCCTATCTCTGGATGCAGCTTTCGGAATACACTTTCGATACGTTCATGATGATCCAGCAGCGGGCCGGAAAGCTCTGAAGGCTTCCATCGGCACACGACGCCAACGCATAACAAAACCCCGGATCGCTTGATCCGGGGTTTTGTTTTGCCCTGTTATTGGCGGGGTTATTTGGCCGGTGGCGGCGGCGCTCCCGGCAAGCCGAGTGGGGGCAGGGTCAGGCCGGGGATCTGCGGCGAGCCGTTGCCGCCGCCGCCAATCGGGGGAAGGCCGAGCTGGCCGCCGAAGCCCGGGACTTCGATCTTGATCGAGTTCGGATCGACCTTCGGGCCGTGATCCAGCCAATAGGTCACCGATTGCGGCCAGAAGATCACGATCGCCACCAGGATCAGCTGCATGCCGACCCAGGGGAGAGCGCCCATGTAGATATCCGAGGTCTTGACGTCCTTGCTGGCGATCGAGCGCAGGTAGAACAGCGCGAAGCCGAAGGGCGGGTGCATGAAGCTCGTCTGCATGTTGACGCAGATCAGGACGCCGAACCAGATGAGGTCGATGCCGAGATGCGAGGCGACGGGGGCGAGCATCGGGATGACGATGAAAGCGATCTCGAAGAAGTCGAGGAAGAAGGCGAGCACGAAGATGAAGATATTGACGAAGATCAGGAAGCCGACCGTGCCGCCGGGAATGCCCGACAGCATGTGCTCGATCCAGCGCGAGCCGTCCATGCCCTGGAAGACCAGACTGAAACAGGTGGAGCCGATCAGGATCATCACCACCATGGATGTGATGTGAGTGGTCGATGTCATCGCCTCGCGGATCAGCGGCCAGGTCAGGCGGCGATTCATGGCGGCGAGCGCCATGGCGCCGACGACACCAAGCGCACCGGCTTCCGTCGGCGTTGCAAGGCCCATGAAGATCGTGCCGAGCACCAGGAAAATCAGCACGATCGAGGGCACCATGCCCATCAGCACTCTGGCGAGAAGCGCCCAGTTGAAGTCGCCGCGCACTTCCTTCGGCAGCGGCGGCATCGATTTCGGCCGGATGATCGACAACACCAGGATGAAGAGCACGAAGATCGACACCTGCAGGATCGAGGGGCCGATCGCGCCGAGATACATGTCGCCGACCGACCTGCCGAGCTGGTCGGCAAGAACGACGAGCACGAGAGAAGGCGGGATCACCTGGGTGATGGTGCCGGAGGCGGCGATGACGCCGGTGGCAAGGCGCGGGCTATAGCCGTAGCGCAGCATGATCGGCAGCGAGATCACGCCCATGGTGATGACGGACGCGGCCACCGTGCCGGTGATGGCGCCGAGGACCGCGCCGACGAGGATGACGGCGTAGGCGAGGCCGCCGGGTATGCCGCCGAAGAGTTTGCCGGTGCCTTCGAGCAGGTCCTCGGCCAGCCCGCAGCGCTCCAGCACCGCCCCCATGAAGGTGAAGAAGGGGATGGCGAGCAGCAGGTCGTTGGAAAGGATGCCGAAGAAGCGCAGCGGCAGCGCCTGCAGGAAGACTTCGCCGAAATGGCCGGTGATGATGCCGATGATGCCGAAAAACAGGCCGACCGCGGCCAGCGAGAAGGCGACCGGAAAGCCGTAGAGCATGAAGATGATCATGCCCAGGAACATCGCCGGCGGGATGATGCCGAAATCAAACAACTGTATTCTCCCAGCCCGCGTTACTGCAGCGGCTTTTCATATGTCATGTCGATCTTGAGGTGGCCGGTCAGGGCGGCGATCCGCTTGATCAGCTCGGAAACGCCCTGAAGGGAGAGCAATGCGAAACCGGCGACGAGGATCAGCTTGACGGGCCAGCGGATCAGCCCGCCGGCATTGCCCGATATTTCTCCCTGCTGGTAGGACAGCGTGAAGAAGGGCCAGCAGAGCCAAGTGAGGAAGATGCAAACCGGGATCAGAAAGACGATGAGGCCGAAGATGTCGATCCAGATCTTCGCTTTGTCGGAAACCGCACCATAGATCAGATCGACGCGGACATGCTCGTTGTTGCGCAATGCATGCGAGGCGCCGAGCATGACGACGAAGGCGAAGAGATACCATTGGATCTCGAGCCAGCCGTTCGAACTGTAGTTGAAGGCGTAGCGGACGATGGCGTTTCCGGCGCTGATCAGACAGCAGAACAGCACCATATATTCGGAAAGTTTGCCCATGATCCGACTGACCGAATCGATCAGCCGGCTTGCCGCCAGAAGTCCCGACATTGGTTTCCCTTGTTCTTGTCCTGCCGTTTTCCCGGCAGCTTTCCCTCTTGCAATCGATGTAGACCACGGCCTTGGAAATTGGAAGGATAAATGCCTCGCCTTGGAGTATAGTCTTAGATGCGCGGACCGAGCCGTGTGACCATATAATAATTAGACAACCCTGGCGTGGATAAAAAACTTCAATAATCTCGCCAAGAGGCTGCATTGACGCGTGTAAGCTGTAGGGTTCATCCTCTGGTTTTAGAAAATTTGACCAAATGTTTGATTCCATTGAAATCAATTTTTAAAGGGTTGGGCTTAGAATTCCCGCGCACAGGGAAAGTGTGGATGAAGCCAGATAACCCGAACAGGGTCCCTTTAGATGTGTATCTGTCGTTTGTGAGTTCCCTTTCCGGGAACCGCATGACGCTTTTTGTTGGCGTGATCGTGCATATCGCTACGTGCCTTGCCGTGGCCGCCAAAACGCAATCCGCCGTCTATATTCCGCTGTCGATTGCCTTCCTTCTGGTTTTCAGCATTCGCATGGCCATCTTCCGGCGGTTCGATCAGGTCGACAAGGAGAGCTTGTCGCATGCCGGAATCGAGCGTTGGGAGCGGATTATGGTTGCCAGTGGGGCCTGCACCACCGCCCTGCTTGGCTTTGCCAGCGGCTACGCCATCTTCGTCGTCCACGATTCCTTTGCCGAACTTGCCTGCATTTCCGTCACCATGGCGACCATGGTTTCGGTCGTCGGCCGCAACTACGGCTCGCGCTTCGCAGTCGATCTCCAGACGTTCTTCTGCTGCCTGCCGATGATCGTCTGCAGCCTGCTGGCGATGGATTTATATCGCGGCCTGCTGTCGATCTTCCTCATCCCCTTCTGGCTGACGACGCGGGCGATGGCGAACGGCGTGCGCGAGTTCCTTTATGAGAATGTCATCGCGCGCCGGGAAATCACCATCATCGCCGACCGTTTCGATACGGCGCTGAACAACATGCCGCATGGCCTGGTCATGGTCGATGTCGAAAACCGGATCCAGGTGGTCAACCGCAAGGCCTGCGAGCTTCTGAAGATCGGCGCGCCGGAGCGGCTGAAGGACCGCGACCTCGGCGCCGTGCTGCGCTACGGCGCGCGCTACAGCTTCATGGACGCCTCGCAGCCGGAGCTCATCCTGCGCCAGCTCACCCAGGTCGCCGAAGGCAACCTGTCGCGCACGCTCGTTCATTTTCCCGAGGGCCTGTCTCTGGAATTCTCCGCCAGCCGAAGGGCCGATGGCGGCGCCGTACTGATCTTCGAGGACGTGTCGAGCCGTGTGAAGGCGGAGCAGAAGATCATGCACATGGTCCGCTTCGATGCGCTGACCGGTCTGCCGAACCGGGAATATTTCGGGCAGCTGGTGCAGGATTATCTCGCCAAACATCAAAGGAAGTCCGGGCCGCTCGGCTTCATGGTTCTCGATATCGACGAGTTCAAACATGTCAACGACATGCGCGGCCATGTCACCGGCGACCATCTGCTCTGTGCTATCGCCGCCCGCATCAAGCAGGCCTCCGGCAATGCCATTCTCGGCCGGCTGATGGGCGACCAGTTCATCTTGTTCTTCCCGCATGCGAAGGAGCCGGCCTCGCTCGACATCGAGATCCGCCGTGTGCACGCGGCGATCCAGGGTCACTATGAGGTCGACGAGCTGACCTTCCTCGTTTCGCTCAGCGCCGGCTACGCCATCCTCGAAAGCACCGCCTTCGCGATGGACGAGTGGAGCGTCAAGGCGGATCTTGCCCTGTTCGAAAGCAAGTCGCGCTTCAAGGGCGGCATATCCGGTTTCGAGCGGGAGATGGATGGCCGCTACATCGAGCAGCAGAAGCTGAAGGCGGATCTGCGCGAGGCGGTTTCGGCCCAGGCGCTGCATCTGGTCTTCCAGCCGATGTTCCGGGCCGACGGTTCCCGCATCGAATGCGCCGAGGCGTTGGCGCGCTGGGTGCATCCGGAGAAGGGCTCGATCCCGCCCGATGTCTTCATCCGGCTCGCCGAAGATATGGGCATCATCTCCGACATCACCCGCTTCGTCCTGTTCAAGGCCTGCAGCGAATGCATGAACTGGCCGGACCATATCGCCGTCTCGGTCAACCTCTCGGCGCGGGACCTCAGGGATGCCGACATCCTTAAGGTGGTCGCCGACGCGCTTGCCCATTCCGGCCTCGACGCGGCGCGGCTGCATCTCGAAGTCACAGAAAGCTGCCTGATCGACGAGCCGGCAGCCGTGCGCGCCATCCTGGCGGAACTCAGGGCCCGCGGCATCACCATCGCCATCGACGATTTCGGGACCGGCTTCTCCAGTCTGAGCTATCTCGACACGCTGCCGCTTGATATCGTCAAGATCGACCGCTCCTTCGTCCGCAATATCGTCGAGGATACCCGCCGCCTCAAGCTGTTGCGCGGCACGGTTCATCTCGCCCGCGAACTGGGGCTGAAGATCGTCATCGAGGGTGTCGAGACCGAAGAGCAGCTCGCCCTGCTCAACAAACACCGCAGCACCGATCTGGTGCAGGGCTATGTTTTCTCTCAGCCGGTGCCTTCCCAGAATATCCCGCTCTTGCAGCAGGGCATCGGCCGCCGCCCCGTCCAGCGCCGACGCAACAAGGTCGCCTGAGCGCTCCGCTACGGCCGCTTTTCCGCTGACAATCCTCCACGCCGTTAACCTTAATACTTTATAAACGGCCCGAATTATCGGATTTCCTTGCCTAAATCTCACCGGCATATGATTAATGATCCGTTAACGAGCGGATCGAGAGAATGTCAGAGACACTGTTCAAGCGTAGCGATTTCGGCGCGAAAATTTTGGAAGTTTTGGACCATGTCGAGTATCGCCGCGTCGAAAGCAGCGAAGACATGGAGCAGGTAGAACGCCTGCGCTACAAGGCCTACAAGGCCCACGACGCGTTGTCGCTTGCCCCGGGAGGCTTACTGGACGATGTCGATTTCGACAGCCATGCCTATATCTTCGGCCTGTATTATTATGGTGAACTGATCAGTACGATCCGAATTCACTATGTGACGCCGGAACATCGTATAAGCCGGTCCGGAGAGGCCTTTCCCGAGGAGATGGATGAGCTTTTGGATGCCGGGCTGACCTTGATCGACCCGGCGCGTTTCGCGGCCGATCCAGAGCTCACCGCCGATCTGCCCTGGGTTCCCTATCTGACGCTGCGGCCGACCATCGTTGCGGCAGCGTATTTCAGGGCGGACCGCGTTCTTCAGTCCGTCCGGCCCCCACATGCCGCCTTCTACAAGCGGGTTTTCTATGCCGATACCATTGTGCCCGGCCGACTGGTGGAGAGTTACGGGGTTGACGTGACGCTGATGGCGACGAATGTGATCGAGGTCGGGCGCAAGCTGCTGACGCGTTATCCCTTCTTCATCTCCAGCGCCAGCGAGCAGCGCATGATGTTTTCGCGCAATCCCAACGACACATTGCCGCCGCTGACCATCATTCCGACGGCGCGCTTCGTGCCGCAAGGCGAACTCGGCACTGACTTGCCGCTCTGATTTCTGTTCTTTCACCGAGAGAGCATCAAAGTGAAAACAAATGAGGGGCGGCGACACTATCCGCAGTCGTCGCCACTCATGCGTTTTTCGCCTAGGAATAGGTGGTTTTGAAGCCTAAAGCGCGTCACATCAAATCCGATTCATGCGACGCGCTTTAGCCCTATGTCTTATGCATGTCGTTCTCCCGAACCGCTGCACACGTCCGGGCGACATGCATTGGCTACGGCATTCTCATGGATTGCGCTTTCGCCTGTCATTGTGTAATTCCTGCAAGCAGGGATATCCCTCGCCAGCCGAGGGAATCAGGCAGCGCAGAGGCATTTCAGGGAGACGATATTTATGGCTGAACATCATACCGGACCGGTCGAGACCGGCGCGCCGATGGATTACAAAGAACATGAAAAGACCTACGACATGTTCATCACCGCCACCAAATACGGCTCGATGCTTCTCATCGTCCTCCTGCTTGCGATGACCGCTGGTTTCTTCGGCGGCGCTGGCCTTCTCGGCGGCCTCCTCGTCTTCATCATTCTACTCGCTGTCGGCGTCTTCCTGTTCCGCTGAGCGCGGCACAGGGGAGGGCTTCGCCGAAGCTTTGTGACTGAAGCGCGTCGCGATCTTTCAGATTGGCTCTTCGCGATTCAGGTCTTTATTTTCTCGCATATCGTTATCGCAGGACTGCCGGACAGTTTTGCGCGACATGCTTTAGGTGCTTGGCCTGCGCAGGGAAGCCTGCGGCGGTCTGGCTGACCCGGAGGAGGGGGCAGTTGGGCAATATCGTTTTCGTTGCAAGGGAAATTGCGGGCGAGGAGACGCGTGTCGCGGCCTCCGCCGAGACCGTGAAAAAAATGAAAAGTTTCGGCTTCGACGTCGTCGTCGAAGCCGGTGCCGGTGCGGCGTCGCGCCTTCCGGACAGAGAGTTCGAGGCCGCCGGCGCCAGGATCGGTACTTCTGCCGATGCAGCCTCCGCCGACGTGGTGCTGAAGGTGCGCCGCCCGAGCGAACAGGAAATCGCAGGCTATAAAAGCGGCGCCGTGGTCATCGCCATCATGGATCCCTATGGCAATGACGAAGCGATCGCGGCTCTTGCCAGCGCCGGTCTTTCGGCTTTCGCGATGGAACTGATGCCGCGCATTACCCGCGCCCAGTCCATGGATGTGCTTTCATCCCAGGCCAATCTTGCCGGCTATCAGGCTGTCATCGAGGCGGCGGCGGTTTATGACCGCGCCATGCCGATGATGATGACGGCTGCCGGCACCGTGCCGGCCGCCAAGGTCTTCGTCATGGGCGCCGGTGTCGCCGGTCTTCAGGCGATCGCCACGGCGCGGCGCCTGGGTGCTGCGGTTTCGGCCACCGATGTGCGCCCGGCCGCCAAGGAGCAGGTCGCCTCGCTCGGCGCCAAGTTCATCGCCGTCGAGGACGAGGAGTTCAAGGCGGCGGAAACGGCCGGCGGTTACGCCAAGGAAATGTCCGCCGACTATCAGGCGAAGCAGGCAGCGCTGGTGGCCGAACATATCGCCAAGCAGGATATCGTTATCACCACGGCGCTGATCCCCGGCCGCGCCGCACCGCGGCTCGTTTCGCGCGCCATGCTCGCCGCGATGAAGCCGGGTGCGGTCGCGGTCGATCTCGCGGTCGAGCGCGGCGGCAATATCGAGGGCGTCGTTGCCGGCGAGATCGCCGATGTCGATGGCGTCAAGGTGATCGGTTTTGCCAACATGGCGGGCCGGGTCGCGGCCAGCGCCTCGGCACTCTACGCCAAGAACCTCGTCACCTTCCTCGAGACCATGGTCAACAAGGAGAGCCGGAGCGTTGTCGTCAACCTCGACGACGAACTCGTCAAGGCGACGATGCTGACCTATGCCGGCGATGTGGTGCATCCCGCCTTCGGCGGCGCGAAGAAGGGAGATCTCTGATGGCCAGTGAAGCAATGGACAAAGCGCTGGAGCAGCTCGACCAGGCGGTCACCGCCGTCGTCACAGCGGCGGCCCATGCGCCGGAAGCGGCCAGTGCTGCGACAGGCGGGGCGATCGATCCCTTCGTCTTCCAGCTGGCGATCTTCGTCCTGTCGATCTTCGTCGGTTATTACGTCGTGTGGTCGGTGACGCCGGCGCTGCATACGCCGCTGATGGCCGTCACCAATGCGATCTCCTCCGTCATCGTCGTCGGCGCGCTTCTGGCAGTCGGCATCTCGACAAGCGGGCTTGCGACCGGCTTCGGCTTCGTCGCCCTCGTGCTCGTCTCGGTGAACATTTTCGGCGGCTTCCTGGTGACGCAGCGAATGCTCTCGATGTACCGCAAGAAAGACCGGTGAGGAACCGATGACCAATATCGCAGCCTTCCTCTACCTCGTCTCCGGCGTTCTCTTCATCCTGGCGCTGCGGGGTCTCTCGCATCCGGCCACCAGCCGCAAGGGCAATCTCTACGGCATGATCGGCATGGGGATCGCCATTCTGACGACGCTGGTGCTGGCCACGCCGAATTTCGGCGGTTTCGTGCTGATCATCCTCGGCCTTGCCATCGGCGGCAGCGTCGGCGCCTATGTCGCCCGCACCATCGCCATGACCTCGATGCCGCAGCTGGTTGCCGGTTTCCATTCGCTGGTCGGCCTTGCGGCCGTCCTGGTCGCGGCCTCGGCGCTCTATACCCCCGCCTCCTTCGGCATCGGCGAGATCGGCCAGATCCACACCGAAGCGCGGGTCGAAATGGCGCTCGGCGTCGCCATCGGTGCACTGACCTTCACCGGTTCGATCATCGCCTTCCTGAAACTTGACGGGCGCATGTCCGGCAAGCCGATCATGCTGCCTTACCGGCATGTGATCAATGCGGCGCTGCTGGTGCTGATCATGCTGTTCATCATCGGACTGGCCGCCACCGAAAGCCATTTCGATTTCTGGGCCGTGGTGGCGCTGTCGCTGGCGCTCGGCGTTCTGCTGATCGTGCCGATCGGCGGCGCCGATATGCCCGTCGTCGTCTCGATGCTGAATTCCTACTCCGGCTGGGCTGCCGCCGGTATCGGCTTCACGCTCGGCAATCTGGCGCTGATCATTACCGGCGCGCTTGTCGGTTCGTCCGGCGCCATCCTCTCTTACATCATGTGCAAGGGCATGAACCGATCCTTCGTCTCCGTCATCCTCGGCGGTTTCGGCGGCGAGACGGCGTCCAGCGGGCCCGACACCTCGGACAAGACGGTCAAGCTCGGCTCGGCCGAGGATGCGGCCTATCTGATGGCCAATGCATCGAAGGTCATCATCGTGCCGGGATACGGCATGGCGGTCGCCCAGGCCCAGCATGCGCTGCGCGAACTCGCCGACAATCTGAAGAAGAACGGCGTCGAAGTGAAATATGCGATCCACCCGGTCGCGGGCCGCATGCCCGGCCATATGAACGTGCTGCTTGCCGAAGCCAATGTTCCCTATGACGAAGTCTTCGAACTCGAGGACATCAATTCGGAATTTGCCCAGGCCGACGTCGCCTATGTGATCGGCGCCAACGACGTCACCAATCCGGCGGCGCGCGACGACAAGACCTCGCCGATCTACGGCATGCCGATCCTCGATGTCGACCGGGCAAAGACCTGCCTCTTCGTCAAGCGCTCGCTCGGCTCGGGTTATGCCGGCATCGACAATACGCTGTTCTATAAGGACGGCACGATGATGCTGCTCGGTGACGCGAAGAAGATGACCGAGGATATCAACAAGGCGATTTCGCATTGATCGACCGCTAAACAGCCGCCCTCGGGCGGCTGTTCGGTTCAGCTCGGAGCCGCTTTGCTTAGGTCTCCCCCGGCACCAGCGTCATCTTCTCGACGCCGATGGCGAGATTCAGCCCTTCCTGGGCCTGGACGTTCAGCGGCTGCAGCATGAAAGCCTTGTTAGTGCCGCCGGCGATCACCTTGGCCCCGGCGCCTGCACCGATGCTCGCATCTGCGCCGACGCCGTAATATTCGCCGGCCAGCGCGAATTGCGGTATATCCGTGCCGGTTTTCGCCAGCACCTCCCAGATCATCACGCTTTTGCCGGTCTGGCCGATGTCGAGACCGAACTTCTCGATCTTGCCGGCATAGACCGCCTTGGCGCCGCCTGACGCCGGCGTGTAGGTGCAGATCAGGTTCTTCTGCGAGGTGATGATCAGACCCTGGCCACCATCCGATCCGCAGACCAGGCGGCCAAGCGTGACATAACTTTCCGCGCCCGCCGGATTTGCCCAGGCAGCGGCCGTCAGAGCCGCGGCGGCGATCATGGTTTGCTTGAACATGGTCTTTCTCCTTGGGAACGACCTGTTCGAAACGGGTAGGGGTGGCGATTGTTCCTGACTTAGTCCCGCTCGAGCGTCGAGCGCTGCGCCGTCAGCACCCATAGCAGGCCTTCGGGCCGGAAATCGACCTGCACGGTGCCGCGGAAGGCGGAGGCTGCATGGGCCTTGATAACGGTCGTGCCGAAACCCGAGCGGGTCGGCTCTGCCACAGGCGGGCCGCCGCGCTCCTCCCAGGTGAAGCGGAGCAGGGCATCCGGCTTGTCTTCCTCCCTGACATCGCGCCATTCGAAGCGGACACGGCCTTGCGGGACGGAGAGCGCACCGTATTTCACCGAATTGGTGGCGAGTTCATGCAGGGCAAGGCCGAGATTCTGCACCGCATCCGGCTTCAGCACGAAATCTTCGCCGGTGATTTCGATCTGTTCGCGCGATTGCGGGAAGGCCTGCAGGTGGATGTCGACGACCCGCCGCAGCGACACGCCTCCCCATTGCTCGCTGGTCAGCAGTTCGATCGAACGCCCCAACCCCTCGAGGCGGTCGGCGACGGCGGCCTGGAAGGTCTCGACGCTGTCGGCCTGTTTGGCGAGCTGGCGCATCATCGCCTGCGCAAGCGTCAGAAGGTTTTTGGTGCGGTGGACGAGCTCGTGCATGACGAAGCGCAGCCGGTCCTCGGTCTGGCTGCGATCGAAAGAGGCGTTCGAAAGCGCGATCGCCACCTGGTTCGCCTCGATGACACTGGTCTCGACCGGCGAGACAATATGGCCTTCGCCCATGCGGTTGGCCATTTCGGCAATATCGCGGATGGTAGTGCGTACCTGCCTTGCGACGGCATAGGCGCCGAGCACGGCGACGAGCACCAGGGCTACCCCGCCAATGATGAGGAAACGCCAGGTGCTGAGGATCGAAGCCTGGGCGATCGGTCCCCATATCACCGTTTTCCACGACCAGCCGGGAATCCTGGCATAACCGAGCAGCATGTGCGGCAGGATCTTCTCGTCCTGGAAGACGCCGCGTGACGCGGTGAACGCCGGCAGGATGCGCGGATCAAAGGGCGTGCCGGGTTCGAGATTTGTGGGGCCGGTGGAGGCGATGACGTGGCCGCTCTGATCGATGACGGCGGCAGACCAGCCGGGAGCAAGGCCCTCGGTTGTCACGAGTTTGCCGAGATCCTTGGCGTCTTGGGTAATGATCAGGGCTGCGACGGGATCATTCTTCCGCGGCAGGGTGACGTTATAGACCCAGTCGCCGCTGGTCCGGCCGCGAAAGACGTCGGAGGCCTCGATGCGACCGGAGGTCATGACTTCCTGGAGCGCCGGGATGTTCGCTATCTCGCCGAGCGGAGTGCCGAACGCCCGGCGCGTATTCAACAGTTGCTGGCCGGCGCCGTCGACGGCGATGACGAACAGCGTATTGTCTCTGAGGGCCGTTTCCGTGCGTTCGTGGAAGGCGGCGAGATTGCCGTTTTCGAGTTCCGGCGAGCTCGAAAGCAGCCGCAGCGTCGTTGCCATATCCTGAAGCTGGCGGTCGATGATGCGCGAAAGCGCAAGCGCATCCTGGGCCGTCTCGCGCCGCAGCGTCGAACGCTGGTTGTCCTCCAGCTGCAGCAGAAGCAGCGTTACAAAGGCGAAGATCGGCAGCGCGATCGCCACCGCCATGGCGACGAGATAGGTGCCGATCGAGGCCTTGGGAAAGAACAGCGCGACGATCTTCATCTGTTTCGCCACGTCCCATGCGCTGGCCGGCAAGGGTTTTTGCGAGCGGTCAGGAAAGCAAAGATCCGCATCTCTCGCAAGCCGCCCTCAAACTGTTTCGAACACCTGATAGCAAGCTATCGAAGCAGCGGCATGTTAGGGGGAGCAAGAGCAGGTTGCAACATAGTATAGTATGTCATCGAGGATGACATACCGTGCGGCGGCCGATATTTCGGCCGCCCGACTGATGTCCCTAGAATAGGATTCAGATTTTAGGCCCGATTGGCCTAAAATCCGAATCCTATTCTAAATTAAAGAGTTAGAGCATGATGTCGTCCGAAAACCGCTGACACTTTTCGGCATCATGCTCTAGCCGGCTGAGGCGGCGCCGACGCGGGCAAGGCCGTCGCGAGCCGGCTGATATTTGGGATCGAGGCCAACGGCGTGGCGATAGGACCGGGCGGCCTTCGCCTTGTCGCCGCGCCGCTCGTAGACCAGCGCCTGGTTGGCCCAGGATTCGGCGATGTTGCCGTTAAGTTCGATCGCATGGTTGAAATCGGCAAAGGCGTTGTCGTTGTCATTCAGCGCGATATAGGAAATGCCGCGGCCATTATAGGGCTCGGGCGAATTCGGCGCGAGCGAGATCGCCTTCGAGAAATCGTCGATCGCCTTGTCCTGCTGATTGCGCTTCTGATAGATCAGGCCACGATTGTGATAGGCGCGGCCATCGGTGGTGCCGAGCTGGATCGCCTTGTCGAAATCGTTGAAGGCCTGGTCGTCCTGGCCGGCCATGCGATAGACGTTACCGCGGCCGATATAGGCGACGTCGTAGCTCGGATTGATCTGCAGCGCGGCATTGTAATCGCTGATCGCCTGGGCCTGCTGGCCCATGTTGCGATAGACCAGGGCGCGGTTGGCATAAGCCTGGAAAAACCGCGGATTGATCTGCAATGCGGTATTGAAATCGTTCAGCGCCTGGCGGAACTGGCCGCCGCGGCCATAGGCGGAACCACGGACGTTGTAGCCTTCGGGATCCTTGGGATTGGCGTTGATAACCGCCGTCAGCGAAGCGATATTCTCTTCCGAGCCCTGCGCCTTGTCGATGCTGATCACGGCATCCGTTGTGTTTGTCGTCTCACAGCCGGCAAGGCCGAACATCGCCGCCAGCGCCAAAGCGGGCAGGAATGCGGTTTTCTGCAGGCGCCAGGCGCGGGACGGATTGAAGGTGTTGACAGCCATTCGGGCTCGCTTTCCCCATGCGGCATACCCGATACTGGGATATGCGATCTTCAGCGGCAAACTAAAAAAGGCGGTGGCGAACCCATCGCCCCCGCCACAATGCATCTGAAAACGTCGAAAAAACGACGGCAACGCTTAGCGTGCGACCAGACCTTCGCGCTGGGCGCGCTTGCGGGCCAGCTTGCGAACACGACGAACAGCTTCGGCCTTTTCGCGAGCACGCTTCTGCGACGGCTTCTCGTAGTAGTCGCGCATCTTCATTTCGCGGAAAATGCCTTCACGCTGCATCTTCTTCTTGAGAGCGCGGAGAGCCTGATCGACATTGTTATCGCGGACAAGTACCTGCACGAGAATCACGTTCCTTTGGTTGGTTGATGCCGGCGGCGGCGCAGCGCCAGGGGCAAAAATATAACGTTCGCGCGGCCGCAGCCTTGCGATTGGTGATGCGGGATAGCAGATCGGGTATAGGAAGTCCAGATGCATATGGAAAGCGGGTGGAAAAATCACGCTTGCCCCTGTCCGGTCACGATCCGGCCGCCTCGGGCGCAGTTTCATCAAGCGCGGCGATCGCCTCCTTGAGAGCCGTCCTAACCCGGAGGCGATCGGCCGGTTCCAGCCTGCTCATGTCCAAATGCAGGTCGAGGCCGGCGAGGTGTTCGCTGAGCACGCGGCTCTTATGGTCCGCGCCGAGTGTCAGCCCATCCACTGCATAGGGAACGATCTCGCGCTGGATGCCCTTCATGGTGATCGGCGGCAGCGGGTGGGCTTCGACGATCTCGTTCACCAGCGCATAAGTTTCGTAGCTGATGACGATTTCTCCTCCCTGGGCGATCGATTGCAGCCGGGCTGCGAGATTGGCCTCCGCACCGATGATCGTATAGTCCATACGGTCGCTGCTGCCGAAATTGCCGACGTTGCAATAACCGCTATTGATGCCCATGCGGACGACGAAAGGCTCTTCGGTGCCGTTTCTGCGCCATCTGTCCTTGAGTTCACCGAGACGGCGCTGCATGTCGACGGCCATGCGCAGGCAGGCTTTGGCGTCTTCCTCCGGACCTCTGGTTTCCGGGTCACCGAAGAAGACCAGCATGGCGTCACCGATGAACTTGTCGACCGTGCCGCCATGTTCCAGGGCAATGTTCGACATCTCAGTCAGATATTCGTTGAGCATCGCCGTCAGCGCTTCCGGCTGCAGGCGCTCGGTCGTCGCGGTGAAATCCTTGATGTCGGAGAAGAAGATCGTCAGGCGTTTGCGCTCGGTATGGACGACGACATCCTTCTGCCCGGAGAAGATGCTTTTGTAGATCTGCGGCGACAGATAACGCGAAATTTTCAGGGAAACGCTGGCCAGAAACTCGTTTGCCGTTTCCAGATCCTGGTTGGCGCTATGGATCGCGCGCGCCTGCTGCCGCTGGAGGAGAATGAAGCTGATGCCGATGATGGCAACGAACAGAAAATAGCAGAGCAGGTATTTGAAGGCGAAGACGTTGCTCGCATAGGGCTGCCGGATGATGACTTCCTGAATGCCGCGCACATCGCCCACTTTCCAATCGGTCTTCGGGCTTTCGGGATGGGTATTGTGGCAGGCAACACAAGCCTGGCCCATGACGACGGGGGTGATGAAGCGCAAGGTATCGGTCAATCCGACCCGGGTGAGATCGTTCAGCGTCTGCTGCGGATTGGCGCGCAGCGCGGCGAGTGCCTTGCTCTCGAATTCGTCGAGCTCGTGGGAGGCACGGCTTTTGAACGGCAGGTCGGAGACGAAGCGGTAGGTGATGTTGGCCTGCTGCTCCTTGATGACATCGCCGAGCTCCAGGGAAAGCGTCGCCGGCAGCGGGATGGCGCCAGGAATATTCGCGTAGTTGTGGGAGACGACCGTGCCTTCGGTCAGGCCGCTGGCATGCGCGGCCAGGACGCGCCCGACGACATTGGCGGAATAATAGGAACGGATGCTCGATATCAGTGAACTCATGTCGCGTGCTTGACGCCGCAGGGTATTTCCCGAGAGATCGCTGATATCGAGCCAGACGGCCAGCGGCAGTCCTGCGAGCATTGCCAGCACGACGACAATCAGCCAGTAGCCGCTCCGACGTGCGGCGGTTTCGGAAATCACGGCGACCCCTCGTTCTTCTCTGGAAGGCATTCGATTTTCGATCGCTACAAGAACATTTCGCCGGCTGCCCGGCAAGATCGAAGCTGCCTGTCACCCCTGTCATCCAGGCAAAAGCCCGGCCTAAACCGGAAGCGTAGTGCGGCCCATCGAAAGAGAGGATCCGGACGGCATGTGCGAATGGCGTTTGGACCGAAAGCGGCGTAGCCTGCCGGCAGGTGCGGGCCGTTTATGCGGGCCGTGGAGGGACACCGGTGAGATTATGACGCGCGTCCAGCAAATCGGTGTCGTTATCGGCCTGGCGATCGTGGCTCTGCTCACGATCCTGCGGGCCGATGATCCCGGGATTTTCAAGCTGATCCGCGGCGTGACCTTCGATGAATATCAGCGGCTCGTTCCAAGGACCTTCGAGCCGATGCCGGTTCGCGTGATCGACATCGACGAGGCATCCTTACGCGAATTCGGCCAATGGCCCTGGCCGCGGGACCGGATGGCGCTGCTGGTGGATCGGCTTTCGGCGATGGGCGCTTCGGCCATCGCCTTCGATATTCTGTTCGCCGAGCCGGACCGGCTGTCGCCGCGCAACGTTGTCGCCGAGGTCGCAGGCGTCGATCCTTCGCTGGCCGAGAAACTGCCTGACAATGACGAGATATTCGCCCGCGCGATTGCCGAGAAGCCCGTCGTGCTCGGCTTCGGCCTTTCCAATGTGGGCAATTACCGGCCGCCTGTGAAGGCGGGTTTCGCCTTCACAGGCGAAAGCCCCATTTCCGCGCCGCCCTATCTCGGCGCCTCGACGCCGCTCAGGCCGCAATTGGAGGCGAATGCGGCGGGGCTCGGCCATATCAGCCTCAACCCCGGCAACCCTTCGCCGGTGGTGCGGGCGGTGCCGCTGTTTTTGACCGACGGCGAGCAGCTCTATCCCAATCTCGCCATCGAGGCGCTACGCGTTGCGCAGGGGGCGTCGACCTATGTGCTGTCAGGCGCGCCCGATCGCGCCGGCATCATGACATCGGCGAAAATCGGCGATTTTGTTGTGCCGCTGACGGCGGCGGGCGAACTCTGGCTCTATGTCAGCCCCGACCGGGCCGAGCGGTACATATCCGCCCGGCAGGTGCTTGCGGCCGAAGGGGCCTCTCCCGAGGTCGCGGCTGCCATTGACGGCAGCATCGTCTTCGTCGGCACATCGGCCGCCGGCCTTCAGGACATCCGCGTCACGGCGCTTGGCGAGAATGTTCCCGGCGTGTCGCTGCATGCTCAGGCGGTCGAGCAGATCTTGTCCGGCCATTTCCTGTCGCGGCCCGACTGGGCGGACGGGCTGGAAATCCTGACGATTGCCGTACTCGGGTGCCTGCTCGTCGTGGTGACGACCTTCGTCAGTCCCGCCGTTGCGCTGATCTGCGGCCTGCTGATCACGGCGATGGCGCTCGTGGCCTCCTGGTCGTCGTTTCTGTATGCCGGGCTTCTTTTCGATCCGCTGGCGCCGATCGTCAGCGGATCGATCATCCATTTTGCCGCAACCTCGTTCAAAATCCTGGTGATCGACCGGGAGCGGCGGGCGGTGCGGCGCGCCTTCGGGCATTATCTTTCGCCATCGCTGCTCCATCGTATCGAACATACCCGCGATCCATTGCGCCTCGGCGGTGACGACCGCGAACTGACGGTCATGTTCGTCGATGTCCGAAACTTCACCGAGATCAGCGAGCGGCTGGCGCCGACAGATGTCGTCGCCTTCCTGAACACGCTGCTCGATGCGCTGAGCCGCCATGTGGTGGCCAATGAAGGCACGCTCGACAAGTTCATCGGCGATTCGATCATGGCGTTCTGGAACGCGCCCGTCGATGTGGCCGGTCATGAAATCAAGGCGGTTCGCGCAGCCCTTGCCATGCGCGAGACGCTCGCCGAATTAAACGCCGGCGACGCTTTCGGCTTCGGACCCGGACAACCGGTCGGCATCGGCATCGGCATCCATACCGGCCTTGCCTGCGTCGGCAATATGGGCGCCAAGACGCGCTTCAACTATTCGGCGGTCGGCGATGCCGTCAATGTCGCGGCGCGTCTGGAATCATGCTGCAAGGAAGTCGGCTTCGATATTCTGATATCCGACAGCACGGCAAGGTCGGTGCGGGGCATGGCGCTGCTCGAGGCCGGCGCCATTCCGCTCAAAGGAAAGAGCAGCCGAACGCAGATCCTTGCCGTCGTCGGCGACGAACGCGTTGCCGCATCGGCTGAATTTTCAGCCCTTGTCGTCACCCACCAGCAACTGATGCAGGCCCTGCTTGCGCATTCGAAGAACACCCGCAAGCTCATCGGGGCGGCAAAGCTCAGGGCGGCGGGAGTGATCGACGGCCTGGCGGAATTCTATCAGCGGGTATCCGGCAGGACCGATCATTTTCGCGAGGCGAATGATCGATTCGAGAAGAGCGCGGCCGACTGAACGGGTCAGCGGTTGTGATTGAAACTGCCGCCCCTGTTGTGGTGCCGATCCCTGTCGTGATCACGATCGCCATCGTGGTCGCGATCGTGTCCTTGATGATCCTGGTCATTTCCGTGATGCTGGTCGTGGTGTCCGGGCCGGTCGTGATCATCATGCCCGTCATGCTTGTCGGGACGATCGGGCCGATCATGATGCGACCTGTCGTGATCTGGTTTGTCGTGATCTGGCCTGTCGTGATGGGGCCTGTCGTGATGCGGGTTGGCGTGATGCGGCATGTCGGGTTTGTTCGGCCGCTCCTTCTGCGGCTCGGCCCGCCTCTGCGGCGGATCCTGCCTTTGCGGAACAGGTGCAATCGCCGGAGGTGGTGGTTTTCTGTCTTTTCTTTCCGGCGCGGCCGACGCCATATTGCAGCCGCCGATCATGCCGATGCCGCCTGAAAGCCGCTGATTACCGGAAAGGAACGGCAGCGCGCGGGGATTTCCGAGCGTATCGAGAATGCTGGGATCGACCCGGCGTGCCGCAGACATATTGCCGTTCGGCTTGGCGACCACGCAATCGCAGCGCTGCTGCAATTGCCGGCAGCCGCCCGGGCCGCAAAACCGGGCCGCGCCATTCAACAGGACGACGGCGGTCGTGCCATCGGGGCCGACGTAGAAATCGAAAGCGGTGCCGCGCACGCCGATCGTGCCGGCCGGCGTCAGGATCTGGTATGCGGAGGAGTTGGAGCTGCCGCTCACCCAGCGGAACGTGCCCTTTGCCGCTCTGATGGTCAGTTTCTTGACCGATTGGGAATCATCGAAGACATATTTGTCGATCACGACCGACGAGCCCCAGCCCACCGCGAGCTTCGTGCCGTCACGAAACAGGAATTGGCCAAGCCCCGATGGGGATGTCTTGATGCGTTCGTTGCGATGGACGCTGCTGTCGACTTCGATTGGGCCGCTCTGTCCGGTCACCTCCGTCTTGATGACGACGGCTTGGCCGACTGGCTCGGCGGCGAGAGCCGGCTGCGCGATGGCAACCACAATGCAAAGTGCTTGGAGTAATGAACGCCGACCCCACATGATACACGGACCCCGGAAACATGGGGAGAATTAACATTTTAGTAACTGCTTGTCTTCTCGCCCACTTGGGCTACGACCGGGCAGAGGCCCCTGGGAAAGGCTGATTTTGCCTCGTCCTGCCGAACGGCCTCGGAAGCAGCGGACGATGTCGCGCCAATACTGCGCAGTTTTCGGCATCATGTCGCTGAGTGTCAAAAGCAAAGCGCTAGACTGTCGCAAAAGAACCGTTGTGCCGCATTTGGATTTGCGATTTGTATGGGCGCGGAGAACAGCCCTTTCCCATAGGAGAACAAGGCGGATGCGGAAATATTCGGTTTTTGCCGTGGCGAGGGAGGCCCTTCGGGGCCATAAGGGCTGGGAGAAGCAGTGGACTTCGCCTGAGCCGCGCGCCGAATACGACGTCGTTATCATCGGCGCCGGTGGTCATGGGCTGGGTGCAGCCTATTACCTCGCCAAGGAGCACGGCATCACCAACGTGGCGGTGATCGAAAAAGGCTGGCTCGGCGGCGGCAATACCGGCCGCAACACCACCATCATCCGCTCGAATTATCTCTACGAAGAGAGCATGCAGATCTACGAGCATTCGATGAAGCTCTGGGAAGGGCTTTCGCAGGAGCTCAACTACAATGTGATGTATTCGCCGCGCGGCGTGATGATGCTCTCGCACAATATTCACGACCAGCAGTCGTTCAAGCGGCATATCCATGCCAACCGGCTCTACGGTATCGACAATGAATGGCTGACCCCGGAGCAGGCCAAGGCTTATTGCCCTCCGCTCGACATTTCGGCCAGCGCCCGCTACCCGATCAACGGTGCGGCGCTGCAGCGGCGCGGCGGCACGGCGCGGCACGATGCGGTTGCCTGGGGTTATGCGCGTGCGGCCTCGGACCGCGGCGTGCACATCATCCAGAATTGCGAAGTGACCGGCATTCGCCGCGGCCCCGATGGACGCGTGACCGGGGTCGAGACCTCGCGCGGCTTCATCGGTGCCAAAAAGGTCGCCGTATCGGCCGCCGGCCATACGACGACGATCATGAAGATGGCCGATGTGCGCGTGCCGCTGCAATCGAGCCCGCTGCAGGCGCTGGTCTCCGAGCCGCTGAAGCCGATCTTCCCGTGCGTCGTCATGTCGAACACGGTGCATGCCTATATCTCCCAGTCCGACAAGGGAGAGCTCGTCATCGGCGCCGGCACCGACCAGTATAATTCCTACTCGCAGACCGGCGGGTTGCAGATCATTACGCACACGCTCGACGCTATCTGCGAGCTTTTCCCGATGTTCCGGCGCGTCAAGATGATGCGGCAATGGGGCGGCATCGTCGACAATACGCCGGATCGTTCGGCGATCCAGTCGAAGACGCCGGTTCCCGGGCTTTACGTCAATTGCGGCTGGGGCACCGGCGGCTTCAAGGCGACGCCGGGCTCGGCCAATCTCTTCGCGCATCTGATTGCCCGCGACGAGCCGCACAAGTTCAATGCCGGGCTGACGCTGGAGCGTTTCCGCAGTGGCCGGCTGATCGACGAGGCGGCGGCTGCAGCGGTGGCACACTGATGATGAATGCTATCTGGACGTTCGCTCCTTTCGTCGCTCACCCCCTCATCCGCCTTTCAGGCACCTTCTCCCCAATGGGGAGAAGGGAAGGAGAAGGAAATCACACATGCTGCTGATCCATTGCCCCTACTGTCAGGAAGAGCGCTCGGAGCTTGAATTCCGCGGCGCCGGTGACGCGCATATCGTGCGGCCTGCCGATATCGCCTCGGTCTCGGACGAGGAATTCGAAGCCTATTTCTTTCTGCGTGACAATCCGAAGGGCCTGATCTTCGAACGCTGGCGGCATATTCACGGCTGCGGACGCTTCTTCAACGCGGCGCGCGATACGGTGAGCGACAAGTTCATCGTGACTTACAAGGCCGGTGAGCCGAAGCCTCAGATCGGTGCTGCGGCCGAGAAGCATGCGCCTGTCGAGACCTATGAAGCCCTGGAAGGAGAGGCGCAATGAGCGGCGCGAACCGTATTGTCGGCAAGGGCCGTCTGACGCCGGCCAGAACCGCGCGTTTCAGCTTCGACGGCAAGAGCTATACGGCGCTCGAAGGCGATACCGTCGCCTCGGCGCTGATCGCCCACGGCGTGCATCTTCTGGGACGTTCGTTCAAATACCATCGGGCCCGCGGCATTCTGTCGGCCGGGGCCGAGGAGCCGAATGCGCTGATCGACGTCGCCCGCGACAAGGCGCGCAAGCAGCCGAACGTGCGCGCCACCGTGCAGGAAGTCTTCGACGGCATGATCGTCAACTCGCAGAACCGTTGGCCGTCGCTTGCCTTCGATGTCGGCGCGGTCAACAATCTGATGTCGCCGTTCTTTGCCGCCGGTTTCTACTACAAGACGTTCATGTGGCCGCGTGCCGCCTGGAAAAGCGTCTATGAACCGATCATCCGTCGTGCCGCCGGCCTCGGTGTCGCGCCGACGGAGGAGGATCCCGATCATTATGCCAGCCGTTACGCCCATTGCGACGTGCTGGTGGTCGGCGCCGGCCTTGCCGGGCTTTCAGCCGCGCTGGCTGCGGCCGAGAACGGCGCCCGGGTCATCCTGTGCGACGAGCAGGCGGAAGCGGGCGGGGCATTGCGTTACGATACCGGCGTAAAGGTCGACGGACAGGACGGTAATAGCTGGGCGCAGAAGGCCGTGGCGCGGTTGAAGGCGATGGACAATGTCGAAGTCCTCGTCCGCACGACCGCCTTCGGTTACTACAACCACAATTTCGTCGCTCTTGCCGAGCGCGTTACCGATCATATCGCCAGGCCTTCCAGCGATCTGCCGCGCGAGCGGCTCTGGCAGGTTCGGGCCAAGCGGGTGATCCTTGCCACCGGCGCGATCGAGCGGCACATGGTATTTCCGAACAACGACCGGCCGGGCATCATGCTGGCCTCGGCGGGGCGGATGTATCTCAATCACTACGGCGTCGCCGTCGGGACCAAGGTCGGCATCTACACGGCGCATGACTCGGCCTATGAGGCGGCTTTTGATCTGAAACGAGCCGGTGTTTCGATCGCCGCCATCGTCGACAGCAGGCAGGCGCCGGGAGCGGCGGTGCTGGAAGAGGCGCGTGCGCTCGGCATCGATGTTCTGGCCGGCCAATCGGTCGTCAATACGGCGGGGCGGCTGCGCATCTCGTCGATGACGGTAGCGCGCAACGGCGGCGGTTCGCCGCGCAAGATTGCGGTCGACGCACTGCTGGTTTCGGCCGGCTGGACGCCGTCCGTGCATCTCTTCTCACAGTCGCGCGGCAAAGTGGCCTTCGACGCCGAAAGCCAGCGCTTTCTGCCCGGCTCCTATGCACAGGACTGCCTCTCGGTCGGCGCTTGCAACGGCACCGACGATCTGCAGCGGACGATCGAGGAATCGCTTGCGGCCGGCGAACTGATGGCGCAGGCCACCGGCGGAAGCGGCGGCGAGAAGATCGTCATTTCGGCCGAGCAGCCCTATGACTGGACGGGCGGCATGATCGGTGCTGCCGAAGGCGCCGGCCCGAAGACCAATGCCAAGGCCTTCATCGATTTCCAGCACGACGTCTGCGCCAAGGATATCCGCCTTGCCGTGCGCGAGGGCATGCATTCGATCGAGCACATCAAGCGCTTTACGACCAACGGCATGGCCTCGGACCAGGGCAAGCTTTCCAACATGCACGGCCTGGCGATCGCCGCCGAGATGCTCGGTAAGGAAATCCCGCAGGTCGGTCTCACCACCTTCCGCGCGCCCTATACGCCGGTTACCTACGGCACGCTGATCGGCCATTCGCGCGGGGAACTGTTCGATCCGACGCGCAAGACGCCGCTGCATAACTGGGAAGAAGCGCATGGCGCGGTCTTCGAGGATGTCGGCAACTGGAAGCGCGCCTGGTTCTATCCGCGGGCGGGCGAGACCATGCATGAGGCGGTCGCCCGCGAATGCCGGACGGCACGCGAGTCAGCGGGCGTCTTCGATGCTTCGACGCTTGGCAAGATCGAGGTGGTGGGGCCGGATGCGGCAAAATTCCTCAATCTCATCTACACCAATGCCTGGGACACGCTGAAGCCGGGCAAGGCCCGCTACGGCATCATGACCCGCGAGGACGGCTTCGTTTATGACGACGGCGTCGTCGGGCGACTGGCGGACGACCGTTTCCATGTGACGACGACGACCGGCGGCGCGCCGCGCGTTCTCCATCACATGGAAGATTATCTGCAGACGGAATTCCCGGATCTGAAGGTATGGCTGACCTCGGTGACCGAGCAATGGGCTGTCATTGCCGTGCAGGGGCCAAAGGCGCGCGAGATCGTCGCGCCGCTGGTCGAAGGGCTCGACCTCTCGAACGAAGCTTTCCCGCATATGAGCGTTGCCGAGTGCACCGTCTGCGGCGTGCCGGCGCGGCTCTTCCGTGTCTCCTTCACCGGTGAAACCGGCTTCGAAATCAACGTGCCGGCCGATTACGGCCAGTCGGTGCTCGAAGCGGTCTGGGCCAATGCCGAGCCGCTCGGCGCCTGCGTCTATGGCACCGAGACGATGCACGTTCTCCGCGCCGAGAAGGGCTATATCATCGTCGGCCAGGATACTGACGGCACCGTGACCCCCGATGATGCGGGTGTTGCCTGGGCCGTTTCGAAGAAAAAGAAGGACTTCGTCGGTATTCGCGGGCTGCAGCGGCCAGATCTCGTCAAGGAAGGGCGCAAGCAGCTCGTCGGCCTTGTCACCAAGGATCCGAAGCTGGTGCTCGAAGAAGGCGCGCAGGTCGTCGCCAATCCGAACGAGCCGAAGCCGATGACCATGCTCGGCCACGTCACATCGGCCTACTGGTCGGAAAATTGCGGCCGGTCGATTGCCTTCGCGCTTATCGCCGGCGGCCGGGCGCGGATGGGCGAGACGCTCTATGTGCCGATGGCGGACCGGACGATCGCCGTCGAGGTGACGGATCTGGTATTCTTTGACAAGGAAGGAGGCCGCATCCATGGCTGATGTCGCAATTCGCAAACCGGCGCTTGCCGGCCGTCTCGGCGGCTCCGCAACAGTACGGCTGACGACCGCGCCGGCAGCGAGCCGTGTGGCGCTGCGCGCGCCGGCGGAATCGCTTGCAGCACTTTCCTCCGCGCTCGGCCTGTCCGTGCCGACCGCCCCGAAAACATCGGGCCGGGCCGGTGCCCGTTCGGTGCTCTGGATCGGGCCGGACGAATGGCTGCTGATCGACGAGGACGGCGCCGATCTGATGACGGTGCTTTCGGGGGTCAGCGCCGTGCATTCGGCGACCGACGTTTCTCACCGCAATCTGGCGATCATCGTCTCGGGACCGGGTGCGGAAAAGACGCTTGCCGCCGGCTGCCCGCAGGATCTGTCATTGTCTTCGTTTCCGGTCGGAGCCGCGTCGCGCACGATCCTCGGCAAGGCGGAAATCGTGCTTCTTCGCACCGATAAAGACACGTTCCGGGTGGAGTGCTGGCGGTCGTTTTCCGATTACGTCTTCGGGCTGCTGGCGGAAGCGGCAGAAGATGCGGGACATTAAGGCCGGATCAATCCGGCTGCGGAAGTCTCATACAAGGGATAGGTGAATGTTGCACCATGCCTCCCTCGGCGTTTCCGATATCGAACGATCGGCGGCATTTTACGATGCCGCCCTTGCCGCGCTCGGTTATGTCAGGGTCTGGGACGACATCCGGCCGGGGCAGACGGGCCAGGCAGTCGGCTACGGTCTTCCCGGTGGCGGCGACAAGCTGGCGATCAAACATCGACCGGACGGCCAGCGCCCGGCCGGCCCGGGTTTTCATCTGGCCTTCGCCGCTCCGAGCCGCCAGGCGGTCGATCGGTTCCATGCCGCGGCAATCGCCCATGGCGGCGGTGACAATGGTGGTCCAGGCTTACGCCCCCACTACGGCGAACATTATTATGCGGCGTTCGTGATGGATCCTGACGGACACGCACTCGAAGCCGTCTTCAATTCGGCTATCTAAACAAAAGCGCCGTTCCGTCTACATGTCCTCGGGACGATCCTTCGGGTCGAACTGGATGATGGTGATCCATTTTGCCGTGAGCGCCGGCTTCTTCTCGTTTTCGATCTCGATCGAGACGTCATAGGTGGTCATCAGCATGCCACCGCCGCGGAAGCGGGCGTCGGAGAGCAGGAAGCGGCCGCGGACGCGGGCGCCGCTTTTCACCGGCGTCATGAATCGGACGCGATCGAAACCGTAATTGATACCCATGGTCTGCTCGCGCACTTTCGGCAAGCAGTTGTAGTTCATCGTCGACAGCAGAGACAGCGTCAGGAAGCCATGGGCGATGGTGCCGCCGAAGGGGCTCTCGGCGGCCGCGCGCTTGGGATCGACATGTATGAACTGATGGTCGTCGGTCGCCCCTGCAAAGGCATCGATCATCGTCTGGTCGACGGTGATCCAGTCCGAAAGGCCTGTTTCCATGCCGATCAGTCCCCGGACGTCGGAGAGTGAAATTTCCGTGACCATGAATTCCTCGTGAGATGGGCCGCCAGCCAAAGCCTTATCGTGCATTTATGACGATTGCGACAAGGATTTGCGCAAGCGAGGGGAGGCGGTCACTTTTCTACGAAAAAGGCGACGGAGCGTGGCTCGACGGTGACGCGGGCGCCGGTTTTCTTGGCTCCATCCGGTGTCAATTGACGCCAGCCCGGTTCGATTTCGGACGGGAGCGTGAAAAATTGGCGGTCGCCCGAACGGTTGAAGAGCACGGCGAGCCGGGTCTGCCTGCCGCGCGCGGAGCGGTCACCTGTGGAAAGCAGCATGCCGAGGGTGGAAAGCGACGGTGTCTCCCATTCGGAAACGGTCATCGGCTCGCCGGAGAGCGAAATCCATTCGACATCGCCGTTGCCTGATAGGAAGCCTGTTTCGGAAAAGACCGTGAAGCGGCGGCGCAGCCCGGCGACGAAGGCTGTATGGGCGATGAGATCCTCGTTCAGCGCCTTCCAGTCCAGCCAGGTGATCTCATTGTCCTGGCAATAGGCGTTGTTGTTGCCATGCTGACTGCGGCCGCCTTCGTCGCCCGCGGTCAGCATGATGCTGCCGCGGGTGGCAAAGAGTGTCGATATCAGCGCCATCACATCCTCACGGCGACGCTTGCGGATCGAGGGATAAACCGTCTCCCCCTCAACGCCGTTGTTCCAGGAGTGGTTCTCGTTATGGCCGTCACGATTGTGCTCGCCATTGGCGTCATTGTGCTTGCCGGCATAGGAGACGAGATCGGTCAGCGTGAAACCGTCATGGGCAGCGAGGAAATTGACGCTGCGCGTCTCTTTGCCGTCGTTGCGGGAGAAGATATCGGAAGAGCCGGCGAGTGCGGTGGCGAGCGCCCCGGTCTTCCAATCGTCGCCGCGCCAGTAGCAGCGCAGATCGTCACGAAGCCGGTCGTTCCATTCGAGGAAAGGCGGCGGGAAATTGCCGAGCTGATAACCGCCCGGGCCGATATCCCAGGGTTCGGCAATCATGATCCGGTCGGCAAGCACATTATCGGCGAGGATCGCGGCAAGCGTTCCGCCGTCGCGCTCGAAGCCCGTCTCGGTGCGGCCGAGCACCGGGGCGAGATCGAAGCGAAAACCGTCGACGCCTGAATTGAGCACGAAATGGCGCAGGCTGTCGATGACGAGACGGAGCACCTCGGGATGATCGCAGGCGAGCGTGTTGCCGGTGCCGGTGTCGTTGACGAGTTCGCTGGGGCAATTCCGGACGTGGCGATAATAATGCAGGTTGTCGAGGCCGCGCAGCGACAGCGTCGTGCCGTAACGGTCGCTCTCGCCGGTATGATTGAAGACAAGATCGAGGATGACGGCGATGCCTTCGGCATGGAGGGTCGCGACCGTCCGGCGCAGCTCCGCCATGCCGCCCGGCGCTAGCCGCGGATCGAGCGCCATGAAGGCGACCGGATTATAGCCCCAGCCGTTGGTAAGGCCGAGCGGTGGCAGGTGGCGTTCGTCGATCCAGGCGGTGATCGGCATCAGTTCGACGGCGTCGACACCGATGCGCTTCAGATGCGCGATGACGGAGGGGTGGGCAAGGGCGGCGATCGTGCCGCGCTGAGCCTCCGGCACGTCGGGATGGAGGATGGTGAAGGGCCGGACAGCCACCTCGTAGATGAAGCCGCCCGGTTTGAAGAGCGGCTTGGCGATTTCGGCGCGCGTATCGGTGGTGACGATCGCCTTCGGCATCAGATCCTGGCTGTCCTCGCCATAGATGCCGAGGCGGGGATCGTAGCGGAACGGCCTATCGATCTCCTTAGCATAGGGATCGATCAGCAGTTTGGAGGGATCGTACCAGAGGCCGCTGTCGGGAGCGTAGATGCCGTCGGCGCGATAGCCGTAGCGGGCGCCCGCCTTCAGACCGTCGACAAACAGACGGTGGACGTGATTGCTGTCGCGCGCCATCGGCAGGCGCGCGAATTCCCTGTTGCCGTCATCCTCGAAGAGGCAGAGTTCGATCTGTGAGGCGTGATGCGACCACACGGCAAATTCGACGCCGGTCTCGAAGACGATCGCGCCGCTTTGCGCCGAACTCTCTCCCCGCATGTTCCCCCCGGATCAGGTGATCACGGTTGGCGCGTCGCGTCCCGTGCGTTCACGAATGCTGGCAATGCTTTCGGCGGCGGCGATCAGATCGGCGAGCGCTTCCTGCGTTTCGATATTGTGGCGAGTCGAATCCGGCTCGTAGCGCTCGATATAGACACGCAAGGTTGCGCCAGACGTGCCGGTGCCGGACAGGCGGAAGACGACGCGGGAGCCGCCGGCAAAGAGCACGCGGACACCCTGATGCTCACTCACCGATTTGTCGATCGGGTCGTGATAGGCGAAGTCGTCGGCCTTTTCGACCTTCAGGCTGCCGAAGCTCTTGCCGGGCAGGGTGGAAAGCTGGCTGCGAAGATTGTCGACCAGGCCGTTCGCCGCATCGGTGTCGAGGCCTTCGTAGTCATGGCGCGAATAATAGTTGCGGCCATAGGTCTGCCAGTGCTGGGTGACGATATCGGCAACGCTCTCGCCGCGCACGGCAAGGATGTTCAGCCAGAGCAGCACCGCCCAGAGGCCGTCCTTTTCGCGGACGTGACTGGAGCCGGTGCCGGAGCTTTCCTCACCGCAGATCGTCGCCATGCCGGCGTCGAGCAGATTGCCGAAGAACTTCCAGCCGGTCGGCGTTTCATACATGCCGATGCCGCGCTTTTCGGCGACGCGGTCGGCGGCACCCGATGTCGGCATCGAGCGGGCGATGCCGGCCAGGCCGCCGGAATAACCGGGAGCGAGATTGGCGTTGGCGGCAAGAATTGCAAGGCTGTCAGAAGGGGTGACGAAGATGCCTCGGCCGATAATCAGATTGCGGTCGCCGTCGCCGTCGGAAGCAGCACCGAAATCGGGCGCGTCATCGCCCATCATCTCATCGAAGAGTTCCTTGCAGTGCACCGGGTTCGGGTCCGGGTGATGACCGCCGAAATCGGGCAGCGGCATGAAATTGCGCACTGAACCAAGGGGAGCGCCGAGGCGATTTTCGAAGATTTCCTTGGCATAGGGGCCGGTGACGGCGCTCATCCCGTCGAAGGCAATGCGGAAGCCGAGGCTGATCAGGTTGCGGATGGCGCCGAAATCGAACAGCTCTTCCATCAGCGCGGCATAGTCCTCGACCGGGTCGATGACCGAGAGGATCATGCCGCCCGGCAGTTCGTCCTTGCCGATGCGGTCGAGATTGACGTCGGCGAAATCGGCGATCTTGTAGCTGTCGATCGTCTTCGAGCGCGCATACATCGCGTCGGTGATCTTCTCCGGCGCCGGGCCGCCATTGTTGATGTTGTATTTGATGCCGAAGTCTTCGGTCGGACCGCCGGGATTGTGGCTGGCGGAGAGAATGATGCCGCCGAAAGCCTTGTACTTGCGGATGATGTGGGACGCGGCCGGCGTCGACAGGATGCCGCCCTTGCCGACCATGACCTTGCCGAAGCCGTTGGCGGCGGCCATCTTGATCGCCTTCTGGATGACTTCGCGATTGTAGTAGCGTCCGTCGCCGCCGATGACGAGGCACTTGCCCTGATAGCCTTCCAGCGAATCGAAGATCGACTGGATGAAGTTCTCGGCATAGTTCGGCTGCTGGAAGACCGGAACCTTCTTGCGCAGACCCGACGTGCCGGGTTTCTGGTCCAGATAGGGCGTGGTGGGTACGGACTTGTTCATTTTAGTTCACATGCCTTTCGAGACGAGGCTTGAATAGAGGGCAGCGTAGCGTTCGGCGCTCTTCTCCCAGGAGACATCCGATTTCATGCCTTGCTTTTGCAATTGGGTCCAGAGTTTTCGGTCCGCGTAAAAATGCATCGCACGGCGGATTGCCTGTAGCATGCCCGTTTCCGTCACGGGTGAGAATTGTATGCCGGTTGCCACTTTCGCCGCAAGTGCGGCGTGATTGGCGTCGATCACCGTGTCGTTCAGCCCGCCGGTGCGGGCGACGATCGGGACGCAGCCGTAACGCAGGCCGTAAAGCTGGGTCAGGCCGCAGGGTTCGAAACGCGACGGGATGATGATGGCATCGCAGCCGGCCTGCATCAGGTGCGACATCGGCTCATTATAGCCGATCGAGACGCCGATGCGCCCGGGATGGCGGCTGGCGGAGGCAAGCAATGCGCCTTCAAGTGCAGCCTCGCCGGAGCCGAGCACGACGAGCTTGCCGCCCATGGCGACGATTTCGTCGGCGATGTTGGCGACGATATCCATGCCCTTCTGCCAGGTGAGACGGCTGATGACGCAGAAGATCGGGGCGTCGTCACTGTCGAGATGGAAGAATTCGGCGATCGAGCGGCGGTTTTCCTCGCGGTTCTTCAGCGTCGTCGGGCCATAATGGGTGTGGACGACGGGATCGGTCGCCGGGTTCCAGATATCGGTGTCGATGCCGTTGACGATGCCGTGCAGATTGTCGATGTGGCTGGCGATGACGCCCTCGAGGCCCATGCCGAATTCCGGCGTCAGGATCTCGTCGGCATAGGTCGGGCTGACCGTGGTGATCGCGTGGGCGGTCTGCAGGCCGCCCTTGAGGTAGCCGACCGTGCCGTAATATTCGATGCTGTCGGTGGCGAAGGCATGGGCGGGCAGGCGCAGGCCGGGGAAGATCTCCGGACCGAACTGTCCTTGGAAGGCGATGTTGTGGATGGTCAGCACGCTCGGCAGTTCCGGCGTCG
This sequence comes from Rhizobium sp. BK619, assembly GCF_014195245.1. Lineage (NCBI taxonomy): Bacteria > Pseudomonadati > Pseudomonadota > Alphaproteobacteria > Hyphomicrobiales > Rhizobiaceae > Rhizobium > Rhizobium sp. BK619. Next base: position 229,261 of record NZ_JACIBH010000007.1, on the reverse strand, counting down.
GATAGTAGCGCATATAGACCGAGGTCAGCGCCGCCTGCCAGTCGTGCGTGTGGACGAGATCCGGCCGCCAACCGGGCAGCAGGCCGGCGGCGATCTCGGAGGCGGCGAGCGACAGAGCGGCGAAACGCCGCCAATTATCGGGATAATCCTTGCCGAGCGGATCGACATAGGGGCCGCCCGGCCTGTCGTAATAGGCCGGCGCATCGAGGATGAGCAGATCGAGGCCCTCATGCTGGACCTCAAGCACAGTCGCCGGCTCGCCGAGCAGGTCGGGGAATTCGAGCCTGACGACGGGGTCGCGAATGACCTTCATGACGGCGGGATAGCCGGGCAGAAGGGTCTTGGTTTCGACCCCGAAGGCTTTAAGAGCAATGGGCAGGGCGCCTGACACATCGGCCAGGCCCCCTGTCTTGATCAAAGGGAAGACTTCGGACGAAACCGAAAGAACTTTCATAAGTCAGATATCCAGCTTGTCGATCATCGGTTGGGTGATCAGGCAGATGCCGCTTTCCGTCCGCCGGAAGCGCTTGGCGTCGAGTTTGGGATCCTCGCCGACGACCAGGCCTTCCGGAATGACGACACCATGGTCGATCACCACATTCTTGAGCTGCGCCCGCCGGCCGATCTTGACGTTCGGCAGGATGACCGCGCCTTCCAGTTTGGAGAAGGAGTTGGCCCTGACGCCGGTAAAGAGCAGGCTATTGTTGAGGCTGGCGCCGGAGATGATGCAATCGCCGGAGACAACGGAGGAGGTGGCGGAGCCGCGGCGATCTTCGTCGTCATGGACGAATTTCGCCGGCGGGGTGATCTCGGCATAGGTCCAGATCGGCCAGGACTTGTCGTAGATATCGAGCTCCGGAACGATCGCCGTCAGGTCGATATTGGCCTGCCAATAGGCATCGATCGTGCCGACGTCACGCCAGTAGGGCTCGTGCTCGAAATCGGAGCGGACGCAGGACTTGGCGAAGCGGTGGGCGACCGCCTTACCGTTCTTGACGATATAGGGGATGATGTCCTTGCCGAAGTCGCGGCTGGAGTTCGGGTCGGCAGCGTCGCGGCGCAGCGCATCGAGCAGGAACTTGGTGTGGAAGACGTAGATGCCCATCGAGGCGAGCGCGAAATCCGGCTTGTCGGGAATGGGCGGCGGATCGGCCGGCTTCTCGACGAAGGCGATGATCTCGTCCTTCTCGTTCACATGCATGACGCCGAAGCCCACCGCTTCCATGCGCGGCACTTCCAGGCAGCCGATGGTGACGTCGGCGCCGGAATCGACGTGCTGCTGCAGCATCCACTCATAGTCCATCTTGTAGACGTGGTCGCCGGCGAGAATGACCATGTATTCGACACCGTAATCCTCGATGATGTCGATGTTCTGATAGACGGCGTCGGCGGTGCCTTCATACCACTGCGTTTCCGAGACGCGCTGGCTGGCCGGCAGGATGTCGAAGCTCTCATTGCGCTCAGGGCGGAAGAAGTTCCAGCCGCGCTGCATGTGACGGATCAGCGAATGCGCCTTGTATTGCGTGGCAACGCCGATGCGGCGGATGCCGGAGTTCAGGGCGTTCGACAGGGCGAAATCGATGATGCGGGCCTTGCCGCCGAAATAGACGGCAGGCTTGGCACGCCGGTCGGTGAGTTCCTTGAGACGGCTCCCCCTGCCGCCTGCCAGAACATAAGCCATTGCATCGCGGGCAAGTGGCTGAACACGCTTTTCTACCATTTTCTCCTCCCACCAGTACTAATTTTCAGGTTCAAGCATGATTGTCGCCAAGGGCGGCAAGGTGATCGAGCAGGTGATGTCACCGCCGGCATCGACGGCCTGCACGCGCCCGCCATTGCCCTTGCCGCTGCCGCCGTAGATGTCGGCATCGGTGTTCAGGATTTCCCGCCAGCGGCCTGCGGACGGCAGGCGGATCGTGTAATTCTCGCGATAGACGGGAGTGAAATTGGTGATGACGGCGACCGGTTTCTGGCCCGGCGCCTTGCGCAGCCAGGCAAAGACGGAATTCTGGTGGTCGTCGGCGACCAGCCATTCAAAACCTTCGCCCTCGCAGTCACGCTCATGCAGCGCCGGCTTGCTGCGATAGGTGAAGTTGAGGTCGCGCACCAGGCGCCGTATGCCCTCGTGCATGCGATACTGAAGCAGGTTCCAGTCGAGCGATTTCGCCTCGCTCCACTCGCTCCACTGGGCGAATTCCTGGCCCATGAACAACAGTTTCTTGCCGGGATAGCCCCACATATAGGCGTAGTAGGCGCGCAGATTGGCGAATTTCTGCCAGTCGTCGCCCGGCATCTTGGCGATCAGCGAGCCTTTGCCATGGACGACCTCGTCATGCGAGAGCGGCAGGACGAAATTTTCCGAATAGGCGTAGAGCAGGCCGAAGGTGAGTTCGTTGTGATGGTGTCCGCGGTATATCGGATCGCGGCTCATGTAGCTCAGCGTGTCGTGCATGAAGCCCATGTTCCACTTGAAGCCGAAGCCGAGGCCACCTTCATGCACGGGCTGGGAGACCTTCGGCCAGGAGGTCGATTCCTCGGCGATGGTCATGACGTTGGAATGATTGCCGTAGATGCGGGTGTTGAGATCCTGCAGGAAGCGGACGGCTTCGAGGTTCTCGTTGCCGCCATATTCGTTCGGGATCCATTCGCCGTGCTTGCGGGAATAATCGAGGTAGAGCATCGAGGCGACGGCGTCGACGCGCAGACCGTCGAGATGGAATTTCTCGGCCCAGTAAAGCGCGTTGTTGACGAGGTAGGAAACGACTTCGGTCCGGCCGAAATTATAGATCGCCGTGCTCCAGTCGGGGTGGAAGCCCTTGCGCGGGTCTTCATGCTCGTAGAGCGCCGTGCCGTCGAACCAGCCGAGGCCGTGTTCGTCGGTCGGGAAATGCGCCGGCACCCAGTCGAGGATGACGCCGATGCCGACCTTGTGGCAGCCGTTGACGAAACGGGCGAAACCTTCCGGCTCGCCGAACCGGGCGGTCGGCGCGTAGAGGCCGGTCGTCTGATACCCCCAGGAGGGGTCATATGGGTACTCGGTGATCGGCAGGAATTCGATATGGGTGAAGCCCATGTCGGCGCAATAGGGGATGAGGCTGGAGGCGAGCTCGTCCCAGGACAGCATCGTGCCATCGTCGCGGCGCCGCCATGAGCCGGCATGCACCTCGTAGATCGAGATCGGCTGGCGGCGCTTGTCGGTTTCGCGCCAGTGCTTCAGATGGGCTTCGTCTTCCCACTCCTGTTCCAAATCGGCGGCGGCGATCGAAGCGGTTTTTGGCCGGAGCTCGCTGCGGCGGGCGAAGGGATCGGCCTTCAGCGGCAGCAGCACGCCGTCCTGACCGCGAATCTCGAATTTGTAGGCAACGCCAATCGGCACATCTGGGGCAAAGATTTCCCAGATGCCGCTATCGGAGCGGAAGCGCATGACGTGGCGGCGGCCGTCCCAATTGTTGAAATCGCCGACCACGGAAACGCGCTGCGCATTCGGGGCCCAGACGGCGAAATGGATGCCCTGGGCGCCATCATGCTTGATAAGGTGGGCGCCCATCTTGTCGAACAGGCGCAGATGCGAGCCCTGGCGGGCGAAATAATCGTCCATCGGCCCGAGCACCGGACCGAAGCTGTAGGGGTCGGTGACGGCCCATTCGGCATCGCCACGCCGGGCGCGGTAACGCACCGGCTGGAGCTTGGTTAGGGAAACCGGGCCGGCGAAAAAGCCGTCGGCATGGAGCTGTTTCAGTTCGCCGATGACGCTGCCGTCGAGCGTCATGGCGGTGACTTCCTCCGCGCCCGGGATGAAACAGCGGGCGACGAAGGCGTCGCCTGCCTGGTGCACCCCTAGGACGGCAAAGGGATTGGAATGCGAACCGGCAAGGATCGCCGCGATTTCATCTGCCGAAATTTCCCAGGAAAGCTTTACTTCAGGGACGTTTTTCGGCGTTTTCATCCGGCTCTCCAGATTTCGTCTGCATATTGCCTGATCGTGCGGTCGGACGAGAACCAGCCCATCCGCGCCGTGTTGTTGATCGTCTTGGTGTACCAGTCGGACTGGTTGGTCCAGATCTGATCGACTTCGCGCTGGGCCTGGGCGTAGGCGTCGAAGTCAGCCGCGACCATGAACCAGTCGTGCGAATAAATGCCGTCGATCAGCGAGGTATAGCGGTTGCGGTCATCGGGCGAGAAGACGCCGGAGCCGATGGCGGCGAGCGCCTGGGCGAGTTCGCGCGATCCCTCGATGATGGCGCGGGGATTGTGGCCATCACTGCGGACCTTCGAGACCTCGTCGGCCTTGAGGCCGAAGATGACGATATTGTCTTCGCCGACATTGTCGCGCATCTCGACATTGGCGCCGTCGAGCGTGCCGATGGTGAGCGCGCCGTTGAGGCCGAACTTCATGTTGCCGGTGCCGGATGCTTCCATGCCGGCGGTCGAGATCTGTTCGGAGAGGTCGGCGGCGGGCACCATGACTTCGGCGAGCGAGACATTGTAATTCGGCACGAAGACGACCTTCAGCAGGCCGCGCACCGACGGATCGTTGTTGATCGTGCGGGCGACGTCGTTGATCAGCTTGATGATCAGCTTGGCGTTGTAATAACTCGGCGCCGCCTTGCCGGCGAAGAGTTTCACGCGCGGCACCCAGTCGAGTTCGGGATGCGAGCGGATCTGGTCGTAGAGCGCCACGGCCTCGATGATATTCAAAAGCTGGCGCTTGTATTCGTGGATGCGCTTGATCTGGATATCGAACATCGCCGACGGATCGAGCTTCACGCCCATGCGGCTGGCGACCAGGTTGGAGAGCGCCACCTTGTTGGCGCGCTTCACCGCTGCGAACTTCTGCTGAAAGCTCGGATCGGAAGCATGCGCCTCGAGCGGGCGCAGCTTTTCGGCGTCGTCGAGGAATTCGTCGCCGATCGCCTCGCGGATCAGGCCGGTGAGGCCGGGATTGCACTGCTGCAGCCAGCGGCGCGGCGTGATTCCGTTGGTCTTGTTGTTGATGCGATCCGGATAGAGCTTGTGCAGGTCGGCAAACACCGTGACCTTCATCAGGTCGGTGTGCAGGGCGGAGACGCCGTTGATCGAATGCGAGCCGACGAAAGCAAGGTTACCCATGCGCACACGGCGGTCGCCGCTTTCATCGATCAGCGAGATCGAGCGGATTTCCCCATCGGAGAAATTCTTGCCCTTGCGCGCGTCGATCAGAATCTTGGCGTTGATCGCATAGATGATCTGCATGTGGCGCGGCAGCAGACGCTCGAACAGCGGCACCGCCCAGCTTTCCAGTGCCTCCGGCAGAAGCGTGTGGTTGGTGTAGGAGAAAGTATGGCGGGTGATTTCCCAGGCCTGGTCGAAATCCATCCCGTGCACGTCACAGAGCAGACGCACCAGTTCGGCCACCGAGACAGCCGGATGGGTGTCGTTCAGCTGGATCGCCACCTTATCAGGCAGCGATGTGAAATCGTCATATTGCTGCAGATGGCGGCGCAGGATGTCCTGTAGCGAGGCCGACGAGAAGAAGAACTCCTGGCGCAGGCGCAGTTCCTGGCCGGCCGGGGTCGCGTCGGCGGGATAGAGAACCCGGGTCAGGCTTTCTGCCTTGTTGCTTTCGCGCAACGCTCCGATGTGGTCGCCAGCGTTGAAAGCATCGAGCAGGATCGGATCGATCGGCTGCGCCGACCAGAGGCGCAGCGTGTTGACGCGCTTGCCGCGCCAGCCGACGGCCGGCGTGTCGAAGGCGGCGGCGATGACGCGTTCGGCCGGTTTCCAGACGTAACGCGGCTGGTCGTCATGGGTTGTGATGAATTCGACGGCGCCGCCGAAGCCGATTTCATAGGCGCTCTCGCGGCGCTCGAACTCCCAGGGATTGCCATGGGCGAGCCAGTTTTCCGGCAGCTCCACCTGCCAGCCGTCGGCCAGCTGCTGGCGGAAGAGGCCGTGGACATAGCGGATGCCATAGCCATAGGCGGGCACGTCGACCGTCGCCATGCTTTCCATGAAACAGGCTGCCAGACGGCCGAGGCCGCCATTGCCGAGGGCGGCATCCGGCTCCAGGCCGGCGATGACGTTAACATCGACGCCGAGCGAGGTGAGTGCATCGCGCACCTCCTCCATCAGGCCGAGGTTCGAGACGGCATCGCGCATCAGGCGGCCGATCAGGAATTCGAGGGAAAGATAATAGACGCGCTTGGCGCCGGTCGCGTAAACTTCGCGGGTAGAGGCCATCCATCTGTCGATGATGCGATCGCGCACCACCAGGATCGTCGCCGTCAGCCAGTCATGCGGCTTTGCCACCTTGGCATCCTTGCCGATGCGGTAGGTCAGGCGTTCGATAATTTCTTCGGCGAGAATTTCCGGCTTCGAGCTGCGCGGGGCGGGGGAGGGAATAACTGGCTTGGAAACGGTATTCATGGTCAGATCTCGCCAATTTTAATTTGGTTTCAGGCTATTAAGCCTGATCTAATCGATTTGTCGCTGTCTCAGCGACAGTTTATGCATCGTTAGGAAGCACTTGCAACAAGGGATTTGGACAAACGAAAAATTTGCGAAACCTTCATATTCACCGGGCTCAAGGGGATTGATTTCAATCGCTTTTCCCGATCGGATGGGTGGGATAGCGATAACGAAAAGCCGCGCCGGTTTGTTCCGGCGCGGCTTTTCGGTTTCCCGGGTCCTTATCAGTTCGTCAGACGTGTCATCTGGGCAGAGGCCTTCGCTCCGATCGCTTTGAACGCGGCGAGCAGGTCTTCCATTTTTTCCGCCTGGAAATAGTGCGAGTCATCGGAGGCGCAATAATGCAGCAGCGTTTGTCCCCCCGCCGGGGCCATGAAGGCGATCGTATAGATCTCGATGCCCTTGGATTTGGCCGTGTCGCATGTTGCCTTGGTCAGCGTATCATATGAACGGCCACCGCTGCTATCGTCGTTATTGTCGCCGTCCGTCATGAAGACGATGTACTTTTTGGGTGTTTGCCCGGTCTTCAGCTTGTGGGCGGAGTCTTCGGCGTCGTTCCCCGCAGCATTCTTCGCCGTCAGGGACGAATAGGCGGTGCTCATTGCGCCGCTCGAATTCGTGCCGCCATTCGCCTGAAGTGCGTTGACATAGCTGGTGACACCGGTCGTTCCCCAGGCGAGATTGCTCGGAGTGTATTGGTTGATATCATAGGACACGGCGCCAGTGCGCACGTACTCCGCATTGGGATCGGCGCTGTTCAGCTGGCCGAAGAGATTGCCGGCGGCGATCTTAAGCGCCTCGATCTTGGTGTAGTAATTTGTGCGGCTGCCGGTGCATTTGTCGTAAACCCACTTATTATTCTTGCTGTTGTAATGGAGGTTGCAGTCGTAGGTGTACGATTCCGTTGGGTCGTCCGCATTGACGGTTGCGGTGGGATCTCCCATGGACCCTGATTTATCGAGCGCGAGATACATCGAGATCGAACCCTGAGTCTGCGAATGGCCGCCGACCGTCGTGCCGGACGTCGAAAGATGTTGCGTCTTGAAGCCGACCGCCTGCATCAGCGGATTGACCGTGAGGTCGTAACTCGGTGAAACCGTTACCTGGTAGGATGTTGATTTGCCCGATGTGCTTGTTTGCACATTGACGCTCGTCCCGCTCTTGATATCGACGCCGCTCTGCACGTAATTCGCCATTTGCCCTGCGACGAAATTCTGCGCAAACGCCTCGGCTTGCGACGTTTGGATCGTGCCGTTCGCTAGCGCCGTAGCGGTCGCCAGCGCCGCCGAATCGGCCGCCTCCTGCAACTGCTGCTTCGAAAGCATCATATCCCCGACCTGTATCGCCATGCCGGCAACGCCGAGAAGAACCGGCATCATGATTGCCGTCATGATGCCGAAATTACCGCCTCGATCGCTCAACATGCGACGCAGGCAGGGATGCAAAAAGGAGGTGCTCATCATGTTCACCCGAAATAGACCCTGTGGGTGACATTACGCACGCTGCTTCTTTACGCCTGCCTTACAGCGTCAATAGAATTTTAACGAACCGGCGGATTTTTCCAGTTTTGGGATTATTTCAGCGGGATCACATCAACCGCCTGGACGGCGCGCTGGCCGCCATAGCTCTTCAATACGCCGATGACGGGAACGACGTCGGAATAGTCGCGGCCGTAGGCGACGACGATGTGGTCGGTGCCGGCGGGTATGTTGTTGGTCGGGTCGAGTTCGATCCAGCCGATCGTCTCGCCGCACCAGATCCGCACCCAGGCATGCATGGCATCCGCCCCTTCGAGGCGTTCCTTGCCGGGCGGCGGGATGGTGCGCAGGAAACCCGAGACATAGCCGGCCGGAATGCCGAGGCTTCGGAGCGCCAGGATCATGATGTGGGTGAAATCCTGGCAGACGCCGCACTTAAGCTTGAATGCCTCAAGCGGCGTCGTGTCCACCGTCGTCGCGTCGGCGTCGTAGGTGAAATCCTTGTAGATGCGGGCACAGATCGCGTAGGCGATCTGCATCGCCGTCAGATCAGGCATGGCGCAGCTTCGCGCATAGTCTGCGATTTCACGCGCCTGCGTCAGGCGCGGGCTGTCGCCGAGAAAGTGGTGCGGCGAATCCGGTGCCAGCGACCAGACGCCTGACAATTCCTCCGGCAGGTCGGCCAGCAGCGGCGAAAAATCGGCGGCGATCGGCTGGCTTTCCACCTGCACGCGGGCCTGCATGCGAATGTCGAGCGTCTCGTGCGGCGCGCGCAGCATGAAGGCGGTGGCGGGATGATCGAAGAAATCGACGAAATGCGACTGCTCGTCCGGCGTCGGCGAAATGGTGATCGAGCCGGCGACCAGGCGCTGCCGGTTGGTCAGCGACAGCGGCATCAGGCGCATGATGTGGCGGGCGCCGGAGGCCGGCACGTCGTAGCTGTAACCCATGCGCAGCGAAAGATCGTAAAGCATCGCCGTCACCCGAGATAGGTCTGGGCGAGCAGATCGGAAAGCTGCTCCAATTCGCGTTCGAGCCGCTGATAGACCTCGGCCCCCATGCCCTCCGGGGTCATCACCGCCAGGCCCGAGTGGAGCCGCATCGCCTCACGGTAGAAAGGCGACATCTGGCCGTTGATCAGGGCGTTCGGCAGTTGCTCGACCTCGTGGTGGATCTCGTTGACCTGGAAGAGGACCGAGCGGGGGTTGAGGGGATCGAGCGCCAGCAGGTCGGTGACGGTCAGCCGCGCCGTGTTGACGTTGTAGCGGCGGCGGTGGGTCATGACGCTGTCGCCGATCTCGAGCAGCATGTCGAGCGCGCCGTCGGGCGCTTCCGGGCCGGACATGTGGCCGAGCAGCCGCGTCATGTGCAGGCCGCGCTCGATATAGCGGCCGAGCGAGAGGAAGCGCCAGCCCATGAAGCGGTACATGTTTTCGTGCACGAGGCCGGCAAAGCCCGCAAGCTTGCGCAGAAGGATCGTCATCGCGTGGCTGGCGTCGTCGCCGGCGGCGACTGTGACATGGAAGCGGCGGGCGGTCTTGGCGAGATCGTTGAGCGCCAGCCAGCCGTCCGGCGAAAAACGGTCGCGGATATTGCTTGCCGAGTAAACGGCGCTGTCGATGTTGCGCAACAGCGTTTCCGGGACGGGTTCGGCGGTATCGATATCGACGGCTGAGAGATAGGCGGAGACGTCGGCGAGCAGCGGCTGGCTCGGATCGGCGGCTTCGGCAAAACGCGCATGCCAGGCGCGCAGAATGCGCAGCGCCCCTTCGGCACGCTCGATGTAGCGGCCGAGCCAGAACAGATTGTCGGCCGCCCGGCTTGGCAGGCTGCCCGGCATGTTGCGGGTAAAGCTGCCCTCGGCCGGCAGCAGCGTGTGGCGCTCGACCGGCTTGTCGCTGACGATCCAGACGTCGGCGGCCGCGCCGCCCGACTGCATGGCGATCGCCGCGACATCGGCGCCGGAGCCGATGCGGGCAAAGCCGCCGGGCATGATCTGCCAGCCGTTCGCCGTGCGGGCGGCGAAGACGCGCAGCGACATCGGCCGCGGCACCAGCTTGCCGTCGACCCAGGCGGGCGTCGTCGAGAGCGTGACGACCTCCTGTCCCACCAGTTTCGGGCCGTCCGAACTCAGCCAGTCGGTGATGGAATCCTTGGCGGTCGCCCGCAGCGACGAGCCGAGCACGGATTCGCCGTCATCGTCGAAGAAGGGGGCGCGGGAATAGGCCGGGCCGATCACCATCTTCTCGATATTCTTGGCGACGTGCTCGCGTTCGTCTTCCTGGCCGCACCACCAGGTGGCGATCGAAGGCAGTTGCAGATCCTGCCCCAGCAGGCGGCGGCAGATGGTCGGCATGAAAGCCAGCAGTGCCCTTGTCTCGAGAACGCCGGTGCCGAGCGCATTGACGATGGTGACGCTCTCGGCGCGCAGCGCTTCGACGAGGCCGGGCGTGCCGATATGCGAATTCTGGTTCAGTTCGAGCGGGTCGGCAAAGGCCGAATCGAGACGGCGCCAGAGAACGCCGATCGGCTTCAGGCCGGCGACGGTGCGCACCATGACGCGGCCCTTGACGACGGTGAGATCCTCACCCTCGAGCAGCATGAAGCCGAGATAGCGGGCGATGTAGGCGTGTTCGTAATAGGTCTCGTTGGCGGGGCCAGGCGTCAGCACGGCGATGCGGTCGTCGCCGGAGTGTTTCATGCCCTGCAGCGCGTCACGGAAGCCGCCGAAGAACGAGGCGAGGCGGTGGACCGGGGTTTCGGCATAGATATCCGAGAAGGCCCGGGTGGTCGCAACGCGGCTTTCCAGCGCGAAACCGGCGCCTGATGGCGCCTGCGTCCGATCAGCCAGCACCCACCAATTGCCATCCGGCCCGCGGCCGATCTCGAAGGCGCAGAAGTGCAGATAGTGGCCGGAGGCCGGCCGGATGCCGGCGAGCGGGCGTTGGAATTCGGGATTGGCGGCCATCAGCGCCGGCGGCAGGACGCCTTCCTCCACCAGCCGGTTGTCGCCGTAGATATCGGCGACGATCGCTTCCAGCAGGTCGGCGCGCTGGACGAGGCCGGCCGACAGCGTCTGCCATTCGCGCTCGTCGATCAGCACCGGGATATGCGAGATCGGCCATGCGCGTTCGCCGGTGCCCTTGCTGCCATAGGCACGGTAGAAGACGCCGGCGTCTCTGAGGTAGCGGTCGGCGCGGGCGAAACGCTCGGCAAGATCCTTTTCCGGCATTGCGCTCAGATGCGAGAGGAAATGCTGCCAGACCGGGCGGACCCTGCCTTTGTTGTCAACCATCTCGTCGGCGGTGCCGGGAAGCGGCGCATAGTCGAAGGCCGCACGCTTGCCGGTGCGGTCCTCTGTCTCTTCCCTGCGCTCTGTTGCCGGCCTCTTACCCATCAAAACCCAAGCTATCCCCCAACCCCGGCATCAAATTCCAGCGGGCCGCCGCAGATCCAGCGTCAGCGGGAATTCCAGCGAGCCCGTCTCGGCCCGCGGGATGTAACCGCCCGCCGTATGTCCCCACGGCTCGAAGCGGGCGAGCCGCCTTGCTTCCGCCTCGTTGCCGTTGACCGGGAAGGTGTCATAGGTCCGGCCGCCCGGATGGGCAACATGATAGATGCAGCCGCCGATCGAACGCTTCGACCATGTATCATAAATGTCAAAAGTCAAAGGCGTGTTGATCGGCAGCACAGGATGCAGGCCGGAGGCCGGCTGCCAGGCCTTGTAACGGACGCCGGCGACCGAAACGCCCGCCGTGCCGGTCGGCGTCAGCGGCAGGGTGCGGCCATTGCAGGTGACGGTATAACGCGCTGTATTGCTGGTTTCGAGCCGCACTTGAAGGCGCTCGACGGACGAGTCGACGTAGCGGACCGTGCCGCCCGGCGCGCCCTCTTCGCCCATGACGTGCCAAGGCTCCAGCGCTTGGCGCAGTTCCAGCTTCGAGCCCTCGTATTCGACTTCGCCGCAGAAGGGGAAGCGGAATTCGAGCTGGGCCTTGAACCATTCCGGGCTGACGTCGAAGCCGTTTTCGCGAAGGTCGGCCAGCACGTCGAGGAAATCGGCCCAGACGAAATGCGGCAGCATGAAGCGGTCGTGCAGGGTCGTGCCCCAGCGGACGAACTTGCCGTCGACCGGGTTGACCCAGAAACGGGCGATCAGGGCGCGGACCAGCAATTGCTGGGCAAGCGACATGCGCGCGTTCGGCGGCATCTCGAAGCCGCGGAACTCGATGAGGCCGAGCCTTCCGGTCGGGCCGTCGGGCGAAAACAGCTTGTCGATGCAGATCTCGGCGCGGTGGGTGTTGCCGGTGACATCGGTCAGAAGGTTGCGGAACAGCCGGTCGACCAGCCAGGGCAGCGGCGGCTGACTGCTGCCGGGGGCCGCGATCTGCGCCATGGCGATCTCCAGCTCGTAGAGGCTGTCGTGACGGGCCTCGTCGATGCGTGGCGCCTGGCTGGTCGGGCCGATGAACATGCCGGAGAAGAGGTAGGAGAGCGAGGGGTGGCGCTGCCAGTGTAGGACGACGCTCTTCAAGAGATCGGGACGGCGCAGGAAGGGGCTGTTGTTCGGATTGGCGCTGCCGACGACGACATGGTTGCCGCCGCCGGTGCCGGTGTGGCGGCCGTCGATCATGAACTTGTCGGCGCCGAGCCGCGTGGCCCGCGCCTCCTCATAGACCGCCGCGGTGATGTCGACGCATTCCTTCCAGTTCGAGGCCGGATGAATGTTGACCTCGATGACGCCGGGATCCGGGGCAACGCGGATGACGTTGATACGCTCGTCCTGCGGCGGCGGGTAGCCTTCGATATGGACGGGAAGCTTGAGTTCGGCGGCGGCGTTTTCGGCCGCGGCGATCAGCTCGAGATAATCTTCGATGCGCTCGACCGGCGGCATGAAGACGCAGAGCCTGCCGTCGCGCGGCTCGACCGACATGGCGGTGCGCACGGCGCCGCCGATCTCACCGAGCGTCTGTTCGATCCGGCCGCGATTGCTCTCGCCGGCCTGGAAGGAGGCTTCCGGCATGGCACGGCCGGCCGGCACGAAGACATCGGGCAGCGGTTCGCGCGGGATCGTCGGATCGGTAGGGTGGATATAAGGATAACGCGCCGGGGGAACATAGGGCAGGGTGCCGAGCGGCAGACGGTAACCGATCGGGCTGTCGCCCGGGACGAGGAAGATCCGGCCGCGGCGGCTGCGCCATTTCTCGCTGATCCAGACGCGGCTTTCGGCCGCCTTGGCGTTCCATGCCTGAACCGGGAGGATGTAACCGGTGGCGACGGTAAGGCCGCGGGCGAAGACCCGGGCGATGCGATTGCGCTCCTCGGGATCCTTCAGCTTTGAATTCGCCGGATCGACGTTTTCGGGAAGATTGCCTTCCTTGATGATCCAGTCGGCCGGATCCTCATAGGCCGGTTGCACCATGTCGGGCTTGATCGCCAGTTCTCTTGCGATCGCCGTCAGCAGCTTCTCGGCATCCTCTGAAGTGACGCCGGTATCCGTGCCTTCGGCGGCGACCAGATCGAGGTTCTGCCAGACCGGCTTGCCGTCGCGGCGCCAGTAGAGCGAGAAGGTCCAGCGCGGCAGGCTTTCGCCCGGATACCATTTGCCCTGGCCGTAATGCAGGAAGCCGCCGGGGGCGAAGCGTTCCTGCAGCCGGCGGATCAGGCTGTCGGCCTTTTGGCGCTTGGTCGGGCCGACGGCGGCGGTGTTCCATTCCTCGGACTGGAAATCATCGATCGAAACAAAGGTCGGCTCGCCGCCCATCGTCAGGTGTACGTCCTCGGCCTCGAGGACACGGTCGACCTTCTCGCCGAGTTCGTTGAGTTCGTCCCAGCTTTCGTCGGAGAAGGGCTTGGTGATGCGCGGATGTTCGGCGACGCGCGACACCTTCATGTCGAAGGCGAATTCGGTTTCGGCCTCGCCGAAATAACCGCCGGAGATTGGGGCGGCATTGCGGTAATGCGGCGTGGCGGCAAGCGGGATGTGGCTTTCGCCGGTCAAGAGGCCGGAGGTCGGATCGAGGCCGACCCAGCCGGCGCCGGGCAGATAGACCTCGGCCCAGGCATGCAGGTCGGTGAAATCGACTTCGGTGCCGGAAGGCCCGTCGAGCGCCTTCAGATCGGGCGTCAGCTGGATGAGGTAACCGGAGACGAAACGGGCGGCAAGGCCGAGATGGCGAAGGATCTGGACGAGCAGCCAGCTGGTGTCGCGGCAGGAGCCCTTGGCGCTTTCCAGGGTTTCCTCCGGCGTCTGCACGCCGGTTTCCATGCGGATGACATAGCCGATCTGCCGCTGCAGACGGGCATTCAACCCGACGACCATATCGACCGTCGGCTGGCCGGGCGACCAGTCGAGCGTCGGCAGCAGCGCCTTCAGCCGCGGGCCGGCCGGTTCCGGCGTCATGTAGATCGACAGATCTTCCTGGATCGTTTCGGGATAGCCGAACGGCCATTTGGTCGCCTCCTCCTCGACGAAGAAGTCGAAGGGATTATAGACCGTCATGTCGGCGACGAGATCGACCTCGATCTTGAATTCGGTCACCGGGTCCGGGAAAACGTAGCGGGCGAGGTAATTGCCGTAGGGGTCCTGCTGCAGGTTGACGAAGTGGTTTGAAGGCGTGACCTTCAGCGAGTGGCTGAGCACCCTTGTCTTCGAATGCGAGGCAGGTTTCAGCCGGATGATCTGGGGGCCGAGGCGGACCGGCTTGTCATAAGTGTAATGTGTCAGATGATAGATACTGGCTTTGATCGACATATTTCTCTTTTTATCCGGCTCGCATCGTCGTGCGGCTTGCTGTTCCCGAAATCAGTGTGTGCAATGCAGCGAAATAAAGCAAGGAGGGCCGAAGGCTTTTAAGCCGCCTTGGCAAAGGTGACGACCGCCTTCAGACCCTTGCCGTCCGGGCCCGGCTCCAGCGTCAGGTCGGCGTTGAAAAGATTGGCGATTTCCTCGACGATCGGCAGGCCGAGGCCCGTGCCTTGCGCACCTGTTTGATTGCCGCGCGAAAAACGCCCGCGCACTGCCTCCAGTTTATTGCGTGGAATGCCGGGGCCATTGTCCTCGACTTCGAGGCGGATCGTCTCAGTGGCTGCGATGATGCGGACGGTGACCTCCGCCCCCTTGCCGGCATAGGCGATGGCATTTCCGGCAAGATTGCGCAGCATTTCGCCGATCAGCAGCGGCTCGGCGCGGATCATCGCCGGGCTCTCGCCTTCGAAACCGAGATCGATGCCGGCGACGGCAGCCGTCGGGATCTGCTCGCCGGTGATTTCCTGGGCGATTGCCGCAAGATCGATGGCGGAGGCGGTCAGCGCCTCCTTGGCGGTGGCGGCGTCGATCTTTGCCATCAGCAGAAGCTGGGCAAGGATGCGCTCGGCATGCGCCACGGCCTGATCCCCCTTCAGCGCTGCCGCCTGGGCCTCGGCAAGCGAGCCGGCGCGGGCGGAAAGCGCAAGCTGGGTGCGGATGATCGCCAGCGGCGTGCGCAACTGATGGCTGGCATTACCGGTGAAATGGCGCAGCGCATCGAGCGCCGATTGCAGGCGGACCATGAAGCTATTCACGGTATCGACCAGCGGTTCGACCTCGCTCGGCACGGTCTGCTCGATCGGGTGCAGGTCATCGGGGCTGCGTTCGCCGATGGCATCGCCGAGTTTGTAGAGCGGGCGCAGAGCCACGGTGACCGAGATCCAGACGATGAGGGCGGCACCCGCGATCATGAAGGCGAGGCGCAGGGCCGAGCGAACGAGGATCGCTTGCGCCAACTGCCGGCGGGCGATGGTGGTTTCGGCGACCGTCACCACGAAGGGCACGGAGCGGATGCCTGTGGAGGCGGAGCGTTCGAGCGTGGCGACGCGGATCGGCTCGCCGCGGAAAGTGTCGTCGGCGAAAGCGGCAGCATTGGCCGGCGTTTTCTTGAGGACCGGCAGCGACTGGTAACCGGTGATGAATTTGCCCGGCGGACCGTCGACGCGGTAGAAGACGCGGTCCTGCGCGGCCGAGGTCAGCATTTCCAGCGCGACATAGGGGATGTCGACCTGCAGCGAGCCGTCCTCTGCAACGACGACGCGTTCGGCGATCGCAAGCGCCGAGCCGGCAAGCACCCGGTCGGAGACGATGTTCGAGGTCTGCACAGCCTCGCGATAGGTATCGGCGAGCGCCAGCGTACCGATGACGGCGGTGGAGACGAGCAGCCAGAAGAGCAGCCGGCGCCTGAGGGAATAGGCGGCTTTCATGAGGCCTCGGGGAGCTTGTCGAGATAATAGCCTATGCCGCGGGCGGTCTTGACCGTCAGGCCGTGCGGCGAGAGGCGTTTCCTCAGGCGGCTGACATATTGCTCGATGGCGTTCGAAGAAATGTCGTCGTCGAAGGCCGTCAGCGACTGGATGATCGCTTCCTTGGCGACGACCTTGCCGGCCCGCATGAAGAGAATTTCGAGCAGTCCAAGCTCGCGGGCGGGAATATCGAGCGGTGTGGCCCCGGCCGAAAAGGCGCGGGAATTGAGATCGAAGGAGATGCCGCCAAAACTCACGGTCGCCGAGCGCAGGCCGGCCTGACGGCGCAGAAGCACGCGCACGCGGGCCTCGAATTCTGATATGTCGAAGGGTTTGATCAGATAATCATCGGCGCCGAGATCGAGGCCCTTCACCCGCTCTTCCGGCGCGCCGCGCGCGGTCAGGATAAGGACGGCCGCCTGGTTTTGCCGGGCGCGCATGGCGCGCAGCACGTCGAGCCCGTCCATCTCGGGGAGGTTGAGGTCGAGGATCACCAGATCGAAATTTTCCGCGGCGATCACCGCATTGGCGGATGCGCCGTCATGGACGACATCGACGGCATGGCCCGTGCCGCGCAAGATCGCCGACAGGCCGTCGGCCAGCGCGATATTGTCTTCGGTGAGCAGGATGCGCACGAATGTCCCCTGTTTTTCAAGAGAGATTACAGAGGTGGGGGAGCGATGTCACAGCGATTTTAAAGATTGGGTGAAGGAAAAGCCGGGCGTCAGCTCCCGGTCCTTTCGATCTGTTCGCGCTGCATCATTGCGGCGGCCAGCAGCCTGCGGAAGCGCGGGTCGTCGCGGATGTTGTCGAGATCGGAATCATTGTTGAACCATTTGATATGATAGACGGAGCTGTGCGGCAGCAGTCTCTCAAGGAGGTCGATCGCCTGGTCGACATCGCCGAGGACGGAATAGACGCAGGCAAGATTGTACTGCGCGACGATGTCGTCGGGATCAATAGCGATGGCGCGGGCGGCCCAGTCACGCGCCCTCTTGGTATCGCCCATATGCGCAAGCGCCAGCGCGCCGCGATGGGCCGGGCCGGAATTTTCCGGATTGAGGTTCAGGGCGCGTTCGGCGCGCAGCAGACCGAGACGCGCCCAGTTTTCGGTATCCAACACACGCCCGAGCGAGCGGTAGGCGGACATCAGATGGATCGGCGAGACGTAGTCGTCAGGGCGGATTGCGGCGGCGCGGGTAAAATATTGAACCGATTCGGCAAAGTTGCCGTGCATGAAGAAGAAGCGGGCATAATGGAAATTCGCCTCGAACAGGTTCGGGTCGAGCGACAGGGCCCGTTCGAAGGCTGCCGCCGCCCTGTCATCAAAGCCGCTCTGATGCAGGGCCAGACCGTGGGAGGCGTGGGCTTCGGGAAGGTCTGGATCAAGCGCAAGCGCGCGGGCGCTCATCTCGAGGATGCGCCTTAGCGGAACGTCGTCAGGTGCCCAATCGCGGATCGCCGCGTCGCAATCGGCAATGCCGGCGTAGGCGCGGGCATAGTCGGGGTCGAGCTCGACCGCCTTGCAGAACATGCGCCTTGCGAGCTGGAGATAGGATTTGGTCCAGGTGTGAGAGAGCTGACGACCCCGGAGATAATAGGTATAGGCCTCGACATTGGCGGTCGGTTCAGTGGCGATCGCCTTTTTCTCTTCCGGCAGCAGCCGCACTTTCAACTGGCCGACGATCGCATGGGTGATCTCGTCCTGAATGGCGAAGATGTCGGTCAGATCGCGGTCATAACGTTCGGCCCAGAGATGATCGCCGTTGGCGGTGTCGATCAGCTGGCCGGAAATGCGCACACGATTGCCGAAGATGCGCACACTGCCCTCGAGCACGTAGCGCACGCCAAGTTCCTGGGCGAGCCGCTTCACCTTCACCGATATGCCCTTATAGGTGAAAATCGTATTGCGCGGCACGACGTGCAGGCTGGAGATCTTGGAGAGATCGGTGATGATGTCTTCGGTGATGCCGTCGGAGAAATAGTCCTGGTCGGCATCGCCGCTCATATTGGTGAAGGGCAGCACGGCAATGAAGCAGGTATTGCGGTTCTGCGCGACCAATTTCGCCGAGGAGGGCGGCGCCAGGGTGACGGTGTAGACCTGAACCGGCTGCCGGATGTTCTTCAGCATATGCTCGCCGATGAATTCGAAACCGAGATTGAGGCGCGCGCCGACCTGATCGCGCACCGAGGCCGACACGGCGATGCCGCCCGGGGTCGCGATACGCTCAAGCCTGGCGGCAAGGTTGACGCCATCGCCGAAGATATCGCCGTTCTCGACCACGACATCGCCGAGATTGATGCCAATACGGAATTCGACGCGCTCGTCCTTGGGCACGTTCTCGTTGCGGGCGGCCATGCTGCGCTGGATTTCGGCGGCGCAGGCAACCGCGTTCACCACGCTCTGGAATTCGGCAAGGATGCCGTCGCCGGTGAGTTTGACGATCCGGCCCTTGTAGTCTGAAATCCTGATATCGACCAGTTCGCAGCGGTGGCGGTTCAGCGCCTGCAGCGTGCCTGCCTCATCAATGCCCATCAGTCGGCTATAGCCAACGACATCCGCAGCGAGAATAGCGCTCAGTCGTCGTTCCATGACCCCTCCCATGGATCTTCCCAGTTTAGTCCAGCTTTTTATAGAGTTTTTGTCGCGTAGAGTCGCCCCCGGAATAGAAATTCGGGCGGATTCGACGTTTTGACACGGTAGCGCGACCATATAGCGTCGCCGTTCTTCATCAATACTCTGAATGGGTGAAGGATAGCGTTCGGCGCTAATCCTTTGTGATAAAAAGTGGATTCTAATTGCAGCAGACGGAGTGATTTGCTTCAGGCAAAGCTTCGGACAGGCACCATAAAAAGTGGCCGTCGATCGGTTCGTGACTTGAAAGCGGACCCATGGTGCGGGCCGGAGGACGGTTGCGAGGGGTATCCAATATCGAGTGTGATTCGCGGCTGCTTGGGCGGTTGCTGTCAGGCTGGTGCCGGTTATTGTGGTGACGGTTCATGCGCAAGCAAGATTTTGGATGACAGCTTCGGCCCGGAATTTTCTGGAGCTTCACGATATTCCTGAGGCCGGGCTTCGGTCGATTATCGCTCGCGCGGGGGTGCTCGCCAGGCCTGGAATGAGCGCACCATGCCGCAGAGCCTGGCAGGCAGGCGCGTCGCGCTGATTGCCGACGATAGCGGCTGGCGTAATACGACTGCCTTCGATCTCGGCGTGCAGGCGATGGGTGGTATCTGCGTGCATGTGCCGATCGGCTTCAACGGCCGAGAGGAATCCGGCGATCTTGCGGGTTATCTCGGCAACTGGTTCGACATGCTGGTGATCCGCACAAGGGAATTGGCGACGCTGAAGGCGGTGGCGGTCGCCGCGCCGGTGCCCATCATCAACGCGCGCACACGCTCCAACCACCCTTGCGAGACACTCGGTGACCTTGCCTATATCAACAGCCGGCGCGGTTCGATCGACGGGTTGAAGGTCGTTGGGTTGGCGGCAGACGCAAATATCCTCCGCTCCTGGGTCGAGGCATCGATCGTGTTGCCGATCGAGGTGGTGCAGGTCTATCCCGAACCCTGGCATATAAGTGACGCCGCACTGCTCAACCAGCGTTTTCGCGCGAGCACCGATATGGGCGAGCTATCGGATGCCAACGTCGTCATCACCGATTCATGGCCGGGTGACGCTGTTGATGACGCGCTTGCCAGCTACCGGATCGGGACCGATATTCTCGATCGTTTGCCGGAGGATGCGATCTTCCTGCCGTGCCCGCCGGTGACGCGCGGCCAGGAGGTGACGGCCGAGGCGATGGAGCATTCGCTTTGCCAAAGTCGCGCCGCCAAGGCCTTCCTGCTGCACGCACAAAATGCGCTGATGGAATGGGTCGTCGGCTAGTTCCACCGCCCTTGCTCCTGCCGGCGGCCTTGCTCCACCCGGCACGCTCAGGCATTGTTGCTGCATGAGGAGAATTTTCATCTTGCTGCTGGCGTTCTGGCCGGGCTCTGCGCTCGCCGATCAGGCCTTCTATGCGGCGAAGTCGGGCAATTCAGATGCGCCGGTGCTGACGGTTTATTCCTCGCTCGACGAACCGTTGGCGCAGCCGATGATCCGGGGTTTCCAGGATGCCAATCCTGATGTCGCGGTCAAATACGAAGACATGCTGACGGGCGATATCTATGACCGGATCGTCAGGGAGACGGATGCCGGGAAGAAGACGGCGGATTTTGCCTTTTCCTCGGCGATGGACTTGCAGGTGAAGCTCTCCAACGACGGATATGCGCAGGTCAGCAATCTGCCGATGAGTGCTGCATGGCCGAAATGGGCGAACTGGCGCAACACCGCCTATGCGCTGACCTTCGAGCCGGCGGTGTTCGTCTATCACAAGCCGAGCTTTGCGGATGAGCCGGTGCCGAGCTCGCGGGCGGAATTCGTCGATTACCTGAGCCGCAAGGGCAATGACGTCTATGGGCGGATCGGCACCTACGATATCGAGCGCTCCGGCGTCGGTTTTCTGTTCATGGCGCGTGACCAGGAGCAGTTCGGCGATATCTGGTCGGTGATCGGAGCGATGGGGGCTGCCGGCGTCAAGCTTTATTCGACGAGTTCGGCGATCCTCGAACGTGTTGCCGACGGGCGCTTCGTGCTCGGCTACAATATTCTCGGCTCCTATGCGGCCGACTGGGCCTCGCGCTATCCGGATGTCGGCATCGTGCTGCCGAAAGATTATACCGTGGTGATGTCGCGGATCGGGCTGGTGCCGCAGGCGGCAGCCGAGCCGGAGCTCGGGCGGCGCTATCTCACCTTCTTCATGTCGAGGGAAGGGCAGACGATCATGGCGCGCGAGCTACAGATTCCGGCCGTCAGCCCAGAGGTGGCCGGCGAAAATACCGCCAATACGCTGCAGGAACTGCTCGGCGCCCAACTGCGGCCGGTGCCGGTCAGCCCCGGGCTGATGGTCTATCTCGATCAGGTGAAACGGGCGCGGCTGATCGCACACTGGAACGAGGTTTTGCGGGCGCAATGACGAGCCTCAGCTTTCGGCCGCTTCGCCCTTTCCGCAAGGAGCGGCGTAAAGCCAATATTCGTAGAACATCGGTCTATCGACCGTGAAGGGATCTTCCCCCTGCCAGGCGCCGACGGTGTAGTCCGCGCAGCCGACGGCCTGGGTTCGCCCGTCGGGAAGCTGCATCAGGAAGGCGATTGCTGGAACCTTTGTGGTCAGCTTCAGCCCCTCAGGCTGGCCGAGGACGGGCGAGTGGAAAGGAACCGGTCCGGGATGGGCGTCGACGCCGATCGCATATCCCGCCTCGCGCAGCAGATTGGGGAAATATTTGTGATCGATCAGATCGCCGTCGAAGCGTATGTCGAGTTCCTGCCAAAGCCTGGTGAAATGCTTGCCTTCGAGCGAAGCTTCATCCTGTCCCTCTTTCGGCACGCTCTGCCAGCCCGCGCCAAAGGGTACGGAATCCTCCGGCGTCGAAAGGCCTGTCGCGCCATAATAGCCTATCGCATTGTTCAGGTGGTGGAGCTGGCGGAAGCGGTAGCGCTTGCTGATCGGCCCTCTCAGCATCCATGAATTGTTGAAGACATAATGCGGGCCGACCGCTTCGTGTTTTTTGGGAAATTTGAAAAGCTGGCCGAAATTGCGATCGTCGTCATCGGGGCCAGGCCGGTGTTGGTTCCAGCCGAGATTGCCGTAGATATAGAAATATCCGGATCGCCGCATCTCCAGCGAAAAAGGCATGTAGCAGTCAACGAAGCGGTTGCCGCTCACGGTCCAATTCCAGGCATAGTCCTCCGCCTCGACGGCGTTGTCGCGAATGCGGACGAACCAATTGTTTTCAATGACGATGTTGCGGCAGAAATCCTCCACCGTCGAATCGGACGCATCGTTGAAAAAATGGATGCCGTTGAAGGCATCGAGAATGGCGTTGTCGCGCAGCACGACATAACCGGCGATGGTCCATGCGCGGAAGAAGTCGCCGTCAAAACCGCGCTCGTCCTTTTCGACGTTCACGCGGCTCGCGGTGTCCTCGATATTGCCGTGAACCTGGCCCCAGTCGGTTTTTCGCCAGAGCCTGCAATCTTCGGGATCGAGCGCGGCATCGACCATGCCGGCTTTCCGGATCGCGGCAAGGTCCGCCTCGCCGTGCGACTGCAGATCCTGAATCCAGTCGCACCCTTCGATCAGCAGGTGGCGCGTATAGGCTCCGGCCGCACCGATGGCGATCGTGCTGCCGCGAATATGCAGGCGGCGGAGCGTGATATGCTGGCAGTTGTCGAGATAGATCGCGGTCGGCCAGCAGCCCTCGAAGGTCAGATCCTCGATGACGACCCATTGGCAATTGCGCAGCACAACTGCTGCATCATCGGCAAGGTAGTAGATGCCGGGAAAGCGGCCATTGGCTTCCTGCACGGCGGAGAGACGGTTGGCGTTGTCGCGATAATCGTCATAGCTTCTGCCGCCGTCGATGACGGCATCGGGGCCGCGGATCACCGCCGGCTGCTGCTGGGAGCCGCTGACAGAGGAGAGGACAAGCGGCGTTGCGTATCGTCCGCCGTCCAGCGTCAGTGCCGCGCCGGGGCACAGCGATCGCAGGTCCTCATAAATCCGGTCGGGATTCGTGTGCAGGCAGCGCGACATATCGTTTCCTATGGGGATCGGTAAAATAAAGATCTGCAGAAATTGAGATAGCCGGAGCAAAACCTTGAATTGTACAAGACGTAATTTACTTAAGGTCGCGCGTGCAAGGGTTAAACTTCAGAGACTTGCGCGCAATACACGGATTGGGAGCCAAGGGGTATGACCTGCCTGCATGATGCGGGCGGCGACGCGGGATCGAGACCCACCCCAACCCAATTACGGCAAAAAAGTGGCCCCTTCTCCTGGATATCTCGCCGATGTCAGCTAAATGACAGCTTGTTGTGGTGGCTTTGGCTACTTCTTCTCCGTGGAGGCGGAGAGCTGAAGCCTCGGGAGGTATTCTGCTCGTCATTCAGGACGCTTGCGTCCGCTGGCCGGCCGTTCCTCCCGATTCCCAGAGAATAACAGGCGGTTCGCTCAGCCGCAGACGGAGGAAACATCGTGAAGCATACGTTCATCGCAACCCTTTTTGCCGCGACCATTGCGCTGCCGGCCTATGCGGCCGACTACACCATCATCGCGCCGGCTGCTCCCGGCGGCGGCTGGGACCAGACGGCCCGTTCGCTGCAGACGGCACTGCAGCAGGAGAAGATCTCCGGCAACGTCCAGGTCCAGAACGTTCCGGGCGCCGGCGGCACCATCGGTCTGGCACAGTTCAGCAGCCAGGCTGCCGGCAATCCGAATTCGCTGATTGTCGGCGGCTATGTCATGGTCGGCGCGATCCTCACCAACAAGTCGCCGGTGACGCTCAAGGACGTCACGCCGATTGCCCGTCTGACCGGTGAATATGAAGCCGTCGTCGTTCCGGCCTCTTCCGAGATCAAGACCATGGCCGATCTGGTTGCGGCGCTGAAGAAGGATCCGGGCGCGGTTTCCTGGGGCGGCGGTTCGGCCGGCGGCACCGACCACATCACGGTCGGCCTGATCGCCAAGGCCTCCGGCGTCGATCCGACGAAGATCAACTACGTTGCCTTCTCCGGCGGCGGTGAAGCGCTCGCCGCCATTCTCGGCGGCCAGGTGACGGCCGGCGTCTCGAGCTACAGCGAGTTCGAATCGCAGGTGAAATCCGGCACGCTCCGTCTTCTCGCCGTCTCCAGCGACAAGCGCATCGACGGTATCGATGCCCCGACGCTGAAGGAAGCCGGCACTGACGTTACCATCCAGAACTGGCGCATGGTTGCCGCAGCTCCCGGCCTGTCGGCAGAGCAGGTGGCAAGCGTCACCGCCGATTTCGAGAAGCTGCATAGCTCTGCCACCTGGCAGGAAACGCTGAAGACCAAGGGCTGGGCCGACACCTATCTGTCCGGCGATGCCTTCAAGGCGCAGCTCGAAAAGGATGTCTCCGCCACCGAAGGCATTCTCAAAGATATCGGACTTGTTCAATGAGCGAGGATAACACCTCCTCGGCAACGACACGCCGCCCTGATTGGGCGGCGTTCATCATTGCCGTTTTCCTCTTCGTCGTCGCCGGCGTGATGGCCTGGGATGCCTCGCATCTGAAGACGATCGCGCAATACGACCGCATCGGCCCGGCGACCGTGCCGCAAGTGGTGGCGTTCGGCCTCTTTTGTCTCGGGGTCTGGACCGTCGCCGAAGCGTGGCGCGGCGAGTTTCCGGAGCGCGATCGGCAGGAAGTGGCGCCGGTGATCTGGATCGTCGCCGGTCTTGCCGGCCAAATGCTGCTGCTGCGCGTCGCCGGTTTCTCGATCGCCACCGGCATCCTCTTTGCGCTGACGGCACGCGGCTTCGGCAAACGCAAGCTCTGGTTCTCGCTGCCGCTTGGCATCGTCCTCAGCTTCGTCGTCTGGGCGATTTTCTCGCAGCTGCTGCAGTTGACGCTGCCGGCCGGCCCGCTCGAACATCTGTTCTTCTGATCGCGCGGCACGCGCTGTCAGCTCTTTTGATTTTACGCGGCGCCTGACCTCGAAATCGTATGGTCGGGAAGGCTGCTTGGGACACCAAGATGAGCACATTCGAATTCCTATGGCAGGGTATCCTGGTTGCGATGCAGCCGATGAACCTGGTTTATGCGCTGGTCGGCGTGACGCTCGGCACCGCCGTCGGCGTGCTGCCCGGCATCGGCCCGGCACTGACCGTGGCGCTGCTGTTGCCCGTCACCTACAAGCTCGATCCCGGCGGCTCACTGATCATGTTCGCCGGCATCTATTATGGCGGCATGTATGGCGGCTCGACCACCTCGATCCTGCTCAACACGCCGGGTGAAAGCGCCTCGATCGTCACGGCGCTCGAAGGCAACAAGATGGCGCGCGCCGGGCGCGGCGGACCGGCGCTGGCGACGGCGGCGATCGGCTCCTTCGTCGCCGGCCTGATCGCGACGCTGGGGCTCGCCTTCATTGCTCCCTATATCGTCAAGCTGGCGCTGGTTTTCGGGCCGCGCGAATATTTCGCGCTGATGGTGCTTGCTTTCGTCACCGTCTCCTCGGCGTTCGGCGATTCAGCCCTCAGGGGTCTGACGGCGCTGTTCATCGGCTTCGCGCTAGCCATGGTCGGCATCGACCAGCAGACGGGACAGGCGCGGCTGTCCTTCGGCATTCCCGACCTGCTCGACGGTGTCGAGGTGACGACGCTTGCGGTGGCGATGTTTGCGATCGGCGAGACGCTTTATATCGCCGCGCAGGGCAACCGCATTGCCGAGAAGGTCGAGGCGGTCAAAGGTTCGCTGTGGATGACGGCTGAGGACTGGGCGCGGTCCTGGAAGCCCTGGCTGCGCGGCACCTTGATCGGCTTTCCGATCGGCGCGATGCCGGCGGGCGGCGCCGAAATCGGCACTTTCCTTTCCTATGCCACCGAAAAGCGGCTGGCGAAGAACCCGGAGGAGTTCGGCCATGGCGCGATCGAAGGCGTGGCCGGCCCTGAGGCGGCCAACAACGCGTCGGCCGCCGGCACGCTGGTGCCGCTTCTGACGCTCGGCCTGCCGACGACGGCAACCGCGGCGATCATGCTTGCCGGCTTCCAGCAATACGGCTTGCAGCCGGGGCCGCTGCTGTTTGCCACCAATCCGCAGCTTGTCTGGGGCCTGATCGCCAGCCTGCTCATCGCCAATGCGATGCTGCTGGTCTTGAACCTGCCGATGATCGGGCTGTGGGTAAAGCTGCTGACGATCCCGAAGCCGTGGCTTTATGCGGGCATCCTGCTGTTTGCTACGCTTGGGACGATCGGCGCAAACCCGTCGGTATTCGAACTCGGCATGCTGCTCGCCTTCGGCCTGCTCGGCTATCTCATGCGGCTCTTCGGCTATCCGATCGCGCCTGCCGTCGTCGGCCTGATCCTCGGGCCGCTGGCCGAGCAGCAGCTGCGCCGTGCGCTGGCGATCAGCCAGGGCGACGTCACGACGCTGGTGATGTCGCCGATCGCCGCGGGCCTGCTGATCGTTGCGGCGGCCGCCTTTCTCATCCCGCTGATCCTGCGGATTCGCGGTCGCGGCCAGGTGCTGTCGCAGCTGGCTGCAAACGAAGACTAAAAAGACGACATTACCCCTCCCTCAAGGCTGGCCATGGAAACATGCGCCGGCCTTCTGTTTTTGCATGGCTGCGGTGATTTTCTGAGCATTGTGGGGAGATCTGCGCGATACCACCTATAAGCGGTCAATCAAAACAAGAGGAAATGGACAATGTCCGCCATCCGCAATTCAGTCCGCATGGGTTTCTTCGGTCGCGCATTTGCCGTGCTTGGTGCAGCAAATGCTGTCAGCGCCGCCGTTGAAGCCGGCCGCCGGCCGCGTGCCAGCGACCTGAGGGAACTCGGCATCGATCCGGCCTCCTTCGGTCATGTTTCGCGCTAACAAGCCGGAAGCGATGCAGGAATGAATTAGCCCGCAACCATATGGTCGCGGGCTTTATTTTTGTCCAAAGGGAACGCCGCAACCCCAAGCGCTGCGGCTCTGTTTCTAAATGCATTGCAATCGTCAGGCGTGAAGTTCTTCCTGCCGGTTGGCGGGATCTTCCAGCCGCTCGCGCTTGTTGTGGCGAATGGAAGACCAGAGCGACAGACCGATCAGCGTCGCGCCGCCGAGCCCGGTGATCACTTCGGGGATGTGCACCAGGGTTTGCGCATACATGATCACCGAGAGGATCAGGATGGCGTAGAAGGCGCCGTGCTCGAGATAGCGGTATTCGGCAAGCGTCCCCTTCTCCACCAGCATGATCGTCATCGAGCGCACATACATGGCGCCGATACCGAGGCCGATCGCAATGACGAAGAGGTTCTGCGTCAGCGCAAAGGCGCCGATGACGCCGTCGAAGGAGAAGCTGGCATCCAGCACCTCGAGATAGATGAAGGCGCCGAGGCCGCCCTTGGCGGCAGCGCTCATCGTCTGCTGCGAAGCATCGAGCAGTTCACCAACTACCTCGACCGCGAGGAAGGTGAGCAGCCCGTAGATGGCGCAATGGACAAAGACGCTCGCCTGCTCGCCGCCGATCAGCCAGGAGAAAACCAGCATCAGCGCCAGAACGAAAGCGATCTCGATGCCCCTGATGGTGGCTGAGCGCGCCATCACCTTTTCCAGGCCTCGGAACCAATGGATTTTCTTCTCATGGTCGAAGAAGTAGCTGAGGCCGACCATCATCAGGAAGGTGCCGCCGAAGGCTGCGATCGGCAGATGCGCGTCATTCATGATGCGGGCATATTCTTCCGGCTCACGGGCGGCAAGCACAAGCGCATCCCAAGGGCCGATCCGTGCCGCGATCGCAACGATCGCCAGCGGAAAGACAATGCGCATGCCGAAGACGGCGATGATGATGCCCCAGGTGAGGAAGCGCTTCTGCCAGACCGGCGTCATCTCCTTCAACTTGTTGGCGTTGACGATAGCATTGTCGAAGGAGAGCGAGATTTCCAGCACCGCAAGCACGGTGCAGATAAAGAAGACGGTCGCCATGCCGCCGATCGTGCCTGTCGTCTGCCAGCCGAGCACGGCGCCGAGAACGAGGCCGAGGGCGGTGACGATAAAGGCCCAGCGGAAATAGCTGAGCGAGGAGTGGTGGGTCGCGGGCTGGTTCATGGCCGCACCTCGCGGCCGCAAATCATGGTGGAGAGGGAGGAACGCGGCATGCCACGACGGGCATGCGGATAAGGCATGGTGAGCTTGTTCATCGATGAAAAATCCGCCGGCTAAGCTGCAGGCGGTACCGACATCACGAGAGCGCCGTAAAAACTCTCGCCAGAGGGGCCCGGCACCAAAATTACCCGCAGCCGATGTCTGGAAGGCGGCGGGACAGGCCTTAGGTAATCAACTTCGCGGGCCAGTCAAGGCCGGCGGCCGCACAGAGGCGAAGTGTTTTTTTGGAACCATCCCGGTGCCTGCTCGTTAGACACTGGTTGAGCTTAAAAGGAGGCCGATGATGCACACTTCGACCCATGTTCCCGACAAACGCACGGAGGCATCCGACCGCATGAAGCGGGCGAAGCCGAACCGCATGCAGAAGGCGCAGGTGTTGCCGCCGCATCATGTCGACCTGACGCTGACACCGGGCGTCTACCACGACATTCACGTACCGGCCCACGTTACCGGTGCGGATCTTTCCAAGGGCGGTCCCGACATCAAGGGTAATGCAGAGACAAAGAAATAACCGGCATTGCACAAGCCTGCTTGCTGACCGCAGAATTGAAACAGGGTGAGAAAAATATGACGATCAACTTTGTGCCCCGCGAGATCTTTATCCGGCACGAAAATGAATGGCAGGCCGTGCGCGAGGCGGCGGACGAGCGCATCAATATCGGCAAACGCCAGAAGCCGCTGACCGCCTCCGGCGGCCCGGCACCGGTTGGAAAAAGCGATGCTCCGGCCGCGCGCTCCGAATGACGAAACAGACGGTCGCAATGATATACGCCCGGCATAATGCCGGGCGTTTCGCTTTTTACTGGTCTTCATCCCGATTGGCGCGACTTGCGGAATTGTAGCCGAAGCGGTGTTCGAGCTTGCCGAAGGCGAAGAGCACGCAGATGGCGGCCAACGTCGTGAAGAAGGCGATCGGCCAATAACCGAAACCCATGGCAAGGCCGATCGCGCCGGAAAGCCACATGCCGGCCCCCGTCGTCAGCCCGTGCACCCGGCCCCTGGCAAAGACGATCATGCCGGCGGCAAGGAAGGCGACGCCGGCCGTCACTGCTTCGATGACGCGCAGCGGGTCGATCCGCACCTGCTCGTCATCGGCAAAACCCGGCATGTGCACCGCCTCGATCGAAATGATGGCGAAGAGGGCCGCAGCAAGACTGATCAGAATATGGGTGCGGAAGCCTGCCGGGCGGTCGCGTGCCTCACGCTCGAAGCCGATCAGCCCGCCAAAGACGATGGCGCCGAGCAGGCGGGCGAAGATGACGGGATAGTGGATGCGCGACGCCGGTATCATGTCGGCGATGATCAGATCCATGGATTTTTCCTACAGTGGATGAATTTTTCGCTGGCTAACGTCTGAACGCTAGATTTGTTCGGCTTTTTTCACTCATGCGCGTGGATTCCACGAGGCGCTTCTCCCAAGCCGGCTGGTGCTCGCACGAAAGATCGGCGAACCCGGCATCGTCGTGTCGCCGCGCCAACCTTTCAGAAAGGATTGGGCGGCGATAATCCCGGCCTCACGGGAATCGGACAGATGGCCAAGACAGCGACACGCGGCCGCCGCAAGGCGCCGGCCAAAGGAAAGAGCAAAGCGCGCAGCAGCGGTGGCGGATTGCTGCCCTGGGCGGTAATCGGCATTGCCGCGATCGGCGGCATCGTCGCCCACGACCATTGGAAGAGCATTCAGCCGATGCTTGCCCGGCAATCGGCGCCGGTGGCGCGCGAAACGGCCGAGCCCAGACCTGCCGCCAGGAAGGACGTGCCGCCGAAGCAGGTGGCGCTTGCCACACCCACGCCGAAAGCCGTCCCGCCGGCGCCGCAATCGCAGCTGCTGCCGCCGGCGACTATCCCGACGCCGGCCGTCCAGCCGGTCAAGGCGGTGCCGTCCCCGCTTACCCCCGCCAATCCGGAAACCGGGACAATCGCCTTTGGTTATTGCGGGCAGGGCGCCCATATCAACTGCGTCGGCGATGGCGGCGTCTTCTGGTACAAGGGCGAGAAGATCGTGATCGCCGATATGGCAAGCCCTGTCGTCGACCAGGCGCGCTGTGACGGCGAACGCAGGGTGGCCTTTGCCGCCAAGTCGCGGCTGCTGGCGCTTCTGAACGCCGGTCCCTTCACCATGAATGCCGCGGGCAAGGCTGAGTCATCAGGAGCGCCGCGTGTCGTCTCGCGCGACGGGCGCTCGTTCGGCGCGCAGCTGATCAATGAAGGGCTGGCGCGCAAGCCGGGCGCTGCCGGCGGCGCTTGGTGCGCCTGACGGCTAGAACATTTTCACACAATCCCGGACGCTAAACCGCTGCGCGCTTTTGCCGGGATTGCTCTACTTTCCCTTTTTAACCAGCTTGCCGCCGGTGCGGAAGCTGCCGGTAAACGAGGAATCCTTGCTTTCGGCCGTGCATTCGATCGCGATCGGCTTGCCGGCATAGGGATTGCCGAAGGTGCAGAAGCCGGCGACCTTGACCTCCCCGGTCATCTTGTTGCCGACGCCCGTGGTGACGAGGCTGAGCGGCAGACGGGCATTGCCGTTGGAAGCGGGCTTGATGCCGCTGCCATCGCCCTGAAAGCCGAGCGCCTTGCCGTCCGACGTGAAGATGAAGGTCACCAGGCCATTGACCAGCGTGACGCTGGCGAGCTCGTTCTTGCAGCCCTTGGTGGCGTCGAATTTGGCGACGACAAGCTTGGCGCATTTGCCGGAAAGCGTAATGACGCCGGGCGCGCCGGGAAACGTCTCGGGAGGAGACGCCGGCGCTGCAGCGGCCGGCAAGGCGAGGGCGGCGGAAAAAATGGCGGCGGCAACAGGCGCGGATAATTTCATTTCGATGTCAAACCCCATGTGCTGGCGAGGCGAATCACCACCTCATCCTCGGTTCGGCCATGGCATGGTTCTGTGTCCGAAATTTGGTTCTGTTATTCCCCGCGGCGGAAAGTTTCCATCGGCGGCCGGGCCGGCTCGGTGAGCGGTCACAAGGTCCGGCGATGGCATGGGATGTGGGGGCATCGACAGCGACATGACGGTGGCAAGGCGCTGATAGAGCGCCTGCCGTCTTGGACGCATTTCTGGTCAGGGGGAATGGGCCCAGGCAGGGAAGTCCAGGCCCATTCTTTCCCGATCGGAGGTCAGTCGGATCAGGAATTTGTGGCTGCCGGCTTACAGCGCCGTAGCAAGTAGCCAGCAGCCTTTTATTAGAACGCGCGCTGCAGGCGGAAGTAGCCCGAGGTTACGTCAGCAGCGTTGTCCGGATCGAGGTACTGAACCGAGACCTTGGCTGCGAGGTTGTCAACGATCTGGTAGTCGATCGTTACGCCGGCCTTCCAGGCGCTGACGTCGTCGTTGAACTCGCCTGCAGTGACGCCGTAGTTGTCGTAGTACTGAACAGCCGGGGTGATCTTCAGCTTGTCAGTCGCCTTGATGGCGTATTCGGCAGCGATCGCCCATTCAGCCTTGTTGTAGTAGGCGTTCGGGTTCGTTGCGTAGACAACTGCGAGGCCGAGCGTGCCCGGACCGACAGCAACCGTACCCATTGCGCGGACGGCGCCTTCTTCGTTGTCGGTGTCGTAGCCGGCAGTGATCTGGTAGCTGAAGGCACCGGCCTTGCCGCCGAGACCGACGGCAACGCCGACGTTGTTGGCAGTTTCGCCGTCATAGAACGGGCTGTCTTCCAGCTCGTCGACGCTGATGCCGGCGTAGAAGGCGTCGGTTTCGTACTGATAACGGATGGAGTTATGCAGCGTGACCGGTGAACCGATGTCGTCGGTTTCGCCCGAGAGGCCGTCGTCCCACCAGCTGTAGAACAGACCAGCGCGGAAGCCGGCGATGTCGATGTAAGCGGAGTCGAGCTGAGCCTTCTGAGCCGAAGCGTTGTCAGCATTGAACTGCATGACGATGACGCCGGTCAGCGGACCGTATTCGGTGTCGCTCTTGGCGGTGAACTGAACCTGGCCACGCGTACGGGCATCCCAATCCGAGTCGTTGGCAACAGAACCGCCGCCGCTGGCGCCGATCGAGCTGGCGTTCGGAGCAACGTCAACCTGGAAACGGATGTAGCCGTTGATCTTGAGGCAGGTTTCGGTGCCCGGGATGTAGAAGTAGCCGGTGCCGTAAGCGTCGCAGACGCGGACGTATTCAACCGGTTCCGGCTCGGCAGCAACGATAGCGTCAGCAGCCTGAGCGCCGGATACTGCTGCAAGTGCAGCAGCGGAGCCGAGAAGAAGGCTCTTGATGTTCATGGAATAACCTCCAGTTCAGATGCAAGAGGATGAAGACCGTTGCCATCGGCAGTCCCTACGAATCTTCACCCCGTGTGAGCGAAGCGGCGCCTGTTTTGGCTCGGCGCCTGCCTCGCCGCGGAACTTACATAAGGGATGTTGCGCTGCAACGTCAGAGTCGATCATGACAATAGGCCGCATCGGCTATGTTGCTGAAATAACACGCGTTTTGTCACAAACTTGTCATCTGCCCATCACAAACAACGAGGGGCTGAGAGCTCAAGCGCGGTATGCAATTGAGGCTCGAATGAGCGCGTTCTCATATGCGAGCGCAGATGGCTGCAATCTGCGTGAATCGGCTCAACCTGACGCCAGTACGGTTTGTGCGGAGGTGCCGATGTCGGGCACAAAGTCTCACCGGCAGTGGATCAGCGATCGACGATATGTCGCCTCCACGAGAAGCGACGAAGATCCGGCATCGGCAGTGCTAAATGAGAAAAGAACCGGGAGAAATTCACCAATCAGCGGTTTGGCGAAAACCCCTTGTGGGGCAAGAGGATCGGATGGTGGGCGTGACAGGGATTGAACCTGTGACCCCTACGATGTCAACGTAGTGCTCTCCCGCTGAGCTACACGCCCATCCGATGGCGGCGCATAGATCACAAAACCTTCGGAGCCGTCAATAGGCTTTTTTCAGTTTTGTGACACGCCACCCGGCAAGCCTTATGCGGCAAGCATTTTGTTGACCTCGTCGACGAGATCGCGCAGGTGGAAAGGCTTGGAAAGGACCTTGGCGTCCTTCGGCGCCTTCGAATCAGGGTTCAGCGCCACGGCCGCAAAACCGGTGATGAACATGACCTTCAGGTCGGGGTCGAGCTCGGTGGCACGGCGCGCCAGCTCGATGCCGTCCATTTCGGGCATGACGATATCGGTCAACAGCAGGGAAAACGGTTCCTCGCGCAGCCGGTCATAGGCGCTGGCGCCATTGTCATAGGAAAGGACCTTGTAACCGGCCTTTTCGAGCGCTTTCACCAGGAAGCGGCGCATGTCGTTGTCGTCTTCTGCGAGAAGTATCTTCTGAGTCATCAATCCAGACCGCTGATCAATAAGTTTTGGTGGGCTGTCAGGCGTTTACACTAGTCTTGACCCGGTAAACAACCGGTGAATTGCCTGTGCGCGGCCGCCATCCCTTCTACATAGTATGGACTTGAGGCCGGGCAACTGGCAACATGGGCAAAGCAGTCAGTTCATGACATGGTAAAGAGGGCCGAAAGTGCCGGAAATACGCGAATACGAGCTTTTTGAGGTTCATGAGCCCGTGTCGCAGACCATCCCCTTCGTCTACAACTCCCCCCATAGCGGCCGTATTTATCCACCGGAATTTATCGCGCAGTCCAGGCTCGAGGGTATCGCCATCCGCCGTTCCGAGGATCATTATGTCGACGAGCTGTTCGGCTCGGCCGTGGCACTCGGCGCCCCGCTGCTGGCGGCCAATTTTCCGCGCGCCTATCTCGACGTCAATCGTGAGCCCTACGAACTCGATCCCCGGATGTTCGACGGGCTGCTGCCACCCTATGCCAATGTCAATTCGCTCCGGGTCGCCGGCGGGCTCGGCACGATTCCGCGCATCGTCGCCGAGAACATGGAGATTTATGCGCGGCGCCTGCCGGTGCAGGAGGGTCTCGACCGGGTCGAGGCGGTCTACAAGCCCTATCATGCGGCGCTCCGCCGGCTGATCGCGCGGACGCATGTGCAGTTCGGCTTCGGCGTGCTGATCGACTGCCACTCGATGCCCGGCAATGTGCGCGTCGCCGGCAGCACCGCGCGGCCTGATTTCATCATCGGCGATCGTTATGGCACCAGCGCCTCGGCCGAGCTTTCGCGCGCCGCCATCGCCATCCTCGAGGAAATGGGTTTCGCGGCGATCCGCAACAAGCCTTATGCCGGCGGCTTCATTACCGAACATTACGGCCGGCCATCGCGCGGACTGCACGCGCTGCAGATCGAAGTGAACCGGGCGATCTATGTCGACGAGGTGACGCTGGAGAAACGCGCCGACTTCGCCGCGGTCGCCGAGGCAGTCACGGGTTTCATGCAGCAGATGGCGGACTATGTCGAGAAATTCGCCGGCGATCGGGCGCTGGCCGCCGAATAGCCTGCGTCGATTACACCGATATTCTCCGGCCAGGTCTCCCGGCCAAAAAAAACCGCGCTTGTAAGCGCGGCTAAGTCTAGGGAGGAAACACCCAAGGAGGGTATTTACAGTCAGAAGACTGTACCAAGGACGCTACTATTGCATTGCACAAATGTCAAGCAATATATTGCGCTGCGACATCTTTGGGCAGTGGGCGTGCAATGGAAGCGATTGGAGGGTTCGTCGCAACCCTATCGAACTGCCTGCTGTGTTTGCATTCCCGCTGCTTTTCGTTATGAAAAGCGTCACTCCCGCCAGCCAAACGGATCCCTCATGCTTCCTGACCGTTCGTTCTTCAACCGCCTTGCGGAAGCCGCCCGAGCCGAGACGCTGCCGCGCTTCCGCTCCGGCCTCGATATCACGAACAAGCTTTCCTCCGGTTTCGATCCGGTAACAGAGGGCGACCGGGCGGCCGAACTCGCCATCCGGGCGCTGATCGAGGAGAACTTCCCCGGCCACGGCATTCTCGGCGAGGAACACGGCAATGTCGGGCTCGACCGCGAATATGTCTGGGTGATCGATCCGATCGACGGCACGCGTGCGTTCATTTCAGGCGTGCCGGTGTGGGGGACGCTGATCGGCCTGCAGAAAGACGGCCGGGCGATCATGGGGATGATCGAACAGCCCTTTACCGGCGAACGTTATTTCGCCGACCAGAACGGCTCGCTCTATACCGGGCCGGAGGGGGACCGGCGGCTGGCGACGCGGCAGTGCGATACGCTTTCGAACGCCATCCTGTTCACCACCTCACCACATCTCTTCGCCGGCGACGAGATGGAGAAATACCGCGAGATCGAGAGCCAGGTCCGGCTCTTCCGCTACGGCTGCGACTGCTATGCCTATGCGCTGCTTGCCGCCGGCCATATCGATCTCGTCATCGAAAACAGCCTGAAGCCCTATGACGTTGGCGGCATCATTCCCGTCATCGAGGGGGCGGGCGGCATCATCACCACCTGGGACGGCGGGCGGCCTGAGAACGGCGGCTCGATCATCGCCGCCGGCAGCCGGGCCGTCTATGAGCAGGCGATCGCCGTTCTGCAGCGTTGATCCCAAGGTCGGCCGTGCCGATCGGGTGTCAGGTTCCTAGGGCGGCGACGTCGTGGTTCTCTTCGGCATCGCTGCCGGGAATGAAGGCGTGGAAGGCGGCAAGGGCGGCCGCGCGGTAGGTATCCCGTTCCTGGAGAATCTCGTGGCGGGCGCCGTTGATCGGGATCAGCTGGCCGGCGCGGAAATAACGCGAGAGCCGCTCCTGCGCGGTGTAAGGCACGACACCGTCACGCGTCGGAGCGATGACGATGGTCGGGATCGTGATCGAAAAGAGATGGTAGGGCGAGGTGACCCGGTCCATCGTCCGGAAAGCCTCGGTCAGCCAGCGGGCCGTCGGCGGCCCGAGCGTCAGCTCCGGATGGGCTTTCATCATCGCGACATTGCGCTCGAAGCGGGTTTCGTCCGAGGTCAGCGGGTTGTCGCGGAAATCCGGTTCCTTCAGTTTCGAAGTCAGCGGCAAGGAACCAAGACCGATTGCCGTCAACGCGCCGGCCAGGGTGCGGATGACGCGGGGCGAGGCCGACTGGCCGGTCAGGCCGATGAACGGCGCCGACAGCACCATGCGATCGATACGGGTGTTGAGGTAGGGCGCGGCCGAGAGCGCGATCAGCCCGCCTGTGGAATGGGCGAGCAGGTAGAAGGGCAGGCGGGTATCCGGCAGCACCACCTTTTCGAGGAAGGTGTCGAGATCACGTTCGTAATCGCCGAAGCGGCGGATGTGGCCGTGGTTGCGGCGCTTCAGGAGCCGCCCCGAACCGCCCTGGCCGCGCATATCGAAGGTGGCGACCCAGAGACCTTTGGCCGTCAGGTCGCGGATCGTCTCGAAATATTTCTCGATATATTCGTTGCGGCCGTGCAGGATGACGACTGTGCCCTTGGCGACCTGGGCGGCGGAGCGGAAAACGGCATACCGCAGCCGGTGGCCGTCATGGGTTTCGAAGAACCCTTCCGTGCGGTTTTCCGGGGCGGGATTGTCGGGCGTCGAATAGAGAACCTGATCCATGACTTTGCCAATGCGCCGCTGCTGTCTGCTTCGCATCAGGGATAACGCATGGCACCCGGCTTGGAAAGCGGCGTCCGCAAGGCCCGTAAAGCGCGAAAAGGGCCGGCAGGAGCATGAGGGTGCTCACAGCCGGCCGAGTTTGAGGCTGAAGAAGAAGGGACGATGCACTTCAGCCATCGGGACCAGATTCACCCGACGCTGCGATCTCTAGGCGGCGGCGCCTGAATGCGTTCCGAACCGGCCGTTCATGCGGGGTTCACGGTACCGGACGGGCGATTTCGGGAGGGTCTTGAACTCGTCAAATCGCATCACCATCTCCTTTCTGCGGGTGCCGAAGAGGGCCCGCGCAACCGTCCCGAGGCCGCCAAAGATGGGGTTTCAGGGGCATTTTATCGCAACACCTCGCTTCCACAGGAGGACATCATGCGTCACGTAGACTTCTCTCCGCTTTATCGCTCGACCGTCGGTTTCGACCGGCTCTTCACCATGCTCGACAGCCTTGCCCAGCCGGAGCAGGCCCAGACCTATCCGCCCTATAATATCGAGCGCACCGGTGAAAACACCTATCGGATCACCATGGCGGTTGCCGGTTTCGACGAGACCGAACTCTCGATCGAAGCGCACGCCCATGTGCTGTCCGTGAAGGGTGAAAAGGCCGAGGAACCTGCCGAGAGCGGCGAATTCCTCTACCGCGGCATTGCCAAGCGCGCCTTCGAGCGCCGCTTCCAGCTTGCCGATCATGTCGAGGTGACCGCCGCTTCGCTGAAGAACGGCCTGCTGCATATCGACCTTCTGCGCAACATTCCCGAGGCCATGAAGCCCCGTAAGATTGCGATTGCCGCAGAGCCGGTCGAGGCTCCGAAGGCCATCGAGGCGCAGGTCATCAACGGCTAATCACATCGCTTAAGAAAAAGCGGCGCTCCGATCGGGGCGCCGTTTTTTATTGCGGCAATAGGTTCAGGCCGGGCTGGCGGCTTCGTCTGTTTCCTTATCCGTTGCGCGGCGGGCCGCGGCGGCGGCGTATTTCTGGGCGATGACGGCGCAGACCATCAGCTGGATCTGGTGGAAGAGCATTAGCGGCAGCACGATCGCGCCGATCGACTGGCCTGAAAAGATGACGTTTGCCATCGGCACACCGCTTGCAAGGCTCTTCTTCGAGCCGCAGAAAGTGATGGTGATCTCGTCGGCCTTGTTGAAGCCGAGCCGGCTGCTGCCGAACATCGTCAGTACCAGCACGATTCCAAGGAGAACCATATCGGCGACGATGACGACGGCGATATCGGCGATCGAGAAGGTGTGCCACAGGCCCTCGACCACTGCCGTCGAGAAGGCGAGATAGACCACCATCAGGATCGAGCCTCGGTCGACGGGCATCAGGATCTTCTTCTTGGCGCGAATCCAATCGCCGATCCAAGGCTGCAGGATCTGGCCGACGATGAAGGGGGCAAGCAACTGCAGCAGGATCTGCTGAAGCGCGTCGAAAGAGAAACCACCATGGCCGCCGACGGAAAAGAGCAGGCCGACCAGCAGCGGCGTCAGGAACATGCCGAAAATGTTGGAGGCCGAGGCCGAGCAGATGGCGGCGGGCACGTTGCCGCCGGCCATCGAAGTGAAGGCGATCGACGACTGCACCGTCGACGGCAGCACGCAGAGGAAGAGAATGCCGAGATAGAGCGGCTGCGGCAGGATCGTGTCGGGGATGAAGCCGAGGCCGAGACCAAGCAATGGGAAGATGCCGAAGGTCGTCAGCAGGATGACGAGATGCAGGCGCCAGTGCAGCAGGCCTGCTATGACGACATCACGCGACAGGCGGGCGCCGTGCAGAAAGAACAGGGCGGCGATGGCAAGATCGGTGGCGATGCCGAAATAACTGGCGAATGTGCCGCTTGCCGGAAACAGCGAGGCGAGAATGACGGTGCAGACCAGCAGGGTCGTGAATGTATCGGGCAGAAAGCGGCGCATGACGGTCTCGCGGCGTGACAGATAGTCATTGTTTTGTCGATCATTATGATCCACGATGCAAGAAATAACAGTTATCAAGAATCTGGATCATGCTGGACCTTTCGCAACTGCGCAGTTTCGTCGCCGTCGAACAGATGGGCAGCTTTACGCTGGCGGCGGAAAGGCTCGGCCTTGGCCAGTCGACGGTCAGCCAGCACATCCAGCGGCTGGAGGCGGCACTCGGCCGCAAACTCCTGGCACGTGACACGCATAAGGTCATTTTAACAGGCGATGGCGAGGCGCTGCTGTCGCATGCACGCAGCATGCTTTCGATCGAAGGGCAGGTGCAGTCGCTGTTTCGGGTCAACAGCCTGCGCGGCAGCCTGCGGCTCGGCGTGTCGGAGGATTTCGTCACCAGCCAGCTGCCGGCGGTGCTGGAGGATTTCGTTCGTTCGCACCCCTCCGTCGATCTGGAGCTGACGGTGGCGCTATCCGGCGTGCTCTACGAGATGCAGGACAATGGCGAGATCGATCTGGTGCTTGCCAAGCGCCGGCTCGGCGATGCCCGTGGAAAACTCGTCTATCGCGAGCCGCTCGTCTGGCTGGCGCGCGATCCCGAACGTGTGCTCGCCGCCGGCCCTTTGCCGCTGATCGCCTTTCCGCCGCCGAGCGTCACACGGGCGATTGCGCTGGAAGCGCTGGCGCGAAACGGCGTGGCGTGGCGGATCGTCTGCACCTGTGGGAGCCTCAGCGGGTTGACGGCGGCGGCGCGGGCCGGGATGGGCGTGCTGGTGCAGCCGCGCAGCATGGCGCCTTCGGGGCTGAAAGAGATCGCCGCGGCAAAACTTCCGCTGCTGGAAGACGTGGAATTCGTGCTGGTGCCGCGCAAAGGGGCGGATCAGGCGCTGGTCGCTGCCCTTTCGGACGATATTCTGCAGAAAGTGAGACGGCTGAGGTCGGCGTGAGCCACGGCCTTCGCCGAAAGGCCTGCGGCAGGCAGGCCTCGGCAGGCGGTCAGGCGGCCAGGCACTTCAGGAAACCATCCACATCCGCTTCCGTCGTCGCGAAGCTGGTGACGAGGCGGATCAGGGTTTCGTTCTCGGAAACCAGTTCGGGCGTTGCCGCCGGCACTGGCCACTCGTAGAATTTTGCGCCCTTTTCCTCAGCGGTTCTTGCCGCATGTTTGCTGACGACGGCAAAGACTTCGTTGGAAGCGGTCGGCCAGGCAAGGCGGGCGGCGTTGCTGGCGCCGATACCGGCGCGCAGCCGGCTGGCCATGCCGTTCGAATGACGGGCGAGATCGAGCCAGAGGCCGTTTTCGAAATAGGCATCGAACTGGGCGGCGATGAAACGCGACTTGGAAAAGAGCTGGGCCGCGCGCTTGCGGATGAAGGGCATTTCCCGGGCGCGATCCGCATCGAAGAAGACGATCGCTTCCGCGCACCAGCAGCCGTTCTTGGTGCCGCCGAAGGACAGCATGTCGACGCCGCGCTTCCAGGTCATTTCGGCCGGGGTGGCGCCGAGGGCAATCAGCGCGTTGGCAAAGCGGGCGCCGTCCATGTGGAGCGGCAGGTTGCGTTTCCTCGCTATGGCGGCGATCTCGCCGATCTCGGGAAGGGAATAGACGGTGCCGATCTCGGTTGCCTGGGTGATGGTCACGGCGCTGGCGCGTCCTTGACGGAGGGCGTCTTCCGGAAAGTGTGCGATTTTTGCGGAAAGCTTGGCCGGATCGATCTTGCCGGCTTCGCCGTCGACGGCGGCGAGGCGGGCGGAGCCGGAGAAAAATTCGGGCGCCCCGCATTCGTCCTCGATCACATGCGCCTCCGAATGGCAGAAGGTGATGCCGCCGGGGCGCTGGACGCTTGCCAGCGACAGGGAGTTGGCGGCGGTGCCGGTAGCGACGAAGAATACCGAAACCTCGCGCTCGAAGACCTCGGAGAAACGGGCCTCGACCTTCTTGTCGAGATCGCCGGCGCCATAAGCGGCGGCAAAACCGGCCGATTCCGCCAGCAGGCGTTCGGCAATGGATCTATGGGCGCCGGCCCAGTTATCGGAAGCAAAGAACATGAGGGGAACCGTTGCAAAGGAAGGGCTTGGCGGGGCCGGGGCGGAGATTACGCCAAAGCTTCACAGGATCAAGGCTGTTGCCCGTGACACATCACAGAAATTGTACTACGCAATCAATAAACAAAATGACTGCCTCTGGCGTAATTTTATTTCGCAGCGGCGACCGATCCGGTAATCTTCCGTCGCAAATTGACGTTTTTTGAGGGCGCGCTCTTGCGGACCCGAATGCTTTCTGGCATAGAACAGATGAATTAGGACAGTGTTGCTGTCCTATTTTGGCCGGAACGGCCGAAGAGGCGCCGAAAGCCCTGGAACGAACGGGCTTTCACGCTATAGTTCTTCCGAGCGTCAAGCCCCATGGGCGGCGCGCGGAGGCGAATGGCAGGCGCGGAACGCGACGGTTTGCTTTCCTTTATAAGCAGATGTCTGCGGCCGATCTTCACCATGCAACAGCGCTGTCATGCGCCGGACCTATTTTGGTTGCGGCACAGGACGAAAAGCCGCCCGCGGCTCCGCGGGCTTCGACAGGAGGAAAGATGATGACGAAGACGCCATCCATGGAATTTGACCGGTTCGCTGCTGCCAATGTGCGCGCCACGGCCAATATGTCCAAATCCGCCTCCGGCCTGCCGAAGAAACAAGGCCTTTACGACCCGCGCAACGAACATGATGCCTGCGGCGTCGGTTTTGTCGCCCATATGAAGGGCCAGAAGTCGCACCAGATCGTCAAGGACGGCTTATTCATCCTCGAAAACCTGACGCATCGCGGCGCCGTCGGCGCCGATCCGCTGATGGGCGACGGCGCCGGCATCCTGGTGCAGATCCCCGACCGGTTCTTCCGCGAGGAAATGGCCGCGCAGGGCATCACCCTGCCGCCGGCCGGCGAATATGGCGTCGGCCACATCTTCATGCCGCGCGATGAAAAGC
Organism: Rhizobium sp. BK619; assembly: GCF_014195245.1. Classification (NCBI taxonomy): domain Bacteria; kingdom Pseudomonadati; phylum Pseudomonadota; class Alphaproteobacteria; order Hyphomicrobiales; family Rhizobiaceae; genus Rhizobium; species Rhizobium sp. BK619. The sequence continues at coordinate 187,965 of NZ_JACIBH010000007.1, read as the reverse complement.
AGATCGAGCACTTCAAGAAGGTGATCAAGGATGTCGTCACCGAGGAGGGTCAGGTCCTCATCGGCTTTCGCGACGTGCCGGTCGACAATTCCTCGCTCTCCAAGGCGCCGGCGATTGCCGCCACCGAGCCGCATCACGTGCAGGTCTTCATCGGCGCCGGCGAGGATGCCGAAAACAACGACGAGTTCGAGCGTCGGCTGTTCACGCTGCGCAAGGTGATCTCCAACCGCATCTATGACGAGTTCGACGGCGAAGAGAGCAATTTCTATCCGGTGTCGCTGTCGTCGGCGACGGTGGTCTACAAGGGCATGTTCCTGGCCTATCAGGTCGGCGCCTATTACAAGGACCTGACGGATCCGCGTTTCGAAAGCGCGGTCGCCCTGGTGCATCAGCGCTTCTCGACCAACACCTTCCCGTCGTGGAAGCTTGCGCATCCCTACCGCATGGTCGCCCATAACGGCGAAATCAACACGCTGCGCGGCAACGTCAACTGGATGGCGGCGCGCCAGGCCTCGGTCTCCTCGCCGCTGTTCGGCGAGGATATCTCCAAGCTCTGGCCGATCTCGTATGAAGGACAGTCCGACACGGCCTGTTTCGACAATGCGCTCGAATTCCTCGTGCGCGGCGGTTATTCGATGGCGCATGCGGTGATGATGCTGATCCCGGAGGCCTGGGCCGGCAACCAGTCGATGGCTGCAGAACGCAAGGCTTTCTACGAATACCACGCCGCCCTGATGGAGCCCTGGGACGGGCCGGCTGCCGTTGCCTTCACCGACGGAAAGCAGATCGGCGCGACGCTCGACCGCAACGGCCTGCGGCCGGCGCGCTACCTCGTCACCGATGACGATCGCGTCATCATGGCGTCCGAAGCCGGGGTCTTGCCGGTTCCGGAAGAGAGGATCATCCAGAAGTGGCGCCTGCAGCCGGGCAAGATGCTGCTGATCGATATGGAAGAGGGCCGCATCATCTCCGACGACGAGGTGAAGTCGAAGCTTGCGACGGCGCATCCCTATCGCAGCTGGCTCGGCCGCACCCAGCTGATCCTCGAAGAACTGAAGCCGGTGGAGCCCAGAGCGCTGCGCCGCGACGTGTCGCTGCTCGACCGTCAGCAGGCCTTCGGCTACACGCTCGAAGATACCCGCATCCTGATGTCGCCGATGGCGACGACGGGCCAGGAGGCGATCGGATCGATGGGCACGGACACGCCGATCTCGGCGATGTCGGAAAAGCCGAAGCTGCTCTACACCTATTTCAAGCAGAACTTCGCGCAGGTGACGAACCCGCCAATCGACCCGATCCGCGAGGAACTGGTGATGAGCCTCGTCTCCTTCATCGGCCCGCGGCCGAATATTCTCGACCATGAAGGCATGGCGAACGCCAAGCGCCTCGAAGTGCGTCAGCCGATCCTGACCAATGGCGATCTCGAAAAGATCCGCTCGATCGGCCATACGGAAGACCGCTTCGACACCAAGACGCTCGATTTCACCTATGATATCGAGCGGGGTGCTGCCGGCATGCCTGAGATGCTCGACCGGCTCTGCGAGCGCGCGGAAGCCGCCGTCAAGGGCGGCTACAACATCATCGTGCTCTCCGACCGCCAGATCGGGCCGGATCGGATCGCCATTCCGGCCCTGCTTGCCACAGCCGCCGTGCACCATCACCTGATCCGCAAGGGGCTTCGCACCTCGGTCGGTCTCGTCGTCGAGACCGGCGAACCGCGCGAGGTCCATCATTTCTGCCTGCTCGCTGGCTACGGCGCCGAGGCGATCAACCCCTATCTTGCCTTCGACACGCTGCTCGACATGCATGCCAAGGGGGAATTCCCGAAGGAAGTCGATGCTTCCGAAGTCGTCTACCGCTACATCAAGGCGGTCGGCAAAGGCATCCTCAAGGTTATGTCGAAGATGGGCATCTCGACCTATCAGTCCTATTGCGGTGCACAGATCTTCGACGCGATCGGCCTGTCGTCGGAACTGATCGACAAGTATTTCTTCGGCACCGCGACGATGATCGAAGGCATCGGTCTCGAGGCGATCGCCGCCGAGACCGTCGACCGCCATAACGCGGCCTTCGGCACGGATCCGCTGCTGGCCACGACGCTCGAGATCGGCGGGGAGTATGCTTACCGCATGCGCGGCGAAAGCCATGCCTGGACGCCCGATGCGGTCGCCGCCCTTCAGCATGCCGTGCGCGGCAATGCCGAGGACCGCTACCGCGAATTCGCCGAGATGGTGAACGCTTCGGCGCTGCGCATGAACACGATCCGCGGTCTCTTCAATATCAAGAGCGCCGAGGCGCTCGGCCGCAAGCCGGTTTCGATCGACGAGGTCGAGCCGGCGGCCGATATCGTCAGGCGTTTCTCGACGGGTGCGATGTCCTTCGGCTCGATCTCCCGCGAAGCGCACACGACGCTGGCGATCGCCATGAACCGGATCGGCGGCAAGTCGAACACCGGCGAGGGCGGCGAGGAATCCGACCGCTATATGCCGCTCTCCGACGGTTCGATGAACCCGGAACGTTCGGCGATCAAGCAGATCGCGTCGGGCCGCTTCGGCGTCACCACCGAATATCTCGTCAACGCCGATGTGCTGCAGATCAAGGTGGCGCAGGGCGCCAAGCCCGGCGAAGGCGGCCAGCTGCCGGGTCACAAGGTTGACGCGACGGTTGCCAAAACCCGCCACTCGACGCCGGGCGTCGGCCTGATTTCGCCGCCGCCGCACCACGACATCTATTCGATCGAGGATCTGGCGCAGCTGATCTACGATCTGAAGAACGTCAACCCGACCTCTGACGTTTCGGTCAAGCTGGTCTCCGAAGTCGGCGTCGGCACGGTCGCTGCCGGCGTCGCCAAGGCGCGCGCCGATCATATCACCGTCTCCGGCTTCGATGGCGGCACGGGTGCGTCGCCGCTGACGTCGCTCAAACATGCCGGCAGTCCCTGGGAGATCGGCCTTGCCGAGACCCAGCAGACGCTGGTGCTGAACGGCTTGCGCTCGCGCGTCGCGCTGCAGGTGGATGGCGGCCTGAAGACCGGCCGCGACGTCATCATCGGGGCGCTGCTCGGCGCCGACGAGTTCGGCTTCGCCACCGCGCCGCTGATTGCGGCCGGCTGCATCATGATGCGCAAGTGCCATCTCAACACCTGTCCTGTGGGGGTAGCGACCCAGGATCCGGTGCTGCGCAAGCGCTTCAAGGGTACGCCTGAGCACGTCATCAACTACTTCTTCTTCGTCGCCAACGAAGTGCGCGAAATCCTTGCTTCGCTCGGTTTCACCCGGCTCGACGAGATCATCGGCGCCTCGGAGCTTCTGGAGAAGGACGAGATGCTGGCGCACTGGAAGGCCAATGGTCTCGACTTCAGCCGCATCTTCCACAAGGTCGACGCCGCCAAGGAAGAGACCTTCTGGACGAGCCGGCAGCAGCACCCGATCGACGATATTCTCGACCGCGCGCTGATTGCGCAGGCTGAGCCGGCGCTGACCGACAAGACGCCCGTCGCCTTCGAGGTCGGCATCAAGAACGTCGACCGTTCGGCCGGTGCGATGCTGTCCGGCGAGGTCGCCAAGCGTTACCGCCATCGCGGGCTGAAGGAAGACACGATCAATGTGACGCTGCGCGGCACGGCGGGTCAGAGCTTTGGCGCCTTCCTGGCGCGCGGCATCACCTTCAACCTGATCGGCGACGGCAACGACTATGTCGGCAAGGGGCTTTCGGGCGGCAAGATCATCATCCGGCCGCCGGAGAATTCGCGGATCGTCGCCGAGAACTCGATCATCGTCGGCAACACCGTGCTTTACGGTGCGACCGAAGGCGAATGCTACTTCCGCGGCGTGGCGGGCGAACGGTTTGCCGTGCGCAATTCAGGTGCGATTGCGATCGTCGAGGGCGTCGGCGACCATGGCTGCGAATACATGACCGGTGGTGTCGTCGTGGTGCTCGGCGCCACGGGCCGCAACTTCGCGGCCGGCATGTCCGGCGGTGTCGCCTACGTGCTCGATGAGACCGGCGATTTCGCCAGCCGCTGCAACATGGCGATGGTCGAACTCGAGCCGGTGCCCGAGGAGGACGACATGCTGGAGAAGCTGCATCATCATGGCGGCGATCTCATGCACAAGGGACGTGTCGACGTCTCGGGTGACATGACCCGCCATGACGAGGAGCGCCTCTACCAGCTGATCTCCAACCATCTGCACTATACGGGCTCCACCCGCGCCAAGCAGATCCTCGACAGCTGGGCCGACTACCGCCCGAAGTTCCGCAAGGTCATGCCTGTGGAATACCGTCGTGCGCTCGAGGAAATGGAGCGCAGCCGGATGGGCATCGCCGCGGAATGATATCCACCAGGACAGCCGTCATCCGCCGACCTGATGCGGCGGATGACGGAAATATCCCGATGACCCCGTGACGATCATGCCGGCGGCCGAAAGCCGTCCAGATCGTGCGGATGTTTCAGAGGACATGTTCCAATGACGGTCAAGAGAAGCAACTTGCCCCGGTTACCGGGACTGACGATAGACAGATTGGCTGCGGTGAGGCGGTCATGAGGGTAAGGGACGAAGATATGGGTAAGGTAACAGGGTTTCTGGAAATCGACCGGCAAGTGGCGAAGTACCAGCCGGCGTCGGATCGTATCCGTCATTTCCGTGAGTTCACGATCCCGATGTCGGACCCGGAAGTGCAGAAACAGGCTGCGCGCTGCATGGACTGTGGCATCCCCTATTGTCACGGCCCGACGGGCTGCCCTGTGCACAACCAGATCCCCGACTGGAACGACCTCGTCTACAACAACAACTGGGAAGCGGCGGTCCAGAACCTGCATTCGACCAACAACTTCCCGGAGTTCACCGGCCGCGTCTGCCCGGCGCCCTGCGAGGAAGCCTGTACTTTAAATCTCGAAGATGCGCCTGTTGCCATCAAGACGGTCGAACAGGCGATCGCCGACAAGGCCTATGAGCTCGGCTTCATCCGGCCGCAGCCGGCCACGGTTCATACCGGCAAGAAGGTTGCGGTGATCGGCTCGGGTCCCGCCGGCATGGCGGCTGCCCAGCAGCTCGGCCGCGCCGGCCACGAGGTGCATGTCTATGAGCGCGAGACCAAGCCGGGCGGCCTGCTGCGCTATGGCATTCCCGACTTCAAGATGGAGAAGAACTTCATCGACCGCCGTGTCGAGCAGATGAAGGGCGAGGGCGTCACCTTCCATTGCGGCGCCAATGTCGGCGTCGACGTCAAGGTCGAGCAGCTGCTCGCCGATCACGATGCCGTCCTCTATTGCGGCGGTTCCGAGACGCCGCGCGAAGCGGGCATTCCGGGCACGGACCTTGCCGGCGTGCATGATGCCATGCCCTATCTGGTGCAGCAGAACCGCCGCGTCGGGCGCGAGAACATCGACAGCGTCGGCTGGCCGTCGGACCCGATCCTTGCCGGCGCCAAACATATCGTCGTCGTCGGCGGCGGTGACACGGCTTCGGACTGCGTCGGCACGGCGTTTCGCCAGGGCGCCGTCAAGGTCACCCAGCTCGACATCCGGCCGCAGCCGCCGGAGAAGGAAGACAAGCTCGCCGTCTGGCCCTTCTGGGCAACGAAGATGCGCACCTCCTCCTCGCAGGCTGAGGGCGCCGTGCGCGAATTCCAGGTGGCGACACTCGAATTCGTTGGCGAAGACGGCGTGTTGACTGGGGTCAAGTGCTGCGAGGTCGACGAGCGCCGGCGGCCGGTTCCAGGCACGGAATTCGTCATCCGCGCCGATCTCGCCTTCATCGCCATCGGTTTCCGCGGCCCGTTCACGACAAGCGTGCTGAAGGAACTCGAGGGAAAGCTGACGCTCAACACCGACAAGCGCGGCTCGACCAATGTCGTCGCCAATGACCGCGACTACAAGACCTCGGTCGACAAGTTCTGGACGGCGGGCGACGTGCGCCGCGGCCAGTCGCTGGTGGTCTGGGCAATCCGCGAAGGCCGCCAGGCGGCGCGCGCCATCGACGAGGCATTGATGGGCTCAACCGTTCTGCCGAACTGACCGCAGGCAGCATAGAGATCCCGAGACAAAAACTCCGCCCTTCCGGCGGAGTTTTTTTGTTTGGGAAACGTTCTCGGTGCGACCGCTTGACGCGCCGGTATCCGCCGCAAACCTCAAGCAATGCCGGGAAGCGGGCCGCAAGCGGCGACGTAAACGGAACGAAGCGGAAGGCTGCCGCGCCGACTTTTCATTTCACCGAGACTTCGGCCGGCGTCTTCGCCGTAGGCAAGCGGTAATCGTCGACGCGGCCGGGCGGCGCGGGCGTCATTTCGCCCTGCTCGACCAGGAGGTCGCGGGGCGACCTCGTCAAAGTCATTGGCGGGGGCCTGGCGCCAAGAAGCTCGGCGCCGCCGTCGAGATTGGGATCGGAGAGGCTGATCGGCACGGTGTGTTCGACCGGATTGGTGGGAAGGCCGAGGCCCGGCAGATTGCTTTCGTCCAGGCGGACCAAATCCGGGCTTGCCTGGGTGCCGAGAATGCGGCGGGCGGGCTTTTCAACATAGAAGGCGAGCTTGCGCCGGCCGGCCTGCGTGAGGTTGATGCCATCGGAGGTGCGCAGGCGCACCTGCTGGCCGTTCACATCCGAGCCGGTCACGATGAAGTTGCTGTTTTCATCGACGAAACCATCCCAGATATCGACGAATTCGCCGCCGATGCTTTCGACCTGGTTGCGGTAAAGCTGGTTCATCTGGACGGCATCGGCCGTCATCTGATCGGATTCGAAGGCGGGAAGACCGACCCAGAGCAGCGGGATCTTGCGGTCGGTAACTTCTTTGCCGAAGGAAAGGACGCGGCGGCGGTATTCGCTAAACCAGCCGTCGGTGCGGAACTTCTCCTTGGCGGTATCTGTCACCATCTGCTGGCGGTCGTTGGCGCCGATCATGACGACGACCATGGCCGGCTTCAGCTCGTCGATCATCTTCGGCAGCTGTTCCGGCCAGTCGTAATAGTCGTCGCGGACAAGACCGGATGAGACGTTGCCGCGGGCTTCGACGACGACCCCCGGCGAAGTCTCGAAGGCCGCAGTCAGGCCGTCGCCGAGGCCGCTGGCCAGGAAATCGCCGACGATCAGGATCTTCTTGGCGTCGCCGAGCTTTTGCACGACCGGCTCCTCCTGCACGGGCGCGCGGATCGGCGGCGCGGTGCGGGTGTTGACGATGGCTTTCTGCTGCGGCGGGCGCTTGCGCTGCTGGCGCCGCGGCTGCGGGACGTCAGGCGCCTGCGGCCCATCGTCGAGGTAGCGCCGGCCGAGGAAGAAATCCAGGATCGAACGGCGCTGGTAGCGCTGCTCCTGGGCTTCCGCCATATGCACCGGCGCAAGCGCGCCAAGGCATAGCGAAATCGCCGCCAGGGCGAGCACGAGCCAACGGATTGGGGTCCGGTCAGTTTTCTTCGTCATGGGCAGTTCCGCATCTGCCGGCATCTTGCACGCAAGCCAGGCCAGCGTCCACACCCGCTCTTATCTAGGTCACGATTCCGCCGCTTCTAGCGACGAAGGGCGTTCAGAAGCGGCAATGAGGGCTCGCCGTCCGGCTGCATGCCGATGCGAGACTGCACCGCCGATATCGCCGCTTTCGAACCCGAGCCGAAATTGCCGTCGACCTCGCCATTGTAGTAACCGAGCGTCTTCAGACGGGTCTGCAGCTCGAACTTCTCGGTGATATCGAGGGCGCCGTCCGGGCGCGGCCAGCGCTGCTGCATGCCACCGTAGCCGGCGATCTGGTCAGCAAGCAGGCCGACGGCAAGCGCATAGCTGTCCGACGCATTGTAGTTCTTGATGGTGAAGAAGTTGGCGGTCATCAGGAAGCCCGGGCCACTCGGCCCGGCCGGCATTTTCAGCACCGCCTTGGCACCGCTCTCGCGGAAGGCCTTGCCGTTCGGGCGGGTCAGGCCGAGGGCTGCCCATTGGGCGAGCGTATGGGTCTTGCCGATCTGTTTGGCGGCTGCGGCGGGAACGACAACCTCGTAGCCCCAGGTCTTGCCGGTGTCCCAGCCGTTCTTCATCAGCAGATTGGCCGAGGTTGCCAGCGCATCGGGCACCGAGTTCCAGATGTCGCGATGGCCGTTGCCGTCGGCATCGACGGCATACAGCAGGTAGCTTGTCGGAATGAACTGGGTGTGGCCCATGGCGCCGGCCCAGGAGCCGGTCATCTCGCGTGCCGGCACGTCGCCGTTCTGCAGGATTTTCAGCGCGGCGATCAGCTGCTTCTTGGCGAATTTGGCGCGGCTCGGATCGGCATAACCAAGCGTTGCGAGCGCCCGCGGCACGTAATGCAGCCGGTCGTCCTTATCGAGAATGGCGCCGTAATTCGATTCCATCGACCAGATGGCGAGCAGAATGGTCTTGTCGACGCCGAATCGCTGTTCGATCGCGGCCAGCGTCCTGGCATGCTTGACGGCCATCTCGCGGCCGATCTTGACCGTATAGGGATTGACGCGGGAATCGACATAGTCCCAGATTTTCGAAGTGAATTCCGGCTGGTAGGCCGCCTTTTCGAGCACGGTCGGATCGGGCTCGCTCACCCCAGAAAAGGCCTTTTGATAGGTTGCCTTACTGATGCCACTCTGAGCGGCTGTTTGGTAAAAATCCGCGATCCATTTCTGGAACCGGGAATCGGCTTTCGCGTTGTCGGGGACCAGCCCCACTTGGGCGGCGACAATGAAGGCGAGAGCAAGACCACGAAGGGAGTATTTGTGATTCTGGGTCATCGACAGTCGTATCCGTCATCTTCAGTTTCTGGCGCAACGGGGCTTCATGTCCGCCCAGACCCGAGACTACAGGAACGGAGTCAACAAATTCTTTACCATGGCGATCCGCTGCGGTCACCATTTGCAAAACAGTAGCAATTCTATACTAGTTAAAGCTAAAAAGCTCCATTTCCAAAGCGATATGATCGAAGCAGGAGGCCGGGTGTGGCTCAACACAACAAAGTTCGTAAAGCAGTATTTCCGGTTGCCGGATTGGGAACGCGATTCCTGCCAGCAACCAAGGCTGTTCCGAAGGAAATGTTGACCGTCGTCGACAAGCCAATCATTCAATATGTCGTCGATGAGGCGATCGAAGCCGGGATCGAACATCTGGTCTTCGTCACCGGGCGCAACAAGCACGTCATCGAAGATTATTTCGACATCCATTTCGAGCTGGAACAGACGCTGCGCGAGCGTGCCAAGAAGGCCGAGATCACCCTTCTCGCCCAGCAATTGCCGAAGGCAGGTACGGTGAGCTTCACCCGCCAGCAGGAGCCGCTCGGCCTCGGCCACGCGGTGTGGTGCGCCCGCGAGATTGTCGGCGACGAGCCCTTCGCGCTGCTGCTGCCCGATATGATCATGAAGGGCGACAAGGGCTGCATGAAGGGCATGATCGACCTTTACGGCCAGAGCGGTGGCAATATCATCGCCGTCGAAGAATGTGCGCCCGACCAGGCCCATAAATACGGCATCGTCGGTGTCGGCGAAGCGATCGGCGAGGGCTTCCGAATCACCGGCATGGTGGAAAAGCCCGCCAAGGGAACGGCGCCGTCCAACTTCTTCATCAACGGCCGCTACATCCTGCAGCCGGAGATTTTCCGGATCCTCGAAACCCAGGAACGCGGCGCCGGCAACGAGATCCAGCTCACCGACGGCATGCTGAAGCTGCTGAAGGAACAGGATTTCGCCGGGTATCACTTCCGCGGCACGACCTATGACTGCGGCGCCAAGGACGGCTTCATTCTTGCCAATGTCGCCTACGCCCTCGAACGCGCCGATATCCGCCCGACCGTCGAAGGCGGCTTCAAGGAATTGCTTGCCGGTCTGAGGTAAGTTTTCCGCACAGCATGGAACTGTTAGATCGCCGCGCGTCCCACCGGATGCGCGGCGCTTTGTTGTCTTTATGCATGTCGTTGTGCCGGAACCGCTGCCCACTTCCTGATGACATGCATCAGAACTCGGTCAGCTCGGCCGACTGATCTCGTCCAGATACCAGTTGATATAGCGCAGCTCGTTCTGCTCCATCGGCGCGATCGGTCCCGGCAAAAAATAGTGCGAGGCAACGCCGCGCGACGTGTGCTCGATAATGGCCTTGTCCTCGTCAGTCGTCACCGTCCAGAGCCACACGAGCTTGGCGAGATCATAGTCTCTGCCCTCCTCGGCTTCACCGTCGACGAGCCAGATCAGTTCCATCTCGCAAGCTCTCGGGCCCTTCGGAATGAAGCGATAGATCATACCGTAGTCAGGATAGCAGACGAGAAATGAGGTGCCGCCGAGATGGACGGAGGTGACGCCGCCATCAAATTCCGTAAATCGGCCCATCAGCATGCCGAGCGGCGAGCCGTCTTGGCTGCCGGTCTTCACACCATCATAAAGCGCATAGCGGAACGCGTGGATGGCTTCTCTGTTTTTCGCAGATGTCTGCCAGTGATCGCCGGAACCGACCTCGATGCCGAGGGCGCGTGTGCGTTCCTCCATCGAGGCGTTCAGCGCCTCAATCATGTGCGCCGGCTGCTCCAGCGCGTGAGTCTGCGAATATTCGGGGTGCGCCGGGCCGCAATGGTAGCATTCCACATAGTTTTCCACCGCCAGCTTCCAGTTGGCGTCGACCGGGTAGGTCTGCCGATGCGCCACCTTAGCCTGCCCCCAGCCATATTGGCCGCAGGTCGCATGGAGCAGATTCTCGACCTCGGAGAAATCGAGCGGGTGGTCTGCGAAGGAAATGAAGATCAGGCCTTCGACCACACGGACATGCAGCGTCTTCAGCCCATAATCCTCCCGCTTGAAATCCTTTGGCATCAGTCTTGCCGCCTTCAGGCTTCCGTCATTGCCATAGGTCCAGGCATGGTAGGGACAGACGAAGACACGGGCATTGCCCTTATCCCGGGTACAGACCTCGGCGCCGCGATGGCGGCAGACATTGAGCAGCGCATGAATTGTTCCATCGGCATGGCGCGTGAGGATCACCTGTTCCGAGGCCATCCGAAACACTTCGAAGTCATTCGGCTTTGGAACAACGCTCTCATGCGCGAGGCAATGCCAATGGCGGCGGAACACGCGCTCCAGATCACGCTCATAAATGTCCGGATCCATGTAGAATGGCCGGGCAAGACCGTGGCCCGGCTTATGAGCGGCAATGAGTTGATCGATGCCGTCGGCCGACGGCGCAGCAGTTGCAAATACCGACATGTCCGTTGTCACATCCGAACCCTCGCGGCATTCGGGTCATACATCGGCGCAAGTGACGTCTCGGCTCTCACCCTCGTTCCCGCAATCTCGATTTCGTAAAATGAGCCAAGCACTTCCGCCGCGCTCTCACCCTCACAGGGCACGTAACCCAGCCCGATCGCACCGCCGAGGAAGTGGCCGTAGTTGCCGGAGGTTATGGTGCCGACGATCTCTCCGTCGCGGACGATCACCTCGTTGTGAAAGAGCAACGGTTCAGGATCTGTGAGCTTGAATTGCACCAGCCGGCGATCAACGCCCGTTTCCTGCTTGTGCAAGACGGCATCGCGGCCGATGAACTCCCCTTTGCCCGTTTTGACGGCGAAGCCGAGGCCTGCTTCCAGCACATGATCCTCATCGGTAATGTCATGGCCAAAATGGCGGAACCCCTTTTCGATGCGGCAGCTATCGAGCGTGTGGATGCCGCAAAGCTTTAGGCCAATGTCTCGGCCAGCCAGTTCCAGCGCCTCAAAAACGTGGGCGGCCTGATCGGTGGAGACATACAGCTCCCAACCGAGCTCGCCGACATAGGTGACGCGGTGAGCGCGAGCCAATCCCATGCCGATCTCGATTTCCCGCGCAGTGCCGAAGGGATGGGCGTCGTTGGAGAAATCGTCAGGGCTGATCCTTTGCATCAGCTGGCGCGACTTCGGACCCATCACGCAGAGCACGCTTTCGGCGACCGTCATATCGGTAACCACGACATTTTCATCGGCCACGTGCCGACGCAACCAGGCAAGATCACGCTGCAGCGTCGCGCCTGGAACAATGAGCAGAAAGGCGGTTTCGGTCAGCCGGGTTGCTGTAAGGTCACTTTCGATGCCGCCACGATGGTTCAGCATCTGCGTATAGACGATACGGCCGGCGGGCACGTCTATCTGGTTGGCGCATAGCCGTTGCAGGAAGCGACAGGCGTCTCGCCCTTCGACTCGGATTTTCCCAAAGGAGGTCATGTCGAAGAGACCGACGCCGGTCCTGATTGCCAGATGTTCCTCGCGCTGGTTTTCAAACCAGTTCTGTCGCCGCCAGCTATACTGGTATTCCCGCTCTTGCCCTTCCCTGGCAAACCAGTTGGCGCGCTCCCAGCCAGCCACTTCGCCGAACACGGCGCCACGCGCCGCAAGGTGCTCATGGATCGGCGAGCGGCGTATACCGCGCGCGGTCGCCATCTGCCGATAGGGGAAATGGTCCGCGTAAAGCAGGCCGAGCGTCTCCGTGACCCTGTCCTTCAGGTAGAGCCGGTTTCTCTGAAAGGGCTGGGCGCGGCGGATGTCTACATCCCAGAGATCGAAGGGCGGTTCGCCGTCGTTCATCCATTGGGCAAGCGCCATGCCGGCGCCGCCAGAAGATACGATGCCGATCGAATTGTATCCGGCCGCCACCCAATACCCGTTCAGTTCCGGCGCCTCGCCTAGATAATAGCGATCGTCGGGCGTAAAGCTCTCCGGTCCATTGAAGAAGGTGTGAATGCCGGCGGTTTCCAGCATCGGCATCCGGTTGATCGCCATTTCGAGGATGGGCTGGAAGTGGTCGAAATCTTCGGGCAACTGGTCAAAGCAGAAGTCCTCGCGGATCGCCTCGCCCGCCGGCGGCCAGGGCTTGGCAACCGGCTCGAAGGCACCAATGAGCATCTTGCCGGCATCTTCCTTGTAATAGGCACACTCGTCCGGCACACGCAGCACAGGCAGAGATTTCAGCCCCCCAACCGGCTCGGTGACGATGTAGAAATGCTCGCAGGCATGCAGCGGCAAGGTGACGCCGGATTGCCGAGCGAGATCTCTGCCCCACATGCCGGCGGCGTTGACGACATTTTCCGTCTCGATCGTGAAACGCTCGCCGGCCTGTTCGCAGACGACGCCGACGACTCGCCCATCCCTGGCAAGCACCTCGATGACCTTTACGCCTTCGATGATGGTCGCACCGTGCTGCCGAGCTCCCTTGGCGAGCGCCATGGCGATGTTTGCCGGGTCGCATTGTCCGTCGAGCGGCAGGTGAACCGCTGCCTTGATGTCGCCGATGTTGAGATGCGGGTAAAGCGCCTTCGCCTCTTGCGGCGAAATCTCGCGAACGTCGATTTTGAACGCCCGGGCCAACGAGGCCTGACGGTAGATCTCTTCCTTACGCTCTTCGGTCAGGGCAACGGTGATCGAGCCATTTTGGCGCATGCCGGTGCCGATGCCGGTTTCGGCCTCCAGCCTGACGTAGAGATCGGCGGAATATTTGGCGAGGCGCGTCATGTTTTGCGAGGCGCGGAGCTGACCGATGAGGCCAGCCGCGTGCCACGTGGTGCCTGAGGTGAGCTGTTTGCGTTCGAGCAGTACGACATCGGTCCAGCCAAGCTTCGCCAGATGGTAGGCGATGGAACAGCCTGAGACCCCGCCGCCGATGATCACCGCACGTGCCTTTTGGGGGATGGGTTTCGTCATGCTCGCAGCCTCTCGTTCTCGGGATCCCACAACGGCCGGTCGGGCTGGACGACGGCCTTGAACCGGTCGCCGAAGATTTCAACCTCCAGCTCCGTGCCCGGCACCGCCAGATCCGACCGCAGCATGCCGAGCGCCACGGACTTGCCGACGCGGTAGCCCCAGTCGCCCGACGTTGTCTCTCCGACCAATTGACCGTCGCGCCAGAGCGTCGACATATAGGGGGCGTCACATTCGCCGGCATCGACGGCCAATGTGACGAAGCGCTTCGTCACACCTTGCTGCTTCTCGCGCTCGAGCGCCGCCTTGCCCTTGAAATCGGGTTTTGCCCAATCGACGAAACGCTCCAGCCCGCCCTGCAGCATGGTGTAATCGGTGGAAAGGTCGCCCTTCCAGGCGCGGTAACCCTTCTCGATACGCAGGCTGTCGAGTGCTTCCATGCCGAATGGCTTCAGGCCATGCTTTCCGCCTGCAGCCCAGACCGCGTCGAAGACCGCGGCGGTGTCGTCCACCTTCGTGTGAAGCTCCCAGCCAAGCTCGCCGACGAAGGAAACGCGCACTAGCTGCAGTGGGCGGCCTGCTATCTGGCAGGACTGGTGCGTCAGCCACGGCTTGGAAAGATCGGCATCGGTGACGTCTGCGAGGATGGCACGCGATTGCGGCCCTGACAGTATCTGGCAGGCCAGATTATCCGTCACATCGTCGAGCGTGAAACTCGCGTCGTTCGGCAGATGCTTCTGCAACCATGCGAAATCGTGCCATTGCGCTGTCGCCGCGGTGGTCAGGAAGAAAAGATTCTCTTCCAGCGCCATCACCGACATTTCGGTGACGATACGGCCTTTGTCGTCGGCAAAATAGGCAAGTCCGATGCGGCCGGGTTTCGGGACCTTGCCGGTGATCAGGCCGAGCAGCCAGTCCCGCGCGCCCTCACCCTGCAGGCGGTAGCGGGAAAAGCCCGGCAGATCGAGAATGCCCGCAGCATCACGCACCACCAGGCATTCCTCCTCGATCCGTTTCTGCCACGGCCCCGCCCGATTCCAGGTCTGCGTTGATTGTTCCGACGTGTCATCGCCTGATTTGGCGTACCAGTTGGCGCGCTCCCAGCCATTATAGGGCTTGAATTGCGCACCAAGTGCTGCGATCCGATCATGGATCGGCGAGAGTTTCCTGTTGCGACCAGCAGGCCAGGCGTGTTTCGGGAAATGCATCGCATATTCGTGGCCGTAAACTTCCATGCCCTTGGCGATGCAGTAGTCTTGGTCGGAAGCAAAACGCGTAAAGCGACGTGGGTCGCAGGACCACATGTCCCATTCGGTCTGCCCTTCGGTCAGCCATTCGGCCAGCACCTTGCCGGCACCGCCCGCCTGGCAGATACCGAAAGTGAAGACGCAGGCCTCAAATGCATTCGGCACGCCCGGCATCGGCCCGATCAGCGGATTGCCATCCGGTGAATAGGGGATAGGCCCATTGATCATGCGCGACAGACCGGCAGTGCCGAGGATCGGCACGCGCTCGACTGCGTCATTGAGATACCATTCCAGCCGCTCGAGATCGTCGGGGAAAAGCTGGAAGGAGAAATCCTCCGGCATCGGATCGTCGGGCGTCAGCCAATGCGCCTTGCAATTGCGCTCATAGGGACCGAGGTTCATTCCGGTCTTTTCCTGCCGCAGATAGTAGGAACTATCGACGTCTCGCAGCAGTGGCAGCTTGTGGCCTGCCTCCTTCGACCAGGCGGCGAGCTCAGGAATTTCTTCGAACAGCATGTACTGATGGCTCATCACCATCATCGGCACCTCGCGGCCGAACCATTTGCCGACTTCGCGGGCGTAATAGCCGGCGGCATTGACGACATATTCGCAGCGGATATCGCCCTCCGGAGTGGAAACGATCCATTCGTTGTTTTTCCTGCGCGCACCGGTTGCGGGACAGAAGCGGAAGATCCGCGCCCCAAGGTCGCGCGCGCCCTTTGCCAAGGCCTGGGTCAGCTGCGCCGGATCGATGTCGCCGTCATGCGGATCGTGGAGCGCGCCGATGAGGTCATGGGTCTCGACAAAGGGATATTTCGATTTGATCTGATCGGGCGACAGGATGTCGAGGTCCATGCCCTGGTGGCGTCCCATGCCGACCACACGCTTGAATTCCTGCAGCCGCTCGTTCGAGTGGCCGAGCCGGATCGAGCCGGTCACGTGGTAGTTCATCGGATAGTCGACCCGAGCGCCCAGCTCGCGATAGAGCGAGGCCGAATAGCGCTGCATGTTCATGATCGACCAGGAAGAAGAAAACGTCGGCACATTGCCGGCCGCATGCCAAGTCGATCCGGCAGTCAGTTCGTTTTTTTCCAGAAGCACCGCGTCGGTCCAGCCCGCCATGGCCAGATGATAGAGGGCGGATACGCCGACAGCTCCTCCGCCGATGATCACAACGCGCGCTTGAGATGGCAAATTCGACATGGCTGCTCCTCGTTCGAAGGGAAGTGTGGCAACGAACGGGAGCGGCATCAAGCGGAGGGAACTTGCTTTATTGATCGAAGAATTCGATTAGATAATGCCAGATCGCCCTCGCCCAGTGAGCCTGGAAAGAACATGCAGATTGATCTTATCGAGACTTTTCTCGACCTGATGGAAACCCGCAGCTTCAATCGCACTGCGGAGCGGTTGAACGTCACGCAATCAACCGTTTCCCATCGCGTTAAGGCGCTGGAGGCGCAGTTCAACCGAAAGCTCTTCACCCGCAACAAGGGTGGCACCGCACCGACGGCGTCGGGCCTGCGTTTCCTGGATCATGCGAAAGCCCTGCAATATCAGTGGAATGAGGCAATGCGGGCGGTCGAGAATGCGGGCGCCTATGAGCGATCCATGCGGCTCGGCATCCAACACGACCTTGCCGAAATCTTTGCCGGGCGCTGGCTTTCCGCGGTCCGCGCCGAGCTGCCTTTGACATCGATCTACATGGAAGCGGACTACTCGATCCAGATGAACCGAGACCTCGCCGCTGGAGATCTCGATCTGGCCGTTCTCTATACTCCGCACTACCTGCCCGACCTTTACTATGAAAGAATCGGGGAAATGACATATAATCTGGTCAGCACCGTCGCCTGCACCGTCGGCGCACTTCGACCCGAAACCTATATCCAGGCCATCTATTCACCGGCCTTCGACCGTGCCCACCGACTGGCTTTGCCGCATCTGTCGGCAGCACCGCTGGCGTCGGGGCAAAACATCGCCATCAGGGAATTGCTGATGACGCTGGGGGGCGCTGCCTACCTCATGAAAAGCAGTGCTGCGCGACTTATCAAGGAAGGTGCCGCTTTCCCGGTAGAGGACGCTCCACCCATTCAACAGACGGTCTATGCCGCAACCAGCATCCGCACACGTCACGCCCCTCAGCACCGCCGCATCATCGGCATCCTGCAGGATCTGATAGCATCAGCCTGAGCGGATGGCAGGGCGACATGCTTTAGCGTTTGAGCTTGAGGCCGACGCCGGCGCGCCATTGCTGCGAATCGGTGCCTTCCTTGCGCGCGGTCAGCTCGTAGCCGAGCGTGCTGGTGAGATCGAGATAGCGGTTGATGTTCCAGGTCAGGCCGGTCGCCGCGGTATAGACGAGTTCGTCGTTGATGGTGCTGTCGGTCGGATAATCGCGCCACGTCACCCCGCCGATCATCGTGCCAACCAGATTGTCGCGCAACTGGTGGGTGACCGTCGTCGTCAACGCGTGCGAGACATAGCCGCTTTCGCCCGCCGTGGTCGAGGGCTGGATGCTCGTCTGCAGGTCGAGATTGACATCGGTGCCGCGGATCGGCGACCAGAGCAGGCTTGCATCGAGGGTAGCGGTATCGATCGACGACAGCCGGCTGTCTTCGAAATCAGCCATCTCGTAGCCGACACCGACTTCACCCTTCAGCTTTTCGCCGAGGTCGACCTCGACGCCGGCCTTGGCGCCATAGCTGTGGCCGGAACGTTCGTAACCGGCGGAGTCGCGCGTCTCGTCATAGAGAGTACGGCCGACCGTCGCCTCGATGAAAGGGATGAGTGCGGGAGACAGTTCGTAACCGACGCGGCCGCGCAGCGTGCCGGTCGTCTGGTCGCGGTCGCTGAGAGCGACAGTCGTGCCGTTGGTCAGCGTGGCATCGGAATAGATCGAGCGGGTCAGCGCCAGCGCCGTCGTGCCGCGCAGGATGCCGAAATCGCGTTGGACGGAGGCGCCAGCCGAAAATTCCTGCACGTCGGACTGTTGTGTCGCATTGGCGATCGCATCGGGGTCGTCCGTATCCTCGCGGTAGAAATTGTAACCGGCAGTGAGATGCGCGACCGTATCGTCGGGAAGATCCAGCCGGAGGTCGCCGTTGACCTTGAAAGACGGCTGCTCCTCACCCTCGCCGCTGATATTCCTCTGCCAGGCGCCTTCCGAAGTGACGGTCAGCTGATGCCGGCCCCAGTCGGAGGTAAGCGTCGCGGCTGCATCGGTTTCGAGGAAGGCGCGCCGTTGCGTGCTGCTGCCGTCCTTGGTGGTCTCGGTGTTGATGCTCTGGGTGACGCTCGGGCGGAGCACGAAGGTGCCGATCGGAATGCCCGGCGTTTCGGCCGTCGAGGCACTTTCGGCAGCCCGGCGGCGCGGCAGCGCTTCGTCGATCGGTGCTTCGCGGGTGTTCAGCCGGCGGATATCCTCATCGAGGATGGAGCCGGTAATGTCGTCGCCGGCTTGCGCATCCGGTATGGCTGGCCTCTGCGCGGCATCATCATCCGGGTTTGCGGTTGTGCCGTTCGCCGCAGGCGTGGCGGTATCGTCGGTGCCGTCATCGAAGGCGGCGGCGGCGTTCGTGCTGTCCTGAGAGACGGTGGAGCGGCTATTTGCCGTCGTTGCCGGCTGTTGCGAAGCGGACTGCGCCAGGGCTGCCGTCTGGCTGAGAAGCAGGCCACCGAACGCAGCAAAAGTGACGGCACGGCTCATGGCGCGGAGCGGCGTCACACTGCTCGTCTGTTTTGGCTGGCCCATGCAATTCGCGCCTGACATGCTTTCGGTTCTTACCCAAAGGTAAAGCCTCGTGGTTAATCATTCGTTGCCGACGGCGGGCGCCGTTCACATTTCGGAAAGAGTGCGGGGTGGACTTGGAAAGTGAAAAGGTCTAACGCAGCTTCATGAACAGAAGAGCGATAAACCTCGTTGAAAACAGCGTGCTCGAATCGGCAAAACGCACGATAGAGACCGAAAGACGCGGCCTTGAAGCGCTCGAACAGGCCTTCGACAATGGATTGGCCGGTCCTTTCACCCGCGCCGTCGAAACCATCGGAGATATCTCCGGGCGTGTCATCGTCACCGGCGTCGGCAAAAGCGGTCATATCGGCGCCAAGCTTGCGGCGACGTTCGCTTCAACCGGGACGCCTGCCTTTTTCGTGCATGCGGCGGAGGCCAATCACGGCGATCTCGGCATGATCGCGACCGACGACGTCGTGTTGGCGATTTCCAAAGGCGGCGAGAGCGCCGAACTCAAGAGCATCATTTCCTTCACGCGGCGTTTCTCAATTCCGCTGATCGCGATCACTTGCAGCGACAGTTCCTCGCTTGCAACCGCCGCCGATATCGTCCTTCTCGTGCCGAACGAGCAGGAGGCCTGCCCGAATGGGTTGGCGCCGACGACCTCGACGCTGATGCAGCTTGCGATGGGTGATGCGCTGGCGGTGGCGCTGTTGGAAGCGCGCGGCTTTACCGCCACGGATTTCCACGTGTTCCATCCCGGCGGCAAATTAGGCGCAAGTCTGATGCATGTCGCCGATATCATGCATACCGGCGAGCGGCTGCCGCTCGTTGCCAAGGGCACACCGATGCCGGAGGCGATCACGGTGCTGTCGCGCAAGCATTTCGGCTGCGTCGGCGTGCTTGACGGGGATGGGCGGCTCTGTGGCATCGTCACCGAAGGCGACATGGCGCGCAACCTGACCCGCAATCTTTCAGAGCTTGCCGTCGACGACATCATGACGCGGACGCCGAAGACGGTGAAGCCGACGATGCTGGCGACTGCCGCGCTGGCGCTGCTCAACCAGCATCATATCGGCGCGCTGATCGTTATCGACGACGACCACCGGCCGGTCGGGCTGGTGCATTTCCACGATCTGCTGCGGATCGGCGTCGCCTGATCAGAGCTGTTTGATCAGACGGGCTCGACCGTCAGGTCGCGGCCGTTGCTCGACACCACCTTCACCTGTGTTCCCGCCGGCAGGTCCGGTCCCATCACCTGCCATAGCGTATCGTCGAGGCGGATGCGGCCGCGGCCCTCGCGGATCGGTTCGTGCAGCGTCGCCGTGCGGCCGACGAGGCTGGCGCCGCGCTGATTGAGGAAGGGCTCGTCGGTCGTCGAATTGCGCAGCGTCAGCCGACGACCGGCAAAGGTCGTGGCGACGGCTAGCAGCGCAAAAAGGATCGCCTGCAGCTCCCAGACCCAGAAAGCGCTGTCCCAGAAGAGGAGCGACAGCGCACCGACGATCAAGGCGGCAAGGCCGATCCAGACCAGGAAGAAGCCGGGCACGATCATTTCCGCGGCGAGCAGCACCAGTCCCGCGACCCACCAGCTCCACGGACCAAGTTCGGCGACGATCTTCGCCAGCATGGCTTAGCGCTCCTGATCGGGATTGAAAGGATTGGGGGTCGACGGGTTGATCGGTGGCGTCGAGCGCGCTGGGGCCGGGCGGGGACGCGGCAGGGGTGGCGGCGAAGCCGGGTTGTTGCCGCCATCGCCGAACACTTCGCGGGCAATGGCGCCGATGCCGCCGAGCGAGCTCAGGATGGAAGAGGCTTCCATCGGCATCATCACGATCTTGGAATTGGATGCCGAACCGATCGCGGTGAGCGCCTCGGTGTATTTCTGCGCGACAAAATAGTTGATCGCCTGAATGTCGCCGGCGGCAATGGCTTCGGAAACCATCTTCGTCGCCTTGGCTTCGGCCTCGGCCAGGCGCTCCCGGGCTTCGGCATTGCGGAAGGCGGCCTCGCGCTGGCCTTCAGCCTGGAGAATGGCGGATTGCTTGGCGCCTTCGGCCCTTAGAATCTGGGCGTTGCGTGAGCCCTCGGCTTCCAGCACCTGGGCGCGTTTCTCGCGCTCGGCCTTCATCTGCCGGGCCATCGCATCGACGAGATCGCGGGGCGGCTGGATGTCCTTGATTTCGACGCGGGTGACCTTGATGCCCCAGGGCTGCACGGCCTCGTCGACGACGCGCAGCAGCCGGTCGTTGATCGCATCGCGGTTGGAAAGCAGCTCATCGAGATCCATCGAGCCCATGACCGAGCGGATATTGGTCATTGTCAGATTGAGGATAGCGTTTTCGAGATTGGCAACCTGATAGGCGGACTGGGCAGCGTTCAGCACTTGATAGAAGGCGACGGCATCGGCCGAAACCGAGGCATTGTCCTTGGTGATCACCTCCTGGGTCGGCACGTTCAGCACCTGCTCCATCACGTTCAACCGGGCGCCGACGCGCTCGATGAAGGGGGTGATGAGGTTGAGGCCCGGCTCCAGCGTACGGGTGTAGCGGCCGAAGCGCTCGATCGTATAGCGATAGCCCTGCGGCACGGTCTTGATCCCGGCAAAAAGCACCAGGATGACGAAGATAACCAGTACGATCACGACGATATCGAAGCCGCCGAACAGCATGAATTCCTCCTATCGGCGCATGCAGCGCGCCTCACAACTGATGTGGTGAGGTAGCATGTTCTTTGCGAGGAAGAAATGACCCACGGATGCCCCGCCTCCTAGGAAAAGAAGGATGAGTCAGGGCAGATTTTTCAGCGTGGGATCTCTCAGATCCAGCCCTGCAATTCGCGGCGGACGACCTTTTCCAGCACCTTCATGCCGTCCTCGCCGTCGTTGAGGCAGGGGATATGTGCAAACTTCTCGCCGCCATTCTCATGGAAGGAATGGGCGGCCTGTTCGGCGATCTCCTCAAGCGTTTCCAGACAGTCGGAAACGAAGCCCGGATTGATGACGGCGATGCGCTTGACGCCGTCTTGGGCGAGCTTCTCCACCGTCTTGTCGGTATAGGGCTGCAGCCATTCCTCCGGCCCGAAGCGGGACTGGAAGGTGACCATGAAGTTTTCCTTGGTCAGCCCCAGCCGCTCGCGCAGCAGCCGGCCGGTCTTCTGGCATTGGCAGTAATAGGGATCGCCCTGCTTGAAGTAGGACATCGGAATGCCGTGGAAGGAGGCGAGCAGCATCTCCGGCTGCCAGTCGAGCGTCGTAAGATGTTTTTCAACGGACTTCGCGAGCGCTTCGATATAGGTCTCGTCGTCGTGATAGTCGGGCACGGTGCGCAATGCCGGCTGCCAGCGCATTGAAAGCAGCTTCTGGAACGCCTTGTCGTTGACGGTGGCGGTCGTTGCCGCCGCATATTGCGGATAAAGCGGGAAGAGCACGATACGGTCGCAGCCTTCTTGCTTCAGCGCCTCGATGCGCGAGGCGATCGACGGCGTGCCGTAGCGCATCGCCCAATCCACTTTGACCGTCGCCAGATCCTTCAGGCGCTCGGCCATCAGCTCGGACTGGTTGCGCGTATAGGTGCGGAGATAACTTTCGTTCTTCTCCTTGTTCCAGATCAGCTCATAGGCTTTGCCGACTTTCCGCGGGCGGGTGTTGAGCACGACACCGAACAGGATCGGATACCACTTCCACGGCGACCATTCGATGACGCGGCGATCGGTCAGGAATTCCCGGAGATAGCGGCGCATCGACGTGTAGTCGGTGCCATCGGGCGTGCCGAGATTGACCAGCAGGACACCGACCTTGCCTGACTTGACGGCCGGATGGTCTGCCGGGCGGAGTGAAGTATCTGCTGTCATTCTGGTCCCAATGCTCTTTTGTCTCGTCGGCTCATACGCAGCCCCGAGATCGTGGTTCACCCTATAGAAAGAAAAGCCGGCCCGGGAAAGCCCGGGCCGGCCAGTGCCATCGGGACAAATCGTCTTACTTGGCGGGAACCTCGATCTCCTTGCCGACCGTCAGGTGACGCGGGTTCGGACTGCCGTTGGCCTCCGAAAGCTTCCGCCACAACGTGCCGTCGCCATAGAAGGTCACGGCGAGATCCCAGAAGGTGTCGCCGGCGGCGATGACGTGGGTGGACGGCGTCGTTGCGGCAGGTGCGGAGGCTGCCGGCGCCGGTGTCGGCTCCGCGGCGGGTGCAGGCGTTGCTGGTGTTGCCGGGGTTGGTGCTGCCGGTGCCGCAGGCGCAGGCGTTGCCGGTGCAGCAGGAGCGGGGGCAGGTTCTGTGGTTCGTGCAGGGGCTGCCGGCGTTGCTGGTGCGGGAGCGGCCGGTTCGGCAGCCGGTGCCTGCGCCACTGCCGCGCCGTTTTCGGTGACGCGGCCGTCGGTATAGGGCTTATAGGGCGAGTGGGCGGCCAGATATTCGGCGGTCACGTCGGCCAGATCCGGACCGAAATCATAGGCGTTCTTGCCTTCCTTGAAGATCGAATAGCCGTCGCCGCCGGCGCGCATGAAATTGTTGGTGGCGACTTTGTAGGTCTTGGCCTGGTCGATCGGAGCGAAGGTGTCGCCCTCCTTCACCTGGACATCGCTGACGCGGCTGCCGACAGGCTTGGACTGGTCGAAGGAGAATTTCAGGCCGGCGACCTGCGGGAAGCGGCCGGCGCCCTGATCGATCTGGCTGACGCCGTTTTCGAGCGCCTTGACGACATCTGCGCCGGTGGCCTCGAAAGTGGCGAGCGTGTTCTGGAAGGGCAGGACGGTGATGACTTCGCCCTGGGTGACCTCGCCGCCGTCGATCGACGCGCGCAGGCCGCCGCCGTTCTGGAAAGCGATGGCAACACCCTGGTTCTTCGTGCGGTCGAGCATGGCATCGGCCACCAGATTGCCCATCGAGCATTCCTTGACGCGGCAGACCTTGCGGTCGCCGTCGATCGGGGCGTCGGAGGAGCCGATGACCTTCTTGCGCAGTTCCTCGATCGGTTTGGCGAGTTCCGCGATGCGGGCAACGACAGCCGGATCGGGCGTAAAGCTGGAATCGATCAGGATCGGATCGCCCTTGGCATCCTTGACGACGCCGCTATCGTCGAAATTGACGACGAGATCGCCGAGATACTTGCTGTAGGAGGCGGCCTGGACGACCGGCACCTTGTAGCCGCCCGGATTGTCGACCATCGTCGGATAGGGGCCTTCGGCCTTGGGGTCGGTATTGGAGAGCAGGCTGTGGGAATGGCCGCCGACGACGATGTCGACATCCGGGATCTTGGCGATCAAAGCGAGGTCGCGGGGATAGCCGACATGGGTCAGCGCGATGATCTTGTTGACGCCCTGGCCCTTCAGATCCTGAACGGCTGACGTAATGGCCTGGACGTCATCTGATATCGTGACGTTCGGGCCGGGGGAGGATAGTTCGGCGGTGTCATTGGTGACGGCGCCGACGATGCCGATCTTCTGGCCGCCGACATCGAGCACCAGCGAGGGCTTGATGCGGTCGCCGAGCTTTGAGGCGGCTGTCGCCTTGACGTTCGCGGTGACGACGGGGAATTGCACCTTGTCGAGGAAGGTCGCAAGCCCGTCCTCGCTGTCGTCGAATTCATGGTTGCCGACGGTCATGGCGTCGAACTTCATCAGGTTGAGGAATTCGGCTTCGGCCGCGCCCTTATAGGTCGTGTAGAACAGCGAGCCCTGGAAATTGTCGCCGGCATTCAGCAGGAGGACATTCTTGCCGGAAAGCGCCTGA
Source organism: Rhizobium sp. BK619 (assembly GCF_014195245.1). Lineage (NCBI taxonomy): Bacteria > Pseudomonadati > Pseudomonadota > Alphaproteobacteria > Hyphomicrobiales > Rhizobiaceae > Rhizobium > Rhizobium sp. BK619. Next base: position 163,627 of record NZ_JACIBH010000007.1, on the reverse strand, counting down.
CGGCGCTGGTCGATCGCGGTCTTCAGGCGGGCAGCACCGCCGAAGCATTCCTTCTTGCCTTCTTCCTCGGTCGAGCAGGTGGAGTCGAACTTGTTGATCGATTCGATGCGTGAATGGAAATCGTTGATATGAAGAATATTGAGTTCGTAATCCGCAAAAGCGGCGCCCGTGCTCAGCGCCAGCATGGACGCGGTCAAAAGACCGAAGCTGAAAGACTTCGTCATCCCTGTTCTCCTGATTGAGGCGAGAGATCCCCCTGATCCTCGCCGATCCCTTCCTAATCCGCCGGGGCGGTTCCCGGCCTGCGGATGTTCCATCAGACGATGGGCGACCGCAAGAGAAAGCTGGGCCAGGCCAGGCGCTTTCCAAGGGGGCGGGGCAAAAAAGCCGGGAGCTATGACAGGCATTCGCCGTCGGCGGCGTTTCGGTAGAGTTCGTGCACGGCCTCCGCGATATTCAGAACGGTCGCGAGGGCGATGATCAGACACAGAAGAAAAACGAGGCGGTGAAAGCGCCGGCCGGCCCGATAGGCAAAGAGCGCGCCGGCGCCATAGATCAATATTGTCGGCACGGCCAAGATCAGCACCTGCAGCGGTCCGTCGCAATCGAGAGCGGCGATGCCCTGAGCACGATAGACGTTGGCCGGAAAAAGGACGGCAAGTGCTGCAAGCGGCAGCGCGAGCAGGAGGACGAGGTAACCGGCGAGGGCGCGCATGGTGTGCTTAGCCTATCGCCTTATCTTCAGCCTCGGCGGGAAAGTGTGAATTGTGCGCCGGAATCGGAGGTGCAGTTGAGCTGGCTCGGGTTGACGAGGGCGCAATTGACCTTGGACTGGGTCTTGCGCACCAGCGAGGTCATGTTGATCTCGACCAGGGTCGGCGAGGTATTGATATAGGTGCCCGAGGCAAGGAGCTGGTTGCTGTCGGTCGTGCGGGTGGTGAAGCTACCGCCCTGGAAGGTGGAGACGATGCCGTTCGGATCGCTCCAGTTGCCTTCGACGCCGGTGGCGGCCGGTGCGTTTGCAACCGGCAGGCGGCGCGGCTCTGGCGAAACGCAGGCGGCAAGAGCGGCCGCTGCACCGACAAGAACGAGACCAGTTCTGATTTTCATAAGGCTTCTCCAGGGAATCTGCGCGGCGGACAGCCGCCAAGTTGGGGCAAAACATGGCGTGCGACCGCCGCGAAGGCAAGCCTTGGCGGGGTGCCGGGCGGCATTTAGACAGCAGGCGTTACAAAAATGCCCGCCTTGCGGCGGGCATTTTCAAACTCGCGCTGAGCGATCTCAGCGCACGAGAATGTTCCTGAACTGCCACGGATCCTTGGTGTCGATATCCTCGGGGAACAGGCCCGGGCGGCCATCGAGCGGGGTCCAGTCGGTGTAATGTCCTTCGACCGGGCCGAGATAAGGCATCTGCACTTCGAGGCAGCGCTTGTAATCGATCTCGTCGGCTTCGACGATGCCGGCCTTCGGGTTTTCCAGCGCCCAGACCATGCCGGCGAGAACGGCTGAGGTGACCTGCAGGCCGGTGGCGTTCTGATAGGGCGCGATGCGGCGCGTTTCTTCCAGCGACAGACGCGAGCCAAACCAGTAGGCGTTCTTCTCGTGGCCGTAGAGCAGGACGCCGAGTTCGTCGATGCCGTCTTCCAACTCGTCCTCGTCGAGAACGTGATGGACCGGCTGCGGCGTGCCGCCATTGCCGAACATCTCGTGAAGCGAGAGCACGGCGTCGTTGGCCGGATGGTAGGCATAGTGGCAGGTCGGGCGGAAAGTCACTTCGCCGTCCTTGTCGCGAACGGTGAAGTAGTCGGCGATCGAGATCGACTCATTGTGGGTGACGAGGAAGCCATATTGCGGGCCGGGCGTCGGGCACCAGGTGCGCACGCGTGTGTTGGCGCCCGGCTGCTCCAGGTAGATCGCCGCCTTGTTGCCCTTCTTGTGCTTCTTGGCGTTCTTCGGCATCCATTCTTCATGGGTGCCCCAGCCGAGTTCGGCCGGCTGCAGGCCTTCGGAGATGAAGCCTTCGACGGACCAGGTGTTCCAGAAGACGTTGAGCGGCTTCGGGTGCTTGGTGCGCTGGGTGTCGCGCTCGGCGATGTGGACGCCCTTGACGCCGAGCTTCTTCATGAGCTTGGCCCAGCCTTCGCGATCGTGCTGGTCCGGTTCGTCGAACTTCAGGCCGGTGTCGTTGGCGAGGTTGACGAGCGCCTGCTTGACGAACCAGGAAACCATGCCGGGATTGGCGCCGCAAGTGGAAACGGCGGTGGCGCCGCCCGGGTTCTTCGCCTTTTCCTTGCGCACGGTTTCGCGCAGCGCATAGTTGGTGCGGTCGGCATTGCTCATGCCCTTGTCGAAATAGAAGCCGAGCCAGGGTTCGACGACGGTATCGACGTAGAGCACGTCATGCTTGCGGCAGAGCTTGATAAGGTCGAGCGAGGAGGTGTCGACCGAGAGGTTGACGCAGAAACCCTGGCCTTCGCCTTCGGTCAGCAGCGGCTTCAGCAGCTCCTTGTAATTGTCCTTGGTGACATATTCCTTGATATGGCGAACGCCGTGCTTCTTGAGGATCTCCATGTCGGAGGGCTCTTCGCGCGGGTCGATGACGACCATCCGGCTCTTGTCGAATTTGAAGTGGCGCTCGATCAGGGGCAGGGTGCCGCGGCCGATGGAGCCAAAGCCGATCATCACGATCGGACCGGTAATTTCGGCATATACCGGATAGTTCTGTTCCGTCATTCTTTTCTCCTGTGGAAGAGGACGAAGGCGTTCAGCCTGAAGAATTCTTTTGAAATTGCCGCAGAAATTGCGAGGTGACCGGCTCTAACCACAAATCGGCGTCACAATAAAGAGTGTTGAGGGGGAAAGCTCAAATATCGGGCGGGCGAGAGGTCGGATTGGCGTAAAGGGCCGCCAAGTCCTCTCTGAGCCGTACCGGCAGATTCATCCGCTCGTGAAGAATGCTCATCACGCCAGTGTCGCCGTTTTCGAGTTCACGAAAGAAAATATAGCGGTTTTCGTAACGCTTGATATCGGCAGGAACCACCAGGCGCTGCGGAAGTAGACGCCAGATCAGCCGGTTCTCGCACAAGCGTTGCAGTTGCCCGTGCAGCCCGAGTATATACGCATCCGCCTGCGTCTCTCCCCACCTCTCGAACGTATCGCGCCAAATGGTATCCTGAGCGACATCAGCGCGCGGATAGAAGCGATAAGCAACCATGATCAGCGGCGCTTATTGCGGCCAATAACGTCCTCGGCGGTGACGGTGATAAACTCACTGTCGGCGGCCCGCATCGCGGGCGCGAGTTCCTTTTGCAGGACATCCCATGCCTCGTCGCGGGTCTGCAAATCGCGGCGGATCAAAGCGCGGATGTATTCGCTCGCGTTTTCATACAAGCCGCCATCGCCTATCTGCTGTTGGATGTGATCCTGCAGCGCGCCGCTAACCTTTACGTGAATGCTACCTGAGGCGATTGGCGGGTCCTTCACCTTCTTCAATTGTGTGTAGCGTAGCATATATTGTCAATATTCTTCACGCATGCCGTCGAGATCATCCGACCAACTCCTGCAAAATCAGCGTTTCAGGATTTCCAGTCCTTCGACCGTCGTCGTCACGGCAAGCTCGGTGATGTCGTATTCGGCGACGCCGTGAAGGGTGAAGGGATCGGCGGCGACATAGGCCTCGATTGCGGCGCGCTCGCCGATTGCGAGGATCGCGCCGCCGGTGCGCGGCACCTTGCGGCCGGAGGCGAGGAACCAGCCCTTGGCATAACCTTCCTTCACCCAGGCCATATGCGGCTCCATGTGCCTGTCGGCTTCGCCGTTGGATTTGAGATAGGTGAGGGAGAGAATGAACATGGTCAGTTCCTGATGAGGTTGGCACGGATCAGGCCGCGCAGCGAATTGCCGATATAAAGCGTGCCGGCATCGAGATCGGCAAGGGTGAGGCGGCCGACACGGGCCTTGCGCGCGCAGATGAGCTCGGTGCGCAGCACGCCGGCAAGCAGGCCGCAGGAGATCGGCGGGGTACGCAGCATGCCGTTCCCGTCGTCCAGGAAGACGGAGGTGATGGTGCCCTCGCAGACTTCGCCACGCTCGTTCAAGAGGATGACGTCATCGGCCTCGGCAGGGGTATATTCGGCGCGCGCGGCCTCGTACACGGCGCGTCGCGTCGTCTTGAAACGCAGCAGCTTGTCGGTGGAATCGAGACGGGTCTCGGCAATGCGGACGGTCCACGTGGTGTCGGGTGCCAGCGGGACGAAGGCGGCGCTCGTCACCTCGATGCGGCCTTGGGTGTCGAAGGTCAGGCGGAGGCGCAGCGGACCGGCGGCATCTGCAACGGCTGCGTCAAGGCTGGCCACCGCATCGATCGGCTGCGGGAAGCCAAGGCGACGGGCGGAGCGGGAAAGCCGGGCGAGATGCAGCCGCAGGCGGATAAAGCCGTCGCCGGGCTGCCAGCGCAGCGTTTCGATCAGCGAAAATTCGATCATCGCGCAATCCACTGGTCGCCGACGGCGAAGCGGGCCTTGAGCAAGCATTCCTCATATTCGGCCTCGGCTGTGGAATCGAAGACGATGCCGCCGCCGACATTGAAGACGGCCTTGCCGCCTTCGAAAAGCGTGATGGTGCGGATGGCGACGGAAAACCGCATGGCGCCGCTGGGCGAAATCATGCCGATCGCACCGCAATAGGCGTCGCGGGGAGCATCCTCGAGTGTATGGAGGATTTCCATCGCCCGCATCCTTCGGTGCGCCGGTGATCGAACCGCAGGGAAAGAGGGCGGCAAAGATGTCGCGGATCGAAAGGCCGGGGCGCAGTCTGGCCTGCACATGGCTGACCATCTGGTGGACGGTCGGATAGGTCTCGATGTCGAAGAGCTTCGGGACATCGAGCGTGCCGACCTCGGTGATACGGGAGATATCGTTGCGCAAGAGATCGACGATCATGCGGTTTTCCGCCTGCGTCTTGATATCGCGGCGCATGGTCTCGACGATTTCGGCATCCTCGGCGGCGGTGGCGCCGCGTTTCGCCGTGCCCTTCATCGGATGGGTCTCGATCCAGCCCTCTTCATCGGTGCGGAAGAACAGTTCCGGCGACCGCGACAGGATGAGCGGGCCGCCGAGATCGACGAGCGCGCCGTATTTGACCGGCTGGCGTTCGATCAGCGACCAGAAGGCGGCACGGGGATCGCCGTTCCAGCGGGCCTGGACCGGCATGGTGAGGTTCGCCTGATAGGCGTCGCCGAGCCGCAGGTGCTCATGCAGACGGTCGAAGCGCTCTTTATATATAGGGAAATCCCAGGCGGCTTGCGGGGCGGTGAGGAACTCTTCGTTTTCGAGGCGCTGTTTCGGTTGGGCAAGCGGGTGTGTGTCCGGCTGCGGAGCATCGAAGACGCCGAAGGAGAGGAGCGGGGTTTCGCGATCTTCCCGAGCGAAGGAGGCGAGTTTCTCCTCGAACAGATATCCGGCCTCGTAGGCGATATAGCCGGCGAGCCATTTGCCCTCGGCTTTGGCCTGTTCCATTCTGACAAGGCCGGCAAAGAATTCGGCGCGCGTTCGCGCGACGATGATCTCCGCCGGTTCGGCGAAAAGCATCACCTGGCCTGATGTGTCGTCGCGGAAGAGAATATAGGGTTGATCGGCCACGCAACGCTTTCGGTTTGTTCTGCTCCTCATTGCTCAGATGCGATTGGGAGCGTCAGATATTTTCCCTCTTCTCCCCCTCGGGGAGAAGATGCCCGAAGGGCAGAGGGTGGAGCGAAGCGACGTCCTGAACGTATGCGAAGGAGAGGTTCTGCCGTGTGGCCCCCTCATCCGCCTGCCGGCACCTTCTCCCCAAGGGGAGAAGGGACTCGCCTCTCTCAGCCCTTATCCAAAGCCTCCAATTCGTCGATCAGCCCTTCGATCATCGACAGGCCCTGGCTCCAGAACGACGGATCGGTGGCGTCGAGGCCAAAGGGCTTCAAAAGTTCCGAGTGATGCTTGGTGCCGCCGGCCTTCAGCAGTTCGAAATACTTCGCCTGGAAACCGGTCTCGGCCTTCTGGTAGACGGCATAGAGCGAATTCACCAGGCAATCGCCGAAGGCATAGGCATAGACATAGAAGGGCGAGTGGATGAAGTGGGGGATATAGGCCCAATAGGTCTCGTATCCTTCCGAAATGCTGATTGCCGGCCCGAGGCTTTCCGACTGGACGGAGAGCCAGAGTTCGCCGATGTCGTCGGCTGTGAGTTCCCCTGCCTTGCGGGCGGTGTGCAGCTTGCGCTCGAATTCATAGAAGGCGATCTGGCGGACGACCGTGTTGATCATGTCCTCGACCTTCTGGGCGAGCATCGCCTTGCGCTCACGCTTGTCGCTGGTCTTTTCCAGAAGCGCGCGGAAGGTCAGCATCTCGCCGAAGACGGAGGCGGTTTCGGCAAGCGTCAGCGGCGTCTGGCACATCAGCGCCCCTTGCGCGCCGGCGAGAACCTGGTGCACGCCATGGCCGAGCTCATGGGCAAGCGTCATCACGTCGCGCGGCTTGCCCATATAATTGACGAGCACATAGGGATGGGCCGAGGGAACCGTCGGATGGGCGAAGGCGCCGGGCGCCTTGCCGGGGCGAACTGGGGCGTCGATCCATTGTTCGTCGAAGAAGCGCCTGGCGATATCAGCCATTTCGGGGGCGAAATTGCCATAGGCCGAAAGCACCGTGTCCTTCGCCTCGGGCCAGGAAATGACGGCGCTGGAGGTTTCCGGCAGCGGCGCGTTGCGATCCCAGAAATTCATCTGCTCCATGCCGAGCCATTTCGCCTTCATCCTGTAATAGCGGTGCGAAAGGCGGGGATAGGCTTCGCGGACGGCCGCGGCCAGCGCATCGACGACCTCGCGCTCGACGCGGTTTGCGAGATGCCGGGAGTCGGCGATATCCTCGAAGCCGCGCCAGCGGTCGGCAATATCCTTGTCCTTGGCGAGCGTATTGGTGATCAGGGTGAAGATGCGGATATTCGCCTTGAAGGTTGCCGCAAGCGCCATGGCCGCCTTGCGGCGCACGTCGGGATCCTTCTCCTGCAGCATGTTCAGCGCCACTTCGAGCGGCACTTTTTCGCCATCGATCTCATAGCGCAGTTCCGCCATGGTTTCGTCGAAGAGGCGATTGAAGGCGGCGGCCGATGTCATCGACTTCTCGAGGAAGAGCTGTTCCAGCCGGTCGTCGAGCTGGTAGGGCTTGTCTTTCCGGAGGTCGACCAGCCAGGGGCGATAGTGGCCGGCAGCGGGGTCTTTGGCCATGCTGGCGTCGATCACCGCGTCGTCGATGCGGTTGAGTTCGAGTGCGAAAAACAGCAGGTGCCCGGAAAATTCGGTGATCTTGGTCTGCACGTCGCCGTAGAGCTTGCCGTTTGCCGGATCGGTGGTATCGGAGAAATAGGTGAGGCCGGCGAAGGATCCGAGGCGGCCCATGATATCATCCAGCGCCTCATATTCCTTCAGCGCCGCGCCGATGCCCTCAGTGCCGGTCTTCGTTGCGGCGTCGGCGAGTTTGCCCTTCCACTTCTCCTCAAAGGCGATAGCAGCCTTGCCGGCCTTTTCCATGTCGGCGACGAAGGCGGTCGAGGTGGCGGAGGGATAAAGATCCTGCAGCTTCCAGACCGGCAGATCGCCGAGCGCCGGATTGGCCGCCCCGGCCGGCGCTGCTGCCGACAAAAGAAGGCGTGCGTGCGGGAGCGCGATTTTCATGGGGCAATTCCTCTCCACTTTCATAACAGGTCTGTTTGAATAAGCGCGAGAAGGCCCGGCATCAAGGGCCTTTCGGCGCAAGAAAGGCCTCGCTTCGGCACGAAAACGACCCGTTCCAATCGTTAAAATGCAATTATTTCTCAAAACTGGATGTTCAAGCCTTGCTGTCAGAGTGCGCTTCATGGTTTCGCATGAAGTGAGGCGACAATGACCGGTTACAATGAGCTCAAGGGAGCAGGGCAAATTCTCGTGGTCGAGGACGACCCCGTGCAGCGCCGCCTGCTCAAGAACGCAATCGAGCGTCACGGCCATGTCGTGCACCAGGCGGAAAACGGCCGCATCGGCTTGGAAATGGTCAAACGCGACAGCGGCCTTTTCAACGTCATCGTGCTCGACCTGATGATGCCGGAGATGACCGGCCTCGAATTCCTCGACGCGCTTCATGAATTCGGCACGCAGATCCCCGTCATCGTGCAGACGGGCCAGGGCGGCATCGAGACCGTGGTGCAGGCAATGCGCGCCGGCGCCTTCGATTTCGTCGTCAAGCCGGTTTCGCCCGAACGCATCGCCACGTCGATCTCGAATGCGATGAAACTCGATCAGCGCGAGGTGAAGGCGCGGGCCGGACGCCGGTCGCGCTCCGGCTCGGTCGGCTTCGATGACATCGTCTCGGCAAGCCCGGCGATGCTCCGCGTCATCGACCTCGCCCAGCGGGCGGCTCAGTCCAACATTCCGGTCGTGCTCGAAGGCGAATCCGGCGTCGGCAAGGAACTGGTGGCGCGCGCCATCCAATCCGGCGGCGACCGCTCGAACAAGCCCTTCGTCACGGTCAATTGCGGGGCGATCCCGCACAATCTCGTCGAGAGCATTCTCTTCGGCCACGAGAAGGGCGCCTTTACCGGCGCGACCGAGCGCCATATCGGCAAATTCATGGAAGCCGACGGCGGCACCATCTTCCTAGACGAGATCGGCGACCTGCCGCTCGAGGTGCAGGTGAAGCTGTTGCGCGCCGTGCAGCAGGGCGAGATCGAGACCGTCGGTGCACGGACCGCACATAAGGTCAATGTCCGGCTGATCTCGGCGACCAACAAGGATCTGATCGAGGAGGTCAAGAACGGCCATTTCCGCGAGGATCTCTACTACCGCCTCAACGTCTTCCCGATCACCATCCCGGCGCTGCGCAAGCGCAAGGAAGATATTCCGCATCTGGTGCGCGTCTTTGCCGAACGCTTCTCCAGCGAGCAGAAGAACGGCCGCCGCATGACGGTCAACGCAGGCGCGCTGGCGCTGCTGACCGCCTATGACTGGCCGGGCAACATCCGCCAGCTCGAAAATGCGATCTTCCGCGCGGTCGTTCTGGCCGAAGGGCCGGAGCTGACCGAAGGGGACTTCCCGCAGATCGCCGCCCAGCTTCCGGAATACGAGGTCGTCGATCACCTGGCGCTGGTTGCCGACAATACCGGCCTCGATCCCGACGACAGCTATGGCGAGGAGTTCAGGGCGTCGATCTCCGGAGAGGTGCACCACCGTCTGTCCGAAGTCTCCGAAAACGCGATCGCCAGCGTCAATCCGGCCGGCGACGTGCGCAGGCTTGCCGATGTCGAGGAGGAGCTCATCCGATTCGCGCTCAAATTCTATCGTGGGCAGATGAGTCAAGTGGCGCGCAAACTTGGCATCGGCCGGTCCACACTTTATCGCAAGCTCAAAGATTACGGCATAGACCCCGATAATCCCCAGAAAGATGCGGCTTAAGCGCTTTTTATTAAGACTAAGGCAACCACGATTTGTTACTGATCATAAACCACTTGTTAGTGGCTCGTTCACTATGTAAAGAAAAGGTTGATCATGTGTGGCATTTTTGCCATCGTGTGACCGCATTTGACAGTCATCTGAGACAGTACGGGACATTGTCTGTCTGACGGGGATCGAGTTGCCGAATCTGAATGGGAATTCCAAGCCTTCGCGCTTGAGCTGGCGTATGTTGTGCGCCGACATTTGCGGAAAGGCAGTAAGGACGGCAGTGGCCGCCCTTCTTGCGCTCGCGGTTTCCTCACCGGTATTCGTTAGTACACCTTCCGAGGCAGCGGGGGACACCCGCAGCCTCAAGCTCTATTTCATCCATACCGGCGAAAAAGCCGTCATCACCTACAAGCGCAACGGCAAGTTCGACCCCAAGGGCCTGGAGCAGCTGAACCGCTTCCTGCGCGACTGGCGCAAGAACCAGCCAACGAAGATGGACCCGCGCCTGTTCGACCTGATCTGGGAAGTTTATCGCCAGAGCGGTTCGCGGGATTATATCAACGTCGTCTGCGGTTTCCGTTCTCCGGGTACCAACGAGATGCTGCGCGGCCGCTCGCGCAACTCGGGCGTCGCCGAAAAGAGCCAGCATATGCTCGGCAAGGCGATGGACTTTTTCATTCCGGACGTCAAGCTTGCGACATTGCGCGGGATCGGCATGAAGATGCAGGTCGGCGGCGTCGGCTTCTATCCGAAATCCGGCTCTCCCTTCGTGCATATGGATGTCGGCGGCGTCCGTGCCTGGCCGCGCATGAGCCGCGACGAGCTGGTTCGGCTTTTCCCGAACGGCAACACCATTCATATCCCGGCTGACGGCAAGCCGCTGCCTGGCTATCAGCAGGCGATGGCCGACTATAAGCGCCGTGTCAGCGGTACGCAGATCGAAATCGCCAGCGCTTCCGAATCGGCGCCGAAGCATAAGACGCTGTTTGCTGCGCTGTTTGGCGGCGGAGCGGACGAGCAGGAAGACGATTCGGACGATTCGACGCCTGTTGCCGTTGCCAAGGCGACGCCGCCGAAGGCCGCGCCGGCACAGGCGCCTGCCGAGCCGGAGCAGACCGAAGTCGCCGATCTGAACGCGCCGGTGCCGCAGGTTCGCCCGGCATTCAGCAACCAGCCGGCCGGCAGCGACGTGGCGAGTGCGCTCGTCGCACCGCCTTCGGGTAATGCCGCGCAACAGGCCCTTGTCGCAGCGCTTCCGGCCGATCAGGCCCAGCCGCAGCAATTCGCCGATCTCAGCGCCTACAGCATTCCGGTTCCCTCGCTTCTCGGCCAGCGCCGCGCGCCGGGCGATGCTGAGCTCGCATCGACCGATCCTGCCATGCTGAGCGGAATGCCGGTTCCGACGCCGGTCGAACGCCCTGCCGTTGCCGAGAACCTTCTGGCTGCGGCCAATGCCGATCCGGAAGCCGAGGCCGACGAGGCGGATCAGGACGGCGGACTGTCTCCCGCCGTCGCCGATGCGCTCGACCAGCAGAACAAGGGTGGGGAAAACCAGGTCGCCGCAAATGCGCCTGAGATGACGGTGGAGCAGGCAATCAACGCCGCGATGACGCAAAAGGCGCCCGCCGCAAAACCGCCGCTCGAACTCGCAGCCTTGGCGCCGATGACCAAATCGGCAAGCTTCGGCGACGGCTTTGATGAGCCGGCCACCGAAAACGCCGTGGCGCAGGGTCTGCCCACCAAGGGCGGCCGCCCGACGCACAAGGAAGCCGCCGCGGCGGACGCCAGCCGCGCGACTGTTCGCACCGAGCCGAAGCTGACGCAGAAGATGATTTCGCAGTGGGCGCTGACCAATGCCCGTCTGGAAATGGCCTCCAAGCAGGTGAAGGCGCCACGTTTCGTCAGCCAGACGATGCGCGCGCAGCCGACCACCGTCTATACCGAAGGTTTCAACGTCAAGACCGCTTCGGTCGACCCGGCCCGCTTCAGCGGCACGGCTGTGAACTTCATGGAAGTGCGCAAGTTCAACACGAACTGAGTCGGTCGATAGCCCGAACATCAAAACCGTCGGAGCGATCCGGCGGTTTTTCTTTTGGCTGCTTCGACCAGCGGCGGACAGTCTATGGCTAGTCCAGCCTAAAGCGCGTCGCAGCAAATTTGAATCATGCGACGCGCTTCGGCTCTTTGTTTTGATGCATGTCGTTATCCCAGAATCGCTTCACACTTCCGGCGACATGCATTGGGCAAAAGAAAAGCCGCCGGGCGGTCCGGCGGCTTGTCGACATGTCAGCAAGGAGGGACGGATCAGCCTTCCGGTGGCGACTCGATCATGCCGAGTGCGTGCAGGTAGGTGTCGAGGATCGCTTCCTCTTCCATGCGCTCTTGCTCGTCCTTCTTGCGCAGTGCCACGACCTTTTTCAGGATCTTGGTATCGAAGCCCATTCCCTTGGCTTCGCCATAGACGTCCTTGATGTCGTCGGCGATGGTCTTCTTTTCTTCTTCCAGCCGTTCAATGCGCTCGATGAAAGCGCGAAGCTGGTCGCGGGCGACGCCATGAGCATCAGACATCGTGTTCTCCTGATTGGGGATGATCAATTCGAAGGCACGTGACTGCCGCGAAGCGGCGTCACGGTCAAGCCTGTTCCGGGTCGGCCAGGCTATTTGTGTGGGTTGTTCAGTTCAAAAGCAGCCTTTTGCACAGGCGAGGCCTCGTTCTGGTGGAGTTTTTTCCAGTCCTCGTAGGGCATGCCATAGACCATCTCGCGCGATTCGTCGCTGGTGATCGGCACGCCGTCGGCCTCGGCTGCCTCGCGATACCAGTTCGACAGGCAGTTGCGGCAGAAGCCGGCGAGGTTCATCATGTCGATATTCTGGACGTCGCTGCGCTCGCGAAGATGCGCGACAAGGCGGCGGAAAGCGGCGGCCTCGAATTCGGTCTGCTGTTTTCTGCTGAGCGCGGTCATCTCGCTCTCCTTTCAATAGGGGCCTATCCTTCAATAAGGATCTGTGCGCGAGACGTGGACGTCGTATTCGTGCAAGGCGGGATCGGCGTTCATTGCCGCAAAGATCGGCGCGAGGCGCTCGGCCCATGCCGTGATCCCGGCCTCGTCTGCAATCAGGTCCTGACGGACTTCGAGCAGCGCATGCGGAATGCCGGTGATCATGCAGTGGCGGTACATGGTATCGCCCTTCAGTGCGCCGTCATAGGGTTCGTTGTCGCCGACGATAAGATCGGGATCGGCGCGCAGCATGTCGAGCAGCGGGCCGACGGCGCGATGATCGCTGTCCCAAAGCACGGCGGCGTGCCAGGGGCGGGGAATAGCTTTCCAGGCGGGTGTGAAGGAGTGCAGCGACAGCACCAGCGGCGCCTTGCCGGTGGCGTTCGCCACCCTGTCGATCGTTGCGGCGACGGCGTGGTGATAGGGGCGATGGAAGGTTTCGATGCGGTTCTCCCACTCCTGCGGCGTGATCGGATGATTGCCTGATATGACGGCGCCGTCGGAGATCTTCATGATCAGGGTCGGATCGTCTTCGCCGCGGTTCGGGTCGATCAGCAGGCGCGAGAAGCCGCCGAGCACCGCGGGCACGCCGAGGCCTTCCGAAAGCTGCCGCGTCAGCCCCTCGATGCCGATGTCATAGGCGATGTGGCGGGTGAAGGCCGCGTCCGGCAGGCCGAGCCGGCCATAGCGCGCGGGAAGGCGGTTCATCGCGTGATCTGCGAGGATCACCATGCCTTTGTCATGTTTGCCGGATAGGATTTCGAAGGATTGGAAGTCGTCCATCAGGAATTGCCGTTCGTCATTGCGCAGTCGGGCAGTGATCGCATGCGTCCGCGCCAGGTTCAAGCGCCGCAGGCGGACAGAGGTTGAGCAGGACCCCCGACGGGCGGTTTGTGAAAGGAAATATAATCGATTAGCATTGCGTTGACTTTCGCTTGACGGCGGCGCAAGAAGACAAGCATACGAATAACCGTGGAGCTATTTGGGAGCCGTGTTGATCCAAGCCGCGCCAAGTTTCCTCACGCGGTCCGGACCGCTGGTCCGTCTCGCTCTGTTTGCTCTTGCAGCCTGTATGCCGTTCTTCATCGCAGATGCCGCGCGCGCCGATTTTCGCGTCTGCAACGGAACGCAAAATCTCGTCGGCGTGGCGATCGGCTATCGGGCCAAGGACGGCTGGATGACGGAAGGCTGGTGGCAGGTGCCGGCAACGACCTGCGCCGTGTTGATCGAGGGAGAATTGCAGTCGCGTTATTATTACCTCTACGCAGAGGACGCTGCCCGGGGAGGACGATGGACGGGGGACGTGCAGATGTGCGTGGCGGAAAACGAGTTCAAGATCTCGGGTGTGCAGGATTGTTATGCCCGCGGTTACCAGAAGATGGGTTTCAAGGAATATGACACGGGCCGCCAGGGCAGCTGGATGGTCCAACTCTCCGACACCCCAGGGACGCAAGAAAGCCAGAATTGATGAAGCGTAATCGCAAAATTAAAATCCTCGCCACACTCGGGCCCGCCTCCGCTGAGGAATCGATGATCGAGAAGCTGCATCAGGCCGGTGCCGATGTCTTCCGCATCAATATGAGCCATGCGAGCCACGACGTGATGCGTACGCTCATCCAGCGCATCCGCTCGGTCGAGGCGCGCTCCGGCCGGCCGATCGGCATTCTCGCCGACCTGCAGGGGCCGAAACTGCGAGTCGGCAAGTTCGTCGACAGCAAGGTCGACCTGAAACCCGGCCAGACCTTCACGCTCGACAACAACGAAGCGCTCGGCGACCAGAACCGCGTCTATCTGCCGCACCCCGAGATCCTGGAATCGGTGCAGCCCGGCCATCGCCTGCTGATCGACGACGGCAAGCTCGCGCTGCGCGCCGAAAAATGCGATGGCAAGAGCATCGTTACCACCGTTATTTCGGGCACCCGCATCTCCGACCGCAAGGGCGTCAGCCTTCCCGACACGCTGCTCGGCGTCGGCGCGCTGACGGACAAGGATCGCGCCGATCTCGACGCGGTGCTCGCCACCGACGATGTCGACTGGGTGGCGCTATCCTTCGTCCAGCGCCCGGACGACCTTGCCGAAGTGCGCAAGATCGCCCGCGGCCGTGTCGGCCTGATGTCGAAGATCGAAAAGCCGCAGGCTCTTGAGCGTATCGAGGAAATCATCGAGCTTTCCGACGCCTTGATGGTCGCCCGCGGCGATCTCGGCGTCGAAATGCCGCTCGAATCTGTTCCCGGCATCCAGAAGCAGTTGATCCGCGCCTGCCGCCGTTCGGGCAAGCCGGTGGTCGTCGCCACGCAGATGCTGGAATCGATGATCTCGGCGCCGGTGCCGACGCGCGCGGAAGTTTCCGACGTCGCAACCGCCGTCTTCGAAGGCGCCGATGCCGTCATGCTCTCGGCCGAGTCGGCCTCGGGCGACTATCCGGTCGAAGCCGTTTCGACCATGGCGTCGATTGCCACCGCCATCGAGCGCGAGCCGCATTATCCGGGCATCATCTATGCCCAGCGCGCCCAGCCGGAAGCAACCGGTGCGGATGCGATCTCGCTCGCTGCGCGCCAGATCGCCGAGACGCTGAAGCTGTCTGCAATCGTCTGTTACACTTCGTCGGGCACGACAGGCCTTCGCGCCTCGCGTGAACGTCCGCAGGTGCCGATCCTGGCGCTGTCGCCGATCATCAAGACGGCACGCCGCCTTGCCGTCGTCTGGGGCCTGCATTGCGTCGTCACGCATGACGCGACCGATCTCGACGACATGGTCAACCGCGCCTGCCGCATCGTCGCCGACGAAGGCTTCGGCAAGCCCGGCGACCGCATCATCATTTCGGCCGGTGTGCCGCTCGGCACACCAGGCGCCACCAATATGATCCGCATCGCCTATATCGGCTCCGACGGCCAGAGCGGCATCTGATCCGATCGTATCCCTCCGAAAGCCCGCCGCCTCAAAACAGGCGGCGGGCTTTTTCGTTGATAACCCGCCATTGCCAAGGGCGGCGGTGCATGCAAGTTTCCTTCCCTATAGCGCTCGGTTCGGAGGGATCTTCATGGATATCGTTACGCTCATGGCTTTTGCAGCCGTTTCCTTTGTCGGCATCGCCACGCCGGGGCCGACAGTGCTGCTGGCGCTGACCAACGGTTCGCGGCATGGCCTGCGCCGGGCAATGGCCGGCATGATCGGTGCGATCCTCTCCGATTTCGTGTTGATCGGCGCCGTGGCGGTCGGGCTCGGCGCACTGTTGGCGGCATCGGAATTCTGGTTCTCGATGCTGAAATGGGCCGGTGCTGCCTATCTCGCCTTTCTCGGCATCATGCTGCTGCGCTCGAAGGGCGGGATCGATGCGGCGTTGAAAGCAGGTGCGCCGGTGGGGGCGACGTCGACTTTCTCGATCGGGCTGAAGAGCTTCATGGTCGCGGCGACCAATCCGAAGGGTTATCTATTCTTCTCGGCCTTCCTGCCGCAATTCATCGATCCGGCGCTGCCGCAGGCAACGCAATATGCGCTGCTCGCGCTCACCTTTGCCGTGCTCGATTTCCTCATCATGTTCGGCTACGCGTTCTTCGGCTCGCAGGCGGTGCGGTTCCTGAAAACCTCGGGCGCCCTATGGCTGGAGCGCGCCTGCGGCGGCGCGCTGCTGGCGCTTGCCGGCTCGCTCGCCTTCTATCGCCGGGCCACTGTTTAAGGTCAGGCTTAAGGCAGGGATAGGTGACCGACGCGATAGGCCTGCATGTGCTCAGCGCTCTCGGGGATTTCTCGCCATAGCCTGAAGCGCACCCGTGTCCATGTCGTCGGCTCGAAACCGCGGATGGAGGCGAGGGCGCCGCCGGCCCGAACCTCGGCTTCAGCCTCAGCGCTTTCGGCGTGGCGGATATCGGCAAGCGGCGCATACGGCTCCATTTGCAGGATCTCGCGGGTGGCAAACCTGGCTGCGGCAATATCGGGCGAGATATTTGCCTGCCAGACGATCCAGGTTTTTACCTGCGGCCAGCCGAAGGCGCCGGCGAGCGTTTGGAAAGCGGGGCCGCAGAGGAAGTCGCTTGCCCCTTCCGGCTTTTGCCAGAGGTAGAAGGGCGCATAGAGATTGTCGCGGCTGGCGAATTCGCCTTGGCGGGCGCTTAGATAGGCCTTGAAACCGAGATTCGGGAAACCGTCGAGCAGCGGTCCCTTGTCGCGGATGCGCCGGTCGATGACCGACATGTCGTAATCGGCGGGCAGGGTGAAGCTATATTGCATGGCGATCATGACCGGGCCTCCACCGGCTGCAGCCATTCGACGATGCTGCCGTTTTCCGTTGCCTGAATGCTGAGATAGCCGAAGGGACTGTCATCGGCCGCGCCATGCCAGTGGCACTCGCCGGCCGCAAACCAGACGGCGTCGCCGGCACGCAGTTCCGCGACGGGACCACCCTCGCTCTGCGCCAGCCCATGCCCCGAAAGCACATAGAGCAACTGGCCTCGAGGGTGCGTATGCCAGCGGGTGATGGTGCCAGGATCGAGTGTGGCGCGCATGGCCGTGTTTTCGCCATCGGCGCTGCCTTCGAGCAGCATCTCGACCCAGAAAGGCGCCGTCGCGACACCCTCCGGCGAGCGCACCGCCCTGCCGGGGCGGCTGACCGTCATGGCCTTCGGGTTCGAAGCGCTCATCTTTGGCCTCCTGCCACCCGCAGCCGCCAGTCGGGGTCGGTCATCTGGGCGATGCCGTTGCCGAAGGACCAGTCTTCCGGGGCGCTGGTGCTGATGACGATCATCACATCCTCGGGCCGCAGGCCCGGCGATTGGCCCAGCAGATCGGCGAGCCGCCGATAGAGCGCTGCCTTCATCTCGGCCGTGCGGGGTCGGCCGATGGTGATCGAGATATAGACGAAATCAGCGGAGCGCGGCCCAGCAAGATAACTGCTGTCGAAGATCAGCTCGTTCTCATCATGCTGATGGATGGCCTGAAAGCGGTCGTTTTCCGGCACGTCGAAGGTTTCGACCAGGGCGCGCTGGATGGTGTCGGCGAGTGCCGTAAGATACTCCGGCGACTTGCCTTTGCGAAGGGAAATGCGAACGAAGGGCATCGGGATCTCCATGGTTCGGGCCGTCGTCGGCCTTGACAACAGCACCATCGCACGCCACGATGATGCCGAAAATCAGAATTTCATGAACAGATGGTCCTGAAAAATGGGATTATGATGCGACGGACGATCTTCGATCTCGATGTGCTTCGAAGCTTTTCGACCGGCATGGAGCTCGGCAATTTCGCCAAGGCGGCCGAAAAACTCGGACGTTCCACCTCGGCAGTGAGCGCGCAGCTGAAGAAGCTGGAGGAGCAGGCGGGCACGCCGATCTTCCGCAAGGCCGGGCGCGGGCTGGCGCTGACCGATGCCGGTGAGACGATGCTCGGTTATGCCAGGCGGTTGCTGGAGTTGAACGACGAGGCGGCGGCGGCCGTGCACAGCATCGAGCTGGAAGGCTGGGTGCGGCTTGGCCTGCAGGAGGATTTTGGCGAGACCCTGCTGCCGGAGGTGCTCGGCCGCTTTGCACGCGCGCATCCGAAGGTCCGCGTCGAGGCGCGGGTGGTGCGCAATGTCGAACTGCTTGAGCGCGTCACCTCAGGCAAGCTTGATCTGGCGCTCGCCTGGAGCGACGGCACGGCGACGGCGCATTGTGAGCGCATCGGCGAGGTGCCGATGCGCTGGATCGGGCCTGCCGAGAGATCGCCCGACTGGCATGCGGCAAGTGGCGAGCCGATACCGCTCGCCTCGCTGGAGGCGCCATGCCTGATGCGCAGTGCGGCGACCCGGGCACTTGACGAAGCCGGCATTTCCTGGCGTCTCGCCTTCGTCAGCTCCAGCCTTGGCGGTCTCTGGGCAGCGGCGGCCGCGGGCCTCGGCATCACTATCCGCACACCGATCGGATTGCCGGCAAAGGTCCGGCCGCTGGCGCCGGAGACGATCGGCTTGCCTGATTTGCCGAAGCTCGGGCTGGTCCTGCATCGGGCCGAAGCCGAACCGCAGCCGGCGGCGGCCCGGCTTGCCGAGCTCGTGCTGCAGTCGGTGAATGGCGCGCTTCGCGGGACGGCGGCCTGACATTGCCGCATTGACCCTTCGATCGCGTGGCTATAGCTTCGGACTGCTATGAAGACGATCACTCTCAATATCGCTACGGCCTTCTTCTTGAGCCTTTAAAGCTCTGCCTTCGGGCATCGGAAGATGCGGTCGCTTGCCAGCCTTCGCGGCTGGCGCGTTGCCGTTGGTGCAACCACCCTGCATCTGGCCAAGGAAAGAGCCGGCAGGATTGGCGATAGAGAGATATTTCATGACATCAAATGTTATCCCGCCGGCGCTGAGCGCCGCGCAGATCGAGCAATTTATCGAGGACGGCTTTATCCGGATCGATGAGGCTTTTCCCCGCGATCTGGCCGAGGAAGCTCAAGCCATCATGTGGCGCGATATTCCCTTCGATGCGGATGATCCAAGGACATGGACGCAGCCAGTCGTGTGGCTTGCCGGTTATGGTGGCGGCCCGTTCGAGAAAGCCGTCAACACACCGATATTGCATTCGGCGTTCGACCAGCTTGTCGGCAAAGGGCGCTGGGAGCCACGCACCGGGCTTGGCAGTTTCCCGGTGCGCTTTCCCCATCCGGACGATCCCGGCGATGCCGGCTGGCATGTCGATCTGAGCTTTCCCGGTGGGGGTTCCGATCCGAACGAGCAGCGGGACTTTTCCGCCTGGCGGGTGAATATCACCTCGCGCGGACGGGCGCTGCTGATGCTTTTCCTGTTCTCGGATGTCGAGGAAGAGGATGCGCCGACCCGCATCCGTATCGGCTCACACAAGGATGTCGCGCGCCTTCTGGCACCGGCGGGCGAAGCGGGTATGGCCCATCTCAGGCTGGAGCATGTCGGTGAAGACCGGCCGTTGGCCTTGGCGACCGGGCAGGCAGGCACGGTCTATCTGTGCCATCCTTTCCTGATCCATGCAGCGCAAAAGCATCGCGGCAAGGAACCGCGCTTCATGGGGCAGCCCGGCCTTGCACCCTCCGAACCGCTCCGGCTCGAGCGCGAGGACGGCGTCTATTCGCCGGTCGAGATGGCAATCCGCCGGGCGCTTCAAGCCATCTGACGGCCAAATGCGGCATTCGGCTCGAGAGAGCCGGATGCCTCACGACCTGCATTTGTTATCGGGGCTTCCGCGCGGCGGGCTGCCTCACGATGCCCTCAGCCGAAGCGTTCCAGCGCCATGGCGAAGATGTCGGCATCGACATTGCCGCCGGAGGTGACGGCGACCACCGTGTCGCTTTCCAGCGCCTCGCCATGGAAGAGGGCGGCGGCGAGCGCCACCGCGCCGCCGGGCTCGACGACGATCTTCAGCCTGACGAAGGCGAGCGCCATGGCGCGTAGCGCCTCCTCGTCGGTGACGACGATGCCGGCGCCGGCGAGGCGCTTGAGGATCGGGAAGGTGATATTTCCGGGCTGCGGCGTGACGATCGCATCGCAGATCGAGCCTGATATTGCCACGTTGCGCTCGATGCTGCCCGAAGCAAGCGAGCGGGCGGTGTCGTCGAAATCCTTGGGCTCGCAGGGGCGGACGCGAAAACCGGGGGCGCTGGCTTCAAGCGCGAGCGCGATGCCGGAGGCCAATCCGCCGCCGCCGCAGGGCACGAGGACTTCGGCTGATGTCACGCCTTCCTCTTCCGCCTGCTCGGAGATTTCGAGGCCGGTGGTGCCCTGGCCGGCGATGACAAGCGGTTCGTCGAAGGGCTTGATCAGCGTCAGGCCGCGCTCGGCCGACAGTCTCGCGCCGATCTCGTCGCGGTCCTCGTTGACACGGTCGTAGAGCACCACTTCGGCGCCGAAGGCGCGGGTATTGGCGATCTTCAGCTTCGGCGCGTCGCTCGGCATGATGATGACGGAGGGCACATTGTGCAGCTTGGCGGCAAGGGCGACACCCTGGGCATGGTTGCCGGAGGAGAAGGCGATAACGCCCTTCGAGCGTATCACCGGATCGAGGCCGGAGACGGCCGACCAGCCGCCGCGAAACTTGAACGAGCCGGAATGCTGCAGGCATTCCGCCTTCACGAACAGGCGCCGGCCGGCGATTTCGTTCAGGAAGGGAGAGGAGAGAAGCGGCGTGCGCCTCGCATGACCGCGCAGACGGGCGCGGGCGGCGACAATCATTTCAATGCTGGCCATTCGGGAATCGTCCTGCTTGCGGGTTCGCTCATGCTTAGGGCGCGGCCAGCCATTTGTGAACGGCGACTTTGTCACCGTGACATGAATGGCCCGTCGCATTTGTCGCCCGCTGCTGGCGATCGTCAGTAGCCGCTCGCCGAACCCTCCGCCGCGCGGCTGTCCATGGCGCCGTTATACCGCGCACCGCCGCCCTTTTCGATGGCGGTGAGGCTTTTGCCGCCGACGAGGATGCCGGCGGCCTGGCCCCAGAGCGGTGCGTCATTGCCGCCATCGAAGCTGTAGCCCATGGCGGCGAGGGTCTTTTCCGTATCGGGCGAAATTGCATAAGGTTCGAGATAGACCTTATCGGGCTGCCATTGGTGGTGGATACGCGGCGCATTCACCGCCTGGCTGATATCCATGCCGAAATCGACCACGTTGAGGATCGCCTCCAGCGTGATGGTGATGATGCGTGAGCCGCCGGGGCTGCCGATCACCATGAAAGGCTTGCCGTCCTTGGTGACGATCGTCGGGCTCATCGAGGAGAGCGGTGTCTTCTTCGGAGCGATGGCATTCGCCTCGCCCTGGACGAGGCCATAAAGGTTCGGCACGCCGGGCTTGGAGGTGAAGTCGTCCATCTCGTTGTTGAGCAGGACGCCGGTGCCGGGTGCTACGACGGCGGCGCCGAAGGAGCCGTTCAGCGTATAGGTGACGGCGACCGCATTGCCCTCGTCGTCGATGATCGAATAATGCGTCGTCTCGGTGCTTTCCTTGCCGCCGAGCGGTTTGAGGTTGGCCGACGTGCCGGCCTTGTAGGGATCGATCTTGGCGGCGATCTCCTTGGCATAGGTCTTGTCGATGAGCTTTGCGACCGGGTTCTCCACGAAATCGGGATCGCCGAGCGCAGCGTTGCGGTCGACATAGGCATAGCGCATGGCCTCGACCATCACATGCACGGTTTCGGCCGAGCCGTAGCCCAGGTAGGAAATCGGATAACCTTCGAGAACGTTGAGGATCTCGCAGATGATGACGCCGCCGGAGGAAGGTGGCGGCGAGGAGATGATGTCGTAACCGCGATAATTGCATTCGACCGGCTTCAACTCGCGCACGGCATATTGCTCGAAATCTTGCCTGGCGAGGATGCCGCCCTTAGCCTGGCTTGCCTTGACGATCGCTTCGGCGGGCGCGGCCTTGTAGAAGGCGTCAGGACCTTTTTCCGATATGGCCGCCAGGACCGCGGCAAGGTCGGGCTGCTGGAGTTTTTCGCCCGATGCATAGGCTTTGCCATCGGGTTTCAGGAAAATCTTCGCCGCCGCCTCGTCCTTGGCGAGGCGCTTGGCGCTGCCGGCGAAACTTGCGGCATCGCCCTGTTCCAGCGTGTAGCCTTCCCTGGCGAAGCGAAGCGCCGGCGCGATCAGATCCTGGCGCGGCTTTGTGCCGTATTTCTCGCGTGCGGTTTCGAAGCCCATCACGGAGCCGGGAACGCCGACGGCAAGATAGCCGTCGAGGCTGGCGCGCGGCACGATATCGCCCTTGGCATCGAGATACATGGTCTTCGTGGCGGCAAGGGGCGCGCGTTCGCGGAAATCGAGGAAGGTCTTGGTGCCGTCCTTCAGGCGAATGGTCATAAAGCCGCCGCCCCCGAGATTGCCGGCCGAGGGATAGACGACCGCCAGCGCATAACCAACGGCAACGGCTGCATCGACGGCATTGCCGCCGCCCTTCAGCACCTCGACGCCGACATCGGTCGCCAGATGCTGGGCGGTGACGACCATGCCGTGCTCGGCCTCGACAGGCGCGGGCGAGGCGGCGAAAACAGAGGTCAGGCTCAGCGACAGTGCCGATATGACCGAGATCGTCCCGATATGCAGGCGGCCCATGATTTCCCCTCCTATGGACAATGATGGAAAACATATGGGGCCGCGACGGCCCGAGGCAATGCAAGGGTTTGGCTTTAGGCAAGAAGCTCGGCGAGTTTCCGGTTGGTGTCCTCGTCATCCAGCGGCGTATAGACGACGAGCTTCATCTCCGGCCGGTTCGTCAGTGTCAGCCCCGTATGCTCGAAGCACATGCGGCCTTTAACCGGATGATCGATGCGTTTGATACCCGACAGCGGGCTGACGACCTCGTGGCGCTGCCACCAGTCACGAAATTCAGAGCTTGCCTGTTGCAGCAGCGCGATCAGTCGCTCGAAATCCGGATCACCGGCATAACGTGCGCTGTCGGCGCGAAACATCGCCAGCGAGACGCGGGCAACCGCCTCCCAATCGACGAGCAGCCGGCGATGCGCCGGGTCGGCGAAGAGGCGATGCATGGTGTTGCGCTGGTCACGGTCGAGCGTGTCATAACCGCCGAAGAGTACTTCGGCGGCGCGGTTCCAGCCGAGCACATCCCACCGGCGGCCAAGCACATAGGCCGGTTGGTGGGTGAGGTTGGCGAGCATGCGCTGCAGCGGTTCGTCGACGCATTCGGGCGCGCTGGATACTGTCTGCGCGATCTGGCGGTCGTTGAGGGTGAAGAGATGTTGACGCTCGGCCTCGTCGAGACGCAGCGCATCGGCAAGGGCATTGAGCACCTGTGCCGAGGCGCGGACATCGCGGCCCTGTTCCAGCCATGTGTACCAGGTGGTGCCGACGCCGGCGAGCATGGCGAGTTCCTCCCGCCGCAGACCTGGCGTGCGCCGGCGAAAACCTTTCGGCAAGCCGACTTCGGACGGCGCCAGCCGCTCGCGACGAGAACGCAGGAAGGCTGCAAACTCACGGCGGCGGGCTTCGAATGTGTCGGCTCTCTGGTCCATGCCGGGGATCATATCAGTATCGATACCAGGATAAAAATGGAACTGTTTGACGTTTCCAGGCGGCGCATGATGCAGGCGCCGCGGGTGATTGAAGCGCCTGCGGCTAGACTAATCTAATCAAGGAACAGCATCATGTCTTTACAGCATGTCGTCGTCATCGGCGGGTCTTCCGGTATCGGCTTTGCCACGGCGAAATTACTTTTAAAACAGGGATATACGGTCACCATTGCGGGCCGCGACGGCGAGAAGCTTGCCGCGGCGAAAGCATCACTCGACGGCGATCTGCGGAGCCTCGTGCTTGATGCGGCGAAGGTATCGGCACTCGGCGAGGCTTTTGCCGGGATCGGCGCGTTCGGTCATCTGGTGCTGGCCATGGGCAGCGGTCACGGTGCCGGACCTTTTGCTACACTCGATATGGCGGATCTGCTCGCCGGGTTCCAGACCAAGCTCATTCCGCATGCCGCGGCAGCCCAGGCAGCATTGCCGCTACTGCAGCCGGGCGGCAGCATCACTTTCGTTTCGGCGGTCAGTGCGCAGGCCGCGATGCCCGGTACGGCTGGGCTTGCTGCCGTCAATGCCGGCATCGAGGCGATGGTGCCGGTGCTGGCCGCCGAATTGAAGCCGCTGCGGGTTAACGGCGTCTCACCGGGGGTCGTCGATACGCCGTGGTGGAGTTTCCTGCCGTCGGAGCAGCGCGGCAGCGTCTTTGCGGACTTCGCCAGCCGCACACCGGTCGGTCGCGTCGGCAGGCCGGAGGATATCGCGGAGGCGATCGTCTTTCTGATCGGAAACGGCTTCATGAGTGGCCACGTCATCACCTGCGACGGCGGTGTGCGTCTAAGCGCCTGATGAAACTCGAGCCACAGAGGTCATGCGCCGCGAAGGGCGCCTGCCCGCAACGACGGCGCGGCTGTAAGCGTCCGATCGTGTAATGCGGCGGCGAGCCTCTCTTCGGCCCGGCGGGCGATCGCCTGAAGGTCGCGCGGCATGCCGGCGATCTTCTCGATGGCGGCGATGGCGACATCGGTTGCGAGATAATCCGGCTTGTGGCCCACGCCGCGAACGGTGATGAGTTCGGAGCCCGCTATGTCGCGA
Organism: Rhizobium sp. BK619; assembly: GCF_014195245.1. Classification (NCBI taxonomy): domain Bacteria; kingdom Pseudomonadati; phylum Pseudomonadota; class Alphaproteobacteria; order Hyphomicrobiales; family Rhizobiaceae; genus Rhizobium; species Rhizobium sp. BK619. The sequence goes on along the minus strand of NZ_JACIBH010000007.1, from coordinate 139,139 downwards.
GCCAGGCCGCGCGAATGCAGGTGCTCCCAGACGATCTCGTCGCTGTCGCCTGTGACGATGACGGTCGGCGCGGTGATCTGAGAATAGCGCGGCGACTGTTCCCTCACATAGGCAAGCAGTCTCTTGAAATCGGCGGCATTGTTGTGGAAAGCGTCGGGTCGCAGCACCAGCGACGGACCGGTCTTTTCGATGTAATCGGCCGGGCGCGGATTGGGGTGGAAGACGTTCCGCGTGCCGCGCTCCAGCCGGCTCAGCCCGAGCGGCACGACGATCGCGTGGTTGAAGAGCCAGCCGAGGACCGGCACAGTTGCGACGTGATAATACCAGTCGATGCCGCCCGGCCAGGGGTGGGTGGCGGGGGCGAGGAAGAGCAGGCCCAAGGTCTTATCGGGATGGCGCAGGCCGAAAGCGGCGGTGATCGCGCCGCCGAAGGAATGGCCGACGATGATAGCTTTTTCGATGCCGCGCTTTTCCATCAGTCTGGCGATCGCATCGGCCTGGCCGGAAGGGACAGCGTTATCAGGGCCGCCGCGTTCGGAATAACCGTGCCCGGGACGATCGACGAACAGCATTTCCGCCCGGCCTTCGAGTGCGGCGCGGAAGGCGACGACCTGGTCGAGCAGATTGCCGCTGGCGCCGTGAATGAAGACGAGGGCCGGCAGGTCGGCGCCTTCGGAGCGCTCGATATGGACGGCATTCATGCGGTAGCCGCCGACATCCGTCAGTTCGCCGATATTCGGATAGGTCTGTTCGAACTGCCGCGCCTTGTAGGAGGAGTAGCCGATGGCGGCGGCGAGCGGGGCGAGAAGAGCGGAAACTTCTGCAAGCATGATCTTAACGGGCGATAGTTGCGGCGGTTTTGCCGAGAGCGGACGCGCGGCGTCGTTTCTCGTTTAAAGTTCTAAATTGCGCGGCTTGGCCGGAGGTCAAGATCGACGCCCGAGGATCAGGTGCGGTTTCCGGCGAGTTTTTCCGCAAGCGTGTTGACCTGTTCCTGCGCGGTGCGTTCGGCGGGGTAGATGTCAAGAAAACGCTCCCAGGCCTTCAAGGTCAGCTGGTCGTTGCCGGAATTGCTGAGGATCGCCGCCATGCCGGAGAGCGCGCCGAAATGGCGCGGCTCGAGATCGAGCACCCGTTCGATATCGGACATCGACTTGCGATAATTGCCCATGACGAAGTTCAGAGTCGCGCGGCGGTTCCAGCTTTCGGCATAATCGGGTTTCAGCGCGATCGCCTCGTCAAGGAAATCGAGGGCGGCGGGATTGCGCTTTTCCTCGATCGCCTTGTCGGCCCACTGCATCAGCAGATTGATGGTGGCACTGCCGGAATCGTTCCATTCCATGCGGATCTCATTGGCGATGCCGCTGGCTTTGTCGGGGTCGCGCTCGCGTTTCAGCTGGCTGAAGAGCTGGTCGAGGTGTTGTTTCGGCGAATTGGTGACATCCGCCTGCTCGACAATAACGTCCTTTTCCGCGGCCGTGGCGGGAAAGGAGGCTGTGAAGAAGATGAGGGCGAGCGGCAGCGCCGCTGACGTCAAAGCAAAAAAGCGCATGGCGGACATATTAGCCCGCCAACGCCGAAGATCAAACAAATTTGACGTGATCACCGCAGCGACCCACCGGATATCTGCCGGCGCAAACTGCGCGGGCGAAGCGATCCGGGTGCGCGAAATCAGCCCTGACGGGCCTTGAAGCGCGGGTTCAGCTTGTTGATGATGTAGATGCGACCCTTGCGGCGAACCAGACGGTTGTCACGGTGGCGAGCCTTGAGCGACTTGAGCGAATTCTTGATCTTCATTTTTCTGATCCGCGATCTCTATGGGGGAATTCACATTCGCCCGTATCTTTAACAATCAAAAGCGCGCCATCGGGCGCGCTGTTTAGGTGGGGGAGCAGATACCCCGTCACCTTTTCCGTGTCAACCGCATGACGGTGTTTTTCCCAAGGCGAAGCTGTGTTTTCTCAGGCCAAAACCGGCGATTTCGGCGTCAAGGTGGTGACATGGCCCATCTTGCGGCCGGGACGCCATTCCGTCTTGCCGTAGAGATGAACCAGGGTATCGGGGCGTTGCAGCCAGTCGGGAACGGCCAGGATATCGTCGCCGATCAGGTTCTGCATGACGCAGTCGGAATGCCGCTCGGCATTGCCGATCGGCAGGCCTGTGACGGCGCGGATATGCTGCTCGAACTGGCTGACGACGCAGGCGGCCTCCGTCCAGTGGCCGGAATTGTGGACACGCGGCGCCATCTCGTTGGCAATCAGGCCGCCATCGGCAAGCACGAAGAATTCGATGCCGATGACGCCGACATAGTTCAATGCTGCAAGGATCTTTTCGGCCGATCGGCGCGCGGCGTCCGCCGTCGCCGGCGAGATCGCCGCCGGAACCGTTGAGGTGTGAAGGATGCCGTTGCGATGGACATTCTCGGCGGGATCGAAGCAGACGACCGTGCCGTCCGTGGCGCGGGCGGCGATGATCGAGACCTCGCGTTCGAAGGCGACGAAACTTTCGAGGATCAGCGGCACGGCGCCGAGCGCGGCATAGGCGCCATCAGCGCTGTCGGCGGCTGAACGGAAAACCCTCTGGCCCTTGCCGTCATAACCGAGACGGCGCGTCTTCAGCACGCCCTGGCCGCCGAAATCCCGGAGTGCCGCCTCAAGATCGGCCTGGCTGTCGATCGCATGGAAGCGGGCGGTTGATATGCCGCAATCATTCAGGAAGCGCTTTTCGACCAGGCGGTCCTGGGCGGCCTCCAGCGCCTTCGGCGGCGGATAGACGGGAATGCTTGCCGAAAGCGCCTCGGCGGCTGAGACGGGCACGTTCTCGAATTCGTAAGTGACGACATCGCAGACATCGGCGAGTTCGGCCAGGGCCGCCGGATCGTCATAGGCGGCGGTGATCTGCCGGTTGGCGAGCTGGGCGGCCGGGCAGTCGGCCTGCGGCTCGAGAATGACCGTGCGAAAATTCAGCCTGGCAGCGGCAATGGCCAGCATGCGGCCGAGCTGGCCGCCGCCGATGATACCGATCGTTCTTGCCGTCATAGGTCGTCCATCGGGTATTCGGCGACGGCAGCACTCTGGCGCTCGCGCCACTCGTCGAGCCGGTCGGCGACTTCTTCGTCGGAAAGGGCAAGCACGGCGGCGGCGAGAAGGGCGGCGTTGACCGCGCCGGCCTTGCCGATGGCGAGCGTGCCGACAGGAATGCCGGCTGGCATCTGCACGATGGAAAGAAGGCTGTCCTGGCCGGACATGGTTTTGGACTGGACCGGCACGCCGAAAACCGGCAGCGGCGTCATCGATGCGGCCATTCCAGGCAGGTGGGCGGCGCCGCCGGCGCCGGCGATGATGACCTTGAAGCCCTCGGCCCGTGCACCCTTGGCAAAATTGACCAGCCGGTCGGGTGTGCGGTGCGCCGAAATGATGCGCGCATCATAAGGGATTTCCAGCGCCTCCAGCGTGTCGGCGGCGTTCTTCATGGTCTCCCAGTCGGACTGGCTGCCCATGATGATGGCGACGGACGGTCGGTCTGTCATCATTTGTCGCTATCCCCCTCAGGCGATGATGTCAGGGATGATCTGATCTTCCAGCTTCGAAAGCCTGTCCTTGATGACGAGCTTCTTCTTCTTCATGCGCTGGATCCGCAGAGCATCGCACCCGATCTGGATCATGGCGTTGATCGCGGCGTCGAAATCCTCGTGCTCCTGGCGCAGCCGCGCCACGGTGAGCCTGATTTCCGCCTGTTCCTGATCGGCCATATGCATTCCCCGTTATCGTCCCCGGACCTTGTCCGATCTGCCGATGATTTCCGCAAGCTCCTATCACCAAATACGGGTAACGGCTAGTTAGTCTTGATCATGAAATTGCCATCCAGTCTTCATCTTTTGGCCTTCGACAAGCCTTCAAAAATATGTCACAGTCCGCCGCGTTGACACCTTGATCCCCGACGATGTTGGCCGGGGAGGGTAAGAGGAAGGAAGGGTCAAATGACAGTTCAAGCTCATCTTGAATCACTCCAGAAAAAGCATGTCGCTCTTGAAGAGGAGCTGCACGCGCTCAGAACAGCTCCCTCTATCTCCGATACGGAAATTGCCGAATGCAAGCGCCGCAAGCTGCGCATCAAGGACGAGATCATGCGTCTCAAGTCATCCGTCCACTGATCTTCCCAAGGGTCGCCGGTCGATCATCTTGCGAAAGAAAAGGTAAATCCATCCATTCCGCCTGAAATCAGCAAGACCCGGTGATTTTACACCAGAATTGCGCCAGCCCGATGCCAGCGGCATCGCGGCTGGCGCTTTTGCGAGTGTCGCGCTTCAAGTCACATCCATATGAGGGGCGGGGCTGTAATTGTGAGCCTGCTTCAAGCCCAGAACTGATCCAGCCATAGATTGAGCTTGTCGAAACCGCGGTTGTTGACCGTGTAGATGCGTTTCGTGCCTTCCGAGGTCACCGAGACGAGGTTGCTGTCGAGCAGCGCCTTCAGGTGCTGCGACACGGCGGGGCGGCTGATCGGCAGGCCCTCGGCGAGTTCGTTGACGGTCCGCGGCGCACGACGCAATTCCTCCAGCAGAAAACGCCGGTTCGGATCGGCAATCGCAGAGAAGGGGTCCGTGTTCGACATAGCGGGAAAGCTACGTCAAACCGGCCGTTCCAGCAAGGAAATTGTGCATTGCAGCGTACTACGGCGTTGCAGTCTTTCAGACGCGCCAAGAATGGTTACACTTAGCATTGCTGCATTAGCTCGGTTCCGATTGAAGGAATTACTCAGCACGGCCGCCCTTACCAGCCAAGACCCTCGCGCACGATCAGGAAGGCGGCGATCAGGGCCATCGCATACATGAACGGATAGAAGATTGCCGGCTTCATGCGGCGCACACACCAGGCGCCGGCAAGGGTGGCGAGCGGGGCGAAGGGCAGGAGTGTTGCGGAGGTCGCCAGATTCTGGGTGTCGAGCTGGCCGAGTGCGAAATAGGGAATGAGCTTGATGGCGTTGAGGATCGCGAAGAAGCGCACGCTGGTACCGGTATATTCGCGTGGCTGCAGCTTGAGCGGCAGGGCATAGATCTGAAAAGGTGCGCCTCCCGCATGGGCGACGAAACTGCCGTAGCCGGAAAATGTACCCCAAAGGCCGGCGGCAACCGGCCGCTGGCCGCGCGGCGGGACGATCTTGCCGGCGCCCGGGCCATAATTGTTCCAGAAATAGCGCAGGCAGAAGAGGATGGTCACAGCGCCGATGACAATGCGCAGCATGTTGCCCGGAACGAGCGCCGAGGTCGCCCAGCCCAGCGCGATGCCGAAGACTGCGCCCGGCAGCATGATCTTCAGCGTTGCCCAGTCGCCGTGCTGGCGCCAGATGACGAGCGAGATCATGTCCATAAAGACCAGGATCGGCAGCAAGATGGCCGCCGCCTCGACCGGCGAGACGACGAGAGCGAGGAAGGGAAGGCCGATCAGCGACAAAGCGTCGCCCATACCGCCCTTCGCGAGGCCCACCAGCAGAACCGCGGGCACGGCGGCATAGTAGAATGATAAATCCTGCGGCATGCTTTCGACGTCCTCCTCTTGCAAGCCTCGTCTAACGGAACTACTCACACAAAACGAGTGCGGATCCCTCCTCTCAACGGGGAATTCGCGAGGAAACGGAAAGACCTGATGACCGAACCGGAAAACCGCTGCCGCCTTGTGCTCATCGTACCCGATATTGCCGATGCCGATGAACAGGCAAGGATCGTTGCCGACGCGCTGAAGGGCGGCGATGTCGCCTCGGTGATCGTGCCGCAATACGGGCTTGACGACGGTACCTTCCAGAAACATGCGGAGAAGCTAGTGCCGCTGATCCAGGATGCCGGGGCGGCCGCCTTGATTGCAGGCGACAGCCGCGTGGCGGGACGGGCAAAGGCCGACGGCCTGCACCTTTCCGGCAATGCCGAGGCACTTTCGGAAGCGATCGAAAAACATGCGCCGAAGCTGATCGTCGGCGGCGGCAACGCAGCCGACCGGCACAACGCGCTTGAGATCGGCGAAGCCAGGCCGGACTATATTTTCTTCGGCAAGCTCGACGGCGATATCAAGCCGGAGGCACATCCGAAGAACCTTGCGCTCGGCGAATGGTGGGCCTCGATGATCGAGATTCCCTGCATCGTCATGGGCGGTACCGATCCGGCCTCTGCGCTTGCCGTCGCCGAGACCGGAGCGGAATTCGTGGCGCTGCGGCTGGCTGTCTTCGGCGAGCCCAACCGGGCGCCGTCTATCGTCGCCGAAGTCAACGCTTTGCTTGACGAAAAAGCGCCACGGTTTGAGGATTGAAATCGCGCTCATGCCGATCCCCACCGCCCGCCCGTTGAAATTTATCCTTGCCAGCATGGCCGCCTTCGTTGCGGCCGGACCGGCTGTCGTCTTGGCGCAGGCCACCGACAGCGTCATCAGCCAGCCGGGCTCGGCCCCGGCCTCGACCTTCCGCACCGACCGGCCTTCCGCTCCGGGTGTGCGGCCCTCCGATGGTGTCGGCGTGTTCGACCGCATGGGTGCGAAGCTGCCGGACCTGCCGCCGGAGAAGGATTACAAGGGACCTGTCGACGAGGCTTACGGCGCCTTCCAGCGCGGTTATTACCTGACGGCAATGGACAAGGCGCTGCCGCGCGCTCAACTCGGCGATGCAGCGGCGCAGACGCTGATCGGCGAAATCCTCTCGCAGGGGCTTGGTGTCAAGAAGGACGTCAAGAACGCCGCCTTCTGGTACGGCAAGGCGGCCGAAGGCGGCGATGCGGCGGCAATGTTCAAATATGCGCTGATCCTGATGGAAGGCCAGGGTGTGCCGCGCGACAAGGTCAAGGCCGACGACTACATGCGCAAGGCGGCCGAGGCCGGCAATCCTTCGGCGGAATTCAACTGGGCGCAGCTTGTCATCGCCGATCATCCCGGCGATACGGGACTGAAGCTCGCGCTGCCATTCTACGAGAAATCGGCCGAGCAGGGCATTGCCGATTCGCAATATGCCGTGGCGCAGATCTATGCGACGCTGAAGGACTTGCCTGAGGAAAAGAAGCAGCTCGCCCGCGAGTGGATGGCACGTGCGGCGCGCGCCGGTTTCGACACGGCCCAGCTCGATCTCGGCATCTGGCTCGTCAACGGCGTCGGCGGGTCGAAGGATTACGTCAAGGGCTTCGAATGGCTGAAGCTTGCCGCCAATGGCGGCAATGTCGTCGCTCAGAACAAGCTCGCCCACCTTTATATCAATGCCATCGGCACGGCGCCCAACCCGGTCGAGGCGGCGAAGTGGTACGTCCTGTCGCGCCGGGCGGGGCTCGCCGATCCGTCGCTCGAGGATTTCTATCTCGGCATCGAGGACGATCAGCAGAAGGCGGCGATCGAGGCCGCCAACAAGTTCCGGCGGCGATAAATTACGGCGTCCTTTGCGGGTCCCAACCGAGAACGATTTTAAAACAGCGCGTCGGCGAAAAGATCCTCGTCGTTTTCGGCTTTGACGGTCTCGGCGGGCGCCGGGATGCTGTCTTCGCAGGCCGGGATGATGTCGCGGTGAATGCTGCGCTCCTGGACCATCGTATAGTGTTTGAAGATCTTGCGGTCGAGCGGAGCGATCGCATCAGTAAGATCGGAGATATCGGCGACCTCGGTGCCGGCGGCGCTTTCGAGCAGATCGGCGCAGCGGGCAAAGACTTCGCCGAGATCGCGCTGGAAATCGAGCTTGCCGATCAGCAGGCTGATCTTGGTGGCGACCTCGCGGCCGTTCTCGGCGAGCACCTTCAGCTCATTTTCCATCGTATTGGCTGCGGTGCGGATGTTACCGACGGCCGATGTCAGGCTTTCTCCCAGACCGCCGGTCCCGACATCGGCGGCGGGGGTGACGCGCCCGGCCGCGGCTTCGAGTGCCGGCAGGCCGGTGACGATGGCGTCGGCAGATTCGTCGAGCTTGCCGGCGAAGATGCGCAGCTCGGCGGTGACGACGTTGATCGATCTGCCTTCCTCGCCGAGGCGGCTGCAGCGTAGGTTGGTGTTCAAAGCCATATAGTGAATGTCGGTCTTGACGGCGCGGATGTTGGCGATCGCTTCGGAGAGCTTGGCAGCCGTGCCGATCGTCGACTGGCTCACCTGGTCGGCCTGGCGGCTTGCCGTGTCGACCTGCTGGACGATTTCGTGGGCGGCCGAAACGCTGGATTCCAGCGCGCGCATGAAATTGCCGCCGGCTTCGCCGCTCGCACCGCTCATCTGGTCGCGCAGCTTGAGGATCTCCCGCATGTCGTGGTCGAAACTGGCGATCGTCTTGACGACATTCTCCGAATCCCGCTGGAAATTGGCACACATGTCGCTCATCTGCGCTGCTGTGAGATGGTGGATGACATTCTGCAGGCGCTTGCGCGCGCCGGCATCGAGCTTCGCGCCCTCCTCGCCGGCAAAGAATTCCTCAAGCAGCGAAAGGGTGGCCTGCACATGCTCGATGCGCTGGCGGGTAATGTCGCCGATCTGCAGCGCAGACAGCGTCGAGGCGACCTTGCTCTGGACGCCGCGGGCAATCGCGCCGACCTCGCGGGCGACGATGCCGAGATGCTTACGGTGTTCGGCGATCTTGGCGGCATCGGCGCGCAGGGCGGCGGCAACGGCCGGAACGGTATCGGCGTAACCCTTGGAGACGCTGGCGCCGAAGGAGGCGGCGAGTTTGACCTCCTTGTCGAGGCTGTCGAGATGGGTGGCGAAACGGTTGACTTCATCGGTGCCGGAATAGATTCGCTCCAGGATCTCCTGTGCGAAGCCGGCGAATTCGGCAAGGCCGGCGCCGGTGATCTTCACGGTGACGGCGAAGGTTCTGAGATAACGCATCGTCTCCTGCATGTCGGAGACATGCTTGCGCAGTTCCCTGCCGGTCTGCGCCAGCGAGACGAGCGCCTGCTGGCGGTTTTCCTCAGTGACCGGCAGCGCCGTCAGGCTCTCCACGGTGGCACGGAGATCGGCGCCGGTATCGCTCGACTCCCCATTGTCGAGCGCTGCGGTGACACTCTCAAGAGAATTCAACAGACGGTTGAGAACATCCATCACCGAAAGCAGGACCGTGCCGCCTTCGAGAAAACGCTCCTCGACCCGGCTGCGGGCGGATTCCAGGGTCCGGCCGATGTCCCGTCCGGATGTGTAGGCTGCAGCGGTCGGCGATACCAGAGCGTGTGCCAACATTTATCCCTTTTCTTAAACACAGGCATATTCGACTCTCGTTTTACGGGCAGGATGGAAACGTCCGGTAAACGCGCCGGACTCGTCAGCGTTGTGATTAACGAAAGATGTGGATGGCGCGCCACCCCAGCCTCGTGGCCGGGTAATATTGCTTAACCCACTGCTTTTATTTTATTTGTTTCTAAATTTGGAGAAAAAAATACAACTTATTCCGGATGAGAATTCGGAGTCTCAAGACTCGTTATACGGCAGTTTCCTACAACCGCTGTTTACCCCGCATTAACGCTGCCGTGAGAGTCCTTTTAGGGCCGTCAAGTATTTCTCTGGCCGGGGAGGCTGCGTTGGACACTCCTAAACAATATTACGAATCTATAAATTTGCCTGACGTGCTGAGTATTCGCTCCGCGTCCGAACTATATTCAAAATTTATCGATGAATTTGATAGCAACGATACAATCGTAGTTAGCATTTCCGAAAGTGCGGAAGCCGATCTGAGTTTCATTCAGCTCATAGAGTCAGCGCGCCGCCAAGCAAAAGCTGACGGGAAAACGTTCAAACTTTCTATGCCTGCTCGCGGCTCGGTGCTCAAGGTACTTGAACGCGCAGGTTTCATTGAATCCTTCGATGAAGAAGACGAAAATTTCTGGTTGCATAAAGAGGTAAAGTTATGATTGCAAATATCCTGACTGTCGACGATTCCGCCAGCATCCGCCTGACCACCAAGGTCACGCTGAGCAATGCCGGTTACAGCGTCACCGAAGCCGCCGACGGGGCCGAAGGCCTGGCGACGGCCAAGGGTGGCCGCTTCGATCTGATCGTGACCGATCTCAATATGCCGGTCATGGACGGCCTGACGATGATCGAGGAGCTGCGGAAACTGCCGGGGCAGGCCGGCGTCCCGATCATCTTCCTGACGACGGAATCGGATGCGGATCTCAAGGCGCGCGCCAAGGCCGCCGGCGCGACGGGTTGGCTGACCAAGCCGTTCGATCCCGAACATCTCGTGAAGATCGTGAAGAAGGTTCTCGGACGATGAGCACGCTCGATCCCGTTGCCGTGTTCCGCATGGAGGCTGCCGAATGCCTTGACGCGATCGAGGCGGGTCTTCTCGACCTCACTCACCAGCTCGACAACAAGGATCTCGTCGACGCCGTGTTCCGCGGGCTTCACACGCTCAAGGGCTCCGGCGCGATGTTCGGTTTCGAGGCGCTCGCCGCGTTCACCCATCATTGCGAAACCGCCTTCGACCGCGTACGGAAGGGCGAGGTCGCCGCGACCAGCGAACTCGTCGCCGCCGTGCTTGCCGCCCAGGACCATATGCGCGCCCTCGTCGACCAGCCGGACGCCGATCACGGCGATACCGGCAGCAAGCTTCTGGCGCAGTTGCAGACGGCCGTCGGCGGCAAGCCGGCGGCGCCGGCTGCCGCACCGGCCGCTCTTGCCGCCCCCGCGGTCGTGCGTGAAGTGTCGGCGAAGAAGAAAAACAGCTGGCGCATCCGTTTCAGCCTGCCGGCCAACTCGATGGCCAACGGCACCAACCCGCTCGGCCTGCTGGACGAGCTGCGCGATCTCGGCGAATGCACCGTGCGCGCCAACACTTCGGCCATTCCGCCTCTTGGCGAGCTCATGCCGACGGAACTCCATATTTCCTGGGACGTGATGTTGGCCAGCGAGCAGGGCCGCTCAGCGATCGACGACGTCTTTATCTTCGTGCTCGACGATATGGAACTCAGCGTCGAGGAGATCGACGGGCCGGCGACGGTAAATGTTGCTCCGATTGAGCAAAAGACAGCACCTCTCCCCGTCGCCGCGGTCTCTGCGGCTGTTCCCGAGTTGCGTCCCGTCGAGGCGGTGCCGGCGAGGCGCGAGCCGCCTGCCGCCGTCAGCCAGGCGAAGGCGGCCGAGAATGTCCGCGTTCCGGCCGAGCGTCTCGATGAGCTGATGGACCGCGTCGGCGAGCTCGTCATCGCGCAGTCGCGTCTCAGCCAGCTTGCCAGCGCCAGCGCCGATATCGCGCTGCGCTCCGTCTCGGAAGAAATCGAACGCCTGTCCGGTGAATTGCGCGACACGATGATGGTGCTGCGCATGGTGCCGGTCGCAACCCTGTTCTCCCGTTTCCGCCGCCTCGTCCACGATCTCGCCCGCGAAACCGGCAAGGTGATCGAGCTGGTGACGGAGGGCGAGAGCACCGAAGTCGACAAGACGGTCATCGAGCGGCTGGCCGATCCGCTGGTGCATCTGGTGCGCAATTCGATCGATCATGGCCTCGAAATGCCTGCCGACCGCCTTGCCGCCGGCAAGACCCAAGCCGGCACGGTGACGCTTTCGGCCCGTCAGGCCGGTGGCGAGGTGATCATCTCGATCAAGGACGACGGCCGCGGCATCAATCGCGAACGGGTTCGCGCCAAGGCGGAATCCTCCGGCCTTATCCACCCCGGCCAGCCACTGTCCGATCCCGAGCTGCTGCAGTTGATCTTCGCTCCCGGCTTCTCGACGGCCGCGGCAATCACCAACCTGTCCGGCCGCGGCGTCGGTATGGACGTGGTCAAGAAGACGGTCGAAGCGCTTCGCGGCGCGATCGACATCGTCAGCGTGCCGGGACAGGGCTCGGAAGTGTCGCTGCGCATCCCGCTGACGCTTGCCATCATCGACGGCCTGCTGGTGCGTGTCGGTTCCGGCCGTTACGTCATCCCGCTCTCGGCGGTCGAGGAATGCCTCGAACTTTCGCTCGAGGAAGATCTTCGCTCGCGCGGCCGCAGCTTCATCTCGCTGCGCGACAGCCTGGTGCCGTTCCTGCGCCTGCGCGACCTCTTCCGCACCGGCACCAAACCCGACGTCCACCAGAAGGTCGTCGTCATCTCCACAGGCACGGAGCGCGTCGGCCTCGTCGTCGACCAGATCATCGGCGACCACCAGACGGTCATCAAGTCGATGTCGAAACTGCATAACGACGTCGCGACCTTCTCGGGCGCGACCATTCTCGGCGACGGCAGCGTCGCTCTCATTCTCGACGTCGGGCACCTAGTTGCCGCGGGTCAGCAACAGGAGGCGCAATTGCGGGTAGCAGGATGAGCGCAACAGCAGCGACAGCCGAACGATTTGACAATCATTGGAGCTATGCCGAGGAAGTCGAGGTGCTGACCTTCGATCTCAACGGCGAGACCTTCGCGCTGGAAGCGGTCATCGTCCAGGAAATCCTGGACCTGCTTCCGGAGACCGCAGTGCCGGGAAGCCAGCCCTTCGTCGCCAGCGTTATCAACTTCCGCGGCAAAGTCATTCCGCTCGCCGATCTGCGTCTTGCCTTCGGGATGGAGGCAGCGGAGGCGACGATCGATAGCCGCATCATCGTCATCGAGATCGATCTGCAGGGCGAGCAGACGCTCGTCGGGCTCAGGACCGACAAGGTGAACGAGGTGACGACACTTGCAAAATCCGCGAGCGAGGCGCCGCCGAGCATCGGCATGCGCTGGCGCGCCGACTACATCAACTGCCTGGTGAAGAGGGGCGGGGAGTTCATCATTCTCCCGAATCTCCAGGCCATTTTTTCATCGAGGCATAAGGCGGCGGGAGCCGCCAGTTGAGGCCGGATGAATTCAAACTTGGGGGTTTGACGATGCGAATGACAATAAAGACGAAACTGGTGACGGCGTTCACCTTTATCATTCTGATGCTGGTGGGTACCGCCGCCTACGGTGTCCTCAGCCTTGGATCGCTGAACGACACGATCGATAGACTTCTCTCCGGCCCGGCAGCCCGTCTCGATCTCGCGCAGCAGATCAACATTGCCCAGCTCGAGGCCATCCGCCAGCAGAAGAACCTGCTCACCGCCCGGACCGCGGATGAGACGGCCGGTTCGATCGCAAAGGGCGATCAGGCCCGCAAGGACTTCGCCGACGCTTTCGGCCAGGTGCTCGCGCTGGCAACGGAAGAGGGCAAGGCGCGCTGGGCGCGCATCGCCGAGCTTTCCAAGACGTTCAATGCAGCCGACGATCAGATCCGCGACTATGTGAAAGCCGGCAATGCCGAAGGCGCGAATACGATTTCCGTTACCACGGCGCGGGCTGCTGCCAACGACATCGACGCAACGCTCAGCGAAATCCTGACCCTTGAAAAGCAGCGCATGAAGGCTGCCGACGACGGTGCCGAAGCGCAATATATGACGACACGCACGACGATGGTTGCGGTGGCCGCCGCAGCTCTGCTGATCGCCGCCGTCACCGCCTTCTGGATTGCCAACTCGATCAGCAAGGGCCTCAACCGCGCCAACAATGTGGTGCGCGAAGTGTCGGAAGGCGATCTGACGAAGATGGCCGATATCACCAGCCACGATGAAATCGGCGCGCTTCTGGGCAACGTCAACACGATGATCGAACGCCTGCGCGGTGTCGTCGCCGACGCCTTGTCGGCTGCCGACAACGTCTCTTCCGGCAGCCAGCAGCTTTCGGCAAGTTCGGAACAGGTGTCGCAGGGCGCCACCGAACAGGCCGCTTCGGCTGAAGAGGCCTCCGCTTCGATGGAGCAAATGGCCGCCAACATCAAGCAGAATGCCGATAATGCCGCGCAGACGGAAAAGATCGCCCGCCAGTCGGCCAAGGATGCCGAGATGAGCGGTGAGGCGGTGACACGCGCTGTCGACGCCATGCGCACGATCGCCCAGAAGATCAGCATCGTCCAGGAAATCGCCCGCCAGACCGATCTGCTGGCGCTCAATGCCGCCGTCGAGGCGGCGCGTGCCGGCGAACACGGCAAGGGTTTTGCGGTCGTCGCTTCGGAAGTGCGCAAGCTTGCCGAACGCAGCCAGTCGGCCGCCGCCGAAATCAGCTCGATGTCGAGCGATACGGTCAAGGCTGCAGCCGATGCCGGCGACATGCTCGGCCGGCTGGTGCCCGATATCCGCAAGACGGCCGAGCTGGTCTCCGAGATCAGTGCGGCCTGCCGCGAACAGGATATCGGCGCCTCGCAGATCAACGAAGCGATCCAGCAGCTGGACAAGGTGACGCAGCAGAATGCCGGCGCTTCCGAGCAGATGTCTGCGACCTCGGAAGAACTCGCGAGCCAGGCGGAGGAACTGCAGACCTCGATCGCCTTCTTCAAGGTCGATACGGCGGGCAGCGTGCGGCCCGACGCCCGCAAGGTGCAGCCAAAAGCTTCGCCCAAGGGTCTCCAGTCCCCTGCCTCTGCCCGCAAGCCCGCTCCGCAAGCCTACGGACAGGGCCGCGGCCAGACGGTTTCGGCTCAGCAGCAGCGTCTCAAGGGCTTTGCCCTCGACATGTCGATGGGCGGTCCAGACGCCGGCGATGACGACTTCAGGGAGAGCGCATAGCGCTTTCGCCAATGTGATCCTCGGGTTGCCCCAGCGACCCGAGGCGGGAATATCCCCCAACGCGTGTAGGCGTTGGTGCTGCGATCGATAGATGTCGGCCACCGGGAAGCGAATGAAGTCGCTTGTCCCCTTTCAGACACATCCTTCCAAGCTCGACGTCCCGCCAGGGGGACATGTCTCTCTCCATTCGTTTTGACCGCAAATCGGGGGTATCACATGCGTTTCACCATCAAACTCAAACTGGGCCTTGCCTTCGGCATCATGACGCTGCTGCTGATCGGCATCGCCGTCTACGGAAGCATGAGTCTCGGGACTTTGAATGATGCAAGCGGCCAGATGATCAACGGCTCAGTCCGTCGTCTGGAGCTGGCACTGACCGCCAATGTTGCCGAAGTCAACGCCATTCGTTCCCAGAAGAACGCACTTCTCTCCACCGATCCCGAAACTGCTGCCGGTTTCTATAGGGACGCCGACCAATACCTGCAGGAGATGTTCGGCGCCGTCGACAGCGGTCTTGCCATCGCCTTGCCGGAGGGGAAGCCATATTGGGAGAAGTTGCAGACGATCGGCGCGAAGTTCCGCGAAAGATCCGCCGAACTGCAGCAACTTGACGCAAAAGGTGACCAAGCCGGCGCGCTGGCCCTTTCACTGGGTGACCTGAGAACAATGACCGACGATATGGGCACTGCAATCGCGGCTCTCGTCGAAATCCAGCGCAAAGGAATGAAGGCGACCGCTGCTTCAAACACTGAGCTCTATGGCTCGACCAAGCTGATCCTCGGCAGTGCTTCCGGCATTGCAGTGCTCATCGCGCTCGGCGCCGCCTTGTGGATTACCCTTGGTATCAACAATGGTCTGCGAAAGATCACGATGGTCGCAAACGCCGTCGCAATCGGTGACCTCAACCAGAAAGTCGATGTCAAGACCAACGACGAGATCAAGGATCTTATCGATACGGTGAACGCCATGACCACCAATCTGCGCGCCACGGCGGCCCTTGCCGACCAGATCGCAATGGGTGACCTCAGCACCGATGCAAAGCCGCTTTCGGACAAAGATGCGCTCGGCATCGCCATGCAGAGCATGATCTCCAACCTTAGAACCACCGCCGGCATCGCCGATCAGATCGCAAACGGCGACCTGACGGTGTCCCCGAAGCCACTCTCCGACAAGGATGCGCTTGGCCTCGCCCTGGAGCAGATGGTCGAGCGCCTGCGCGGCGTCGTTGCCGATGCGATCTCAGCGGCGGAAAATGTCTCTTCCGGCAGCCAGGAGCTTTCAGCAAGCTCCGAGCAGGTATCGCAGGGCGCTACCGAACAGGCGGCTTCCGCCGAAGAAGCTTCTGCCTCGATGGAAGAGATGGCGTCGAACATCAAGCAGAATGCCGATAATGCGGCCCAGACGGAAAAGATTGCTCGCCAGTCGGCAAAGGATGCGGAAGCCAGCGGCGAGGCCGTTTCCCGGGCCGTCGATGCCATGCGCACGATCGCCCAGAAGATCGGCATCGTCCAGGAGATCGCCCGCCAGACCGATCTGCTGGCTCTCAATGCCGCTGTGGAAGCGGCGCGTGCCGGTGAACACGGCAAGGGCTTTGCGGTCGTGGCCTCCGAGGTGCGCAAGCTTGCCGAACGCAGCCAGTCGGCCGCCGCCGAAATCAGCGCCATGTCGAGCGATACCGTGACGGCGGCCCAGGAAGCGGGCGAGATGCTTGGCCGGCTGGTGCCCGATATCCGCAAGACGGCTGAGCTGGTTTCCGAGATCAGTGCCGCCTGCCGCGAACAGGATATCGGGGCTGCGCAGATCAACGAAGCGATCCAGCAGCTCGACAAGGTGACGCAGCAGAATGCTGGCGCTTCCGAGCAGATGTCTGCGACCTCGGAAGAACTTGCGAGCCAGGCCGAGGAACTGCAGACCTCGATCGCCTTCTTCAAGGTCGACACGACGAGTGGGCAGCGCGAGCGCGCGCCGGCCGCAAAAGTCACTGCTCGCAGCCGGGTCCAAGCCACACCGCGCAAAACGGGCGGCAAGGCGCCGGCCAATACGGTCGCCGGCCAGCAGGCCCGCGTGAAGGGATTTGCCCTCGATATGTCGATGGGCGGTCCCGACACCGTTGATGACGAGTTTCGGGAGAGCGCGTGAGCGCTCCCTTGGGGAACGCTTAGCTGCTCCCCTTCGCAGCTGTCGTGGGCCGGCTAGCATGGCCCGCGGCGTAGGCTCCTGGTGTTCGCCGGGCGCCGGAAATAAAAGTCCGCCGATTTTTGGCGGCCTGTCCTGCCTGCCGGAATTTCTTTTGCTGCATGATGCCGCGCCCCCCGGTCCACATTTATTGCTTCGCTCTCTGAGAGGAATATTGAGATGCGTATTACGATCAAACTTAAGCTCGCAGCCGCATTCGGCTTTGTCATATTATTGCTGGTGGGCAGCGCGGTTTACGGAATTATCAGCCTCAGCTCGCTGAACGACGCTGTCGGCGACCTTGTTTCCGGTCCTGCAAAAAGGCTGGAACTGGCCTTGGAAGCGAAGACGGCCGAGCTCAACGCCGTCCGCTGGCAGAAGAACGCCCTTCTGGAAATGGATCCCGAAATCGCCAGGAAGGACTATCAGAATTCGGCGAAAAGCGTGGATGAAATGCTTACCCTCGTAACGAGTGGCCTGCAGCTCGCAACCGCCGAGGGCAAGCCCAATTGGGACAGGCTGGTCGAACTTGCCAAGCGCTTCGACGAAGGCTCCAACAAAGTTGCTTCCGCGCAGGAGAGCGGCGACAGGGCAGGTGCCGTGGCGCTTTCCTCGGGGGAGGTTCGCGCCCTCGTCGTGGAAATGGAGGATGTTTTTGGAAGACTCGTCGCGCTTCAGCAGAAGTCGATGGCGCAAGCCGATAACGACACCGACGTTCTTTATAGTTCGACGAAGACCATGTTGATCGGCATCGCAATCGGGGCTTCCGTCATCGCTTTTGCGGCTGCGCTGTGGATCGCGCTCGGCGTCAACAGCGGCCTGCGCAAGATCATGAACGTCGCCAGCGCTGTTGCCATCGGCGACCTGAACCAGAAGGTCGAGATCAAGAGCAACGATGAGATCAAGGATCTGGTCAACATGATAAACACGATGACTGATAACCTTCGCGTCACCGCTGACATCGCCGCGCGGATCGCCGGCGGTGACCTGACGGTGTCTCCGAAGCCGCTTTCGGAGAAGGATACGCTCGGCATTGCGCTCGAGCAGATGGTCGAACGCCTGCGCGGCGTCGTCGCCGATGCGATCGTGGCCGCCGAAAATGTTTCGGCCGGCAGCCAGGAACTTTCGGCAAGCTCGGAACAGGTATCGCAGGGCGCCAGCGAACAGGCGGCTTCCGCCGAAGAGGCCTCCGCATCGATGGAGGAGATGGCCGCCAACATCAAGCAGAATGCCGACAATGCGGCGCAGACGGAAAAGATCGCCCGCCAGTCGGCCAAGGATGCGGAGATGAGCGGCGAAGCGGTGTCGCGCGCCGTGCAGGCGATGCGGACCATCGCCGAGAAGATCGGCATCGTCCAGGAAATCGCCCGCCAGACCGACCTGCTGGCGCTCAACGCCGCCGTCGAGGCGGCGCGTGCCGGCGAGCACGGCAAGGGTTTTGCGGTCGTCGCCTCCGAGGTACGCAAGCTTGCCGAACGCAGCCAATCGGCTGCCGCCGAAATCAGCTCGATGTCTGGCGACACGGTCAAGGCCGCCCAGGACGCGGGCGACATGCTCGGCCGGCTGGTGCCCGATATCCGTAAAACGGCCGAGCTGGTTTCGGAGATCAGCGCCGCCTGCCGAGAACAGGATATCGGTGCCGGCCAGATCAACGAAGCGATCCAGCAGCTCGATCGGGTAACGCAGCAAAATGCAGGCGCCTCCGAGCAAATGTCTGCGACATCGGAAGAGCTCGCGAGCCAAGCGGAAGAACTGCAGACGTCGATCGCCTTCTTCAAGGTCGATACGGCAGGCGATCGCCAATCCCGCATGCCGGCAGCCAGGGTAACGGTCCGCAGCTCGGCGCCCGTCGCCGGCCGCAGCCTCGGCGGCAGGAAGCTCGCCGCCAACAGCGTTGCTGGTCAGCAAGCGCGGGCAAAGGGCTTCGCTCTCGATCTCTCCATGGGCGGTCCCGATGATAGGGACGTCGAATTTAAGGAAAGCGCCTGATCATGGCTCCAACATCTCTGGAAGCGCAATTCGTGACCTTCAGCCTCGGCGAGGAGATTTTCGCCGTGCCGGTCGAGGTCGTCCGGGAAATCCTCGACTATGCGGAAGCTTTCAAGATTCCGAATGGTCCCGACTATCTGCTCGGCCTGCGCGATGTGCGCGGGCAGGGCGTGCCGACGATCGATCTTCGATTGAAGCTCGGCATGACGAAGACCGAGCCGACACCGCATACGCGGGTGCTCGTCCTCGACGTGCCGATGGAAAGCCGGCTTCTCACTCTCGGCCTCGTTGCCGACCGCGTCTTCGAGGTCACGCCGTTTCGGCGTGACCAGATCGAGGCGGCGCCCGATATCGGTGTGCGCTGGCGTTCGGACTATATCGCCGGCGTCGTTCGCCGTGAAAACGGCTTTGTCGTCATCATCGATCTCGCGCGGCTGCTGTCGCGCGAGGACGCCTCTGCACTGCAATCGGCGGCCTGACCGCCGCGTCACTCGGAGTATTGCGTTTCATGAGTATGGCAGCAGCGGTGGAAACCCAATTGCCGGGCGACCGGATCAGCAAGCGCAATTTCGACAAGCTTGCCCGGTTCATCTACGACTATAGCGGCATCAAGATGCCCCCGGCCAAGCTGACGATGCTCGAGGGGCGGCTGAGGCGCCGCCTTCGGGCAACCAATCATGCGACCTTCGACGATTATTGCGACTTCCTGTTCAATCAGGATGGCCTTGCCCAGGAAACCGTCTACCTGATCGACGTGGTGACGACCAACAAGACCGACTTCTTCCGCGAAGCCAAACATTTCGACTATATGCAGAGCGTGGCCTTGCCGGCGATCGCCGGCAGCGGCGTCCGCACCATTCGTACCTGGAGTTCGGCCTGCTCGACCGGCGCCGAACCCTATACGATGGCGATGGTGCTGGCGGAGTTTACCGAAGGCCGTAACGACGTCTCCTACAGCGTGCTGGCGACCGATCTTTCCACCGACGTGCTGCAGACGGCCCGCCGGGGCATCTACCCGGAAGATCTCATCGCGCCGGTGCCGCGCGACCTGCAGCGCAAATACGTGCTGACGGCCAAGCAGCCGGATCGGCGGGAGGTGCGCATCACGCCGAAACTGCGCAGCAGGATCGGCTTTGCCCGCATGAACCTGATGGACGAGAAATACCCGATCGGCGAGCCGATGCACGTCATCTTCTGCCGCAATGTGCTGATCTACTTCGACAAGCAGACTCAGGCCGGCGTGCTCAACCGCCTCTGCGATTGCCTGGCGAAGGGAGGGTACATGTTCATCGGCCATTCCGAATCGATCACCGGTTTCGATCTGCCGTTGAAGCAGGTCTCGAACACGGTGTTTCAGCGCATTTAGAGGCTTCATGGCTAAGAAAATCCGCGTTCTCATCATCGACGATTCCGCGAGCATCCGTCAGACACTGACGCATGTGCTGGAGCAGGATCCCGATATCGAGATCATGGCGGTGGCGTCCGACCCCTTCGTGGCGGCGCGCAAGCTGCTGGAAGAAATCCCCGACGTCATCACGCTCGATGTCGAGATGCCGCGCATGGATGGCATCACTTTCCTGCGCAAACTGATGGCGCAGCGGCCGATCCCTGTCGTGATGTGCTCGTCGCTGACGGAAGCCGGTTCGGAAACGCTGATCCAGGCGCTGGAGGCCGGCGCTGTCGACGTCATTTTGAAGTCGAAGATCGGGGCCGCCGACAGTCTTTCGGATGATGCGATACGCATTCGCGAAATCGTCAAGAGCGCCTCGCATGCTCGGCTTACCACCGTCCGCCGCGCTGCCGGAACCATCCGCTCGGCTTCGGCCGACGGGCCGACCAAAAAGCTGACGGCGGATGCGATGCTGCCGCCGCCGACGGGGCGGGCTATGGCGAAGACGACGGAAATGGTCGTCTGCGTCGGCGCCTCCACCGGCGGCACCGAAGCGCTGCGCGAGTTTCTGGAGGAGCTGCCGGCAAATGCGCCCGGCATGGTGATTGTCCAGCATATGCCGGAAAAATTCACCGCCGCCTTCGCCAAACGGCTGAACGGTCTCTGCGAGGTCGAGGTCAAGGAAGCCGTCGACGGCGATCCCGTGCTGCGCGGCCACGTGCTGATCGCGCCAGGCGACAAGCATATGCTGCTCGAACGCCAGGGTGCGCGCTATTATGTGAGCGTAAAGACCGGGCCGCTGGTATCGCGGCACCGGCCTTCCGTCGACGTGCTCTTTCGTTCGGCGGCGCGCTCGGCCGGCTCGAACGCCATGGGGATCATCATGACCGGCATGGGTGATGATGGTGCGCGCGGCATGCTGGAAATGCATGAGGTGGGCGCCTATACGGTGGCGCAGGACGAGGCGAGTTCGGTCGTTTTCGGCATGCCGAAAGAGGCGATCGCCAAGGGCGGGGTCGACCGTATCCTGCCGCTCGATCAGATCGCCCGCGAAGTGCTGATGGCGCAGCAGAAATTCTGAGACTGATTGTCCGATAGTCCAGTATCAATCCCGGTTTCCTGCACAGGATGGCAGCTATGCGCGCCGGCCCTTGAAATTTCCCTGATTTTGTGGTCTTGAGGCCGCCAATCTTTGCAGCGCTGCCTGTCATGCAAGTTCAGGGACACTTCCCGCCCCTGGCAGCGCGCACCCCGTATCAGTCCCAAGGAAATGCGCCGATGGCCCGTTCAGCTCTTCTCAATGTCATGGTTCAGGCTGCCCTCAAGGCAGGAAAATCGCTGGGGCGTGATTTCGGTGAAGTGCAGAACCTGCAGGTTTCGGTGAAGGGACCGGGCGACTTTGTTTCCACCGCCGACCGCAAGGCCGAGAAGATCGTCAGGGAAGAACTGCTCAAGGCGCGTCCGACCTATGGCTTCCTCGGCGAGGAAAGCGAGGAGATCAAGGGCACGGACGGCGCGCATCGCTGGATCGTCGATCCGCTTGACGGCACCACGAACTTCCTGCACGGCATCCCGGCCTTCGCCGTCTCGATCGCGCTCGAACGCAATGGCGAGATCGTCGCCGCCGTCATCTTCAATCCGGCGACCGACGAACTCTATACCGCCGAGCGCGGCGGCGGCGCCTTCCTCAACGACCGGCGCCTGCGCGTCGCCGCACGTCGCGCGCTGTCGGATTGCGTCATCGGCTGCGGCGTGCCGGCGCTCGGCAAGCGCAATCACGGCAAGTTCCTGGTCGAGCTTCGCCACGTGATGGGCGAAGTGGCGGGCATCCGCCGCTTGGGATCGCCGACGCTCGATCTCGCCTATGTCGCGGCCGGGCGTTTCGATGGTTTCTGGGAAGCCGAGCTTGCGCCGTGGGACATGGCGGCCGGCATCCTGCTCATCCGCGAAGCCGGCGGATTTGCCACCGATTGGGACGGCGGGACGGCCATTCTGGAGAGCGGCGCGATCGTCGCCGGCAACGAAGCCATCCACAAGGCGCTGATCGAAGTCGTCAAGCGGCCAATTCCCGCCAAGTGAGCGGACGAAAATCCGGCTGTTGTAAAGTCACGGTTTTCGCCTCGGCATACTTCAATTCGGCACAATGTTGCTCTAGTCTCCGCCAGCAATGACTCCGGAGGCAGCGGACCCTATGGAAAATGTGAATGTGGCGGAGATCGGCTCCACCGAAAAGACGGCCAGCGGTTATGCCTACAGGCTTTCGAGCCCCATGCCCTTCCTCTGGACGATGCTGCTTTTCCTCGTCATCGTCGGTTTTATCGCCGCCATCCTCTTCCGGCAGACGCAGACCGCTTTCATGCACAATCCGGGCCTCAACGGCCTGATCGTCGGTGTTCTCGCAGTCGGAATCATTCTTGTTTTCAACCATGTGCTGGCGCTTCGCCCCGAAGTGCGCTGGTTCAATTCGTTCCGCGCCGCCGGCAGCGCCGACAAGGTCAATCGCAATCCGCGGCTGCTCGCGCCGATGCGGGCGCTGATCGGCAGCCGCAAGTCCTCGGTGGCGCTATCGACGACGGCGCTGCGCTCGATCCTCGATTCCATCGCCACCCGCCTCGACGAATCGCGGGATGTCTCGCGCTACCTGATCGGCCTTCTGGTTTTCCTCGGCCTGCTCGGCACCTTCTGGGGCCTGATCGGCACGATCGGTTCGATCAGCATGGTCATTCAGTCGCTCGATGCCGGCTCGAACGGCACGGGGGATGTGCTGGCGGCGCTGAAGGAAGGGCTTTCCACGCCGCTTTCGGGCATGGGCCAGGCCTTCTCCTCCTCGCTGCTCGGCCTTTCCGGCTCGCTCATTCTCGGCTTCCTCGATCTTCAGGCCGGCCGCGCGCAGAACCGCTTTTACATGGAGCTGGAAAACTGGCTCTCCTCGGTCACCGATGTCGGCTCCGACCTGGCGCCGGCCCTCGACGCCGTTGCCGGCGCTTCCTCGGACGATATGCGTGCGCTCTCCGATTATCTGCGCAAGGTCTCCGAGGAGGGGGGCGCCGGCAGCCAGCGCTCGGTCGCCGCCATGGCGAGCCTTGCCGAAGGCATTCAGGGTCTGGTCAAGAACATGCGCAACGAGCAGCAGATGTTGCGCGACTGGATCGAGGCGCAACAGGACGAGGCCAAGGCGATGCGCCGCACGCTCGATCGGCTGGCCGAACGCATCGGCGTTCAGGAGCGCGCCGGCGACCGGAGCGAGCGCGTGCGTGACCGCGCCAGCCAGGCAGAAAAGAGCGAGGGCAAGTAAGCCATGGCTCTTGCCCGCAACCGGCGCCGAGAACGTACGGTGGATTATTGGCCGGGCTTCGTTGACGCGCTGTCGACGCTGCTCATCTCGATCATGTTCCTGCTGACGGTCTTCGTCGTCGGGCAGTTCATCCTCAGCCGCGAGATCACCGGACGCGATGAGGTGCTCAGTCGCCTCAACAGCCAGATCAACGAGTTGACGCAGCTTCTCGCGTTGGAAAAGGGCAGCAATCAGGACCTCCAGGATTCGGTCGCCAATCTGCAGGCCTCGCTTGCCAGTGCCGAGGGCGATCGTTCGCGGCTGCAGGCGCTGCTGAATGCCGGGTCCGGCGGCCAGGACGCCGCGCAGAAGCGGATCGGCGCGATGACGCAGGAGCTTGACGAGCAAAAGCAGGTCAGCGAGCGGGCGCTGAGCCAAGTCGAACTGCTGAACCAGCAGATTGCAGCACTTCGCAGCCAGATCGCCGCCGTCGAAGCAGCCCTTCAAGCTTCGGAGGAGAAAGACCGGGTCTCGCAGACCAAGATCGCCGATCTCGGCAGCCGCCTCAACGTTGCGCTCGCCGCGCGCGTGCAGGAGTTGAACCGCTACCGTTCCGACTTCTTCGGCCGCCTACGCGAGATCCTTTCCGACCGCGAGAATATCCGCATCGTCGGCGACCGGTTCGTCTTCCAATCGGAAGTGCTGTTTCCCTCGGGCGGCGCCGATCTCAATCCGGAGGGACAGACCGAGATGGGCAAACTCGCCGCCGCTCTTCTCGATCTCGCCAAGGAAATTCCGCCGGAAATCAACTGGGTGCTGCGTGTCGACGGCCATACCGACAATGTGCCGCTGGCCGGGACGGGCCGCTACCGCGACAATTGGGAGCTCTCCTCGGCGCGTGCGATTTCGGTCGTCAAGTTCCTGATCGGGCAGGGCGTGCCTGCCGACCGGCTGGTTGCCGCCGGCTTCGGCGAGTTCCAGCCGATCGCGCCCGGCGAAACGCCGGATGCACGCGCCACCAACCGCCGCATCGAGCTGAAGCTGACCGAGAAATAATCAGCCCGCCGCGGCTTGCCGCGCTTCCTTCAGCCGGTCGGCGAGAAAATCGCGCACGGCGGGGCTGTCGCTGAGGCCGATCGCCGTCATGTAGGCGTCGGCTGCTGCTGCATGGTCGCCGGCGCGCGCCAGAAGAAAGGCACGCACAGCCCAATAGGGCTGATAGGCCGCGGTATCGCGTGGATCGAGCCTGTCGAGCCGCTCCAGGCCGGCGGCGGCGCTGAGGGCCCTGCCGATCACCGCTGCTTCGGCGACGCGTGCGCCGAGCGTGGGTTTCATCGTCACCAGCGCCGCGTAGAGCGTTGTCAGCGCCTGCCAATCGGTCGTTCCCGAAAGCCGGCGCGCCGCATGCACGGATTGGATCGCAGCCTGGCACTGAAAGGGACCAAAACGGTTAAAACTTCCGGCCTTGCGCAGCAGCGCATCCGCCTCGGCGATCATGATCGCGTTCCAGGCAGCCGTATCCTGCTCGTCGAGCGGCACATATCGGCCATTGCGGTCACGCCGGGCGCTGCGGCGAGCCTCGCAGTGAAGCATCAGCGACAGCAGGCCGATCGCTTCCGGTTCATCGGGCAGTACCGCCAGAAGCGCGCGGCCGAGCCAGATTGCCTCGCCGGCAAGCGAATGGCGCTCTTCCTCGCCGTCGAGACCGTCCCATCCGAGACCGTAGGCGGCGTAGATCGCCGAAAGTACGGCAGCGAGCCGCTCCGGCAGGGCGGGACGAGGGGGAACGGCGAAGGGAATGCCGGCATCGCGGATCTTCACCTTGGCCCGCACCAGCCGCTGGCTCATCGCCTCCGGCGAAACGACGAAGGCCCGTGCGATGGTTTTCGCCTCGATGCCGAGAACGGTCTGCAGCATCAGCGCGGTATGCACCGAGCTGTCGATGGCGGGATGGGTGCAGGCGAAAAGCAGCTTCAGCCGCTCATCGGGAAAGACGGCTTTGCCGGCCTCGTTCATGCGTTCCTCCGCCTCCTCGAAGGCGACGGTTATCGTCGTCTGCGCATTGGCCGCGACGGTGCGGTGGCGGGCGGCCTGCATCAGGTTGCGGCGTGCGGCCACCAGCAGCCAGGCTTCCGGCTTGTCGGGAACGCCGCGCTCCGGCCAGACGCGAAGGGCCGAAGCCAGCGCTTCCGACAATGCGTCTTCCGCCG
Organism: Rhizobium sp. BK619; assembly: GCF_014195245.1. NCBI lineage: Bacteria > Pseudomonadati > Pseudomonadota > Alphaproteobacteria > Hyphomicrobiales > Rhizobiaceae > Rhizobium > Rhizobium sp. BK619. Next base: position 113,605 of record NZ_JACIBH010000007.1, on the reverse strand, counting down.
CCGGCACGTCACGCGAGCGGGCGGCGAGAAAGGCGATCAGTTTGCCGTAGGACTGACGCGCCACCTGTTCGGCGGCGCGTCCGGCATCGGGCGGCATCACCGCCTCACATCTGCAGGCGCGGACGCACCTCGACCGAACCCCTGTCGGAGATCGGAACGCGTGTTGCCCACTCGAGCGCGGTGTCCATGTCGGGGACTTCGATCAGATAGAAACCGCCGAGCTGTTCCTTGCCTTCCGGATAGGGGCCGTCCTGAACGTCGTGATCCTCGCCTTTGCGGCGCACGATCGTACCGGTCTCCGGAGCCGTCAGCCCGGCCCCGCCGGTCATGATCCCCGCCTGGGCAAGCGCCTTGCTGTAGGCGACCCAGCCGTCGCGATAGGCGGGATCGCTGCGGTTGGCGAAATCCTCGGCGGCTTCACGAATGATAAGAGCATATTGCATGGAAAACTCCTGATCGCGTTGTGGCGTTGATCCGGGCATCCGATATCGGGGGCTGATCTCCCGAAAGCTGTCAGGCCCGGCAGAACGGTTCCGCCGTTCCGATACAATGAGGCGCGGCAACGGGTCGTTTCGACATGGCTTTCAAAAAAATGCGAAAAAGAAAAATGTCGCCGAAAATGCCAAGCAACCATGCCGGGCGGGCTCAAGGGTACCGGCGCTGCTCAGGGCGCGCGAAAAGGCAGGGGCGGCATTCAAGCCGCCGCTGCCTATCTGATCAGGATTCGGCCTTCGTCTGATCGACGACGTCGGCACCGGGCGTGTTCTTCTTGATCGATTCGATCGCACTCATGGCGGACGCCTTCGCCTTGTAGCCCTCGGACGAGAACATGGCTTCCCCGTTCGATGCCTTGAAGCGGAAGCGGAACTCGCCTGATTTATCCTTATAAACTTCGAATTTATACATGGATGTCTCCCGAAACGCTGAATTGCAACCATCAGCATCAGGGAGGCTAGATCAAAATGGCGAGCTTTTCCACTACCTTAATTAGAATTGGCCGATCGGCGTCCAATTGTCACTGTTTCCATCGGAAGGCGAGCGAAGGCGCCTGCTGCGCCGACGTCATTCCATCTGGATGTTCGCACCCTTGACCACCGGTCCCCATTTGGCGAGCTCGGCCTTGACATGGGCGGCGAGTTCATCCGGCGTCGAGCCGACGATGGTGGCGCTGAATTCTTTCATCCGTTCGGCAACGGCCGGGTCTTTAAGCGCTTTGTTGGCCGAGGCGTTGAGACGCATCACCACTTCGTTCGGCGTCTTGGCCGGGGCGAAAAGCGCATTCCAGGTATAGGTCTCGTAACCCGGTATGCCTGACTCGGCGACCGTCGGCACATCGGGGAAGGAGGGCGCGCGCGCGGCCGTGGTCACCGCCAGCGCCCGCAAAGTGCCGGCCTTGATATGGCTCGATGACGAGGGCAGGTTGTCGAACATGATCGGCACCTGATTGCCGATGACGTCGTTCAAGGCCGGGCCGGCGCCCTTGAAGGGAATATGCTGCATGCTGACGCCTGCCATGGACTTGAACAGTTCGCCGGACAGGTGCAGTGGCGTGCCGTTGCCAGACGAGGCATAGCTGTATTTGTCGGGCTCGGCCTTCAGCAGCGCGATCAGTTCCTGCACGGTCTTTGCCGGCAATTCCGGATTGACGACCAGCACGTTCGGGACGACGACAAGCAGCGAGACCGGCGCGAAATCCTTCTCGGGATCATAGGGGATCGATTTGAGGATCAGCGGATTGAGCGCGTGGGTCGCAACCGTGCCCATCAGAATGGTGTAGCCATCGGGTTCGGCGCGGGCGACATTATCGGCGCCGAGATTGCCGCCGGCGCCGGCGACGTTCTGGACGATCACCTGCTGGCCGAGATCCTCCGACATCTTCTGGGCGACGATGCGCGCAACGACATCGGTCGAGCCACCGGCCGCGAAGGGCACGACCATGGTGACCGCGCGATCCGGAAAATCGGCAGCAGCGGCTGATGCGCCTGATGCAAAGGCCGCAAGCACACCGAAGCCGAGCGCAAGACCCGCACGTCGCGTCATATCGAAAGGCGCCATTCCTAATCTCCTCCCAAAAATTTCAACAGCGATATCCCCACCCCGGGGCATGAAGAGGGTAGGGCAGGAGAGGCGAATGACAACCTTGGGCTGGCGCGTGAGAGGTCAGACTTTAGTCGCGGAGAAGCGGATGGCCGCCTATTTCGCTGCGGCGAGCACATCCTCGTTGGCGGCGTCGAATTGCAGCCGCGCCAATCGTGCATAGATGCCGCCGTGGCGGATCAGGCTCTGATGGGTGCCTTCTTCGACGACGCGGCCCTGATCCATCACCAGGATGCGGTCGGCCTTCAACACGGTTGCCAGGCGATGGGCGATGACGAGCGTGGTGCGGCCGTCGACAAGGCCGTCGAGCGCCTTTTGCACCAGCGTCTCGCTTTCGGCGTCGAGCGCCGACGTCGCCTCGTCGAGCAGCAGCACGGGCGCGTTCTTCAGGATGGCACGAGCGATGGCGATGCGTTGGCGCTGGCCGCCGGAGAGCGTAATGCCGCGTTCGCCGACCTCGGTCTCATAACCCTGATCCAGCCGGGTGATGAATTCGTCGGCCTGGGCGGCAAGGGCTGCGGCGCGGATTTCGTCACGCGAGGCTCCGGGACGGCCGAAGGCGATGTTGTCATGGATCGAGGCGGCAAAGATGGTGACATCCTGCGGCACGATGGCAATGCGCCGGCGAAGTTCGTCGGGGGTTGTCAGCTGCGCGTCGACACCATCGATCGTCACGCTGCCCTGCTGCGGATCGTAGAAGCGCAGCAGCAGCGAAAAGACGGTGCTCTTGCCGGCGCCGGAAGGGCCGACGATGGCAACGGTCTCGCCAGGCGCAATGGTGAAGCTCAAGCCATGCAGCGCCGATTTGCCGGGGCGCGACGGATAGGCGAAATGCACGTCGGAAAATTCGACACGGCCAAGGCTGGGCGAAGGAAGAGCCTGCGGATGGGCGGGGGCTGCGATCGGCGAGACTTCATCGAGAAGCTCGGTCAGCCGGTCGGCGGCACCGGCGGCCTGCGAGAGTTCGCCCCAGACCTCCGACAGCGCGCCCAGCGAACCGGCGGAGATGACCGCATAGAGCAGGAACTGGCCGAGCGTGCCGGCCGAAAGCGTGCCGGCAAGCACGCTGTGGGCGCCGACCCAGAGCACGGCGACGACGCTTCCGAAGATCAGCGTGATGGCGATACCGGTCAGCAGCGCGCGCGAACGGATGGCGGCGCGGGCCGCTTCATAGGCAGATTCGACGGCGCTGCCGTAACGTGTCGCTGCGGCGTCCTCGCCGTTGAAGGCCTGGACGGTGCGGGTTGCGGCGATCGTCTCGTTGGCGAAGGCTGAGGCATTGGCGAGCGTATCCTGGGCGGCGCGGGAGCGCTTGCGCACCGAGCGGCCGAAGGCGACGAGCGGGAAGACGATCAACGGGATCGCCCCGATGACGAGACTCGAAAGCTTCGGCGAGGTGACGATCATCATACCCATCGCGCCGATACAGAGGATGAGGTTTCTGAGCGCCACCGAGGCCGTGGCGCCGACGGCGGATTTGATCTGCGTCGTATCGGCGGTCAGGCGCGAGACGATCTCGCCGGACTGGTTGACGTCGAAGAAGGAGGGCGACAGCCGCGTCACATGAGCAAAGACATCGCGGCGAAGATCGGCGACAATGCGCTCGCCGATGGTGATGACGAAATAATAGCGCAGTGCGCTTGCGACCGCGAGCACGACGGCCATGATCATCAGCATGGCGAAGTAGCTGTTGATGAAGCGGCCGTCGGACTGGGTGAAGCCGTGGTCGATCATGCGACGCACGGCGAGCGGCAGCGCCAGCGAGGTGATGGCGGCAAGCGCCAGCGACGTCAGCGCACCGGCCACCAGGCCGCGATAACGCATGACGTAGGGCGTCAGCCTGCCGAGCGGCCGTAGCGACCGCCTTTTGTTTTCCTCTGCCCGTGCCTGCTCTGCCAAATCGTCTCCGATCACCCTCAGGACCCGCGCAATGCGGCCTGTTGGCTCTTGTTATCTAGGCGCCCTTCATGTATAGGCACGCCATCCTAATGGGAAGCCGTAGCCATCACGACTGCGGCTTCATTTATTCAATCGGTTCGGTGGCCGCAACTGCATGCGGCAAATTGAACTCCGGTATCGCAGGAAGATTGTTATGAAGGCAGGCATCCATCCCGACTATCACATGATCAAGGTGGTCATGACCGATGGCACCGAATACGAAACCCGCTCGACCTGGGGTTCGGAAGGCGCTGTCATGAACCTCGAAATCGATTCCAAGTCGCACCCGGCCTGGACCGGCGGCAACCAGCAGCTCATGGACCGCGGCGGCCGCGTTTCCAAGTTCAACAAGCGTTTTGGCGGCCTCGGCCTCTAATCCCTTCTGCTCGACGGAATTCGAAAAGAGCCCGGTTTTGCCGGGCTTTTTTGCGTGGTCGGGAAGGGGCGTTTTCAGGCAAAGAAAAACCGGCCGCGTCGGACGCGGCCGGTTTGTATGGAATTCCCGCAGATCTGGTCAGTTGTTGCCGAAGGCGGTCTGCAGCAGGGAAAGCTGGGCCTGGACGCTGTTCTGGTTGTCGTGAACGATCACGGCTTCGGACGGGCGGTAGATCTCGCGGTCGAGCAAGGCGATGCGGTTCTGCAGACGCAGCGAGCGCTCGACGAGGTCGCGGAAGGATTCCGGCAGGTCGCCCCAGCCGGGCGCGGCGCGGTCGACGTTGAAGCCGTCGAGGCGAACCTTGTTCTTCTCGGCCAGCACCTGGTCACGGGACATTTCGCCATTGTTGACCGCGCGCTGCAGCAGCAGCCAGGAGGCCATCTGCATGAGACGAGTGGTGAGACGCATCGATTCCGCGGCGTAGAGAACCGAGGCCATCCGCGGCAGAACCTTGGAAGCGGCGCGGCCCTGGCCGTCGAGATAGGCGGCGGTCTCTTCGACCAGCGACATGCCTTCCGCATAAAGTGCCTTGAACTGCGAGGATGCAGCGGCGCGACCTGCAAAACTGATCGTGTTCAATCCAACTTCCGACATCGCAATAGTCCCTGTTGCACGCAGCTACATATGTTCAGGTAACGCGGGCACCGACGGAAAAGTTTCCAAGCCCGGTCTTTATGACTTTAAGATGGTATCATTAGCCCAAATGCGCAAGCCGTTTCTTAAGAAAGGGTTAATCTCCACAGTTTCGTGGAGAAGCGCCGGGCACAAGGAAAAAGAAGAGCCGCAAAAGCGGCTCTCAAGGTAAAACAGGGAGAAAAATCAGACCAATTCACCGCTTGGAAAACTGTCTGAGATCCAGAGAAAATCCGGATGAGTACAGTAATATCTTATAAAGCTTAATATTTTATTAACATTGTGCCGAACTAAGACTTGAGGCGGGCTCATTTATCCGCCTATAGCCTTGTTTTTTGGGAATTATCGGATCACGAGCGGAAGAAACTTTCCGCCGCCTGCCGGCCGGAGGCCTTGCGGGTGGCCTCGGCTTCGAGGCGGGCGATCTCCGCCTTCAGCAAATCCACCCGCGCCTTCAACTCGTCCACCGAAAGCATGGAGAGATCGGCGCCGATCTCGTGGGCGGTCTTCTTCTGCGGCCGGTCGTCATCGATGAAGCTCATGGGTTCTCCTCCATTGCTGCCTGGAGCATCATGCCGAAAGTTACGGAATCGGAATTTAGGCCGATCCGGGCTAAATTCATCCTTTAGTCCTTTGCTTTTATGCAGGTCGTTATCCCGGAACCGCTGCGCAGTTCCGGGCGACATGCATTAGCCGAACTTTACAGCAGGATCGCCGCTTTCGGGAGACTTGCCGGCTTCCGCCGGTTTGCCGGCGCCGCGATCGGCAAGCGACATGCTTTGCGGTGTCAGCATCGGCGAGGTGCCGGTCGGGATCGTCGTATAGGCGTCGCGGTCGCTGGCCGGGACGGCCGCACGGATGCGGCTCCGGATGATAGCGTAAACGGTGATCAGCACGTGGGCGATGGCGGTGACGAGGAAAAGTGCATGCGGGGTGATCACCGACATCACGGGGCCGCCGATCGTCGGGCCGATCACCGTGCCGATGCCGTAGAGCAGCAGCAGGCCACCGGAGACCTTGACGAAATCCTCCGATGCCGCGAAGTCGTTCGCGTGGGCGACGGCGATCGGATAGAGCGTATTGGCGACCGCGCCGTAAAGGACAACGAGCCCGATCAGCAAGGCTGGTGACGTCGGGTGGAGTATGAAGATCAGCAAGCCGGCAAGGGCGGCGACGCTGGACATGGCGGCGAGCACATAGCGCCGGTCGATACGATCGGAAAGCCGGCCGGCCGGCAGCTGCATCATGGCGCCGGCGAAGATGGTGGCGCTCATCATGATGGCGATGCTGGTGTCGGAGAGGCCGGCGCCGGCGCCGAAGACGGCGCCGAGCGTGCCATAGGCGCCGTTGGCGATGCCGACGAGCAGGATGCCGAGGCAGGAGACCGGCGAATTGCGATAGAGCGCCGGCAGGTCGAGGCGGACAGCCTTCAGCGGTTGCGGCGAAGCGGCGGTCGAAAGCGTCGTCGGCAGCATGGCGATGCAGTAGAAAATGCCGCAGATCATGAACAGCACCGGCGTGCGCACGTCCTCGAGCGGGATCATCATCTGGCCGCCGACGACGCCGAGCAGCGTGATGCCGATATAGAGCGAGAAGATCGCGCCGCGGCTCTCGTTGCTGGCGCGCTCGTTCAGCCAGCTTTCGATGATCATCGAGGTGCCGGCCGTGGAGAAGCCGGTAACGGCGCGCAGAACCACCCACCAGACCGGATGGATGATGATGCCGCTCACCAGGGCGATGATGGCGATGATCGAGATGAAGCCGGAGAAGGCTCTGACATGGCCGACGCGGCGCACCAGTTTCGGCGCCACCAGGCAGCCGATAACGAAGCCCCCGGCCCATGAGGTGCCGAGCAGGCCGAGCGTCGTCGTGGCGTAGCCTTCGAGATTGCCGCGCACGGGAAGCAGGATGCCCTGCAGGCCGTTGCCCATGAAAAGGAAGAGCGTGCCAAACAGCAGCGCGGCGACGGACAGAAGGTTTCTCTTCATTTCCCCAGACTCGGTCTCAGTGATTTTGGAATGGACATAAGGCATGACCTGCGTCAGCCCAGCCTCAAGATGATTGATTGTGCCCCGGAATGTCTTTACGGCGTGCGAAGCACCTGTGTTGGCGCGGAAAAATGTCCGTCCTGTGACATTCCGAAAAATGGAAAAAATAAAGCATGACAAAGCTGATAGCCTTGCTGCTCATCCTTGCCATGGCGATACAGCTGATCAAGCCGCTCGGGCTCCCCGGCCTCAGGCGGCGGACGGATTTCTGGAAGATCGCGCTGATCGCTTTCGGGATCTGGGCGCTGGATCTGCTGTTGCGCGATTTCCTGATGTAGGCCTGTCGTCGACCTGCGATCGTCAGTCCTGGAGGATGATTTCCCCGCGCATGACGGCAACGCAGCTTCCAGAGATGATGACATCTGTAACGATGCCATTGGACTTCACGACATCGAGGGCGATGATGCTGCGCCGGCCCATTTCGACGCCCTGTTCAACGGTGATGCGGACGTTCATATCCGCATCAGGCGCAAGCGAGACGAGATAGGCGCCAAGCGCCGCTGAAGCGCTGCCGGTTGCCGGATCCTCGGGCACGTTGTCGAGCGGTGCGAACATGCGGGCGCGAATATGCCACGGGTTTTCGGATGTTCTGGCATAGACGAAGAGCGAGAAGTCATGGCCGCTCGTCGTCTGGCGGCCGGCAGCCGCCTGGAAGCCGGCAAGGTTGGGGCGGGCGGCGGCGAGCGCTTCAAGCCCGCTCACTTCGGCAACGGCGAAATTCAGGCCGACCGAGGCAAAGACCGGGGCGTGGTTGGTTGTGACGATGGCGCCAGGTTCGAGCGAGATGCAGCGGGCGATGGTTTCCTCGGCGATGGTATCGCCGACCGTCAGCGGCTGCGGTGCGCGGATGGCTGTTGCCGCGACCCTTGCGCCGTTGCGTTTCAGGCTGACTTCGACGATGCCGGCCTTTTCCTCGAAGCGTAATTTCTCGCCGACCGGCTTGCCGAAGATCTCCGCCTGCTGGCCGAGCACATAGGCGGTGCCGACATTTGGATGGCCGGCGAAGGGCACTTCCATCGTCGGGGTGAAGATGCGGACGCGGGCGGAATTTTCAGGATTTTCCGGCGGCAGGACGAAGGTGACTTCGGAATAGTTGAACTCGGTGGCGATCCTCTGCATCGCCGCATCGCTCAGGCCCCGCGCATCGGCGATGACGGCAAGCGGATTGCCCTCGAAGCGGGTGGAGGTGAAGACATCGACGGTGACGTAGGAGAGGGTGTCCATGGCGGCTCCTGTTGCGGGTGCGGCTATGGATAATCACGATCTTCCGGCGAGGCGAGCCGGTTTCTTGTCGCCGTGACAATGCAAGAAGGGGCGGCAACGATGGGTTGCCGCCCCTTTTTCATCTGAGTGAAGGCTGCCTGAAAAATCAGGCGGCTTTTTCCAGGTCCTTCTTCCAGTTGCCCTTGGCGGCGAGGCTGTTCATCTCGGCGCGGTGGGTGAATTCGCGCTGGCCGGCGGCGACGTTCTCAGGCTTGCCGTTCCAGGCCTTGAGTGCGCTGTCCTGCAGGGCGCGGCCGTAGGAGAAGGTGACGAGCCAGGGCAGGTCGGCGGTGGAATTGATGGCGGACAGATGCGCGGTTGCTTCTTCGGTGGTCTGGCCGCCGGAGAGGAAGGCGATGCCGGGAACGGCGGACGGAACGGTCGCCTTCAGCACCTTGACGGTGCGTTCGGCGACTTCCGCGACCGAGGCCTTGCGGGCATTCTTGCCGTCGATGACCATGTTCGGCTTCAGGATCATGCCTTCGAGGCTGACGCGGGCATCGGCCAGTTCTTCAAAAACGATGCGCAGCGTGGCTTCGGTCACTTCGGCGCAGCGGTCGATGTTGTGGTCGCCCGGCTTGCCGTCCATCAGGCATTCCGGCTCGACGATCGGCACGATCTTGGCCTCCTGGCAGAGGGCGGCATAGCGGGCAAGCGCCTGAGCGTTGGCGCGGACCGAGCCGCGGGTCGGCAGCGACGAGGAGATGGCGATGACGCCGCGCCATTTGGCGAAGCGGGCGCCGGCGTCATAATACTTGGCAAGGCGCTCGCCGAGACCATCGAGGCCCTCGGTGATGGTTTCGCCCGGATATTTGGCCATCGGCTTGGCGCCGGTGTCGACCTTGATGCCGGGAATGGAACCGGCAGCGCGGATGATATCGACGAAAGGCGTGCCGTCGGCGGCCTTCTGGAACAGTGTCTCTTCGAACAGGATGACGCCGGAGATATATTTCTTCATCGCCTCGTCGGAGCGGAAGAGCATCTCGCGGTAATCGCGGCGGCTGCTTTCGGTCGATTCCAGGTTGATCGTGTCGAAACGCTTCTTGATGGTGGAGGTCGATTCATCTGCCGCAAGCAGTCCCCGGCCGCCTGCAACCATCTGCACTGCAATGTCTTCCAGTCGTTCGCTCATTCTCGTTCTCTCCACAGCATGAAACATCGGCGGTTTAGAATATAGGACGGCGATAACAGAAGTTTATAGAGAGGAAAATGGAAGGCTAAGTCACTGAAACGATTGAAATCAATTCAATCGTTTGAAAAAATGGGATTTTTTCCAGCGCGTGAGCAAAAGACCGCGAAAAGCTCTTCGCCGCCGCGGTCTATCCACATGTAAAACCTGTCAAATCGGGCTTGCAGCGCCGCGCGCCTTTTGCATGCGCAACGGACGCTGCAACATTTTAAACGGATGCATCGGCCCGATTGTCAGGCCGATGCATGAGGCAGTTACCGAGCGGCGTTGAGGACGGCGACGCCGGGAAGCTCCTTGCCTTCCATCCATTCCAGGAAAGCGCCGCCGGCCGTGGAGACATAGGTGAAATCGTCGGCAACACCGGCATGGTTAAGCGCAGAAACCGTGTCGCCGCCGCCGGCAACGGAGGTGAGCTTGCCGGCTATGGTGCGCTCTGCTGCGTATTTCGCGGCACCGACGGTTGCGGCATCGAAGGGCTCGATCTCGAAGGCGCCGAGCGGGCCGTTCCAGACGAGGGTCGAAGCGCGCTCGATCCAGGCGCTGATGGCCTGGACGGATTTCGGGCCGACATCGAGCACCATGGCATCGGCGGGAATGGCGTCGATATCGACCGTCTCATTGGCTGCACCCGCCTTGAACTCGCGGGCAATCACGCCGTCTTCCGGCAGGATGATGGCGCAGCCCGATGTCGCGGCCTCGATCATGATCTGCCTGGCGGTTTCGGCAAGATCATGCTCGCAGAGCGACTTGCCGACATTGGTGCCGCGGGCGGCAATGAAGGTATTGGCCATGCCGCCGCCGATGACCAGTGCATCGACTTTTTTCACCAGGTTCATCAGCAGGTCGATCTTGGTCGAGACCTTGGCGCCGCCGACGATCGCGACGACCGGGCGGGCAGGATCACCCAGACCCTTTTCCAGTGCTTCCAGCTCGGCCTGCATGGTGCGGCCGGCATAGGCCGGCAGATGGTGGGCAAGCCCCTCGGTCGAGGCATGGGCGCGGTGGGCGGCAGAGAAGGCGTCATTGACATAGATGTCGCCGTTGGCGGCAAGCGCCTTGGTGAAGTCGGGATCGTTCTTTTCCTCGCCTTTGTGGAAGCGGGTGTTTTCCAGAAGCAGGATATCGCCGTCATTCATCGCGGCGACGGCGGAGGCGGCGGCCTCGCCGATGCAGTCGGAGGCGGTCGACACGGCATGATCCAGTACTTCCTCGACGGAAGGGGCGATCAGCGACAGCGACAGTTCAGGCGAAGGGCCGTCCTTCGGCCGGCCGAAATGGGCCAGCAGGATGACCTTGGCGCCCTTTTCGGACAGTTCGAGGATCGTCGGCGCCACACGCTCGATGCGCGTCGTATCGGTGACCTTGCCGTCCTTGACCGGGACGTTGAGATCGACGCGGACGAGAACGCGCTTGCCGCGGATGTCGGAAAGATCGTCGAGGGTCTTGAAGGAAGGCATGGGGAGATCCAGTCTTGGTTGGCGGAAATTGCGCCGACCATAGCAAGGATCATTCGAGACGCAAGGCGTTCAGCGACCGTTTTCGTGTGTGCCTTCGTCGCGTCCGGCCGCTGTTTTCGGAGCGGCTTCGGAGGCTGCTGCTTCCCGTCTCCGGCGCCCCTTCAGCCGGTCGCGGATCCGCTCGATAATGTCCTTGAGATTGATGAAGATCGGCAGCGTGATCGCCGGTTCGACGGCTTCGAGCGACATGCCGACGGAGGTGACGTGGTCGTGCTCGTCGAGGTCGCGGACGATCAGGATGATCGAACCGAGACGGACGCGGTCGGCATAATCGGCCTTGCCGCCGAGGCGCTGCCGCATCAATTCGGCGATGGTCAGGCCTTTTTCAGATTCGTTGAGCAGGCCGGGACCGTAGGCGGCATCGAGATCGGCGGCGGGGCGGGCAGGCGAGAGCGCGAAGGCGCCGAAGAATTCGGCATCGTCTTCATCGACAGGCGCACGGCTGGCGAAGAGCCGGTCGAGCAGACGGGAGTAGCTCGGCACGATGAAGAGATAGACGAGATCGTTCTCGCGCAGTCGCCCGGCATATTGGTAACGCATCGATTTGCCGTCGCGGATGACGAGCGAAGGTGTGGCCCAGCGCGGAATGCGCTCGCCGCGCAGCACCGGGCTATCCTTGATGACGCGGTAGGAGAGCAGTTCGTGGTTGGCAGCACCCGGCAGGTCGACCTCGACCTTGTCGACCGCGCCGATGCGGGGCGGAATGATCAGGCCGAGCTTCTTGGCGACGGGTTTGATCGTCCAGCCCTGGACGAGCAGGGAGACCAGCACGATGATGAAGGCCGTGTTGAAATAGATCTGGCCGTTTTCCAGGCCACCGAGGATCGGCATGATGGCGAGCAGAATGGAGACGGCGCCGCGCAGGCCGACCCAGGCAACGAAGCCGATTTCCTGCTGCGTGTAATCGAAAGGGAGCAGCGACAGCCAGATCGCTAAGGGACGGGCGACGAAGATCAGGAAGAGGGCAAGCAGAATGGCCGGCACGATGATCGCCGGGAATTGCGACGGCGTGGCGAGGAGGCCGAGCACCAGGAACATGATGATCTGCGCCAGCCAGGTCATACCGTCCTGGAAGCGCTTGATGGTGCCGATCGCCTGCATCTTGCGGTTTCCGGCATAGATGCCGGCGACATAGACGGCGAGGAAGCCGCTGCCGCCGACCGCGCCGGTGAAGGAGAAGACGAGGAGAGCGAGCGCCAGCACAAAGATCGGCGTCAGGCCGCGATCGGTGTCGAGCTTGCTGACGATCAGCACGATCATCATGCCGCCGAGCAGGCCGAGAATGACGCCGAGGCCCATCTGCTGGACGAACATGGCGAGCATGCCGATATTGATGCCGGCGTAACGCTCGCCGCTCGCCAGCACCTCGACAAGGGCGATGGTTAGGAAGATCGCCATCGGGTCGTTGGTGCCGGATTCGACCTCCAGCGTCGAGCGCACCTTGTCGCGGATGTTGATGCCGCCGATGCGCAGCAGGAAGAAGACGGCGGCGGCGTCCGTCGAGGCGACGATCGAGCCGAGCAGCAGACCTTCCAGCCAGGTGAAATTCAAGAGCCACATGGCGGCGAACGCAAAGAGCGAGGCGGTAATCAGCACGCCGATCGAGGCAAGCGCCAGCGAGGGCACGGCCGCGAGCCGGAAGGCATGCATCGGCGTGCCGAAACCGGAATCGAACAGGATGACGGCGAGCGCAATGGAGCCGAGAATATAGGCGAGGTAATTGTTGCTGAACTCGATGCCGAGGCCGTCGACACCGGCGGCAAGGCCGATCATCAGGAAAAGCAGCAGGAGGGGCGCGCCGAACCGGAAGGCGAGCAGGCTTGAAAAAGCGGCAAGAAGCACGAGCGCCGTCGAGACCAGCACCACGATATAGAACGCTTCCATGCCCACCCCTTTCCATCGACTGCTTCACGAATACGGCCACCCGGCCGATCCGCCCTCATCCAACCCCTCCTCACGCGCGGCGGTCCATCAGTAAACGGCAAAACGTCAGAGAAGGGTAGGCCTTGCGGCTTAACCTCGTCGCGATGCTGCATCATGCTGCTGAACGGCTGCCGGACGGCCAACCGCCACGGAATGCTACGGGAGAAATTCTCTACAGAGAATGTATAAGAAAATCAGGCGAGAGCAGGGCAAAAGAGACAGGCACGGATTTTTCCTGCCGGTCGACCGCTGCTCTGCTGTCACAACACTGCCGGAAGGATGATGATGGCGAGAAACGTCAGGCCGATCAACGCGGCAACCCAGAGGACCAGACGGTTAGCCTTTGCCAGCACGGCAGGTCTGACGTCCCGCTTGGGGTGAAACCGCTGCCGCCGCTTGAGGGTGGTGGGGGACGAGCGTTTTTGTGCCTCTGCCATTTATCGCCTCCACTTGGATCATCTCAGCCATTGTGCAGCGCTGTGCATATTCTCAATCTATCACGCTTGGTCGGCGGATTGCCAATCCGTCATCCAGCGATGGCTGCGGGCGGCAACGCCACACCGAAGCCATCACTTCGGTGTGGCGGTCGAAGCCGGTATCAGTCGTCGGTATCCTCGCCCTCGTCGGTCAGATCCGCGACCGGCACGAGGAAAACGACGAACTCGTCCTCGATGGTTCTTTCGGGGTCGTCGTCGAATTCATAGGCATGCTCGACTTCGCTTGCCTCTTCGGCGGTCGCCTTGCGCAGGCTGAGCGCGGCCTTGCGGTCCCACAGGGGCTTGCCCTCGGACTCCAGGATGGTCAGGTCGTCGCGAAAGTCTTCCGCCTCGAAGAAATGCGTCGCATCCTCGCTGTTTTCGGAGCGAAAGCTGGCAACGGCGCGGCCGGCGATTTCTACGGTAAAATAATCCATCCATCTCTCTCATATTGGCGACAGCGCTGCCGCACGGTATTGGCGTTCCGCGCCTGACCGGTGGCCGATGCGGCGCGAGGAACTGGGCATTGTGGAATGTCCAGGTGAACTATCCTAACAGATCTCATCCCGGCCATGGACGAAAAGATACCAGTCCGGGGGAAGACTGGTTTCGTTTGCGGCATGCAACAAAAAACGGCCCGGTTTCCCGGGCCGCCTGTATGTCGATGCTTTAACAGCGCTCAGATGAGCTTGGCGAAAGCGACGGCCGTGTCGGACATGCGGCTGGAGAAGCCCCACTCGTTATCGTACCAGGACAGGACGCGGACGAAGTTACCTTCCATGACCTTAGTCTGATCGCTTGCGAAGATCGAGGAGTGGCTGTCGTGGTTGAAGTCACGCGAGACGAGCGGCTCGTCGGTGTAGCCGAGGATGCCCTTCAGCTTGCCGTTTGCAGCAGCCTGGATGGCTTCGTTGATTTCGCCGACGCTGGTCGCCTTCTTGGCGACGAACTTGAAGTCGACGACCGAAACGTTCGGGGTCGGAACGCGGATCGACGTGCCGTCGAGCTTGCCCTTCAGATGCGGCAGAACAAGGCCGACGGCCTTGGCAGCGCCGGTCGAGGTCGGGATCATCGAGAGGGCGGCGGCGCGGGCGCGATACAGGTCCTTGTGCATCGTGTCGAGCGTCGGCTGGTCGCCGGTGTAGGAGTGGATGGTCGTCATGAAGCCGTGGTCGATGCCGACGGCGTCGTCGAGAACCTTCACGACCGGCACCAGGCAGTTGGTGGTGCAGGAGGCGTTGGAGATGACCATGTGCTCCTTGGTGAGCTGGTCATGGTTGACGCCGAAAACGACGGTCAGGTCGGCACCGTCTGCAGGCGCCGAAACGATGACGCGCTTGGCGCCGGCCGTCAGGTGAGCGGCGGCCTTGTCGCGCGCCGTGAAGATGCCGGTGCATTCCATCGCGATGTCGACGCCGAGTTCGCGGTGCGGAAGCGTTGCCGGATCCTTGATCGCGGTGACCTTGATCGGCTTGCCGTTGCCGACGATGATCGTGTCACCCTCGACCTTTACGGTTGCAGGGAAACGGCCGTGGATCGAGTCGTAGCGCAGCAGATGGGCGTTGGTCTCGACCGGACCGAGATCGTTGATGGCGACGACTTCAATGTCGGTGCGGCCGGATTCAACGATAGCGCGGAGAACGTTGCGGCCGATGCGGCCGAAACCGTTGATGGCAACCTTGACTGTCATGTTCATTCACTCCCGATAGAATAGAGCCCGATAGAAAGGGCCTGGAATTGAGGAGATGGAGAGCGCCTCAAGGCGCCCTCATTAAAGCTTTGCTTCCGCGGCCGCAACGACGGCGTCGGTAGTGATGCCGAAATGCTTGTAGACGTCCTTCACCGGGCCGGAAGCGCCGAAGCCCTTCATGCCGACGAAAGTGCCTTCCGGTCCGATGAAAGCATCCCAGCCTTCCCGGACGGCGGCTTCGACGGCGATCTTGACCGGCGAGTTGCCAAGGATTTCCTTGCGGTAGGCGTCCGGCTGCTCGAAGAACAGTTCCGTGCAGGGAACCGATACGACGCGCACCGTGACACCCTTGGCTTCAAGGGCTGCGCGGGCGGCAACGGCGATTTCGACTTCCGAGCCGGAGGCGAAGATCGTCACCTTGGCGTCGGCATTGCCGGCCAGCGTATAAGCGCCCTGTTCGCAGAGGTTCTTTTCGCTGTATTCGGTGCGGGACGCGGTGAGGTTCTGGCGTGTCAGCGCGAGGCCCGAAGGACGATTGTGGGTCTTGATGGCGATCTGCCAGCATTCCGCCGTTTCCGTGGCGTCGGCCGGACGGAAGACCATCAGGTTCGGGATGGCGCGCAGGCCGGCGAGCTGTTCGACCGGCTGGTGCGTCGGGCCGTCTTCGCCGACGCCGATCGAGTCATGCGTCAGGACGTGAATGACGCGGATGCCCATCAGCGCAGCGAGGCGGATCGGCGGGCGGCAATAATCCGAGAAGATCAGGAAGCCGCCGCTATAGGGAATGAGGCCGCCATGTAGCGCAATGCCGTTCATGGCAGAAGCCATGCCGTGCTCGCGGATGCCCCAATGCATGTAGCGGCCGGCGAAATCCGTCGGCGTGATCGAATGCATCTGGCTGGTCTTGGTGTTGTTCGACGGCGTCAGGTCGGCGGAACCGCCAAGCGTTTCCGGCAGGAAGCCGTTGATGACCTCGAGTGCGTCTTCCGAAGCCTTGCGGGTGGCAACCGTCGGCTTGGTCTCGGCGAGCTTCTTCTTGTAAGCGCTGATCGCGGCATCGAAGCCTTCCGGCAGCTCGCCTGCCATACGGCGGGTGAATTCGGCCTTGGCCGGAGCGTTGGCCAGACCCTGTTCCCAGGCGTTGACGAGATCGACGGAGCGGGCGCCGGCTGCACGCCAGCTGTCCAGGACGTCCGACGGGATGACGAAGGGTTCGGATTCCCAGTTCAACGCCTTGCGGGTGGCGGCGATTTCTTCGGCGCCGAGCGGGTTGCCGTGGACCTTATGGGTGCCCTGCTTGTTGGGGGCGCCGAAGCCGATGATCGTCTTGCAGGCAATGAAGGTCGGCCGGTCGGACTTGTGGGCGGCCTCGATCGCGGCGGCGATGGCAGCCTGGTCGTGACCGTCGATCTCGATCGTGTTCCAGTGAACGGCCTTGAAC
Source organism: Rhizobium sp. BK619 (assembly GCF_014195245.1). Classification (NCBI taxonomy): domain Bacteria; kingdom Pseudomonadati; phylum Pseudomonadota; class Alphaproteobacteria; order Hyphomicrobiales; family Rhizobiaceae; genus Rhizobium; species Rhizobium sp. BK619. Next base: position 96,954 of record NZ_JACIBH010000007.1, on the reverse strand, counting down.
CGGGCGATCTGATCGGTGGAGTCCGAGAGAGATACGGCGCCGTCGATAGTGATCGAGTTGTTATCCCAGAACAGAACGAGCTTGTTGAGCTTCAGGTGGCCGGCGAGCGCGATGGCTTCGTGGCTGATACCCTCCATCAGGCAGCCGTCGCCGCAGATCGCATAGGTATAGTGATCCTGAAGATCGGCGCCGAACTCTTCGCGCAGCTTGCGTTCGGCAATCGCCATGCCGACGGAATTGGCAATGCCCTGGCCGAGCGGGCCGGTGGTCGTTTCGATGCCGGTGGCGTGACCATATTCCGGATGGCCGGCGGTCTTCGAGCCGAGCTGGCGGAACTGCTTCAGATCTTCGACCGTCATGTCGGGATAGCCGGTCAGATACAGCAGCGAATAAAGCAGCATCGAGCCGTGGCCGGCCGAGAGCACGAAGCGATCGCGGTTCGGCCAATGCGGCTTCTTCGGATCGAACTTCAGATATTTGGTGAACAGGACCGTTGCTACATCGGCCATGCCCATCGGCATGCCCGGGTGGCCGGAGTTCGCCTTTTCGACGGCGTCCATGGCGAGGAAACGGATCGCATTCGCCATCCGGTCATGTTGTTCGGGAGAGGTCATGGCTTTTCCGCAAGTTCCGGGTGTCGGGGGATGGCCTCGAGCCTCCAAGACCATCGAGTGAAAGCGGCAGACACATAGCAGTTGGCGCTGGCAAGTCAATAAATGGGACGCCAAATCCGGGCGTGTCGCCGCGATTTTTGACATTTGATCGTGCGATTGTACAAAAGACAAATCTTGTGTGGCGAGGATCTCCAAAACGCTCATCCACAAGATAGGCCGGTGGGCAAGTGACAGGATTTATTGACGGGCCGTCGGCGAGCTGCATATCCTTTTTGAAATCGCAGGACCGGCGCGGCGTGCCGATTCGCGGATCCTGCGCGGGAATCGGGAAAGCATGATGCCCACAGGCAAAACCATGGAAGCAGCGCTCAACGAATTGAGACAGGCGATTTCAAGCCTCGAAAACGCCGTCGACATGCGCGTCGAGCGCGAGCGCGAGCAGGGCGAGATCGAGGGTGAAGTGCGGCGCGTGCACGCCGATCGCTCCCGGTTGGCGCAGGAGCTCGATCAGGCCGAATTCCGCGCCAACCGGCTTGAGGAAGTCAACCGCGAGGTATCGCGACGGCTGGTGACGGCCATGGAAACGATCCGCGCGGTTCTGGATCGCTAGAACAGGATGATTGCAGGCCAGGCTGGCCCAAAATCTGAATCCTGTTCTACATTAAAGAGTTAGAGCATGATGTCGTCCGAAAGCCGCTCACACTTTTCGGCATCATGCTCTTTTAGAAAGAGTTTAGCATGGCGCAAGTGACGGTAACGATCGACGGCAAAGCCTATCGCATGGCCTGCGAGGAAGGGCAGGAAGATCACCTGACCGATCTCGCCACCCGTTTCGACCGCTATGTCGGCCATCTCAAGGGGCAGTTCGGGGAAATCGGCGACCTCAGGATTACGGTCATGGCCGGTATCATGATCATGGACGAGATTGCCGAGCTGACGCGCCGCGTCACCGGGCTGGAATCCGAACTCGAATCCTTGCGCGGCAACCGCGACACGGTGCTTGCCGCTACCGCCCGCACCGAGGAGAATCTGGCGGCGGCGCTCAGCGAGGTTTCATCCCGCATTCGCGGCATCACCGACAAGCTGAACGGCCGGCCAGCCCCCGAACTCAATTGATCTTCAATTAAATAAGGACGACTTGCCGCCGCCACTGGCGCGTCGGCGCAAACGACCTTATATATCGCGATGCGGTCTGCGCCTCTCGACAGGAACCACAATCCCTGGGGCCATACTCGATCCAAAGGGAGCTGTCCCTGGCCAGGCCCGTGGGCCTGGACACACGGCGCCCACCTACGTTTGTAGGCACCCAGGATCGTAAACATCCATCGGTTGCCGTGGATCGCACCTTCCCTTCCATCTTCAGCGAAGACGCCGGACCGAGCGGGCGAAGGCGGCTACAGCGCCGCGCGTCTTTTTAGACGCGCAAAGGACGCTGTAGCACTTTGGATGGCTGTCCGCCCTTCGTCGAGTGCGGCTACTTCCTCAAGCCGGGGAGGGTGACCTGGAAGACCTGGAACATGGTGTCGACGTCGGCGCCGCCGTCTGCTTTGTAAGCTGCGCCTACCTGGAAACCATCCTGCGTCAGGAAGTCGTTGTCATTGGCGACAAACAGGAAATAGTCGTCCGGCAGGTTCGGATCGAGAACGCTCGCAAGCACCATGGCTTCCCATTTTTCCGACAGATTGTTTTTGTCGTTCGGTGCGCCATTGTGCAGCCCGAAGCGGGCAAGCTCGGCATTGTCGTTGATGTCGATGAACGGCGTCAGCGTCGCCGGCGTCAGCGAAGGATCGACGACGCCCTTCGGCGCGATCGGCTTGCCGGCATCGAAATCGCTGTCGGCAATATCGGTCGCAGTAGAGAGATCGACGATGTTGATCTTGCGGTAGAGCGAGGTGTCGCCTTTCAGGCCCTGGCCGTTGCCGCTGTCGCGGGCAAGCATCAGGAAGCTCTTGTCGGAAAGCGCGACGATTTCGCTCTCTGCCGCGATCACCGTCTTGTCCTTGGCATCTTTGAAGACCGGCAGCGGCACGACATATTCGTGCACCAGCTTCAGGTGATCGGGATCGGCGGCGTCATAGATCATGGCGCGGGTGTTCTGGCGGGTCGAGCCGGAATCGCCGCCATCCTGGCGAGCCGCCGACTGCAGTACTGCTATGATGAACCTGCCGTCCGGCGTCATCGCCATGCCTTCAAGGCCTTGGTTGTTCTGACGCCCGGTTTCCGGGTCCTTCGGATCCGGAGCGGATGCGCCGGGGCCGGGATTGTTGGAGGCGAAGCTCAGCGCGCCCTTGCGCATCGGCAACAGCGCCTTCGGCGGCTGGGTGGCCGAGAGCAGGTGACCGTCGGCTGCGAAGCGATAGATATAGGGGCCGTATTCGTCGCTGACGAACATGCTACCGTCGGCCATGCGGATGATGGCTTCATTGTCGAGGGCGATCTTGCCGTTCACCGCCTGCGGCAGCGGCGGAAAGTCGCCGGCAGCGGCGCGGACGCCGGATTCCGGGTCGAGGCCGGTCATGTCGCCGCCCTTGTCATCGACAAACAGGGTGGAACCGACAAGTTTCGCATCGACCCCGGATTGCTCCTTGCCGGCCTCGGGTGCCGCACCCGGAGCGGTCGGCGTCAGGCCGATCGCAATGGTGTTCAGGCGCGGCCGATAGTCGACGGTGCCGACGGCGTTATAGCCGCGGTCGGGCAACAGGTAGAGCGTGCCCTTGTAGCCGGCGCCATCGCGGCTCCAGGCGGCGGAATCGATCGCCATGCCGGAGCCGGAGCCGAAGGTTTCGCCGAATTTGTCGCGCTGGTTGGCCGGGATGCGGCCGACGCCGACCAGGCCCTTGTTGACGAAGGTAAGGCTGCCGACGGCGGCGGAATTCTCCGCGCTTGCTGCGGCCGGAATGGCGGCGGATGCCGCGAGAATCGCAGCAAACAGCCGCGATGCGTATGATCTGACGTTGTTCATGAAATACCCTCTCGGTCAAAGCGTTCCTGCAGCGGTTTCCGCCCGCAGGCTGGACACCACTTCAAATGACACCCTCGGCCTTGGGATCGATCTGCAGACAGAACACGTCCTGGATCTCGTCCCCCATATCCCCGGCTAACGGTCTAGGATGGGATCGTGATATCTGGATGACGCTCCTAAAGCGCCGCGCGTCTGAAAAGACGCTTCGGTGAAGACCTCGTCGTGGTAGCCCTTGGAGCCGACATCGAGCGCCAGCGGGCTGCGCCATTCCCTGTTGTCGCTGAGGCAATCGAGCACGAAACGGAAATCATGGCGCGGTTGCCAGCCGAGTTCCCGCCTTGCGCGGGCGTTGACATAGACGCGGTCGAGGCTCGGGAACATCTTCCAGCCGCGCTCGGCATAGAGGGCACCCGCACCTGGAAACAACCGCTCGACGGCGGCAGGAGCGTCGCGCCTGATCTCGGCGAGATCGTTCGGCGAAAATGGTGTCGTGGCCGAGATGATGTAGCGGCCGAAGCCGATTGCCGGCGCCTTATCGAGCGCCAGCAGATGGGCGCCGACCACATCGGCGATGTCAACGCGGCGGTGAAGAAGCTCGTTGGCTTGTGCATTCGCTGCCGAATAGCCGCCGCGAATATCAGGATCGTCGTCGCGTTCGGGGAAGAAACGCGAGGTTCTGAGAATGACGACCGGCAGGCCGGATTTGCGGGCGAAGAGTTCGCACAGGCCTTCGGCGGCGAGTTTCGTCACGCCGTAGATGTTTTTGGCAACCGGCAGCACCTCTTCGGTGATCCACGCGGCCGGATGGCCGTTGGCCGGCGTCAATGCCGCACCGAAGGTGCTGGTGGTGCTGGTGAAGACGAAGCTTGCAACGCGGGCAGTGGCCGCCTCTTCGAGCAGGTTCAGCGTGCCGCCGACGTTGGTGTCAAGGAAATCGCGATTGCCATGGGTCGCCACATGCGGCTTGTGCAGGGTCGCGGCATGGACAACGTGGCGGATGTCCGACATCGCCTGTCTGACGAAGGTGCGATCGCCGATCGAGCCGATCATGTCGGTGAAAGCCGACGGCTTGACATCGATGCCGCGCGCCGGCCGGTCTTGCCCTCTCAGGCTACGCATCAGCGCCTCGCCGAGATGGCCGGCGCTTCCCGTCACCAGTATCGTCATCGCACCGCCTCGTGAGTGTCTCGGCGCCGGAGGCTATAAAGGCCGGGATTGCCAGGCAACGCATAAATTATGCATGGGTGTGCAGGAAAGCTGGAGGCCCAATCATTATTCCGGCTGGCCTTCGAGGTCGCTTTTCAACCGGTCGAGGATCGATAGAGCGTGCCCTGCATAGGCGCTGATCCAGCGGTCATGGATATGCTTGATCGGCAGGCTGTTCAGGTGGTTCCAGCGTTCGCGGCCCTCCTTCCTGGCGATCACCAGGTCGGCTTCCTCCAGCACCTTCAGATGCTGCATCACCGTGCAGCGATCCATCTGCGGAAACATCTCGCAAAGCGCCCCTGTGGTGCGGGGGGCGTCCTTGAGCAGGTCGAGGATTTCGCGGCGGCGATGATGCGCCAGCGCCTTGAAAACGGGGTCGTCGGTCGATTCGCTTGACATGTTATATTTTTATAACATAATGGCGCCGAGTACAATGGAAACAGACACAATGGAGAAGAGGAGAAGGACCATGTCTCTCGGAATCCGCGTTTCCGGCCGTATCGGCCGTCCGGTCGCAGAGGTATTCGACGCCGTCGTCAACCCGAAGAAGCTCAGCAGCTATTTCACCACGATCGGCGGGGCGAGCGCGCCGCTGGTCAAGGGCACCACGGTGACCTGGTGGAAGGACGCCCAGGTGGAGGTGGTCGAACTCGTGCCGGAAAGTCGCCTCGTGCTCAGCTGGGATGGCGGCACCGGCGACGACAAGAAGACCTATAAAACGTCGGTGGAGATGAACTTCAAGCCGCTGGAGGATGGCGGCACGCTGGTGACCATCGCCGAGACCGGCTGGCGTGAGGACGATGCCGGTCGGCGCGGTACCTATCTCAACTGTGAAGGCTGGACGCAGATGCTGTGCTGCATGAAGGCTTTCGTCGAATACGGCATCAATCTGCGCGAGGGCATGTTCCTCAGCGAAATGAAGGGAGAGCCGGCCAGCGCGCCGGATGCCTGACCGGTAAGGCGGCCTCAAGCAGATCGGCGGCGCAATCGTCGCATTCCCCAAGAGCGGCGAGACTTCGCTTGCCTGTCACACTGCGGGTGCTAGTTTCCGGATTCGACACTTCATCTCGATTTCCAGGAGATTTCATTATGCAGCTTGGCATGGTTGGTTTGGGCCGCATGGGCAATTACATGGTCCAGCGCCTGATGCGGGGTGGTCACGAATGCGTCGTTTACGACGCCAGGCCGGAAAGCGTTGCCGAACTCGCAGGCCTCGGTGCGATCGGCAGTGCTTCGCTCGAAGAGTTCGTCTCGAAGCTCTCGCATCCGCGGGCGATCTGGCTGATGTTGCCGGCGGCGATCGTCGACAAGGTGCTGGCGAACCTGGTGCCGCTGCTTGAGAATGGCGACATCGTCATCGACGGCGGTAATTCCTATTACCACGACGATATCCGCCGCGGCGCCGACCTCATCACCAAGGGCATCCACTATGTCGATGTCGGCACAAGCGGCGGCGTGTTCGGCCTGGAGCGCGGTTATTGCCTGATGATCGGCGGCGAGAAGGGCACCGTTCAACACCTTTCGCCGATTTTCGCCACACTGGCGCCCGGCGCCGGCGCAACGGAAGCCTCGCCGAACCGCACCGCCGAAGCGGCTGCGGCGAGCACCGCCGAACAGGGCTACCTGCATTGCGGCCCGCATGGCGCCGGCCATTTCGTCAAGATGGTGCATAACGGCATCGAATACGGTCTCATGGCCGCCTATGCCGAGGGCATCAACATCCTGAAACACGCCAATATCGGCGCTGCCTCGCATGAGGCCGACGCGGAAACCGCGCCGCTTGCCCATCCTGAACATTTTCAATACGACTTCAATCTGCAGGACGTCGCCGAAGTCTGGCGCCGCGGCAGCGTCATCACTTCCTGGCTGCTCGATCTGACGGCCGATGCGCTGCATGCCGATCCGGCGCTGGCGAAATATGCCGGCCGCGTCTCCGACAGCGGCGAAGGCCGCTGGACGATCATGGCGGCAATCGACGAAAGCGTGCCGACGCCGGTGTTGAGTGCTGCGCTCTACGGCCGTTTCTCTTCGCGCGACAACGACGAATTCGCCAACAAGGTTCTGTCGGCGATGCGCGCGGGCTTCGGCGGCCACGTGGAAAAACCGGCTCCGAAATCCTGAAGGCCAAGGCGTTCGGCGCCTTCTGGACAAGGAGGCGCCTCAACCTCCCTAGCCATCGGTATGGGGTTCCTACCGCTTGCTGGCGGCAGCGGTCGCGAGTATCCATTGCCCAGAGGGAAATGTCGGGGTGCTTCGTCCAAGCGGCCGACACTCCATTGGAGGGCGGTGATGGAGCGTGACGCGGCAGGGGTCTTGAAGGCCGCCATATCGGGAATATTGGCACTCATCGTGCTTCTTGGGGGGATCTCGCCAAGCTTTGCCCAGACATCGCCGGCGCAAGCGCCGGCCGCGGCGGCTCCGCCGGCGCAGGTGCGTGAGATGATGCAGCTCATGCAGACGCCCGAAGTTAAGCAGTGGATGTCGACCCAGATGGCGACGGCACCTGCGGGCGGTTCCGCGGCTGCGGATCAGATGTCGGTGCTGTCTGGCCTGCTGCAGCATGCCCGCCGGCACGTCGCGATGGTCTCGGATGCGGCGATGACGCTGCCCTTTCAGATCGGCAATGCGTCCTCGCTGTTCCTAGGTGAAATCGCCGCGAACGGCTGGCCGCGCATGGTGGCGCAGTTCCTGGCCATCTTCCTGCTCGGCGCGATGGTCGAGAGTCTTGCCCGTTATGCCTTCCGCCGCCGCCGTCGTCGACTGGCCGCGATGGCCGGCATGCATCTGGCGCCGCGGGTCATACCGGCGCTGATCTTCGCGGCGGCAACGGTGCTTGCGCTTCTGAGCCTCGGCTGGCCGCCGCTCAGCCAGAGTATCGCGATTGTCTGCGTTGTCGCGCTCATCGTTCAACGCTTCACCATCTGCCTCGGCGGCGTGCTGGTCGATCTCATCGGGCTGGCGCGGGCCGAGGAAGAACGGCAGGGCATTACCGCTCCCACCATGCCGGGCCGTGTCGTTGCGCTCTTCTGGTACCGCCGCTGCGCGACCTTCGTCATCTATTTCATGCTTGGCTGGGCGGCGATCCAGTCGATGGAGCCGCTTGGCTATTCCCCGAGTGCGCGGCTCCTCGTCGGCTACATCCTCGGTATCGGCCTGCTGCTGATTGCGATCGAATCGGTCTGGTCGCGGCCGCACAAGGACGAGAAGCGCGGTCACGGGATCTCCTGGGCGCTCACCGTTTATTTCCTGTTGCTCTGGAGCCTTTGGGTCGCAGGCTTCAATTGGCTGCTCTGGCTCGGCATCTATATGCTGCTGCTGCCGCGCGTGCTTGCCGTTTCGACGATTGCGGTGAAATCGCTGCAGCAGACCGAAGCGAGCTTCCTGGCGACGCGCCGCATTGCGACGGTGCTTCTCGACCGGGGTGTGCGGGCGCTGATCATTGCCGTTGCCGCCATCTGGCTCGGGCAGATGCTCGGCGTCGGAGCCGATACGATGGCCGCCGGCGAGACGATGTTGGACAAGATCGCCCGCGGCGTCATCGGCGGCATCGTCATCCTGCTGGCGGCCGATCTGCTTTGGCATGTCATCAAAGCCTATATCGACGGCAAGCTGCTTGATTCTTCCGTGGATGGAGGAGCAACGGATGAGGAGAAGGCCAGGCGCGCACGGATACAGACGCTGTTACCGATCTTCCGCAATATCCTGGCCGTCGTCATTGCTGTCATCGCCGCATTGATGGTGCTCTCCGGCCTCGGCATCGAGATCGGGCCGCTGATCGCCGGCGCTGGCGTCGTCGGCGTCGCGGTCGGTTTCGGCGCGCAGACGATCGTGAAGGACGTCATCAGCGGCATGTTCTATCTCTGGGACGATGCTTTCCGTATCGGCGAATATATCGAAAGCGGCAGCCACAAGGGCGTGGTCGAGGCTTTCAGCCTGCGCTCGGTGAAGCTCAGGCATCATCGCGGACCGCTGACGACGGTGCCGTTCGGCGAACTCGGCGCGGTGAAGAACCTCAACCGCGACTGGACGATCGACAAGATCAGCCTCAACGTCAAATACGACACCGATCTCGTCAAGGCGAAGAAGGTGATCAAGCAGATCGGCCAGACGCTGCTCGAAAATCCGGAATTCGGTCCTCATATCATCGAGACGCTGAAGATGAAGGGTGTCGAACAGTTCGGCGAATTCGCGATCGAAATCCGGCTGTCGATGATGACGAAGCCCGGCGAGCAATTCGTCATCCGCCGCAATGCGCTGGCGATGATCCGCAACGCCTTCAAGGAAAACGGCATCGAATTCGCCGTGCCGACAGTGCAGGTGGCGGGTGATCGCGATGCGGAGGTGGATGCTGCCGTGGCGCGCTACGCCGCCCATGCGCGGGCAAATGGCGAACCGGCGGCATAAGCCGCGTCACATCGGGCCGGCCGCTGTAATCAGCAGGCCGCCGATGATCGCCATGTTGGTTTTCCAGGTATTGATCGCGCTTTCGCGGGCCGTTCCCTGCATATCCCAGAAATTCAGCAGCATGACGGTGGCGGCAAGGGTGAAGAGGATGAGACCGAATGCCGCTGCCGTCACGAAGAGCCCCAGTATCAGCAGCGTTCCGGCCAGGATCTGGAACATGCTGCCGGAGAGCAGCACCCATTTCGCAAAAGGGATGCCGCGGGCTTCGATCGCATCGGTCAGCGGCACGATGACGAAAAAATGATGAATGCCGCCAGCGACATAGAGGCTGCCCAGCAAGAGACGGCCGAGGACGATCATCATCAGGGCCGGACCATCCTGCATATCGAACCGTTCTCCTCCGTCTCACATCGCCGCCGCGGATAAAGCTCGTCCGAAGCTTACGAAAATGCAATGCGCCGTTACGCTCGCCTGCGCAAATTCGCCCCAATTGAGAGTGATGGAGGCCAAAGCGGCGGGCTGGGGTTGCGGCGGCATGTCTTCATAGAGCTTGTATGCCTCTCATGTTACGTCTTTCAAAAATGATTCCCGCCGAGCTGGCAATTGCAGCAGGATAAGAGATGTCGGGTCACGACAATTTGAAAGAGATCGAAGACGCGGAGGGATTTTCTTTTCGCGGTTTATTCAGACGTTACAGAACACCGCTGACGGCAGCGGCGACACTCGTGGTCTTCTGCCTCGTCGGCTATGCGATCATGCAGCTCACCAACGAAGTGCGCTATGACGATGTCGTCGATGCGCTGGCGGCGACCAGGCCGAGCGCCATCCTGCTTGCCCTGTTCTTTACCGCACTCAGTTTCCTCTCGCTGGTTTTCTACGATCTCAACGCCATCGAATATATCGGCAAAAAGCTGCCCTTTCCGCATGTGGCGCTGACGGCGTTCAGCGCCTATGCCGTCGGCAATACCGCCGGTTTCGGCGCGCTTTCGGGTGGCGCTATCCGCTACCGCGCCTATACGCGCCTCGGGCTTTCGCCCGAAGATATCGGCCGCATCATCGCCTTCGTCACGCTTTCCTTCGGTCTCGGGCTTGCGGGAGTGGGAGCGATCGCCCTCATCATCATCGCCGACGAGATCGGCCCGCTGATCGGCGTCAGCCCCTTCCTGCTGCGGTTGATCGCCGGCTCGATCGTCGCCATTCTGGGCGCCGTGATGATCATCGGCCGGGATGGGCGCGTGCTCGATCTCGGCCCTGTCGCAATCCGCCTGCCGGATTCGCGCACCTGGTCGCGGCAGTTCCTCGTCACCGCCTTCGATATCGCCGCCTCGGCGTCGGTGCTTTACGTGCTGCTGCCGCAGACGGCCATCGGCTGGCCGGTCTTCCTGGCCGTCTATGCGATCGCCGTCGGTCTCGGCGTGCTCAGCCACGTTCCGGCCGGGCTCGGCGTGTTCGAAACCGTGATCATCGCCTCGCTCGGCAGCGCGGTAAACATCGATGCGGTGCTCGGATCGCTGGTGCTCTACCGGCTGATCTATCATGTGCTGCCGCTGCTGATCGCCGTGCTTGCGGTCTCGGCGACGGAGCTGCGCCGTTTCGTCGACCATCCGGCCGCCTCCAGCGTCCGGCGCATCGGCGGAAGGCTGATGCCGCAGCTATTGTCGGCGCTTGCGCTGCTGCTCGGCGTCATGCTGATTTTTTCGAGCGTCACACCGACACCGGACCAGAACCTCGAATTCCTCTCCAACTATCTGCCACTGCCGATGGTGGAAGGGGCGCATTTCCTTTCCAGCCTGCTCGGGCTCGCACTCGTCGTCGCTGCGCGCGGCCTCGGCCAGCGGCTCGACGGCGCTTGGTGGGTGGCGGTATTTTCGGCCCTTGCCGCACTGACTTTGTCGCTCTTGAAAGCGATCGCGCTCGTCGAAGCCGCCTTTCTTGCCTTCCTCATCTTCGGGCTCTTCGTCAGCCGGCGGCTCTTTACCCGCCATGCCTCGCTGCTCAACCAGGCGCTGACGGCATCCTGGCTGATGGCGATCGCGGTCATCGTCGTCGGTGCCGTCGTCATCCTGCTCTTCGTCTATCGCGATGTCGAATACAGCAACCAGCTCTGGTGGCAGTTCGAGTTTACCGCCGAAGCGCCGCGTGGCTTACGCGCCGTGCTCGGCATCACCATCATCTCGTCGGCGATCGCCATCTTCAGCCTGCTCCGGCCGGCCACCTTCCGGCCGGAACCGGCGACGGAGGAGGCACTGGCGCGTGCCGTCGAGATCGTCGGCAAGCAGGGCAATGCCGATGCCAATCTGGTGCGCATGGGCGACAAGAGCATCATGTTCTCGGAAAAGGGTGACGCCTTCATCATGTACGGCCGGCAGGGCCGCTCCTGGATCGCGCTGTTCGACCCGGTCGGCGAACATCGCGCCGGGCAGGAGCTCGTCTGGCGTTTCGTCGAAGCAGCGCGCGCCGCCGGCTGCCGCGCCGTGTTCTATCAGATCTCGCCGTCGCTGCTTTCCCATTGCGCCGATGCCGGTCTTCGCGCCTTCAAGCTCGGCGAACTGGCAGTGACCGATCTTAGAACTTTCGAGATGAAGGGCGGCAAATGGGCGAACCTTCGCCAGACCGCGAGCCGCGCCCAGCGCGACGGGCTGGAATTTGCCGTTGTCGAACCTGAGGAGGTGCCCTCGGTCATCGATGATCTCGCCGCCGTTTCCACGGCCTGGCTCGAGCATCACAATGCCAAGGAAAAGGGCTTTTCACTCGGCGCCTTCGATCCCGATTACGTCTCTTCCCAGCCGGTCGGTATCCTGAAAAAGGACGGCAGGATCGTTGCCTTCGCCAATATCCTCGTCACCGAATCCAGGCAGGAGGGCACGATCGATCTCATGCGCTTCTCGCCGGACGCACCGAAGGGCTCGATGGACTTTCTCTTCGTGCAGATCATGGAATATCTGCGCGGCCAGGGTTTCACCCACTTCAATCTCGGCATGGCGCCTCTCTCTGGCATGTCGAAACGAGAGGCGGCGCCCGTCTGGGACCGCATCGGCAGCACCGTTTTCGAACACGGCGAGCGCTTCTACAACTTCAAAGGCCTTCGGGCATTCAAATCAAAATTTCATCCGCACTGGCAACCGCGCTATCTTGCGGTCTCCGGAGGGGGCAATCCGATGATCGCGTTGATGGACGCGACATTTCTGATCGGGGGCGGATTGAAAGGGGTAGTGAGAAAATGATCAGGACAATCCTTCTTGCCACGGCATGCGCCTGCATGCTCGCGGCCGCACCGGTCGATGCCGCCGAGGAAACCACGCAGAGCTTCGAAACCGGGCTCATCCCGTCACCGCACATCTTCCTGCCGGAAGGAGAGGTGAAGGGCACGGTGATGCTGATCTCGGATGCAGCCGGCTGGGGCGACTATGAGAAAGGGGAGGCCGACAGGCTGGTCGCCGAAGGCGCCGTCGTCATCGGCGTCGATTTTCCTTCCTATATCCAGGCGCTCGACCGCTACGACGTCAGCCTCAATGACGGCTGTCTCTACATGGTTTCGGATATCGAATCGCTGAGCCAGCAGGTGCAGCGTGCGACCGGCAACAACGCCTATCACCTGCCGATCGTCGCCGGCATCGGCGAGGGTGGAGCCTTGGCGCTGGCGATCGCCGCGCAGACACCGGATGCGACGATCGGCCAGACGCTTGCCGTCGATCCGAAGGCCGGAATTCCCCTTGCCAAGGAGCTTTGCACACCGGCTTCCAAGAAAGTGGTCGGGCAACGCACGGTGTATGGCCTCAGCGAGGGGGCTCTGCCGGATCCTGTTGTCTCCGTCTTCACGCCCAAGGCCGACAAGGACGGCCGGGCGCATGTCGAGGCACTGAAGAAGACCCATGCCGCGATCGAAATTCGCGATTCCACCGACGACGCGCAGACGGTGTTTGCCGATACGCTCGACGATCTCGTCACCGCCTCCGGCGCCTTCGGCAATCCGCTCGGACTGCCGCTGGCGATCCTGGAGGCGACGCCCGCCCTCGATACGATGGCGGTGATCTATTCCGGCGACGGCGGCTGGCGGGACATCGACAAGGAGGTCGGCGGCACGCTGCAGAAGGAAGGCATTCCAGTCGTCGGCGTCGATTCGCTTCACTATTTCTGGTCGGAGCGCAAGCCGGAGGAGACGGCCGGGGACCTTTCGAAGATCATCGATTTCTACCGGAAGCAGTGGAAGGTGAAGCATGTGCTGCTCGTCGGTTATTCCTTCGGCGCCGACGTCGTGCCCGCCACCTATCAGCTCCTCAAACCGGCAGAAAAGTCGGCGGTGGCGCAATTGTCGTTGCTGTCGCTCTCGCACCAGGTCGACTACGTCATCTCCGTTCTCGGCTGGCTCGGCCAGAAGACGGAAGGGGCTGGAGGCGATCCCGTCGCCGATCTGAAGAATATCGATCCGAAGCTCGTGCAATGCATCTACGGCAAGGACGACGATGACGATGTCGCCTGCCCGGCGCTGAAGGATAGCGGCGCCGAGGTGATCGAACTGCCCGGCGACCATCACTTCGACGAGAATTACGATCTTCTCACCAGGACGATCATCGACGGGCTGAAAAAGCGGCTGCAGGACTAACGCATCAGCATTTCTTCGCTCCAGCCCAGCCCGGTGAGTTCCTCGCCGCGAAAGCGTGCATCGTCGGCGACGATGAATTCGTCGAGTTGCGGCGGGGCGACGCTGGTGCCGGAGAGCATCGCGTGCACCTGGCCGCGATGATGGGTCTGGTGCTGGAAGAGGTGGGCGAGCACGTCGTCCATCCGCTCTTCCTGGATGCGGTCGCCGCGGTGCAGGCGGACGGTCGAGACCAGCTTTTCCGGCGTCAGAGCCTCGCAAAGTGCGGCCAGGCGCTGATCGACCTTTGCCTGTGCTTGCGCCAGCGATGAAATATCATCGAACGGTTCGTCGATCTCGAAGGCCTGGTAGCCGAGCGTGCCGCCTTCCAGGCCGTCGACATAAAACCAGTCGACGGTGATGATGTGGTTCAAGGTTTCCTTGATCGAGGGGAAGAAGCTGGTGCGCGGCGCTTCGAATTCGCCCGGATTCAATGCCGCGCAGGCCTGAAGCAGACGGTGGTTGGCAAGAGCGTTGTTATAGGCGAGCTTGCGGAATGACCTGATGGGATCGAAGGTCGGCATCGGCGCATCTCCTCTTCGCACACTGCTGGAATGTTTGCGTCAGTCCTCGTCATCGAGATTGCCGTCGCGCCAGACGAGATGACGGGGCGCTGCGGGCAGGTTCTCGATTTCATCAGCGATGAAATAGGGCGGGATGTCGAGGTCGGTCAGGGCCCGGCGCGTCGCAAGCACCCATTTGAATTCGAGATGGTTGTCGCCATCTTCGACGCGGTGGATGATCTCACCCGGCTGAAAGGGGAATTCCGGGGGGATGTCCATCAGGTAATAGAGGCCGAGTTCATGCCAGTCGCGCTGTTCATAGCGGAAAAAGTTCTCGACGATCCACAGCAGGCGGGAGACGCCAACGTCGACGCCCAGTTCCTCCACCATCTCCCGTTTCAGCGTTTCTTCCGACGTCTCGCCGATTTCCGCCCTGCCGCCCGGAAAGGTCCAGAAGGGTTCATGCACGGCGCGATGAACGAGCACATGGCCATCGCGAAAGCCGAGGCCCGCGATGCGATAATTGAAACGCTCAGCGCCTGCGGTCAGGCGGATGAGAGTGCGCTTGCTCATGTCATTCTATCCGAGATCGATCACGACAATTTCCGGCGGTACGCCGAAGCGCACCGGTGCGATGGAGCAGCCGAGGCCGCCTGAGACGATGATATTGCGCCCCTCCTCGACAATATGGCCATAGGCGTAACGATTGCCGTAACGCGAGGGGACGATCGGCGAACGGCCGAGGAAGCGGATCTGTCCGCCATGGGTGTGACCGGATAGCGTCAGCGACACCCGTTCGGGCACGCGCGGAAAGATGTCGGGCTCATGGGCAAGCAGGATGACGGGCGCATTGTCGGTCACTTGAGCCAACGTTCCCTCGAGATCGTCGAGGCCGAGCATGCGGGTGCGGCCCCATTTCTTGCCGGGCAGCAACGCCAGCTGATCTTCGAGGCCTGCGAGCCAGAAACCGCGGCCATCCTTTTCGAGCCGGACGGCGCGGTTGCCGTAGACCGGGATACCGACATCGGCAAGCGCCCGGTGCCCGAATGTTTCCATTCCGCCGTACTTCTGGGCGGTCCTGTCCTCCCACCAATCGTGGTTGCCCATGATCGCATGGACGCCGAGAGGGGCCTTGAGGGTGGCGAGCGCCTTCGACCATTGGCTCGAATGCACATATTGCGTTACCATGTTCATGCCGGCGGCGTAATCGCCAAGCAGGACGGTGACATCGCCTTCGAGCTCGTTGGCCCTGTGGCAGATCGCGGCAATGCGGCTTGCCGGCATCCAGGGTTCGCAGGCATGGATATCGGCGAGCGCGACGACGCGCAGCTTCAGCCCTGGTGTCCATCCCGGCGGCGTCAGCCGGTAGCGGGCGATGCCGAGCCGCGCCAGCGGTTCATAAGCGAAGGCGTAACCACCAAGCGACATGACGCCTGCAATGCCGCCGCCAAGAACCTTGAAAAATCCGCGGCGGGTGATCACTCAGTTGTCCTCCTGGAACAGCCGGAACTGCGCAGCCTCCATTTCCTTGGGCGGTTGCATTCCGAGATGTTTCCACGCGATTGCGGTCAGAACACGGCCGCGCGGCGTGCGCTGAATGAAACCCTGTTGGATCATATAGGGCTCGATGATGTCCTCGATCGCGTCACGTGGCTCGGAAAGGCCGGCGGCGATGGTTTCGATGCCGACCGGGCCGCCGCCGAAATTGACGGCGATCATGTTGAGGTAACGTTTGTCGAGCTGGTCGAAGCCGACATTGTCGACCAGCAAGCGGGTCAGCGCCTCGTCGGCAATCTCACGCGTCACCGCCTCGGCCCTTGCCACCTCGGCGAAGTCGCGCACGCGCCGCAGCAACCGGCCGGCGATGCGCGGCGTGCCGCGGGCGCGTCTTGCGATTTCGCGGGCGCCCTCTTCGGTTATCGGCAGGTTCATCAGCCGCGCGCCGCGGCGCACGATCAATTCCAGCTCCTCGACGGTATAAAAGCTCAGGCGCACCGGGATGCCGAAACGGTCGCGCAACGGTGTGGTCAGCAGGCCGAGGCGGGTGGTGGCCGCCACCAGGGTGAATTTCGACAGATCGATCTTCACCGAGCGCGCGGCGGGGCCTTCGCCGATGATCAGGTCGAGCTGGAAATCCTCCATGGCCGGATAGAGAATTTCCTCGACAGCCGGGTTGAGGCGATGGATCTCGTCGATGAAGAGCACGTCGCGCTCCTCGAGATTGGTGAGCAGCGCGGCGAGATCGCCGGCCTTGGCGATCACGGGACCTGACGTCGAGCGGAAATTGACGCCGAGTTCCTTGGCCATGATCTGCGCCAACGTCGTCTTGCCGAGGCCGGGCGGGCCGACGAAGAGCACATGGTCCAGCGCCTCGCCGCGGTTCTTCGCCGCCTCGATGAAGACCTTGAGATTGGCGCGCGCTTCCGCCTGGCCGGTGAATTCGTCCAGCGATTGCGGGCGCAGGGTGATGTCGAGATCTTCGCCCCGCTTTTCCGGCGATATCAGGCGGGCGGGTTCGCTCATGCTCTCATTCCGTTTTGAAACCTGTCACAGCAATACACCAAAAATCGGCCGCCTCGACATCCAATCATCGGTTTTCCGGCCTTCACCGTGCCAGTTCCTTCAAGCCCAGCCTGATCAGCTTGGCGCTATCGGCGTCGTCGCCGGCCGTCTTCATTGCCGCGGCAACCGCGTTGGCGGCCTGGTCTCTGCTGTAGCCGAGGTTGGTCAGCGCTGAAACCGCGTCGGCCACGGGTGCGGCCGCGACACCTTCGCCGAGCTCTTGCTTGAGGGCGATATTGATCGCTTCCCCGGCAAAGGCCGGCGCCCGGTTCTTGAGTTCGGTGACGAGACGCATGGCCACTTTCGGGCCGACGCCCGGCGCGCGGGAGACGGCGGCGCGGTCCTGCAGGGCGATCGCATTGGCGAGTTCGCCCGGCGTCAGCGTCGAGAGCACGGCGAGCGCCACCTTGGCGCCGACGCCCTGGACGCTCTGCAGCAGATTGAACCATTCCCGCTCCAAGGCGGTCATAAAGCCGAACAGCTTCAGCTGGTCCTCGCGCACATAGGTCTCGATGAACAGCACGCAGGCCTCGCCGGCCGAGCCAAGCTTGGACAGGGTTCGGGCCGAGCAATGGGCGACGTAGCAGACGCCGTGCACATCGACGAGCACATAGTCTTCGCCGATCTCGTCTATGATGCCTTTCAGCTTGCCGATCATGGGGCGCGGTCTCTCAAGGGTGGGTTTCGGGCGTAATAAGTTCAACGGAGGGGAAATAAGATCGGTATCCGCTGGGGTCGCGGGTCAAAATCTTGTAGTCCCTTATCGCCGCATGGGCGCCGATGAAGAAGTTAGGCAATATCTGTTCGCGTCCGCCGCCGGCGCGACGGTAAAGCCGGAAGGCTTGAGCCGCGGCGAAGGCCGCCGGCCAAGGCAGGTTCTCGCGGCGGAATTCATCCTGCGGAAGCAGTTGGTCGACTTCATCCATATCGTCGTAGCGAACGGAAAATTCGGAATAGATGATCGGATTTATGAGGACTGGCCCATCTTTGAAGACGTCGAGCATTTTCCGACGCGACCAACCGTGCCAGTCCGACCCGGCCACAGCCAGATCGACGAGTATGTTTGTGTCGACAAGCGTCGCCATCAGCGATCACGGGTCATCGACATGAGGTCTTCGGCATCGATCGCCTGATCGCCGGTTCCTTCGAGCCGACGGATCGTCTGTAGGAAACGGTCCAGCCGGCCCCGATCCTCGATCTCCTGCTTGCCGTTCTTCGGCGAGAGAACGAGCTTGCCGTTCTCGATCGAGAAGATGACTTCGCTGTTGGCCTCGATGCCCGCAAGCTCTCTGAGATCGCGAGGAATGGTGACCTGGCCTTTGGACGTGACGCGCATCTTGCCGCTCCTTCGAAGTAAGAATTATCCTTACTGTTGGAACAAGTCAAGAACGGATTAGCCGGCCAGCGCTTCCCGCATTCGGTTGCTGCCGCGGTTGTGGGCATGGCAAATGGCGATCGCCAAAGCGTCGGCGGCATCGTCGCCCTTGAATTCGACCTTCGGCATCAGGATCTTCAACATCATGTGGATCTGGTGCTTTTCGCCGTGGCCGACGCCGATGACGGCCTTCTTCACGGCGTTCGGAGCATATTCGGAGACCCGTAGTCCGGCGCGCGCCGGCACCAGCATGGCGATGCCGCGAGCCTGGCCAAGCTTCAGGGTCGCCACCGCATCCTTGTTGACGAAGGTCTGTTCGACGGCGGCTTCATCCGGCTTGTAAGTGTGGACGACCTCCGCCAGGCCGTCATGCAACTGGCAGAGGCGAGAGGCAAGGTCCATCTCACCGTCGGAGGTCACGGTTCCGGAGGCGACAAAGCGCAGGGAATTGCCAAGTGTGTCGATGATTCCCCAGCCGGTGCGGCGAAGGCCGGGATCGATGCCGACGATGCGAATCGTATTTTGCATGGTTCAACCTATAGCGACTGCGAAATAACTGCCACCGATATGTGAACAAAACAAAAACATTCTCCGATTTAAGCCGCTCCATTTACCGCGAATTAAAACAGATGCTTGAATTCTAGTGTCAAATACGAAGGGGGTCTCGTGTCGCAAGGAGATAAGCCCCCCGATGTTCTGTTTAAAAGATCGGTCGATCAGGCATGCGCTGCGTGCCCACGCCGGCAGGCGTGTTCAGAAGGGGTTCGTCGTACATGGCACAGAGATTTCAATCCCTGTCCTTCAAGGTCATTGCCACATTCATTCTGCTGACGGTGCTGTCGATCGCAGTGATCGACGTGCTTGCCTATTTCGCCAGCAGCCGGATCTCCGACGAGCAGGCGCTGAAAGCCAAGCAAAGCGTGCTGATCTTTCGCGGCGACATGCTGCAGGACCAGCTGACGCAGCTTGAAAACCAGGCGACGTCGATTGCGCGTATCGAAGCGCTGCAGATGTCGATCACCAGCCTGAAGAGCGGTTGGAAGACGATCGAGAAGACCTCCGGCGATGCCCGGGCCGAGTTGAAGAAAGTTTTCATCTCCGGCAATCCCAACCCGGCAGACCAGCGCGAGAAACTGATGAAGCCGGAAGGGCCGAGCGGCTTTTATTATTCGAACCACGAGAAGACGCAGGGCGAAGTCGCCCGCGACCTCGCAGATACCGCCTTCAGCGATCTGCTGATCGCCGATCTCGACGGCACCGTCCTCTATTCCTACAAGAAGCAGGACGACTTCGCCGAGAATCTGAAGACGGACGCGTGGAAGGCAACCGGCGCCGGTATCGCTTTCGCCAAGGCAATCGAGAATACCGCCAAGGCGACGGATGATGCCGCACCAACAGGTTTTTCCGGCCTTCGCGTCGATGCCGCCAGCGGCAACTCGGCGATCTTTTATGCCGTGCCGATCGTCAAGCTTGGCGCGGCCAAGGGCATCATCCTGTTCAAGGTGCGCGACGACATCGTCACCGGCATCCTTGCCAAAGGCATCGTCCAGGGCAGCACCGCGCGGGCGGCGATAGTTTCCAGCGATGGGTCGGCCATCGGGCTCGACGCGAATGGCAGGCTTGCAACCCTTGATGCGACACCCTTCACTTTCATCAAGGACGCGCTTGCCAGTTCGGCGATGACGGTTGCCGATTTCAGCCGAGCAGATGGGGCGGCCCGCGCCTATGTCCGCGGTATCGACTATCGCGGCGACCGCTTCCTCGTGGTCGAGAGCGTGCTCTTGAGCGAGCTCAATGCCGGTTCGATCGAGATCGCCACTTTGCTGACGATGATCGGCATCGGCGTGCTTGTCGTGATGGCAGTCGCCACCGGGCTTGTCACCAATTTCCTGTTCTCGCCGCTTGCGCGGCTTGCCGGTGTGACCCGCGACGTCGCCGACGGCAAGCTCGACAGCGAGATCGGCAGCCTGAACCGCAAGGACGAGATCGGAACGATGGCCAATGCGCTCGCCCGCTTCCGGCAGTCGCTGATCGAAAGCCGCGAACTCGAAGCCGCCAGCGAAGAGACGCGCCTGCAGGCCGAGCAGGATCGCCAGCAGAATTTGGCCGAGCGCGAGGCCGAGGCAAAGACCTTGCAGCAGGTGGTCGAGGCGATCGACGAAGGCCTCCATCATCTGGCCAGCGGCGATCTTGCCTATCAGATCGATACGCGCTTCCCGAACGAGCTCGAAAGCCTGCGCATCAATTTCAACGAGGCGCTCGCGACGCTCAGCGAAACCATGACGGCCATCGGTGGAAACTCGATGGCGGTGCGCGCCGGCTCCGAGGAAATGCGCACAGGCGCCGACGAGCTTGCTGGCCGCACCGAGCGCCAGGCTGGCTCGATCACCGAGACGGCGAATGCGATCAGCGCCATCACCCAGTCCGTCCGGCGGCAGATCGAGCGGGCCGAACAGGCCGAGCGCATCGCCCGCGACGCCAAGAAGGAGACGACCGGCTCCGGCCAGATCATGCGCGAGACGATCGCGGCGATGGAGGCGATCCAGACCTCCTCGCGCCAGATCAACACGATCATCTCGGTCATCGACGACATCGCCTTCCAGACCAACCTCCTGGCGCTCAATGCCGGCGTCGAGGCGGCGCGCGCCGGTGAATCGGGCAAGGGCTTCGCTGTCGTCGCCATGGAAGTGCGCGAACTCGCCCAGCGCTCGTCGAGTGCGGCCAAGGAGATCTCCAGCCTGCTGCAGAAATCGACGCATGAGGTCGAAAGCGGCGTGGCGCTTGTGGAAAGGGCTGGAGTGGCGCTGACCGGCATCGGCGCCCATGTCGAGGCAATCAACGGGCAGATCCACGACATCATGGGTGCGACCCGCGAAGAGGCCGATACGCTGCGAGAGATCAACAGCGCTGTGGCCGAACTCGACGCGATGACGCAGCAGAATGCCTCGATGGTCGAGGAGACGACGGCGGCGATCCACAGGCTGGCGACGGAAGCCCTGGAAATGGACCGCCGGCTCGGCAATTTCACGCTGCCCCCTGGCCACCACCAGCCCAGCGCCGAGGTGCACGTGCTGCGCCGTCACCGGTAGCCACTATCTTGCAGTCTTGAAAAAGGGTCGCGCTGGCGCGGCCCTTTTTCTTTGCACGCTCGGTTTGGAATGGTGCGGGCGCGAACCTACATAGGCTGCATCCTTCAACTGGCCGGCAGGTTTCCCATGGTTCCCTTCTCCATACTCGACCTTTCCCCCGTTGCCGAAGGCAGCAGCGTGCGCCAGTCGCTCGAGAGTTCGGCGCGGATGGCTCGCACGGCCGAGGAATTTGGTTACAAGCGCTTCTGGCTCGCCGAACATCACGGCATGCCGGGGATCGCCAGTGCGGCCACATCAGTCGTCATCGGTCATGTCGGCGCCGCCACCAAACGCATCCGCATCGGCTCCGGCGGCATCATGCTGCCCAATCATTCGCCGCTCGTCATCGCCGAGCAGTTCGGCACGCTCGAGGCGCTCTTCCCCGGCCGGGTCGACCTCGGCCTTGGGCGCGCGCCGGGAGCGGATATGCGCACGGCGCAGGCGCTGCGGCGCAACCTTGAGGCCGGCGCCAATAGCTTTCCGAACGATGTGGTGGAGTTGCAGCAACTGCTCGGCACGCCGGTCGAGAACCAGGCGATCCTCGCGGTTCCCGGCAATTCATCCCATATCCCCATCTGGCTGCTTGGCTCCAGCCTCTACAGCGCCCAGCTTGCCGCCATGCTTGGGCTACCCTATGCCTTCGCCTCGCATTTCGCGCCCGACATGCTGCTCGACGCGATCGCGATCTACCGCGACCGCTTCCAGCCTTCGGCGACGCTCGACAAGCCCTATGTGATGGTCGGCGTCATGGGCTCGGTGGCGGCGACAGATGAAGAGGCGCGCTATCATTTCACCTCCGCCGAGCAGCAATTCGTCAACTTGCGCCGCAATGTCCGCGGCCCGTTCCCGCGTCCCCTGGCCGATATGGAGGGGTTCTGGTCGCCGATGGAGAAGATCAATGTCGAACACACCCTGCGTTACGCCGTGGTCGGATCGCCGACGACGGCAGAGGCGAAACTGACGGCGTTTCTCAAGGAAACGCAGGCCGACGAGGTGATCATCTCCATGCCGATCCATGATATCGAGACGCGGCTGAAATCGGTGGAACTGTTCGCGGGGCTCGGAAACTTCATGCGGGTGGCTGCATAGGTTGGCAATGCGCTGCTTGGCACAAAAAACCCGGCGTCACCGCCGGGTTTTTTCCACGGAAGATCGTTTTAGGAGAATCAGGCCGAGAGCTTGGCCAGGACTTCTTCCGACACCTCGAAGTTGGAATAGACGTTCTGCACGTCGTCATCGTCTTCCAGGCTGTCGATGAGCTTCATCAGCGACTGGGCTTTTTCTTCGTCCACCGGCACATTGTTCTGGGCGCGCCAGACGGCCTTGACGGTTTCGGCTTCGCCGAGGCCGGATTCCAGCGCTTTCGAGACTTCACCGAGGGCTTCGAAGGCGCAGGTGATGTAGTGGCCCTCTTCGTCGGTCTCGACATCATCAGCGCCGGCTTCGATCGCGGCTTCCATCACCTTTTCTGCGTCGCCGACGGAAAGCTTGTAGGTGATTTCGCCGACATGGTCGAAGGAGAAGGAAACGGAACCGGTTTCGCCGAGAGCGCCGCCGGCCTTGGTGAAGATCGAGCGGACGTTGGAAGCGGTGCGGTTGCGATTGTCGGTCAGGGCCTCGACGATGATCGCCGTGCCGCCGGGGCCGTAACCCTCATAGCGGACTTCGTCATAGTTTTCGCCGTCGGCGCCGGCTGCCTTCTTGATGGCGCGGTCGATGTTGTCCTTCGGCATGGACTGGGCCTTGGCGTTCTGGATCGCCAGGCGCAGACGGGCGTTCATCATCGGGTCGGGCAGGCCGGCCTTGGCGGCTACGGTAATTTCGCGCGCAAGCTTGGAGAACATTTTCGACCGCACGGCATCCTGACGGCCCTTGCGGTGCATGATGTTTTTAAACTGTGAATGGCCAGCCATGGCACCCCTGTTCACGTCTCATTGTTCGGAATGGGCCGCCTTATAAGAGCGAAACCGCACCCTTTCAAGGAAAAAGCAGTTTGGAACAAAGGGGAGGGGCTGACGTTTCAAGAACTCCATCCAACGGAAAGGAACGGTCATGGCAAGTCTCAGCGATGCGCAGGAACAGCCAGCACGTCAGCTCTGGGATCAGGTCAACGATGTTCATGCCGGCATGCTCGGAATTTCCGGGCTCGATATGCACATGCAGCCGATGGCGCCGCATGCCGATCCCACCACCAATACGATCTGGTTCTACACCAAGACCGATGCCGACATCGTGCGCGCCATCAAGCCCGGCAGCCGCGCGCATTTCTGCGTCATCGGCAAGGATCACGACTATCACGCCTGCCTTGCTGGGGTGATCGACGTGCGTCCCGACCCTGCCAAGATCGAGGAATATTGGAGTTCGATCGTCGCTGCCTGGTATGACGGCGGCAAGAAGGACCCCAAGCTCACCATGCTTGCTTTGCATGTCGACGATGCCGAGATCTGGGTTTCGACGGGCAACAAGCTGAAATTCGGCTGGGAGATCGCCAAGGCCAATCTCGATGACGACAAGGTGCCCGATGTCGGCATCAAACGTCACCTGCAATTCGCCTGACGCGCCAAAGCCCGGAGGCAAAACCGCCGGGCTTTTTACTGTACGCCCTTCAGCACATAGATCAGCGGCTTTTTCGGCAGAGTGCGCATGGAGACGGTGATGCTGTCATCGGGCGCATTGGCGACGTCGAAATCCTTGCCGAACATCGAGACGAAGGCTTCCACCGGCGGGCCGCGCCGGTGCATCGGCAGGATCAGCGACGAACGTAGCCGCTTGATGACGCGGCTCATGCTGTCGGCGCCCATGGTCAGGCCGCCATCGACGGGAACCATGACGACGTCGAGGCGGCCGATCTCGGTATAGTGGGCATCTGTCAGTTCGTAGTGCAGGTGGCCGAGATGGCCGATGCAGAGACCGGCAATCTCGAAAATGAAGATCGAATTGCCGTTCTCCTGCGAGCCGCCAAGGCCGTAGCTGAAGCGGATATCCGTCGGAACGTTGCGGATATAGGCATCGCCGACGACGAGATCGACATCGGCCTTTTCACCTGGAACATCGCTCCATCCATGCAGCACGTGCTTGATCGCAGGATCGGGCGTCAACGTATAATGGGTCGGGTGCGCTTTGTTCATGGTCACGACATCCGGCATCGTCGCCGGCCTGTACCAGCCGTTGTAGTCTGTGGCGATGACGATGCCGCCAGGGGTGTCGATCTCGAATGTGGAATGGCCGAGGAAGGTGAATTTGACCTCCTCGCCTTCGGAGACGGCAGGCGTCAGCGGCGCGGCGCCGGAAAAGCTGGCGAAGGTGACCTTGGGGATATTCTCAGCGATCGCCTGGCACTGGCTGACGGGCGTTCGCTGTTCCTCCGCTCCGGCAGAACCTGCCGCGGCGAAGGCCGTAAGGTATGCGATAGCGAGGACGAGATATTCCGGCTTCATGCCAGCCCTCCGGCGCTCTACCACTTGGAATTGGCGGCGGGAGGATGCGGCATGAGGTCGCAGCGGTCTAGACTGGGGATGCTCACAATTGCGTGTTGAAGCCGGGGCCTACCGCCAGAATTCCGGCACTGTCTCAGCGAGCCGCGGTCCGAGCCGGAGCGGCGCGATCTTCTCGGCTAAGCCCGTGCTGTCGGAAATCTCGACGCCGACGCCGCAGATCGTCGCCGGGCCGCTGGCTGCTTCCATGCGGCCCTTCGGCATCTTGGAGATGAAGCGGTTGAGCGGTTCTTCCTTGTCCATGCCGAGGGAGGAGTCGTAGTCGCCGCACATGCCGGCATCCGACATATAGGCGGTGCCGCCGTTCAGAATCTGTGCGTCGGCCGTCGGCACATGCGTGTGGGTGCCGACGACGAAACTGGCGCGGCCGTCGACGAAATGGCCGAAGCACTGCTTCTCGCTGGTCGCTTCCGCATGGAAATCGAAAATGATCGCATCGGCCTGTTCCTTCAGCGGGCAGGCGTCGAGGATCACTTCCGCCGATTTGAACGGGTCGTCGAGTTCCGGATGCATGAAGACCCGGCCCATGACATTGGCGACGAGCACGCGTGCGCCGTTCCTGGCATAGAAAAGGCCGGAGCCGCGGCCGGGTGTGCCTTGCGGATAGTTGGCCGGCCGCAGGAATTGATCGTGGCGCCCGGCAAAAGCCACGGCTTCCTTCTGGTCCCAGACGTGATTGCCCGTCGTCACCACGTCGGCGCCGGCATTGATCGTTTCCAGAAAGATGTCCTCGGTGATGCCGAAGCCGCCGGCGGCATTCTCGCCGTTGACGATGACGAAATCGAGCTTGAGGTCGGAGATCAGGCCGGGAAGGCGGTCCCAGACCGCCGTGCGTCCCGTCTTGCCGACCATGTCACCCAGAAAAAGCAGCCGCATTCCCTATCCAATCCAAGAGGCAAAAAAGCGAAGGCCGCTTTCTGTCAGGATGGCATCCAGGCTTATGTCATGCGGCTCGTCGGGCACATGTGCCACTTCCTGGCAGTCGAATGCAATGCCGATCAGCTTCGGATGCAGGCCTTTTTGCCTCAGCCGGCTGATGGCGCGGTCGTAATGGCCGGCGCCGTAGCCGATGCGGTGGCCGCGAGCATCGAAGGCTGAAAGCGGCACCAGCATGATTTCCGGATCGAGAATGGCGGCATCCGCCGCAGGGCCGACCGTGCCGAAACCGGTATCGACAAGCGGCGCACCCTCCGCCAGCTCACGAAAGACGATGGTCTGCCGGTCGAGGATCGCCGGCACGCAGAGCCGCGCACCGCGCACGGCAAAGCGCGCCATCAGCGGCCTGAGATCGGCTTCCGAACGGATCGGCAGGAAGCCGGAGACAATTGTGCCTAGCGCAAAGCCAACCGCCTCGCCGGCATGATCGGCCATCGCAAGGCTTTTGGAGGCGCGGTTCTCAGGAGACATGGCGTCGCGTGCCGACAGTCGTTCGTTGCGCAGCTGCGCTTTCAGGTCTTTCACGGTCATTCGATCCGCCTGATAAGGAAAAGTTCGAGCGAGCATAGACGGCTGGGTGTCCGATGCAAATATCGGATGCGACAACGCTGCGGCCGTTTCACGCCCTGTCGCGGGATGCGGCCGAAGGTCAGATGACGATGCTTGTCGGTATTGTCGTGGTGGCGATGGAGAAGGCTGCCGTATCAGGAATGGCGTTTGCCCCGGCCTCCCCGTACTGCTGCCGCAGATCGTGCATCGCCTTTTCGAGCAATTGCTTGAGTTCGCGCACGACCGCCTTGAATTCCTCCATGGTTTCTCGATCATCGGCCGAGATACCCGAGAATTGTGGGGCGTCCTCGGCCACGCTCTGATAGGCCTTGCGGGCGTTGGCGGCGGCGTCCGGCTCTTGCGAGCCGGTCTCTTCGTCCGCGGTTTTTCCTGAGGCATCCGCCGGCGTAGCCTCGATCCCACTCGTCGCGGCGGCCGTCGTATCCGTGGTTGCATCCACCGAAGCGACTGCTGCCGGGCTGCCGGTCGCGACTGATGATGCGAATTCGGAGGCGGCGGTGCCGAGCTTGCGCGCCAGTTCGGCGGCCAGACGGGCGACCACCTCGGGCGGCATGTTGGAGCTGCGCAGCATCTCCAATTGTTGCTTTGCCTCTTCGAGCTTGCGTTCTGCCTTCGTCTTGGCTTCGTCCCCGGAATTCGCCAGAGTCTGCCGCATCTGCTGCAGCGTCTGGGTGCTGCGCTGCAGCTTCAGCACACCCTGATCGGTCTCAATTCCGGCAGCAGAGATGACCGTTGCTGAAGACGTGCCGCGCAAGATGTTGGAGGCAGAGGTGGTTGCGACCTGCATGGACAATCCCCGACAGTCCGGGTCCCCGATTGCAATTCGCCGCATCCTGCAACGTCAGACTTGCGTGGACCTGTGTTCCGGGGCCGCCGGCAGCGCCGCGGCGAGCCGCTGCATGGTTTCCTTGAACAGCGGAGCTCCGCCCGGCATCCAGCCCAGCGCGCGGATTTTCGCCGTGCTCATGGGATTGAGCGCTGCCCTGTCCGCGGGGGGCGGCAGCACGTGCCGACAGCCGGTCTCGCGCCGGATGGCTGAAAGGATGTCGCGCGTGTCGACTGATATGTCCGAGACGTTGAAGACCTCGCCGGAAATGCGGGTGCTTTCCGTCTCCAGCATCAGCCGTACCGCACGCCCGAGGTCGCGGCCGTGAACTTCCGTTCCTGCGCGCGAAACCACCGGCCGGCCGGCGAGGTAATCGGCGATAAGCCCGTCCCATTTGTTCGGCGAGAGGTCGCCGTAGATGCCGGTCGCCCTCAGGCTTACGCCGGCAAAACCCGGGGCGGAGAGGTGGGCAAGCGCGCGTTCGGCATCCAGCTTGACTTGGCCGTAAAGCGTTTCCGCCTTGGCCAGCATCGTTTCCGCGAGCTCGGTTCCCTCGGGATGTTCGCCATAGGCGGCGCGGCTGGAGAGGAAGATGCAGCGGCGCGTGCCGGCGCGTTTGGCGGCGTCGAAAAGCCGGACGGTGCCGTCGAGGTTCAACCTATGGAAGGTCTTTGGATCGTCGCCTTCGCCGCCGCGATATTTGCCCGGAATATGGTTGAAGGCGGCGTGGACGAAGAAATAGGCGTCGTCGAAAATGTCGATCTGATCCTTATCGGGATCGAGCGAAAGCGTTGCGAACTCGACCGGGCGGGAGAAAAGGCGGGGTGGCGGCGCACGGCGCCCGCCGACGATCACCTGATAACCGGCACTCAGAAGTTCCTCGACGACATAGCGGCCGACGAGACCCATTCCGCCGGATACCAATACCTTCATGCTACCCCTTCCGGATTGGCCAGCCCCGCAATCTCGGGCACATCGCTGTTGTCGTGGAAACGGTGCCACAAATCGATCAAAGGTTGTAGCCGTGCCGCCTTCGGATGATCCTTTTCCCACGGTTTTTCATACTGGTAGTGCAGGATCGAAACGCTCTTCCAGTCCCAAAGCTCCGGCATGGTGAACCATACATATTGCAGCATGTTGAAATAAACCGGCAGGCCGTGCCAATCCGGGAAGAACGTCTCAAGAAAGGTCTGGTCGGTGCGCCGCCAGAAGGTCTCCGGCCTGTCGAGCCTTTCGAGCATGTGCCGGAATGTATCCTGCGAGGGTATAGCGACGAAGACGCCGGAATTCATGCGGCGGAAGTCGGCAAGGCTTTCATAGACATTGGGGGCGGCTGAGAATTCCGGATAGAGGAAAAGCCGGTCGGCGTTTTTCAGCACGAGGGCATCGGCGTCGATGAAGACGCAGCGCTCGTATTCGACGAGTTGCCAGAGCCGGAGCTTGCAGAAATTGTCGAGCGGCGAATGAAAATCCGGCTTGCGGCCCTTGGTGAAGGGGGCAGCCGAATGGAGTTGGCCGCGGGCGTGGCGCTCGTTGAAGGCGGCAGACAGCGGCAGGTGCTCGACCTCGATCAGGCGGCAGCCGAGCGCTTCGAGCGGCGCGAGGGTGGCTGCATCGACGCCGCCTGTATGGAGGATGACGATGTCGGCGCTGGTTCCGGTCCGCCTCAGGGAGTGGACGAGGGCGGTCGCACCCATGGCGTAGTCGGCATTGGTGACGAGGGTGACGTAGGCAAAGCTTGAGGTAGGAGTCATCGGCGCCAGCCGCTTCCTCGGCCGCCCTCATTCCTGTGCTTGTCACAGGAATCCAGCCACGGCGCGTCCGCGCCGTGAATGACTCTCCTGCGCCCAAAGACTTGGGCGCGCTGGATTCCTGTGACAAGCACAGGAATGAGGGAGAGATTGTTGGACTGGCGGCGCTTCAGTAGCAAACCATCCATCATGATACCGACTTCAGCCGCTTGCCTTCCGGATCGTGATTGATCGTCGCGGCGATATCCTTTGTCCAGGCGGAGACGGCCGGCACGCGCGAGCGGTCGACGCGATAGGCGAATTTCTTCGCCACGTCGACGATCTCGCCGAGAAGGCCTGCTTCCAGCGTGATCGGCTCGAGGCCGAGAATGCGGAATTTCTCGTTCTGAACGATCAGCTCGTTCTCGGCGGCTTCCTTGCGCGGGTTGGGCAGCCAGGCGATGTCGGCGCCGCTTATCCCCGCGATCATCTGGGCAAGGTCGCGCACCCGGTGGGTTTCCGTCATCTGGTTGAAGATTTCGACGCGGGCGCCGCGGGCGGGTGGGTTTTTGAGCGCCAGTTCGATGCAGCGCACCGAATCCTGGATATGGATGAAGGCGCGGGTCTGGCCGCCGGTGCCGTGCACCGTCAGCGGATAACCGATCGCCGCCTGGATTAGGAAGCGGTTCAGCACCGTGCCGTAATCGCCGTCGTAATCGAAACGGTTGATCAGCTGCGCATGGCGGCGCGTCTGCTCGGTATGCGTGCCCCAGACGATGCCCTGGTGCAGGTCGGTGATCCTCAATCCGTCGTTCTTGGCGTAGAACTGGAAGAGGAGCTGATCCAGGCACTTGGTCATGTGGTAGATCGAGCCGGGATTGGAGGGATAGAGGATCTCCTGACTGACCGTCTCGCCGGCCGCGGTTTCGATGCCGACCGGCAGGTAGCCTTCGGGGATCGCCGCACCCACAGTCGAATAGCCGTAGACGCCCATGGTGCCGAGGTGGATGAGATGGGCGTCGAGATTGAGCTCGGTCAGCGCATTCAGCAGGTTGTGCGTGGCGCTGACATTGTTGTTAACCGTGTAATTCTTGTGGCGGTCGCTTTTCATCGAATAGGGTGCGGCGCGCTGCTCGGCGAAATGGATGACGGCATCCGGGCGGTGTTCGGAAAGCCATTTCTTCAGCAGTTCGTAATCCTTGGCGAGATCGATCAGATTGAAGTGGATGCGGCGTCCGGTTTCGGCATGCCAGATGCGGGTGCGCTCCTGGATCGAATCCATCGGTGTCAGCGACTGAACGCCAAGTTCCGTGTCGATCCAGCGGCGTGAGAGATTGTCGAGGATATGAACATCATGCCCGGCATCGGAGAGGTGCAGCGACGTTGGCCAACCAATGAAACCGTCTCCGCCCATAACCGCAATCTTCATCACATCGTCTCCTGATCTGTCGCTCGATATCGGGAATAGTTAGGAATTATGACAATCATTCAATGCCTACCGGCTGGGCATTCAATGCCTGCCTGCCGGTCATTCAATGCTTGCCTGTGGGCAAGCGTTGCGCCAAAGAGGGCACCGCAGTTTGGAGAAAATTATGACGGAGCGCCCTTTTTCCATTTCGGGAGAGCTGACCGAGGCCGGTCACCGCCTCGTGCAACGGGTCTATTATGAAGATACGGACTTCTCCGGTCTGGTCTACCACGCCCGCTATCTGCATTTCCTCGAGCGCGGCCGCACCGATTATCTGCGTTGCCTCGGCGTCGAGCAGCGCGAGCTCGTCTGCGCCGACGAGGAGGGCCTCGTCTTCGTCGTCCACCGCATGGAGATCGACTTCAAGAGCCCGGCGCGCATGGACGACGTGCTGACGATCCTGACCCATACGGAAAAAGCCGGCGGCGCCAAGATGGTGCTCAATCAGCAGATCCGCTCGGGCGAGACACTGCTGATAGCGGCCAAGGTGATTATCGCCGTCATCAACGCCAAGGGGCGGCCGCGGCGGCTGCCGGAAACGCTGGCGGCGAAATTCCTGGAAGGCAGCACGCCGCTATAGGCGCGAATCGCCCGGAATTCAGGCTTGTCAAAACTTGAGCTTTATGTGAAGGAATTCCCGCGCCGCAGGATGAGCGCTCTTTCGGCAGCCGGATCTTGCTCCGGTCAAGTAAACCATGGAACGAAATCTTCCAAACGCAGGCTTACTGTCACAGTCAGGCACTAACGATCTATTAACCATAATAGTGTCTTACTGGGAAAGTCGGAGTTTGTGCGGTGCACGCCTTCCTTTGACCAAATTTGACGGCAAGAAGGCGGAAGATGAGCTTGGAAGTTTGACCAGGGCTTTGGGCGGCGGCCGCCGGACACTTCTTGCGAGATCACTTTGTGCCGCCCGGTCCAGCACCGGGCGTTTGGATTCGGGGATTTTGGATCAATGGAACAAGTAGGATTGGCAGCAGCAACGACGGACGTCAGCCTCTGGTCGCTTTTCATGCAGGCCGGTATCGTCGTCAAGCTCGTCATGCTCGGGCTTATCGCCGCCTCGGTGTGGACCTGGGCGATCGTCATCGACAAATACCTGGCCTATGGCCGCGCACGGCGCCAGTTCGACAAGTTCGAGCAGGTGTTCTGGTCGGGCCAGTCGCTGGAAGAACTCTATCGCTCGCTGTCGGAACGCAATAATACCGGGCTGGCGGCGATCTTCGTGGCCGCCATGCGCGAATGGAAGAAATCCTTCGAACGCGGCGCCCGGTCGCCGATCGGGCTGCAGATGCGTATCGACCGGGCGATGGACGTGACGCTGTCACGCGAATCGGAATTTCTCGGTGCCCGCCTCGGATCGCTGGCAACGATCGGTTCGGCCGGTCCGTTCATCGGCCTCTTCGGCACGGTCGTCGGCATCATGACCTCGTTCCAGGCGATTGCCGGTTCGAAGTCGACCAATCTTGCGGTCGTGGCGCCCGGCATCGCCGAAGCGCTGCTTGCCACCGCCATCGGCCTCGTTGCCGCTATTCCGGCGGTTATCGCCTACAACAAGTTCTCTGCCGATGCCGGCAAGCTCTCGGGCCGCATGGAAGGTTTCGCGGATGAATTCTCCGCCATACTTTCGCGCCAGATCGACGAGAAGCTGCAGCCGCGCGCTGCAGCTCAGTAACCAGCGGAGTATACTGACATGGGTATGGCTGTTGGAGGCAATGGCGGCGGGGGCGGCGGACGCCGCCGTCGCGGCGGTCGGAACAGGGCCGTGATTTCTGAAATCAACGTGACGCCGCTCGTAGACGTCATGCTCGTGCTTTTGATCATCTTCATGGTCGCGGCACCGATGATGACCGTCGGCGTGCCTATCGACCTGCCGGAAACGCAGGCCAAGGCGCTGAATTCCGAGACGCAGCCGATCACCATCTCCGTCAAGAACAACGGCGAAGTGTTCCTGCAGGAAACGCCGATCCCGGCCGCCGAGATCGCCGCCAAGCTCGAGGCGATCGCCACCACAGGCTATAACGAACGGATCTTCGTGCGCGGCGACGCGACAGCGCCTTACGGCGTCATCGCCGACGTCATGGCCCGTATTCAGGGCGCAGGCTTCAAGAATATCGGCCTCGTGACGCAGCAGAAGAAGGACCAATAGCGTTCAAGATGAAGACCAGCGTCGTCACATCTGCTGTTCTGCACTGCCTGGTGCTCACCTGGGCGATGGTGTCGCTCAGCGCCCCTGAATCCTTCAAGGTGGAGGATTTCGAGGCGATGCCGGTCGATCTCGTGCCTGTGGAATCCATCACCCAGATGCAGCAGGGCGACAAGAAGGCTCCGAAGAAGGAGACGTCCGCGCCGGTGCCGACAACACGGCCGCCGATCGCACAGCCGGCCGAGAATGCCGGCGACAACAATGTCGACCTGAAGACGCCGCCGGTGCCGAACGCCAAGCCGAGCAACAGCGAAGCTGCCGCGGCGAATTCCAGCGAAAAGCCGCTGCCGAAGACCGATCCCAAGCCGAACGACGTCAAGGACATCGTCAAGGAGGAGACGGAAGTCGAGCAGCCGAAGGAGGTCGCTTCCATTCCGCCGCCGAAGCCCGTCGAAGTGACGCCGCCGAAGCCGGAGGAAAAACCGCCGGAAGAACAGGCCAAGCCCGAGGAGCCGCCGAAGCCTGATGCCGAGGCACTGCCGGACAATGTGCCGACCCCAGTCGCCAAACCACAGGTAAAGCCGCCGGAACCGCAGAAGCCGGCCGAAAAGCCGCCGGAAAAGACCCCGGACCAACCGAAGACCGCCGACACGCCGACCGACAAGAAGAAGGCCGACAAGAAGCAGGAAGTGGCGAAGGCTGCGTCTTCGATGAAGAGCGACTTCAACGCGGACGAGGTCGCGGCGCTGCTGAACAAGACCGATCCTTCCGCCGGCGGCGCCAAACGCTCGACGCAGGAGGCATCGCTGGGTGCGAAGAAGGCGACGAACGGTGCTTCGAAGCTTTCGCTTAGTGAAATGGATGCGCTGAAGAGCGCGATCGCCGGCAACTGGTCGTACGTCCCCGGTATGGAAGGCATGTCGGAGGTGCGCATCAAGGTTCACATGAAACTTGATCAGGGCGGCAATATTATTGGCGAGCCGGAGGTCGAGGCAACCGGCGGCGATAATGAATCCACCCGTCGTGCTCTCGCTGGCGGCGCCTATCGCGCCATCATGAAGTCGGCTCCATTTTCGAGCCTTCCAAAAGACAAGTACGACGCCTGGAACGAAGTTGTCGTCAACTTTGATCCGAGCGATCTGGGAATCTAGATGCTAACGGACCTGTCTCACCGCAACAAACCATTTGCAGCGTCCCTCGCGCATGGCGTGATTTTGGGCTGCGCTGGCGCGGCCGCGGCACAGTCAACCGGTAGCGCAACCTCGCGCAGCCCGGCAGCAGAAATGCGCCGGGCCGTCACGACCTATTTCAATGTTCCTCCGGATTTTCTGGAGGGTGGCAAGGTTTTCATCACCGTGCACGTCAAGCTCGACAAGAGCGGCGCGATCGTTGGTTCGCCTGGGGTGGCTGCCAACGGTGGCTATATTGCCCAGCGGGAAGGTTTGTCCGCTGCAGCTCTCGCCGCGGTGGTGCGTGCGTCGCCATTCCCAATGCTTCCGAAAGAAAATTACGAATCCCGGAAAGAAGTAGTCTTGCACTTCGAGTCCGGCGATCCGACTCCATAGATGCTGAAAGGCTGTTTGGTATGACAAAGTGTTCCTTCCTCCGCGCCATCGTGGTCGCTGCCGGCCTGATGACCGCTGCCGCCTTCGCGACGCCGGCCAATGCCCTTGTTGAGATCAACATCAACAAGGGCAATATTCAGCCGATGCCGATTGCTGTGACAGACTTCCAGGGCGACATGGGCGCGCAGGTCTCGCAAGTCATCGCCGCCGACTTGCAGCGCTCCGGCCTGTTTGCCCCGATCAACAAGACGGCCTTTATCGAAAAGATTTCCAATCCGGATGCCGCGCCGCGCTTCGAGGACTGGAAAGTCATCAATGCACAGGCGCTAGTTACCGGCCGGGTTACCAAGGAAGCGGATGGCCGTCTTCGCGCCGAATTCCGCCTCTGGGACTCGTTCGCCGGACAGCAGATGACCGGTCAGCAGTTCTATACGCAGCCGGAGAACTGGCGCCGAGTGGCTCACATCATCGCCGATGCGATCTACAAGCAGATCACCGGCGAAGAGGGTTATTTCGACACCCGTGTCGTCTTCGTCTCCGAATCCGGCACCAAGCAGCAGCGTAAGCGCCAGCTGGCGATCATGGATCAGGATGGCTTCAACGTGCGTATGCTGACGGATGGCAGCGACCTCGTGCTGACGCCGCGCTTCTCGCCGAGCCGGCAGGAAGTCACCTACATGTCCTTTGCCAACCAGCAGCCGCGGGTCTATCTGCTGCAGCTCGAAACCGGGCAGCGTGAGGTGGTCGGCAATTTTCCCGGCATGACCTTCTCGCCGCGCTTTTCGCCGGATGGCCAGAAGGTGATCATGAGCCTGCAGCAGGACGCCAATTCCAACATCTATACGATGGACCTGCGCTCGCGCACGACGACGCGTCTGACCTCGACGGCTGCGATCGACACCTCGCCCTCCTATTCGCCTGACGGCGCGCGTGTCAGCTTCGAAAGCGACCGCGGCGGAAAACCGCAGATCTATGTGATGAATGCCGATGGTTCCGGCCAGACCCGTATTTCCTTCGGTGACGGCTCCTATTCGACGCCGGTCTGGTCGCCGCGCGGCGATCTCATCGCCTTCACCAAGCAGGCCGGCGGCAAGTTCTCGATCGGCGTGATGAAACCGGATGGTTCCGGCGAGCGCATTCTGACGACCGGCTTCCACAATGAGGGCCCGACCTGGGCGCCGAACGGCCGCGTGCTGATGTTCTTCCGCCAGGCGGCAGGCTCAGGCGGGCCGCAGCTTTATTCGATCGATCTGACCGGCTACAACGAGCAGCTTGTGAAGACGCCGAGCTACGGCTCCGACCCAGCCTGGTCGCCGCTTATGGAGTAGGCGATGCGCTGCTGCCTTCATCTCGTCCCAAAGTCATGGAATCGAGCGACCAAGGGACAAATCAGTAATTCGTTAACCATAATTTTTGAGGGGCGGTTAACCGAGTGCGGTTACTGTCCGGAAACCCTGATGAACCCGCAAGGAGACCGGCCATGAGCCGAATTCATACCCCGGCAATGAGCCGCATGCAGAATTTTGCCCGCAACCCCGTCATGATCGCGCTGGTGGCCGGTCTGGCGCTCGCAAGCTGCGCAAAGAAGCCGCCGAACAGCGCCGGTGATCTCGGCCTCGGCGCCGGCGGCGCTGGTGGCTCCGCAACGCCGGGCTCGGCCCAAGACTTCACGGTCAATGTCGGCGACCGTATCTTCTTCGACACCGACTCCTCGTCGATCCGTGCCGATGCCTCGCAGACGCTCGACCGTCAGGCTCAGTGGCTCGGCCGCTACCCGAACTACCAGATCACCGTCGAAGGCCATGCCGACGAACGCGGTACGCGCGAATATAACCTCGCGCTAGGTGCCCGCCGCGCGGCTGCAGCCAAAGATTATCTCGCTTCGCGCGGCGTCCCGGCGCAGCGCCTGAAGACGATTTCCTACGGTAAGGAACGTCCGGTTGCCGTCTGTGACGATATTTCCTGCTGGTCGCAGAACCGCCGCGCAGTCACGGTTCTCGGCGGCGCCGGCATGTAATCTGCCGATTTAGTTCGCTTTCGCAAGGCGGTCCTCTCGGGGGCCGCCTTTCTTTTTGACCACACTTTGGCCAGACTCCGTTGCTTTTTGACAGCAATTGGAAAAATCTCCTGTTCGTGCCATCGAGGTGCGAAGAATCACTGGGACAGGACGATACATATGAAGAAACTTGTCGTGGCAGGCATGCTGTGCCTCGCGGCTGTGACCGGGAGCGAACGGGCGGCCTATTCCGCCTCGTTCTTTGGGCTGCATCTCGGCGGCCGGTCCACGGAAAACCAAGCGGCGCCGCCTGTTGTCAAGGTGCAGAGCGGCGATGCCGAGGTTCGCGTGCAACAGCTCGAAGAGCAGCTTCGGCAGCTGAATGGCCGGATCGAGGAGATGAGCTTCCAGCTGCTGCAGATGCAGGAGACGATCCGCAAGCAGCAGGAAGACAATGAATTCCGCTTCCAACAGTTGGAAAAGACCGGTGCCAGCGGCGGCGGTGCCAAAGCTCCTGTCAAGAAGAGCGAGACCGATACCGCTCCGGCAGCGTCCGGCGGCGATGACGTTGCCAGGGTGATCCAAGCACCGCAGGGAGCCGAAACGGCTCCCTCCACCAACGTGCCCAGCAATACTGGCCTCGGGCAGCCGCCGAAGGAGCTCGGCTCGATCGATTTCGATCAGAACGGCAATCCGGTCGGCGGAACCGTCGATGCAAATGCGGGAGTGGGCTCCGGCCCTATCCCCAATGCCAATCCCGGCGCGCCGCAGCAGACTGCCTCGCTTGGCGGTGAGGCGGACCAGTACAAGTCGGCCTATGGTCACGTCTTATCAGGCGATTACAGCACGGCCGAACAAGAGTTCACCCAGTACATCACCCGCTACCCGAGCAGCGCGCGGGCGGCGGACGCCAATTTCTGGCTTGGCGAAGCGCTCTATTCGCAGGGCAAGTACAATGAGGCGGCCAAGACCTTCCTCAATGCGCACCAGAAATACGGCACATCGGAAAAGGCGCCCGAGATGCTGTTGAAGCTCGGCATGTCGCTGGCCGCCCTCGACAATACCGAGACGGCCTGCGCGACGTTGCGCGAAGTCTCGAAGCGGTACCCGAAGGCTTCGCGTGCCGTCATAAGCAAGGTTGCGAGCGAACAGAAGCGCCTCGCCTGCTAAGGTCTTCCGGCATGTCTCCGGAAGCCCGATCGCCGCGAGAGGCGATCCTCCAGTTTCTCACCTCGCTTCAAAGCCCCGCGCGCATTCTCGTCGCGATATCAGGCGGCAGCGATTCCACCGGCCTGCTTCTCCTTCTCGATGAAGCCGTGAAGGCCGCGCCGCATCTCAAAATTTCCCTATGCGCTGCGACCGTCGATCATGCGTTGCGCGCCGGTTCCGCAGACGAGGCGCGAGAAGTCGCAGCCCTCTGCGCGTCGCTCGGCATTGCCCATACCATCATGACCTGGCAGGGCGACAAGCCGAAAACCGGCATCATGGCCGCGGCCCGCGAGGCGCGTTACGGCTTGCTCGCCGAAGCGGCGGAAGCTCTTGGCGCCGATCTCATCGTCACCGCCCATACGCTCGACGATCAGCGTGAAACGCTTGCCATGCGCGGAATGCGAACGGAGGAGGTTTCGACCGGTATTGCCGATGCGGTGCTTTTCGACCAGCGTTTCTGGATTTTGCGCCCGCTTCTCTTTTCCAGCCGGGCCGATATTCGCGCTTTCCTGAGCGAGCAGGGTGCTGCGTGGATCGACGATCCGAGCAACGAAGATGTGAAATACGAGCGCGTGCGAATCCGGCGGGAGCTTTCGGCCGATGCGGGCGCCGAGAGGAATATCCGCACCGTCTGGGAAGAGCGACTGGCTGTTTCGGCCAAGGGAGCGGAATGGCTGGATCGTCATTTCAAGCTTCACGGCGGTGTGCTCGGGCAGGTGACGCCCAACGGGTTACGGCAGGATCGCGCCGTTCTCGACTATGTGCTCGGTCGTCTCACGGCCGTTTTCGGTGGGCAACCGTTTGCGCCGGGGAGGGCGCAGATTGAGCGCCTTCTCTCATTTGCCGCCGGCGGGGAGCCGGGGCGGATGACGGTCGGCCGGGTGGTCTTCGATCTCAGACGGGACGGGCTTTACCTCACGCGTGAAAGCCGGGGGATCTTGCCGCTGGTCTTGCAGCCCGGGGAGGCGGGCGTGTGGGATGGGAGGTTTGTGGCGGTCAATAGGTCGGCGATTGATGTGAGGATAGAAGCGCAATCCGGCCGTTCCTCCCTCATTCCTGTGCTCGTCACAGGAATCCAGCCACCGCGCGTCGGCGCGGTGATTAACTCTACAACACACGACGAGTCTTCCGCGCCCAAGGACTTGGGCGCACTAGATTCCTGTGACGAGCACAGGAATGAGGGAGGAGGGGGCAGAGGCCTTCCCAAGTCAGCATGGAGACGCGCCATGGCCTCGGCACCGGTTTTATCGGCCGGAGGAGCGCCCTTATCTCAGGAATACATCCGCATCATCCACCTCACGCCCTATTTCGCACCCTTCGACCGCTTTTTGACACGATTTGATTTCATCTTTGCCAACAGGCTTTCGGCGGTTTTCGCGACGGCGCCCTATGCGAGGCCGCCTTTAAGAAGTATTGACGGAAAAACCATCTGACCTGGGGTGTCGCCTTGGCAATCGCACGGCGCAACCCTATGTTAGAAACGAATAAGACGGTCGCCATGAGGCGGCTGTTCCAGTGCTGGGGAGTTCAATGAACCCTAACTTACGTAATTTCGCCTTGTGGGCGATCATAGCGCTTCTGCTGATCGCCCTTTTCAGTATGTTCCAGACGGCGCCGGCGCAGACGGGCTCCCGCGAAATCCCTTATTCGCAGTTCCTGCGTGAGGTCGATGCGGGCCGCGTGAAGGATGTCGTGGTCACCGGCAACCGGCTGAGCGGAACATATCTGGAGAATAACAATAATTTCCAGACCTATTCGCCCGTTATCGACGACAGCTTGCTCGATCGCCTGCAGGCCAAAAACGTTGCTGTCACTGCGCGTCCGGAGACCGACGGTTCCTCCGGCTTTCTGAGCTACCTCGGAACGCTGCTGCCGATGCTGCTCATCCTCGGCGTCTGGCTGTTCTTCATGCGGCAGATGCAGGGCGGCTCGCGTGGCGCGATGGGCTTCGGCAAGTCGAAGGCCAAGCTGCTGACCGAAGCGCATGGCCGTGTCACCTTCGAAGACGTCGCCGGTGTCGACGAGGCCAAGCAGGATCTCGAAGAAATCGTCGAATTCCTGCGCGATCCGCAGAAGTTCCAGCGTCTCGGCGGCAAGATTCCGCGCGGCGTGCTGCTCGTCGGTCCTCCGGGCACCGGCAAGACGCTGCTCGCCCGCTCGGTTGCCGGCGAAGCCAACGTGCCCTTCTTCACTATTTCGGGTTCCGACTTCGTCGAAATGTTCGTCGGCGTCGGCGCTAGCCGCGTGCGCGATATGTTCGAGCAGGCGAAGAAGAATGCGCCCTGCATCATCTTCATCGACGAAATCGATGCCGTCGGCCGTCACCGCGGCGCCGGTCTCGGCGGCGGCAATGACGAACGCGAGCAGACGCTGAACCAGCTGCTGGTCGAGATGGATGGCTTCGAGGCGAATGAAGGCGTGATCCTGATTGCCGCCACCAACCGCCCCGACGTGCTCGACCCGGCGCTGCTGCGTCCCGGCCGTTTCGACCGTCAGGTCGTGGTTCCGAACCCGGATATCGTCGGCCGCGAGCGCATCCTCAAGGTACATGCCCGCAACGTTCCGCTGGCGCCGAATGTCGATCTCAAGGTTCTCGCCCGCGGCACGCCCGGTTTCTCCGGCGCCGACCTGATGAACCTCGTCAACGAAGCCGCCCTGATGGCCGCCCGCCGCAACAAGCGCGTCGTCACCATGCAGGAATTCGAAGACGCCAAGGACAAGATCATGATGGGCGCCGAGCGCCGATCCTCGGCCATGACCGAGGCGGAAAAGAAGCTCACCGCTTACCATGAGGCCGGCCACGCCATCACCGCGCTCAATGTCGCCGTCGCCGATCCGCTGCACAAGGCGACGATCATTCCGCGCGGCCGTGCACTCGGCATGGTCATGCAGCTTCCCGAGGGCGACCGCTACTCGATGAGCTACAAGTGGATGGTGTCGCGCCTCTGCATCATGATGGGCGGCCGTGTCGCCGAAGAACTCACCTTCGGCAAGGAGAACATCACCTCGGGTGCCTCCTCCGACATCGAGCAGGCCACCAAGCTTGCCCGTGCCATGGTCACGCAATGGGGCTTCTCCGACCAGCTCGGTCAGGTCGCCTATGGCGAGAATCAGCAGGAGGTCTTCCTCGGCCACTCGGTTTCGCAGTCGAAGAATGTTTCGGAGGCAACCGCGCAGAAGATCGACAATGAAGTGCGCCGCCTGATCGACGAAGCCTATACGCAGGCCCGCACGATCCTGACGGATAAGCACGACGAATTCGTCGCTCTTGCCGAAGGTCTGCTCGAATATGAGACGCTGACCGGTGAAGAGATCAAGGCGCTGATCCGCGGCGAGAAGCCGTCGCGCGATCTTGGCGATGATTCACCGCCAAGCCGCGGCTCGGCGGTTCCGAAAGCCGGCGCACGGCCTGCCGCCAAGGGTGATGAGCCCGAAGCCGGCCTTGAACCGCAGCCGCATTGAGCGGCTGCCACGATTGTGAACAAGGCCGGATTTCCCCAGCGGGGAGATCCGGCCTTTTCTATTGGTAACGGGATATAATCATTTTTCTTGCTAATTTACGTGCCGATCGCCGCATTTTGTGGCATTCCGCTGAATTGAGGCAAGCGTGAATCACGCTCCTGGATTGACGACATTCCATGGAAGCCGGATTCGCTTGGAACGGTGCGCTGCCTTGAATGGCGCGCGAAAAGCGCAGGAGTGCAGATGAAGAGACGCTATTTCGGTACGGACGGCATTCGTGGCCAATCCAACGTCTTCCCGATGACACCGGATCTCGCCATGCGGGTCGGCATTGCCGCCGGCACGATTTTCCGCCGCGGCAATCACCGCCACCGCGTCGTCATCGGCAAGGATACGCGTCTTTCCGGTTATATGCTTGAGAACGCCATGGTCGCAGGTTTCACCGCTGCCGGCCTGGATGCCTTTATTCTCGGCCCGATTCCGACGCCTGCCGTCGCGATGCTGACGCGCTCGCTGCGCTGCGATATCGGCGTGATGATCTCGGCGTCGCACAATCCTTACGAGGATAACGGCATCAAGCTCTTCGGCCCTGATGGTTACAAGCTTTCCGACGACCTCGAAGCCGAGATCGAGGATCTGCTCGAAAAGGACCTGAACGCCCAGCTTGCCAAATCCGACGATATCGGCCGCGCCAAGCGCGTTGACGGCGTGCATGACCGCTACATCGAACATGCCAAGCGCACGCTGCCGCGCGACGTGACGCTGCAGGGTCTGAGGATCGCGATCGACTGCGCCAATGGTGCCGCCTACAAAGTGGCGCCTGCCGTGCTCTGGGAGCTCGGGGCCGAAGTCGTCACCATCGGCAACGAGCCGAACGGCACCAACATCAATTTGAATTGCGGCTCCACCAGCCCGGTCGCGCTGCAGAAGAAGGTCGACGAAGTGCGCGCTGATATCGGTATCGCGCTCGACGGCGATGCCGACCGCGTCATCATTGTCGATGAAAACGGCTCGATCGTCGACGGCGACCAGCTCATGGCCGTCATCGCCGAGAGCTGGGCCGAGAGCCAGCAGCTGCGCGGCAACGGCATCGTCGCCACCGTGATGTCCAATCTCGGCCTCGAGCGCTTCCTCGACGATCGCGGCATGGCGCTTGCCCGCACGCGCGTCGGCGACCGCTACGTCGTCGAGCATATGCGCCAGCACAATTACAATGTCGGCGGCGAGCAGTCGGGCCACATCGTGCTCTCGGACTACGGCACGACTGGCGACGGTCTGGTCGCAGCGCTGCAGATCCTGGCCGCGGTCAAGCGGACCGGCCGGACCGTCAGCGAGGTCTGCCGCCGCTTCGAGCCGGTGCCGCAGCTCCTGCGCAACGTCCGCATCAGCGGCGGCAAGCCGCTGGAGGATATCCAGGTGCAGAAGGCGATCGCCGATGCC
The DNA here is from genome assembly GCF_014195245.1 of Rhizobium sp. BK619. Taxonomy (NCBI): domain Bacteria; kingdom Pseudomonadati; phylum Pseudomonadota; class Alphaproteobacteria; order Hyphomicrobiales; family Rhizobiaceae; genus Rhizobium; species Rhizobium sp. BK619. The sequence goes on along the minus strand of NZ_JACIBH010000007.1, from coordinate 54,719 downwards.
GAAGCCGAACTGGCCAAGAACGGCCGCCTCGTCATCCGCCCCTCGGGCACCGAGCCGCTGATCCGCGTCATGGCCGAGGGCGACGACCGCGCCCAGATCGAGCGCATCGTCAACGAGCTGATCGGCACGATCTCGAACGTGCGGACTGCCGCCTGATTGCTTGAGGATGGGCGAGGCCCTCTCTCCGCCCTCATCCTGAGGCGCCCCGCAGGGGCCTCGAAGGACGAGGCCGGCCACCGATGCGCTATGCAACAATTCGGATGGCTGTGAGTGCGCAGCCACCCGCCCCCGTCCTTCGAGGCCCCTTCGGGGCACCTCAGGATGAGGGCTGATCGGCGTGCCGTGTGGCTGATCGGCCGATCAGTGTGCTTTGCTCGCGAAGCTCGTTCGATGCTACGCTCCACTGCAGAAAATCTAGCGCAAGGATCAACCCACTCACCTCACCAAGTCAGTTTATGAATGGGTTCTTCTGCCCGCCCACCCTCCGTCCTGCTCGGCCTTGAGCCGAGCATCCACTCGCGTCCACAGCAGCTGCCGTATGGATCCCAGGCTCAAGGCCTGGGAAGACGGAGAGTGTGGTTAGCGTTCTCGCCAACCCTCCCGTCAGCGTGCAGAGACACACCACAGCGGTGCTTCGTTAGACCGGCACTTACTACGCCCTCGCCAATTTATCACCGCCGGTGATGATCATATGCCGTGCGGCGGCCAGACGAAGATTACGGGAAGAGCTGGTGCGTTATCCAGCCAAATCGCCTTCATCAGGTCATCGCTTCAAAGACTTTTACCGCGGCAATCCATGTTTCCTCTACCAGAAGCTTCAAGATATACGGTAAATAATCGTGGTTAAGCAGCTTTTAACGTTTCCCGTTCATTATCCATCCGAAGCGTATCAGTTTGGCAGCGACTTGAGCCTGCCGCCTCAACGAATTTTGGAGTGGGATCCATGAAAAGAAGCTTGTCCGGCATCTTCGCCGCATTGTTGATCGCGACAAACGCCTATTCCGCGGACCTCGCTCCTGCCGAGCCGATCCCGGAGCAGCCGCCTGAGGTCACGGTCAGCGAAGCGACCGGCTGGTACCTGCGCGGTGATGTCGGTTATGCCTTCACCGATCTGCGCGGCGCCCGCTATTTCCAGGGCAGCAACTCCAACGAGGTCGATTTCGACAGTGCCGATCTGGACGACGCGTGGACGGTCGGCGGCGGTGTCGGTTATCAGATCAACAGCTATCTGCGAACCGACCTGACTTTCGACTATCTGACTCAGGCTGATTTCAAGGGCTCGACGGTCGGACAGTGCGGCTTCCCCCTGGTGGATTGCACGTCGAGCGACCGCTCTTCGCTGACCGCCTACACGCTGCTTGCCAACGCTTACGTCGATCTCGGCACCTATGGTTATGTCACGCCCTACGTCGGCGCCGGTATCGGTGGTTCCTACGTCAAGTGGAAGAACCTGCGCAACGTCGCCTGCGCCGATGACGGCAGCTTCTGCGATGATCAGGTCACTCACGGCGGCAAGGGCAACTGGCGCTTTACTTACGCCCTCATGGCCGGTGCCTCGATCGACGTCACCTGCAACGTCAAGGCCGATGTCGGCTACCGCTACCTGCATATCGACGGCGGCAACATGTTTGGCTATGCCGAAAATGGCGGCCCCGGCCGAGACAAGGGTCTCAGCGTCCACGAAGCCCGCGTCGGCGCCCGCTATCTGTTCGGCGGTTGCGCCCAGGCGAGCTACGAACCGCCGCCGGAAATCCCGCTGCAGCCGGCGGTCTACAAGTAAGCTTCATTCTCTTCCATCAGAAAGCCGCCCGCCCGGGCGGCTTTTTGCTGCGTCAAGCGTGCCTGCGTCAAAATATCCTCTCTCTGCGACACTTCGATCTTGACTAAGACGCCTGCTATCCATACACACGGCGGCGGGACACCCTTCCCCAACGAAGGGCTTTCTATCTGAGAGGATAGCATCATGGCGAAGACCGCAAAGCCGGACATCCGTCCGAATAATACGCATTTTTCTTCTGGCCCCTGCTCGAAGCGCCCCGGTTGGTCGCTCGACGCTCTTTCCGACGCGGCCCTTGGCCGTTCGCACCGCGCGAAGGTCGGCAAGACCAAGCTGAAGCAGGCCATCGACCTTACCAGTGAAATTCTCGACGTGCCGGCGGATTACCGCATCGGTATCGTTCCGGCGTCCGATACCGGCGCCGTCGAAATGGCGCTCTGGTCGCTGCTCGGCGAACGCGGCGTCGACATGCTTGCCTGGGAAAGCTTCGGCGCCGGCTGGGTCACCGATGTCGTCAAGCAGCTGAAGCTCAAGGACGTGCGCAAGCTCGAAGCCGGTTACGGCGAGCTTCCCGATCTCTCCACCGTCGATTTCGATCGTGACGTCGTCTTCACCTGGAACGGCACCACATCAGGCGTGCGCGTGCCGAACGCCGATTTCATCCCTGCCGACCGTAAGGGTCTGACGATCTGCGATGCCACCTCGGCCGCTTTCGCGCAGCAACTCGATTTCGCCAAGCTCGATGTCGTCACCTTCTCCTGGCAGAAGGTTCTGGGCGGCGAGGGTGCACACGGCGTCATCATTCTTTCGCCGCGCGCCGTCGAGCGTCTGGTCACCTATACGCCCGCCTGGCCGCTGCCGAAGATTTTCCGCATGACCTCGGGCGGCAAGCTGACCGAAGGCATCTTCCAGGGCGAGACGATCAACACGCCGTCGATGCTCTGCGTCGAGGACTATATCGATGCGCTTGTCTGGGCCAAGAAGCTCGGCGGCCTCAAGGCGCTGATTGCGCGCGCCGATGCCAATGCCAAGGTCATCCATGATTTTGTCGCGGCCAACGACTGGATCGCCAATCTCGCCGTCAAGGCGGAAACGGCCTCCAACACCTCCGTCTGCCTGAAGATCGTCGATAAGGACATCACGGCGCTTGATGATGACGGCCAGGCGGCTTTCGCCAAGGGCTTGGTTGGCCTCCTGGAAAAGGAAGGCGTCGCTTATGACGTCGGACATTACCGCGACGCGCCGTCCGGCCTGCGCATCTGGGCCGGCGCCACGATCGAGGCAGCCGACATGCAGAAGCTGATGCCCTGGCTTTCCTGGGCCTTCGAAACGCAGAAGGCGCAGCTCGCTCAGGCGGCCGCCTGACGTGATCGCATCCGGCTCCGCCACAGGGCGGAGTGGATCAAAGAATAAGAGCATGATGTCGTCCGAAAACCGCATACACTTTTCGGCATCATGCTCTGGCATCCCTGATTTCATCCATCGCTGAACACTTTTGAAGGAGGCCACAATGGCACCTCGCGTTCTCGTATCCGACGAATTATCGGAAACCGCCGTCCAGATTTTTCGCGACCGCGGCGTCGAAGTCGATTTCGAACCGCAGCTCGGCAAGGACAAGGACCGTCTGCTCGACGTCATCGGCAAATATGACGGTCTCGCCATCCGCTCCGCCACCAAGGTGACGGAAAAGATCATCCAGGGGGCGACGAACCTCAAGGTCGTCGGCCGTGCCGGCATCGGCGTCGACAATGTCGATATTCCGGCCGCCTCGCGCCGCGGCATCATCGTCATGAACACGCCCTTCGGCAACTCGATCACCACGGCCGAACACGCGATCGCGCTGATGTTCGCCGTCGCCCGCCAGCTTCCGGCAGCCGATACCTCGACGCAGGCCGGCAAATGGGAAAAGTCGAAATTCATGGGCGTCGAGATCACCGGCAAGACGCTCGGCGTCATCGGCGCCGGCAATATCGGCTCGATCGTCTGCGCCCGCGCCATCGGCTTGAAGATGCATGTCGTCGCCTACGATCCGTTCCTGTCCAAGGAGCGCGCCGAGGAGATGGGCGTCACCAAGGTCGAGCTGGACGAGCTTTTCGCCCGTGCCGACTTCATCACGCTACACGTGCCGATGACCGACAAGACGCGCGGCATCCTTAACAAGGAAGCACTGGCAAAGACCAAGCCGGGCGTTCGCATCATCAACTGCGCCCGTGGCGGCTTGGTCGATGAGGCAGCCCTTGCCGAAGCCATCAAGTCCGGCCACGTCGCCGGTGCCGCCTTCGACGTTTTCGAGGTCGAGCCTGCCAAGGAAAGCCCGCTCTTCGGCCTGCCGAACGTCGTCTGCACGCCGCATCTCGGCGCCTCGACCACCGAGGCGCAGGAAAACGTCGCTCTGCAGGTGGCTGAACAGATGGCGGATTACCTCGTCAAGGGGGCGGTCTCCAACGCCATCAACATGCCGTCGATCACGGCTGAGGAAGCGCCGATCCTGAAGCCCTTCATCCGGCTTGCCGATGTGCTCGGCGCCTTCGTCGGCCAGGTCACCGAGGAGCCGATCAAGGAAATCGAGATCCTCTATGACGGCATCACCGCCAACATGAACACCCGGGCGCTGACGAGCGCGGTGCTTGCCGGCCTCATCCGCCCGCAGGTCGCCGACGTCAACATGGTTTCGGCGCCGATCATGGTCAAGGAAAAGGGCGTCGTGCTTTCCGAAGTCAAGCGCGACAAGACAGGTGTCTTCGACGGCTATATCAAGCTGACGGTGACGACCGAGAGCATGACGCGTTCGGTCGCCGGCACGGTGTTTTCGGATGGCAAGCCGCGCTTCATCCAGATCAAGGGCATCAACCTCGATGCCGATGTCGGCTCGCACATGATCTACATCACCAATACCGACGTTCCCGGCATGATCGGCTTCATCGGCACGACGCTTGGTACTGCCGGCGTCAACATCGCCAACTTCCAGCTCGGCCGCGACAAGCAGGGCGGTGACGCCATCGCGCTGCTCTATGTCGACGGCGACGTGGACGACACCGTGCTTGCTCAGCTGACGGCGAACCAGGCGATCCGCCAGGCAAAGCTGCTCACCTTCAATATCGACTAATGCATGTCGCCGGGAAGTGTGCAGCACTTCCCGGATAACGACATGCATAAAACAAAGAGCTAAAGCGCGTCGCATGAATCAAGTTAACTGCGACGCGCTTTAAGTTTTTTCCTCCCAAGGAAAATAACAAAACCCGGCGCTGGAAACGGCGCCGGGTTTTTGCTGCATCAGCAATGGAAGAATTCAGTGGTGCTTGCGTCGGCGGACGATCCGGCCGAGGCGGGCGGCATCGTCCTGCGCCTTTGTGCGATGTAGAAAAGCGAGCCGGCTGCCGTCAAAACCCTGGAAGAATTCGTCCCAGGAAATTTCTTCCATCGGCGCCGAGGAGAAATCGACGCCGACGGTTTCGCTATCCCGGGCGTCCTTGATACGGGCGGGATGGCCGCCGCGTTCCTCGATCCAGTGTCTGATCCTGCTGTAATCCGCTGTCGTTCCGAACCTGGCCATCAAACCCTCCACAGACATTCGATTGCGACATTCATCACCCGCAACGCATGATAGAGGGAAATGTTCCGGGGCGCCTAAATTATTTTGTCGAATGATTTTCGGTTCAACCGCCCTGCTCAAGCATTCGTTATTTTGAGAATTGTGGGCCAACCGGCATAATTCCCACGGGCTGGAAAGGAGGATGTCTATGAAACGCTATTCATTCTCGATAATCGGACTGGCGCTCTTGACCGCCATCATCGCCAATCCGGGCATCGCATTCGCCTGCAACAAGCTGATCGGTACCTGAGCCGCACCCCCGCTTCCAAGGCGTGGCTCAGGCTACGCCTTGCTTTGCCCGGGAATTCCAAAAATCCGCTATCCGAGGCCGCCCCTTGCGTCTCGATACAATCCTTTCTATATCGGTTGCTCATCGAGAAATGGCGGCCGATCCCGCCTGATATCGGCAAATCCGCCGCAATTGCAGCGCAAGGGCGGATCGTGACCCACGCAGAATTTGGCACCACCGTTGAACACACTGGATTTTGACAAGCAGCCGGAAGAGACCCGTGTCGTCGTCGCCATGTCGGGCGGCGTCGATTCATCCGTCGTCGCCGGCCTTCTCAAACAGCAGGGTTACGACGTGCTCGGCATCACGCTGCAGCTTTACGACCACGGCGCCGCGGTTCACCGCGCTGGTTCCTGCTGCGCCGGCCAGGATATCGACGATGCGCGCCGCGTCTGCGAAACGCTCGGCATTCCACATTACGTGCTCGATTACGAAAAGCGCTTTCGCGAGACGGTGATCAATCCCTTCGCCGAAAGTTATGTCGCCGGCGAAACGCCGATCCCTTGCGTTTCCTGCAACCAGACCGTCAAATTCGCCGATCTTCTGGCGACCGCCAAGGAGCTCGGCGCCGATGCGCTGGCGACCGGCCATTATATCCGCTCGCGGCCGAACCCGTCGCCGGAGCATCCCGGCCGCCGTGCGCTTTACCGCCCGGCCGATGCCGACCGCGACCAGAGCTATTTCCTGTTCGCCACGACGCAGGAACAGATCGACTACCTCCGTTTTCCCTTGGGCGGCCTGCCGAAAGCCGAGACCCGCAGGCTCGCCGAAGAAATGGGCCTCGTCGTCGCCAAGAAGGCCGACAGCCAGGACATCTGCTTCGTGCCGCAGGGCAAATATTCCGACATCATCACCAAGCTGAAGCCGAATGCGGCGCTCGCCGGTGAGATCGTTCATCTCGACGGCCGGGTGCTTGGAACCCATGAGGGCATCCTGCACTTCACCATCGGCCAGCGCCGCGGCATCGGCATCGCCACCGGCGAGCCGCTCTATGTCGTCTTTCTCGACGCCCGCTCGCGCCGCGTCATCGTCGGGCCGAAGGAGGCGCTGGAAACCCATCGCGTCTATCTGCGCGACGTCAATTGGCTGGGCGACGAGACGCTTGCGCAGGCCGCCGCCGGTGACGGTTTTGCCTGCTACGCCAAGGTTCGCTCGACCAGGGCGCCGACGCCTGCCGTGCTGCATATCGATGCCACGGGCACCTATGTCGACCTGACGGTCGGTGAGGCGGGCATCGCCCCCGGCCAGGCCTGCGCGCTTTATTCCGCGCCCGGCGACAATGCCCGCGTCTTCGGCGGCGGCTTCATCGAGCGCTCCGAGCGCGAACCTTCGGCCGAGGCTTCGCTCAAGGCCCTCTTGGCCAGTCCCGTCGCCGCCTGAAACCGATAGGAGAGGGCGGGCGGCAAAGCCCACCGTTTTTCTCGATCATGCGCTTGACACAAAGCCGAAGCGCACCTTATAAGCCGCTCATCCCACGAGCCCGCAGCGCTTCGCGAGCAGGTATCGTTTGACCAGTGGCGGAGTAGCTCAGTAGGTCAGAGCAGAGGAATCATAATCCTTGTGTCGGGGGTTCAAATCCCTCCTCCGCTACCAACTCTCATTGTAGATTTGGCGATTTTTGCGGCTTGCTTCGAGCCGGTGCCGGCAGCCGCGGCGGTTCATCGGTAGCAGCGCACACAGACCTGCAGCCGGCAAAGCCGCTCAGCTTCCGATCAGCAGGATTTCCGCTAAAGTGCATCGCGTCAAACTTGATTCATGCGACGCGCTTTAGCTATCTGTTTTCACGCATGTCGTTGCCGCAAAACCGCTGCACACTTTTGCGCGACATGCTTTAGCGCCGAAGACAGGACTATTGCGTCAGAAGCAATATTGGCAGCTTCATCGTCCAAAGGTGGGATGCGGCAGCGATAATAATAGCCCATACGGCCAGCGAGAACGTCACCGCCGCTAACTTGATTCCGACTGGCTGCATCATTTCCTCCGTCCCAGCATCCGTGTCCTCCTCGGACATTCTCATGCTAGCAAACACGCAGCTCTGTCCGCTATCGCAAGAAATTGGTACTAGGCAGGCGGCTACAGTGTGAGGATGCTTCCCGAGCGACAACGTTCGTAATGGTTCTTCACCATGATGAACCGTTTGGCCTTCCTGGCATCTGGAACATCACCTCGTTCCCGATGCGGCCGGAAGGCCGACTGCTGGTTCATCCGAGACGCCACTCAAACGATGAAATGAAAATTGTCGTATTGCGCGCCATAATAATCAGGACCGCTCGTTTCGGTGATGACCGGCTCGGTGTCGAGCACGAGGTAGTCGATCTGGCCATAGGCGCTGAGATCAATCACTTGCGGATCATGAATGCTGTCGGCGGTCACGTTGACCGTGACCAGAAACACGGTATCGCCGTTCAACCTGCCTTCGATCGTCAGAACGTTGTCATAGTCTGATGTGCCATTTGCTACGCTGAATTGCTCGATCTGGAAGGTGCCGCCATCGGCCGCCTGGATGGGTGTCCAGAACACACCGCCTGACAGGTAGTGGTTGCCGTCGGCTTCTTTATGGATCGTTGCGTCGTCGCCATCATGCCAAGCGCCCCAGTCAAAACCCTTGTAGCCCGTGGGAAAATCGTGTTTGCCGACATCCTCGAAATTGACGAAGATGTCGCCACGTTCCGGCAGGTCGACAGCGATATTGAGCAAGCCGAAATCGGTGGCGCCTTTGCCGTCCGAGATCTTGAAATTGAATTGGTCGACGAGTTGATCGCCCGGGCCGAGCGCGGATACCACCGGGTTGGAGTGATCGAGTTCATAGGTGTAGTTGCCGTTGGAATAGACGGTCAGCGTGCCGTATTTTCCCTCGATTGTCGTCGTCGTGGCGGGGCCATCCGGATCGGCCGGCTGCGGAATTCGCTGTCCGTTCACGAAGTTGAGGCGCACAAGATCTCCGTCGGCATCTGTGGAACTGGTGCTATCCAATATGTTGCCGTCGATCGGGTTGTCGATGTTGAAAATAGGCTGGTATACGTCACCTGCGACCGGCTTATGATTTGCCATTTCTACCTCCCGTGTGATGTGGAATTCGACTATGCAACCTTGTCGGGTGTCTGGCAACCCCAATTGCTCGGAGCATCAGAACAGTTCCTGTCAATCCAATGAATTTCCGGCCGGCTGTAGCTAAAACACCCAAGTAAAGAAGGTTCAGGAGCCAGGGTTTTACGTCTTATCCTGCACTGCTGCCGCACGGTCGACCATCATGTTTCTCGCCTCTTCAGGTGATGAATCAATTCGGCCGGCATGAAGCTTTCGGTCAGGATAATAATGGCAGGTCAACGATGACGTCGTAATGACGATATACTGCATGAATGGCTCGGCGTGCCAAGGGCGATTTGGAAGGCGGAGCGGGATCACCGACGGCCCAACTTCTGCCGGCCATCAATCAATGCAGGCCACCGACGCCCAGCAGGCTCTCGACAGTCTCATGATCCCTGGCGAGGCCTTCCGGCGTTCCCGACCAGGCCAGTCTGCCTCGTTCGAGAATGACGACCTGATCGGCGAAATCGAGGGCGCTCTGGATGCGCTGTTCCACCAGCACGATGGTCATGTCGCCTGTCTTGGCGAGCGCGGCGAAGGCAGCCATCAGCTCCTCGCAGATAACCGGTGCAAGACCCTCCAGCGGTTCGTCGAGCAGCAGGACGGACGGGCGGCCGAGAATGGTGCGGGCGGTTGAGAGCATCTGCTGCTCGCCGCCGGAGAGCTGGCTGCCGAGGTTGCGGCGGCGCTCCTTCAGGCGCGGGAACATGGCATAGGCTTCCTCAAGCGCCGTTTTGGGCCGCGCCTTCAGGCCGACGAAGAGGTTTTCCTCGACCGTCAGCGTCGGGAAGACGCAGCGCGTCTGCGGCACATATCCGAGACCCTTATGCGCGCGCGTGGCGCTCGGCGCCGTGGTGACATCCGAGCCGCCGAGGCGGATGTGGCCGTCATATCGTCTGGTCTGCCCGGCGAGCGTGGCCAGAAGCGTGGTCTTGCCCATGCCGTTGCGGCCGAGAACGGCTAGCCGGGCGCCAGCCGGTATGGAGAAGGAAATGGCTTCGAGCACGCGCGTCGGCCCATATCCGGCCGAGAGATTTTCGACCTCAAGCGACAGGGCTGGCATTGGAATAACTCCCTAGATAGGCCTCGCGCACGCGGGCATCCTTGGTGACGTCTTCAGGCCGGCCATCGAAGATGATCGCGCCGGCGGCCAGCACGATGACACGTTTGGCAAAACGGAAGACAAGATCCATATCGTGTTCGATCATCAGGACGGCGAGATCGGCAGGCAGATCGGCCAGTGCCTGCTCGATGCGGCCGGTATCGCTTTGCGGCACGCCGGCTGCCGGCTCGTCGAGCAGCAGCACCTTCGGCTTCAGCGCCAACGCCACGGCGATCTCGAGAAGCCGCTGCTGGCCATAGGCGATTTCGCTGACCTTGCGATGCATCAGCGGCGTCAGCCCGAGCTTTCCCAGGAGATCGTCGACCTCCGCCGTGACCTCGGGCATATGCAGGAAATTGCCGAACATGCGTCCGCTGCGTCCGTCCCGCTGAAGAATAGCGAGCCCGACATGTTCGGCCGGTGTCATATCCTGGAAAAGCCGTGTCACCTGGAAGGATCGCACCAGACCGCGTTTGACCCTGCCGATCGCGCCGACTTTCGTGACCACCTCGCCGCCAAGCCGCACCTCGCCGGAATCGGGGGGAAGGTTGCCGGTCACCAGGTTGACGAAAGTAGTCTTGCCGGCCCCGTTCGGGCCGATCAGCGCCACGCGATCACCCGGCGACATCGCTAGCGAGACATTATTGGTAACGGCAAGGCCGCCGAAGGCTTTTTTGAGATTGGCAACTTCGAAGACCGGGCTCATGAGCGCTGCTCCCGGCGGCGGCCGATAAAGCTCGCGGCGGTCCCGTAGAGACCTTTCGGCGCGAAAAGCACGACGGCGATCAGCAGCGCACCGACCATGGTCAGCCAGTGGAAGGGATTGGCGGCCGAGACATAGTCCTCGAAGAGCATGAAGATGACCGTGCCGGAGAGCGCACCGAAGAGAGAGCCGGTACCGCCCAGCACGAGCATAACCAGCGCTTCGGCCGATTGGGTGAAAGACAGGCTGTCGAGACCGACGACCTGCGTCGAGATCGCATTCAAGGCGCCGCCGACCCCGGCCACGGCGCCCGAAATGACGTACATCCTGATCAGCGCCGCCTTCGGCGACGCACCCATAGCGCGGATGCGCAGCGGGTCCTGCTTGATGCCGCGGCAGAGTATGCCGAAGGGCGAGCGGACCAGGAATCTGAGCAGCACGAAGACAATAAGCAGCAACGCCATTCCGAAGAAAAAGGCGGTTTGACCGTAAAGATCGAATTCGAAAATGCCGAAAATCGGGTCCGGCGCGATGCCGGAAAGCCCATCGCTGCCTCCTGTCCATGACGACGCTTTGTTAGCGAATTCGTGGAAGAGGTTGATGAGCGCAATCGACAGCACAAGCTGCGGCAGTCCGTGCGCCCGCAGAATGATTGCGCCGCTGAGCAGCCCGGCAATGGCGCCGCCTGCAATGCCGGCTAGCATCATCAGCAGCGGATCATTGATGCCGTAATGCGCCGACAAGATCCCGGCGGCATAGGCGCCGGAGCCGAACAGCGCGGCATGGCCGAGCGTGGCGACGCCGCAATAGCCGGTCACGAGATCGAGTGACAGAACGAGCAGCGCGATCGTGATCATCCGGGTCAGAAGGGCGAGATTATCGGGGAAGGCGAAGTAGCCGATCGCGGCGATGGCTGGCATCACCGCTATTCCGATCAGATCGCGGGCGAGGGCCCCGCGCCGACGCTGAAGACGTCCGTTTTCGTTGTTCATTACGAGCGCCATCTCACTTCGCCCTCCCGGCAAGGCCGCGGGGGAAGACGCAGATGATCGCGATCACCGCAAGGTAGAAGAAGAATTCGCCGAATTCAGGCATCAGATAACGTCCCGTCGTATCGATCGCCCCGAGCAGCAGGCAAGCGATCAGCGCGCCCGGAATGGAGCCCGCGCCGCCGACGGAGACGACGACCAGGAAGGTGACCATGTAGCGCAGTGCGTAATAGGGCTCGACCGGCAGGAGTTCGGCGCCGACCACGCCGCCGAAGGCGGCAAGCCCGACGGCGACGGCGAAGCTCACGGCATAGATGATCTCGGTGCGCACGCCGAGTGCCGCGGCCATCGCCGCATCGTCGACGGAGGCGCGTAGCTTGACGCCGAAGCTCGTCCTTTCGATCGCGAACCAAAGTGCGAGAGCAACGGCGAGGCCGCAGAAAATGACGAAAAGCCGGTGAACGGGAATGGTGCGGAAGCCGAGATCGGCTGATCCCTGCAGCGCAGCTGGAAGCGGTATGGTTTTCAGCGTCGGCCCCATCGCGTAATTCGCCAGGCCGATGACGCAGAAGGTGATGCCGATGGTCATCAGCACCTGGGTCAGCTCCGGCGCGCCGTAGATCCGGCGGTAGAGAAAACGCTCGAGCGGAATTGCGACAAGGATCGTGACGACGATGGCGGCGATGACCGCTATCGCATAACCGAGGCCGAGATCGCGGGCGGCATAGGAGGCGATATAGCCTCCAATCATCGCGAAGGCGCCGTGCGCCAGGTTGACGACCCGCATCAGCCCCATGGTTACGGAAAGGCCGATCGATATGACGAAGAGCACCATGCCATAAGCAAAGGCGTCGACGGCTATGCTGAAGACTGTCTGCATGGAAATACCTTGCTTCGATGCGACGGGCGCGGGTGGGCCCGCGTCCGCCGCCTATCACGATGCCGGATGTTACTTGGCGGCGGCCAGGCCCGGATCGCCTTGCTTCTCGAAGGTCTGGACCTCCTTGTTGATGTAGGCCCCGTCATCGGCCTTGGCGACTTCGCGCAGATAGATGTTCTGCGTGATGTGACGGCTTTCCGGATCGATCGAAACCGGGCCGCGCGGGCTTAGCCAGGCCAGGCCCTTCACCGCATCGACAGCCTTTTGGGCATCCTGCTCGCCGCCCGTCGCCTCGATCATCTTGTAGATGACATACATGCCGTCATAGGCGCTGACCGCGGGGAAGGAGAGTTCGGCCTTGTTGCCGATCGCCTTGGCGGCGGCCTCGACGAAAGCCTTGTTTTCGGGCGAGTCGTGCGAAACGGCATAATGGAAGGTCGTCTGGATGCCGAGTGCGGCGTCACCAAGGGCCGGCAGGTCGGATTCCTGCGTCAGATCTCCCGGCGCAAAGAACTTGATGCCGGCGGCCTTCAGGCCGTTTTCATTATAGGCCTTGACGAAGCCGAGCGTCGTCGGGCCGGAGGGCAGGAAGGCGAAGACACCTTCCGCGCCGGAATCCTTGATGCGCTGCATGATCGGGCTGAAGTCATTGGTTGCGAGCGGCATGCGGATCGCCTCGACCACCTGGCCGCCGGCCTTTTCGAAGCCGGTCTTGAAGGCATTCTCGGCGTCGATGCCCGGGCCGTAATCGCTGACGACCGAGATCACTTTCTTGACGCCGGCGTCGAAGGCGACCTTGGCGATCGGCGTCGAGGTCTGCCAGGTGGTAAACGAGGTGCGTACGACCAGCGGGCTCTTGGTCACGATCGCCGAGGTGGCGGCGTTCATGATGACCATCGGCACATTGCCCTGTTTCAGGATCGGTGTCACCGCCATGGCATCGGGAGTGAAATAGAAGCCGGCGAGATATTGGACCTTTTCCTTGACGACCAGCTCCTGCGCCAGCGCCTTGGATTGGGCGGGGTCGGCCTGCGGCACGTCGCGATAAACGATCTCGATCGTGTCATTGCCGACCTTGCTGCCGTTGACCGCCATATAGGCGTCGATGCCGGCCTTGAAATTCTTGCCCTGAAGCGCGAACGGACCGGAGAATGGGCCGATGACGCCGACCTTGATGGTGTCGGCATGGGCAACGCTGCTGAGCACGATTGCCGCAAGCGCGGCGAGAACGAGCTTCTTCATGGTTTTGGTTCCTCCCTTTTCAAAATGCGGACCTCGATGGTTCGCACCAGTCTCAAATCTTCATATCAGAATGGCAATCCCACATAGTTTTCGGCGAGCGCCGTCGAGGCCGCACGGGAATGGGTGAGATAATCGAGCTCCGCCTCCTGGATCTTCTGGTCGAAATCGCCGGTATCGGGAAAACGGTGCATCATCGTCGTCATCCACCAGGAAAACCGCACGGCCTTCCACACGCGGGCAAGCGCGGTCTGCGAATAGACGTCGATGCCCCGATCCGAGCCTTCGCGGTAATGCTCGATCAGTCCGGAGAAAAGGTAATGCACGTCGCTTGCCGCAAGGTTCAATCCCTTGGCGCCGGTCGGTGGCACGATATGGGCGGCATCGCCGACGAGGAAAAGCCGGCCGAAACGCATCGGCTCGGCGACGAAGGAGCGCAATGGAGCGATTGATTTCTCGAAGGAGGGCGCTGTCATCAGCGCTTCGGCATGATGCGCCGGCAGACGCCTTCTGAGCTCGTCCCAGAAGCGATCGTCGCTCCAGTCCTCGATCTTCTCGTCGAGCGCGCATTGGATGTAATAGCGGCTGCGCGTGGCCGAGCGCATCGAACAGAGCGCAAAGCCTCTCGGATGGTTGGCGTAGATCAGTTCGTGACTGACAGGTGCGACGTCGGCAAGCAGACCCAACCAGCCGAAGGGATAGATCTTTTCGAAATGCCTGATCGCCCTTTCGGGAACGGCCTTGCGGCTCGCCCCGTGAAAGCCATCGCAGCCGGCGATGAAGTCGCAATCGATGCGCTGCGCGACGCCGTCCTTGGTGTAGGTGACGAAGGCTAAGCGGCCGTCGAAATCATGCGGCGTGACATCGGCGGCATCGTAGATCGACAGGGCGCCGCTTGCTTCGCGGCGCTCCATCAGATCGCGCGTCACCTCGGTCTGCCCGTAGACGGTGACGCGCCTGCCGCCGGTCAGGTCGTGTAGGTCGATGCGATGGTCGCGGCCGTCAAAAGCCAGGGAGAAGCCGTCATGCGGCAGGCCTTCGGCATGCAGCCTCGCTCCCGCCTTGGCCTGATCCAGCAGCCTGACCGTGCCTTCTTCCAGAACGCCGGCGCGCACCCGGCCAAGGATGTAATCCTTGTTGACGCGGTCGAGAACGACATTGTCGATGCCGGCCTCGGTCAGAAGCTGACCGAGCAGCAGGCCGGATGGTCCCGAACCGATGATGGCGACCTGGGTTCGCAAATGCGTCCTCCCTGACATTTTTGCGTTTTGTCAGATTCTGCCGCGCCGGCCGGATCGTCACAATGGACATTCCAGCCTAAAAATTGCACTAATCGAACATTGGCGCGGGAGGAAGCCGATGAGCAGACACATACCGACCTACGAGCTCTACGGCGAAAACATCGGACGATCGCCGGAGTTTTGGTTGCACTGCGAAACAATTCGCTCCCGCAGCAGCCTGCATCAATGGGAAATCCGCCTGCACCGCCACGACAGTTTCTTTCAGATATTGTACATCGAAAGCGGCTCGGGTGATGCGATCTTCGGCGAAAAGAGCCATGCCATCCGCCCGCCGGCAATCATCACCGTGCCGCCCGGGCTCAACCACGGCTTTCGCTTTTCGCGCGACATCGACGGCCTCGTCATCACGCTGTTGAGATCGCATCTCAGCCACCCGCTCGGCGACCGAAGCCAGCTCGGCGAATGGCTGGCGACGCCGCATCTGACGCCGCTCGATCCCGATAATGCCGAGGCTGCCTATGTCATCCAGACGTTGCGCCGGCTGGGCGACGAGTTCGAAAATCGCCGCAGCGGCCGCAACGAAACGCTGGGGGCTTACGTTGCCCTGGCGCTGCGACTGACGGAGAGGATTTCGCATGAGGGAGATAGTTACGAGCTTGCGTCGAATGAGAATGAGCGGCGCATGGAGATGCTGAACGAGCTTCTTCAACAGCATTTCCGATCGCACAAGCCCGCTTCCTTCTACGCCAGCGAGCTTGGAATTTCGCCGACGCATCTCACGCGGATCGTCCGGTCGATGACCGGCAGAACGCCGCACGAGCTGATCGCCGGCAAACTCATCGAGGAGGCGAAACGCCAGCTCGTTTTTACGCTCGGCAGCGTTCAGGAGATCTCCTTCCGGCTCGGCTTTGCCGACCCCGCCTATTTCTCGCGCTTCTTTCTCAAATACACGGGAGAAACGCCGCGAGTCTGGCGTGTGAAGGAAAAGGTTCGGCTCGAGCGCGCATAGGTTTCGGGCATTCACCTACGACGCATTCCCGGGCTCGAATCCGTTATGCCGCCGGCCACGTCCAGCTCTGCACCTCCGGCATGTCCTCGCCATACTCCCTGACATAGTCGTGATGCTTCGCAAGCTGTCCACGGAAGGCGGTGAGTGCATCCGATGCTTTCTCCTTCAAACCCGGGACTCGCTCGATCGCTTCGATGGCGAGGTGGAAGCGGTCGAGTTGGTTGAGGACGGTCATGTCGAAGGGTGTCGTCGTCGTGCCCTCCTCGATGAAGCCGCGGACGTGGATGTTGCTGTGGTTGGTGCGTTTATAGGTCAGGCGGTGAATGAGATAGGGATAGCCGTGATAGGCGAAAATCACCGGCTTGTCCGATGTGAAGATCGCATCGAAGGCCTCGTCGGTCAGGCCGTGCGGATGCTGATCCTTGGATTGCAGTGCCATCAGATCAACGACGTTGACGGTGCGGATCTTCAGCTCGGGGATGGCCTTGCGCAGGAGGTCGACGGCAGCGAGCGTTTCCATGGTCGGCACGTCGCCGGCGCAGGCCATGACGAGGTCGGGAGAAATCGTGTCTTCCTCGTTGCTCGCCCAGTGCCATATGCCGATGCCGGCCTCGCAGTGTTTCACCGCTTCATCCATCGACAGCCATTGCGGCTCCGGCTGTTTGCCGGCGACGATGACGTTGATGCGGTCGTAAGTGCGCAGGCAATGGTCGCCGACCCAGAGCAGGGTGTTGGCGTCCGGCGGCAGATAGATGCGGACGATGTCGGCCTTCTTGTTGGCGACGAGATCGACGAAACCCGGATCCTGATGGCTGAAGCCGTTATGGTCCTGGCGCCAGACATGCGAGGTCAGCAGATAGTTCAGTGATGAGATCGGCTTTCGCCATTCGAGCTCGCGCGTCACCTTCAGCCATTTGGCGTGCTGGTTGAACATGGAATCGATGATGTGGATGAAGGCTTCGTAGCAGGAGAAGAGGCCGTGCCGGCCCGTCAGCAGGTAGCCTTCCAGCCAGCCCTGGCAGAGATGTTCGGAGAGCACCTCCATGACACGCCCGTCCCGGGAGAGGTGGATATCGTAAGGTTCGATACCTTCCATCCAGATGCGGTCGGTGACTTCGAAGACGCTGCCGAGGCGGTTGGATTCCGTCTCATCGGGGCCGAAGATACGGAAGTTGGCGGCCTCCGCGTTGCGCTTCATCGTGTCGCGCAGGTAATGGCCGAGGATCTCCGTCGACTGTACCATGGCGCTGCCGCGTTTGCCGATTTCGACCGCGTAGTCGCTTATATCGGGAACATCGAGTTCTTTGCGCAGCAAGCCGCCATTGGCATGGGGATTGGCGCCCATGCGGCGCTTGCCGACGGGTGCCAGCGCCTGCAGTTCGGGCTTCAGCCGGCCGTCGGCGCCGAAAAGATCTTCCGGATCGTAGCTGCGCATCCAATCCTCGAGGATCTTGCGGTGGCCATCATCCCCGCGGCAGTTGGAGACCGGCACCTGATGGGCGCGCCAGAAGCCTTCCACCTTCTTGCCGTCGACCTCCTTTGGGCCGGTCCAGCCTTTGGGGCTGCGGAGCACGATCATCGGCCAGCGCGGGCAGCCCTCCGCGGCCTTGCCGTTGCGGGCCTGCTTCTGGATCGCGTGGATGCGGTCGAAGACCTCGTCCATTGTCGCGGCCATCTGCTGATGCATATCATGCGGTTCATGGCCTTCGACGAAGAAGGGTTCGTAGCCGTAGCCTTCGAAGAGACGTTTGAGGTCATCACCATCCGCACGCCCGAGAATGGTCGGGTTGGCGATCTTGTAGCCGTTCAGATGCAGGATCGGCAGCACGGCGCCGTCGCGGGCAGGATTGAGGAATTTGTTGGATTGCCAGCTGGCGGCGAGCGGCCCGGTTTCGGCCTCGCCATCGCCGACGACGCAGGCGACGATGAGGTTGGGATTGTCGAAGGCGGCGCCATAGGCATGGACGAGGGCGTAACCGAGTTCGCCGCCTTCGTGAATGGAGCCGGGGGTTTCCGGCGCCACATGGCTCGGAATACCGCCCGGGAAGGAGAATTGCCGGAAGAGCTTGCGCATGCCTTCGGCATCCTCTGATATGTCAGGATAGAGCTCGCTATAACTGCCTTCGAGATAGGTATTGGCCACCATGCCCGGCCCGCCATGGCCGGGGCCGCATATGTAGATGACGTCCAGGTCGCGGGCGCGGATCAGACGGTTCAGGTGCGCATAGATGAAGTTGAGGCCGGGTGTCGTGCCCCAGTGGCCGAGCAGGCGGGGCTTGATGTGCTCCGGTTTCAGCGGCTCGCGCAGCAGCGGATTGGCAAGCAGGTAGATCTGCCCGACCGAGAGATAATTGGCGGCCCGCCAGTAGCGGTCCGCGAGGGTGAGTTCGGCGTCGGTCAGGGCGGCGGTCGAGACATGCTTTTCCATGGGTTTCTCCCGTTCGAAAACGTCTTCAACGTCTGTTCTACCGGCTGGCGCCGGCATGTTGTTTGATCTCGATCAGCCAGTGCCAAGAATGGACAGCGCCTCGTCGGCGATGACCTGCTCCTCATCGGTGGCGATGACGTGGGCGGTGATACGGCTTTCCCCAGTGCTGATCGTGAACGCATTGGCGATGTTGGCCTTTTCGTCGATCGCAAGACCGAGCCAGGAGAGTCGCTTTGCTACGCCGGCGCGGATCTCCGGCTGATGCTCGCCGATACCGGCGGTGAAGACGACGGCATCAAGACCGCCGAGCGTTACAGCCATGCGGCCAATTTCACCGGCAATGCGCAGCGTGAAGAGGTCGATTGCCAGGCGCGCTTCGGGCCGTGCGTCCTTTAAAAGGTCGCGGGCATCGGCGCTGATGTCCGATAGGCCGAGCAGGCCGGAACGGTGATAGAGCAGGTCCTCGATTTCTTCGAAGGATTGTTTCCGCTGACCGGCCAGATGCAGAATAACGCCAGGATCGAGTGCCCCTGGGCGCGTCGCCATCGGGATGCCGTCGAGCGTCGAAAAGCCCATGCTGCAGTCGCGGCTGACGCCTTGATCGAGCGCACAAAGGCTAGCGCCGCTGCCGAGATGGGCGACTGCCGCTTTTGCCGCGTGCGGCGCCTTGCGGGTTAGCTCGCCGGCGATGAATTTATAGGAAAGGCCATGAAAGCCGTAACGCTTGATGCCTTCCGCATGCAAGGCACGGGGAATGGCGAAGCGGCGAACGAGATCGTCCTGGGTGGCATGGAAGGCGGTGTCGAAGGAGGCCGTCTGGACAAGATGCGGTTTCAGATGCGCCAGCGCGCGGATGAAACGCAGCGCCTGCGGCTGATGCAGGGGTGCCAGCGGCGTCAGCGCATCGACGGCATCGATTGCGGCGGCGTCGAGGGCGATTGCGCTGGTGAAACGGTCGCCGCCATGGACGACGCGGTGGCCGGCGGCGCGGGTGGCGGCAATGTCGAAATGATCGGAGAGAAGCGCGAAGGCCTCATCGATGACACCGTGCAGGTCTTCCGTCACCTCGGACTTCAACGGCATGTCGACTGTCTGTGCTCCCTGGCTCAGACCGAGCGAGAGCGGTTCGGCGCGGAAATCGATTACACCCTTGCCGATGCGCCGCGCCTCGGCGCCATCCATGGCGAAGACGCCGATCTTGACGGTCGAGGAACCGGCATTGAAGGTCAGGAGGAGGTCGGTCGATGACATGATCTTCAGGGGCTCCGCGCGGAGGTGAGATGGCCGAACTTAGCGCCGGGGCTGCGGACGGGAAGGCATCTGTTCGCCCCTGGCTTATTTTGTCGCTGTGTAGCCTATCACCGTAACCGGCTTGGACTGTGACGCTCATCCCTCACGAATGCGCGGGCGGCAAGCCGGTAATGGCCAATATCGACTGATGTCAGTGCCTTAGATGGCGAACCAGACAGGCGTCATGAGAGCTTCACGCTGCGGAATTATTAACAAAAGGCAAATTTGCAAAACGGAATAAGGAACTATGCCATGGCCGATATTGCCCCCAGCCAGGTTCATAGCGACACTTCCCACCCGCTCCACAGCTCGAATTCATCAGGCAAATGGTTCTTGCCGCTCTTCGCGCTCGTTCTGGTCTGCGGTCTTGGATATGTCGCCTATGCACTCGGACGCGACCTGACAACCGCAGTTGCAGTTCCCTGGATTCTCCTGGGCCTTGCGCTGCTGATCGCGCTCGGCTTCGAATTCGTCAACGGTTTCCACGATACGGCCAATGCCGTCGCCACCGTCATCTACACCCGTTCGATGCCGGCCGAATTCGCCGTCATCTGGTCGGGCTTCTTCAACTTCCTCGGCGTGCTGACTTCGAGCGGCGCCGTCGCCTTCGGCATTCTGGCGCTGCTGCCGGTGGAACTGATCCTGCAGGTCGGCTCCGGTTCCGGCCTTGCCATGGTCTTCGCGCTGCTGATCGCCGCGATCGTCTGGAATCTCGGAACCTGGTATCTCGGCCTGCCGTCGTCGAGTTCGCATACGCTTGTGGGATCAATCATCGGCGTCGGCCTCGCCAACCAGTTCCTGGCGCCGGCAGGCACGGCGACGAGCGGCGTCGACTGGTCGCAGGCGACCAATATCGGGCTGTCGCTGCTGATCTCGCCGCTGATCGGCTTCGGTCTTTCCGCTGTTCTGCTGTTGGTGATGAAGCTGCTGGTGCGCAACAAGGCGCTCTATGCCGAGCCGAAGGGCAACCAGCCGCCGCCGCTCTGGATTCGCGCGATCCTGATCTGCACCTGCACCGGCGTCAGCTTCGCCCACGGCTCCAACGACGGCCAGAAGGGCATGGGTCTGATCATGCTCATCCTGATCGGCCTGGTGCCGACGGCCTTCGCGCTGAACCGCACGCCTGATGTGAACTATCTCGAAGCCTACAAGTCGGCATCGGTCCAGGTCGAAACCGCGCTCGCCAAATATGTGAGGCCGGGTGTCGCCGTCACCGACTACAAGGCCGAGGTCAGCAACGCCGTCAAGAACAAGACCTGGACGGATGCGACGACACCGGCCCTGCAGCAATATATCCATCAGACAAGCGCCGAAGTCGCCGCCTTCCCGACGCTCGAAGCGGTGCCGACCAATCTCGTCGGCAACGTCCGCAACGACATCTACCTGATCGGCGAGGCGCTGAAGCTGATCGACAAGCAGAAGCTGCTGCCGATGGATGCCGGCGATCTCTCGGCGGTCACGAACTACCACAAGGCAGTCGACAATGCGACGAAGTTCATCCCCCTCTGGGTGAAGGTGGCGGTCGCGATCGCGCTTGGCCTCGGCACGATGGTGGGCTGGAAGCGCATCGTCGTCACCGTCGGCGAAAAGATCGGCAAGACGCATCTGACGTACGGTCAGGGCGCGGCAGCCGAAGTCGTGGCGATGGTCACCATCGCTTCGGCCGATCACCTCGGCCTGCCGGTCTCGACCACGCATGTCCTGTCGTCAGGCGTCGCCGGCACCATGGCGGCGAACGGTTCCGGCCTGCAATGGTCGACCGTGCGCAACATGCTGATGGCCTGGGTGCTGACGCTGCCGGCCTCGATCGCGATTGCCTTCGTGCTCTTCGTGATCCTGCGCCAAGTCTTTTAAGCCATAGCGTCAGGCCGTGGAGGCCAGACTGGCATTGCGATCGCTGATGAAGATGCCCGCCTCGGCGGCGGGCATCGCCTTGCCGAAAAGATAGCCCTGGCCGATGTCGCAGCCGAGCTGCAGCAGGAAGGCGAGCTGCCCGTGCTCCTCGACACCCTCAGCGGTGGTCTTGATGTTGAGACTCCGGCCGAGGCCAAGCATGGCGCGGACGATCTTTTCCTGACGTTCGTCGCCGCGATAGGTGGCGATGAAGCTTTTGTCGATCTTGATCTTGTCGAAACGATAGCGGGCGAGCTGGGCCAGGCTCGAATAACCCGTGCCGAAATCGTCGAGTGCGATCTGGATGCCGGCCGCGTGGAGTTCATCAAGGATGACGGCGGCGATGGCCGGATCCTGGATCAACGCGTTTTCGGTGATCTCCACTTCCAGGCGCTGCGGCGGCAGCCGGCTTGCCGAAAGCACCTTGAGAATGCGCGACGTCAGCAGCCTGTCTTCCATCTGTACCGGCGAGACGTTGAAGGACAGCATCACATGGTCCGGCCAGGTGAGTGCGTCGCTGCAGGCCTGGGCGAGAAGATCCTCGAACAAGGCCGTGATCATCCCGGTTTCCTCGGCGATATCGATGAAGACCGGCGGCGGGATGTTGACGCCGTCCTCGCCGATCCAGCGCGCCAGCGCCTCGAAGCCGCAGAGCTGACCGGTCTTCAGGTCGATCAGCGGCTGATAAAAGGGTTTGATCGCCTTGTTGGAGATTGCGGCACGTAGCCTGGTTTCCAGCGCAGCGCGTTCCGCTACCTTGTCCTGCATAGCCGGTTCGAAAACCAAATAATGGTTGGGGCCGCGTGATTTCGCCTCGTACATGGCGAGGTCGGCCCGATGAGCGGCATCCTCCAGCGGTTCGGTTCCCTCGGCCCAGCGGTCGTAGCCGACGCTGGCGCCGACTTCGACGGCAAAACCATCGATATGGATCGGCCGGGTGACCGCCTGGATCAACAATTTGGCAAAACGCTCCTCGCGCTGCGCCGTCAGGGCAAAGGCCACAATGATGAATTCGTCGCCGCCGAAGCGATAGACGCAATCGGCATTGCCGAGCGCGCAGATCCTTCTGGCAACCTCGATGAGCAGAATATCGCCGCCCTTGTGGCCGACGAGATCGTTGACTTTCTTGAAGCCGTCGAGATCGACGGAGAAAAGCGTGACGTTCTGGTCCCACTCCTCGATCTGGTCCTCGTCGTCCTTGATCGGCCGTGACAGGATCTTGCGTTCGAAGGCGTAGCGGTTCGGCAGCTTGGTCAGATGGTCGTGAGTTGCGGTCCAATCGGCCTTCGCCTGGGCGGCGGCGCGCAGTTCCGTTTCCTTGCGCAGGTCGGCAATGCGCAGCACCGAATAGATGAAGCTCATGGCGCCGGCGATGCCGAGAGCCAGAACGAGTTTGTCGGCACCATATTCGCCGAAACCGGTCATGAAGAAGACAAGGCTGTCGTCAAGCTGCAAAAGCGCGCCGAGGAGCCAGAGAGTTATCCCAAGCCCGACGATCGATACGCATTGCCTTCCGGCCCTGCTCTGGAAAAACACCGGCATATGGCCTTCTCCATCTCCACCCTATGCCGGACTATCATGGAAGTCTGAAATGTTCGTTGAAACCAGAAGGCGAATTTTTGGGGACAGCAGCCTGTTGCTGCACCGTCGAGAGACGGACGCGCTTCTCGTGACGCGGGGAAGGGAAAGAACGAAGGCGAGCGTGCTGGTGCATCGCTCGCCCTTTCTCGTGTTTCAGGCGGTGACCATCAACAGCGGAACGCTGACGATGAGACCGACCAGAACCGTGATTGTGGCGACACGCATTAAACGCAGGCGACGCGTGCGCTCCCCACTCCAATCATATGTCATGTCTTCCATCTCCTTGGGACAAGGAAGTAGTCCCGGCGAAACCGGGTTCAATAGAGATGACGCGATTTGCTTGTGTAAGGCTGGATAAGATGAGGGATCGCTAATGCGGGAAGCGCAGAGACCAGCGCCGTCCGTTGCTGGTCATGCGAATGACGGCGAGCGGCTCGATGTCGACGAGCCAGAAGGAGGAGGGCGGCGCCTGGAGCGCATGCGTGATCGCTGTCCGGATGACGGCGGCGTGGCTGACGGCGATCACATGGCCGCCGAGGGCGGTCTCATTGTCCATCCAGTTGGCGACGCGTGTTCGAAGATCAACAAGGCTCTCGCCGCCGTGCGGGACCGTTTCCGGGTTCGTCATCCAGGCCATGAGGTTCTCCGGCTCCTCGGCCTCGATCGCCGCGATCGACTTGCCGGCCCAGCGGCCATGATCGCAATCGCCAAGTGCAGGGTCTATGCGAGCTTGAAGGCCGAGCGCGTCGACAGTCTGGCGGGCACGCAAAGCCGGGCTTACGGCAATACGATCGGCGCGGGGCAGGGCGACCATCCTGCCGGCTTCCTCCGTTGCCTTGGCTTCCAGCGGTTCGTCGATCGGAAACAGGGCTTTGCGGCTCGCCGCCGTTGCACCATGGCAGATCCAGGTAAGGCGCATGTTCATACAGTAGGGCAGCCCTTGGCCGGCAGGTGAAGTATCGTTGACAGTGTCTTCGGCGTGCAGATATAACCGGGCTGTTGCGGGTTTGGAAGCCGGTGGAAATCCGGCGCGGTCGCGCCACTGTGACCAGCGTGTCGAAGGTTCTTCGCGCTGGAAGTCAGACCTTACCGCACAAGCACTCTTTCGACTGAACGCGTCATTCCGGAGGAATACATGTCTGACACCACTTTCGCGCCCGTCGCGGCACCGGCACCGATCCCAGTAGGAGAAATCCTGCCCTGGGCGATGTTCGGCGGCCTGCTGATGCTGATCGCCATCTATTTCGTCGGCACCGAGGAAGGCGCGACCGCGCTGTTCAACGGCATGTATGTGCACGAATTCGTGCATGACGCCCGCCACCTCCTCGGCTTTCCCTGCCACTAAGGGGGATACTGACATGGTCGGAAATCTTCTACTTCGCGGCATGCTCGCGGGGCTGATTGCTGGCATTCTGGTTTTTGCTTTCGCCCATATCTTCGGCGAGCCGCTGGTCGATGCGGCAATCGCCTTCGAGGAGGCGAGCGCCCAGGCGGCCGGCGAAGCTGCCGAACCTGAAATCGTCAGCCGGGCCACACAGGCCGGTCTTGGCCTTTTCACCGGTGTCATGGCCTACAGCGTTGCCGTCGGCGGTCTTTTCGCGCTCGCCTTCGCTTTCGTGCATGGCCGCGTCAGCAATCTTTCGGTGCGCGGCACCTCGGCGGTCATCGCCCTTGCCGCCTTCGTGGCGATCGTGCTCGTTCCCGCTTTCAAATATCCGGCCAACCCGCCGGCGGTCGGCAATGCCGATACGATCGGCGTCAGGACTGAGCTGTTCTTCCTGATGATCGTCGTTTCGCTCTCCGCCCTGATCGCCGCGGTGGCTCTGTCGCGCCGCCTCTCCCAGCGTTTCGGCCTCTGGAACGGCGCGATCATCGCCGGCATCGCCTATCTCGTCTTCATCGGCCTCGTGCTCTATCTGCTGCCGCCGATCAACGAGGTGCCGGAGAACTTCTCGGCCATGGTGCTCTGGCGTTTTCGGACGACAACGCTCGCCATGCATGCGATCCTCTGGGCAACACTTGGCCTTGCCTTCGGGGCGCTGGCGGAAAAGCGGCTTGCCGTGAAGGACGGGCAGCGGAGCCGGCCGGCGAGGGCCTTCCACTGAACGCATCGAGGGGCGCCGTTTTGCCGGCGCCTTTAGGTTTTCGGGCCACTATGAAAAGCTGCAGAACCATAACACTCCTGTCGACGGCTTTTGCCGCCGGTTTCTTTTGCCTGCCTGCTGAAAACGCCCTTGCGCATGGCCGCAGCGACGGCGGCAGCCATGCCGGCCTCGATATCCCTGAAATCTCGCATGGAGAGATGGCGGTGATTTCAGACTATCGCGGCCGAATTATCGACCTGGCGTCCCGCGCGGTCGATACGAACGAGCCGTTCCGGCGCATTCTGAACTATGCCGAAATCCAGTATTCCTACTGTCTCTGGGGCCGGATGCCGGGCAGCGTGGGCGACGAGGAGAGCCCATTCAACGAATGCGCCCATGCCTATCTGGCGGCGGCCAAGGCGGTCTTGCTCTCGATGCGCGAGATGCCGGGGGAGGCCGTTGCGGCTGATGAAATCATTTCCGCGGTCGATGCCGACATGGTGCGGCGCAGCCTGGCGCTCATCACCTGCCGGTTCAGCGGCGAGGCCTTCAACACCGCCGATGTCGTCAAACCACGCTGGAATAAGGTGCCGTTTCATCTAGCCAGCATGGCGTCGCTGACGGGGCTTGCCGCTCTGTTCGCGCTTGTGGTGTTTGCACTTCGCCACGGTCTGCGGCCGACGGCTCAATCGTCGGAATAGCGCTGCTCGCGCCACGGATCGCCATACATGTGGTAGCCGTTCTTTTCCCAGAAGCCGGCT
Source organism: Rhizobium sp. BK619 (assembly GCF_014195245.1). NCBI lineage: Bacteria > Pseudomonadati > Pseudomonadota > Alphaproteobacteria > Hyphomicrobiales > Rhizobiaceae > Rhizobium > Rhizobium sp. BK619. The sequence goes on along the minus strand of NZ_JACIBH010000007.1, from coordinate 28,774 downwards.
TCGTCGTCCGGCATCAGCTCGATGCGGCGCAGCCACTTGGCGCTTTTCCAGAAATAAAGATGCGGCACGACGAGTCGCATCGGGCCGCCGTGATCCGGCGTCAGCGGTTGGCCTTCCCAGGATGTCACAAGGATTGCGTCCTCGGCGGCGAAATCGGCAAGCGGCAGGTTGGTGGTATAGCCGTCATAACTCGTCAGCATGACGTAACCGGCTTGCGGCTTCGGCATGGCGAGATCGAGCAGATCGCGGGTCGAAACACCCTTCCATCTATTGTCGTAGCGCGACCAGGTGGTGACGCAGTGGATATCGCTGACCTTGGTGCTCTGCTCGATCGCCTGGAAGTCGGCCCAGCTGAGGCTGAGCGGCGTTTCGACGAGGCCGCCCACATCGAGCCGCCAGCTATCGGTGGAGATGGCGGGCTGCTGGCCAAGATCGAGCACCGGCCAGTTCTTGACGAGGTGCTGGCCGGGCGGCAGGCGCTCGGTTTCAGGGCGGGCGATGCGGCCGGTCAGGAACTTGCCCTCAGCCGCCCAGCGCCGCTTGGAGCTGGTAAGCTTGCTGTCGGCGGGCGTGTTGTCGTCGCTCATGAGCGGAGCCTCCTTGCGATGCCGCAATAGGACATTCGGCCTGCCGGGTGTCAAGTTTCGGCAGGCTCTTGGAAATCCCTTTCGGCGTCACTAAACTTGAGACTGTCGGGTATGCCTCGCTGGGGAGTGGAGGCGGAAAGGGAGGAGCCGGACCTGTCTTCGAGATATCACGCGATAGCGGCGTTGTTGGTGGTGCCGCTGATCATCTTCGCCTTCTTCACTTATGGAAGCGCGATCGCGACGCGCGCCTATATGGGGGAGGCATCGGCGCAGGCGGGAACGGCGCTGCGCCTTGCCGTCTCGGCGCTCAGCGGCCATCTCAACCGCTACGAGGCGCTGCCGGCGCTGATTGCCGATCACGACGACATCAAGGAACTGGTGAGCGCGCCCGACGACACAGCCTTGCGCGATGCGGCCAATCTCTATCTCAAGGAGATCAACGGGCTGCTGAAATCCTCCGATATTTATGTGGTCAAGCCGGATGGAGAGACGATCGCGGCCAGCAATTACGACGGACCGGGAAGCTTCGTCGGACAGAATTTCAGCTATCGGCCGTATTTCCAGGATGCGATCGAAGGCCGCCAGGCGCGGTTCTACGCGCTCGGCACCACCTCGCTGAAGCGCGGCTATTATTTCGCTGCGCCGATCCGGACCGGCGCGGATATTCGCGGCGTCATCGTCTTCAAGGTCGATATCGACATGATCGAATCCTCCTGGGGCGGCGGCGAATACAAGATCTTCGTCTCCGATCCGGAAGGCATCATCTTCATGTCCGGCAGCCCGGAATGGCTTTACGGCGCAATCCTGCCGCTGACGGCCGACCGCATCGCACGCACGGAAGCATCGCGGCGCTATGCCAATGCCAGGCTGACAGAGTTGCCGGTGACGCGCCAGCGCTTCGAGCCGCATGAACTGATGACGCTCGCCGGCGAGCGGGGCTCGAGCGAATATCTGGTACTTTCGCACTACATGCCGGCCGAGGACTGGACGGTGAACGTGCTGATGGAGACCAGTTCCATCCGCACCCAGGCGCGCACCGCGCTGGCGGCAGTCTTTCTTATCCTCTGCATTGCCGGGCTCGCGGTCGCGGTTCTGCGCCAGCGACGGGCGCGGCTTACTGAGCGCATGCAGCTGCAAACGGAGGCCCGAAACGAGCTGGAGCGGCGTGTCGAAGAGCGCACGGCCGATCTTGCCCGTGTCAACAGCCGGATCGAAGAGGAAATATCAGAACGTCGCCTGACCGAGCAGCAGCTCCGTCAGACTCAGGCCGATCTCATTCAGGCCGGCAAGCTTGCCGGCCTCGGGCAGATGTCGGCTGCTCTTTCGCATGAGTTCAATCAGCCGCTCGCCGCCGCCAAGACCTATACGGACAGCGCCTCCGTTCTTATCGATCGCGGCCGGACGGAGGAGGCGCGGGACAATATCCGGCGGATCGGCGGGCTGATCGACCGCATGGCCGCGATCAGCCGGCACCTGCGCAATTTCGCCCGCAAACCGAATGAGAAGCTCGGCTCTGTTTCTCTCGATGAAGCGATGCATGACACGCTCGAGATCATCGCCTGGCGGCTGAAGGCGGCCGATGCCGAGCTCCGGCTTGATCTGGGAACCCGGCCGCCAGTGGTGCGTGCGGGTTCGGTGCGTCTGCAGCAGGTGCTGGTGAATGTGATTTCCAATGCGGCCGACGCGGCGGAAGGGTTGGAGGACAGACGGATCGAGGTTTCGGCCTTCGAGGAGGCGGGCAAGGTGGTGCTGACAGTGCGGGACCATGGGCCGGGCGTGCCGGCGGCGATTGCCGAGCGTATCTTCGATCCCTTCTTCACGACCAAGGGTGTGGGCAAGGGGCTCGGTCTCGGGCTGTCGATCTCCTACAATATCATCAAGGATTTCGGCGGCAGCCTTTCCGCGGCCAATCATCCGGAAGGGGGCGCGGTGTTCCGTATCGAGCTGCAATCGGCGGCGGGGCTGATGCCGGAGGCGGCGGAATGAACGATGCGAAGATCCTGCTGGTCGACGACGAGGAGGAATTGCGCCGCTCGACGGCGCAGGCGCTGGAGCTGTCCGGCTTTAGCGTCGAGACCTTTTCGAACGGCGATCATGTATTGGAATTGATCGGCTACAGTTTTCCCGGCGTCGTCGTCAGCGATATCCGCATGCCCGGCATGGACGGCATGACGCTGATGCAGAAGATCCGCGAACTCGACCCGGAAGTGCCGGTCATTCTGGTTACCGGCCACGGCGACGTTCAGCTTGCGGTGAAGGCGATGCGTGAAGGCGCCTATGATTTCATCGAGAAGCCGTTCACGCCGGAGATGCTGGCCGGCGTCATCCGCCGGGCGATGGAGCGGCGCGGCCTCGTGCTCGAAAACCGGCTGCTGAAAGCAGTCGCCGGCAAGCGCGACGATCTCGAAGCGCGGCTGCCAGGGCGCACGCAGGTGATGGTGGATCTGCGCTACCGCATCCGGGCGATCGGGGCGAGCGATGCCGATACGCTCGTTGTCGGCGAGACCGGGGCCGGCAAGGAAGTGGTGGCGCGGGCGCTTCACGATATCAGCGCCAGAGCGAGCCGGCCGTTCATCGCAATCAATTGCGCCGCGCTGCCGGCAAACCTGATCGAGAGCGAGCTCTTCGGCCATGAGATCGGTGCCTTTCCGGGGGCGGTGAGGCCGCGCTACGGAAAGTTCGAACATGGGCGCGGCGGCACCATCCTGCTCGACGAAATTGGCTCCATGCCCTTCGACCTGCAGGCGAAGTTCCTGCGGGTGCTGCAGGAGCGGGTGATTTCCCGGTTGGGATCGAATGAGACGGTGGCGCTCGACGTGCGCTTTATCGCCACGAGCAAGGTGGACCTGGAGGCGGAGGTGGCGGCGGGGCGCTTCCGCGCCGATCTCTTCTATCGGCTAAATGTTGCGACGCTGCATGTGCCGTCGCTGTCGCAGCGCCGGCCGGATGTTCCGCTGCTCTTTCTCCAGCTGGTGCGGGAGGCGGCGGCCCGCTATGGTCGCGACGAGGTGGCCGTACCGCCTGAGGTGATCTCCGACATCGCCCAGCGCGACTGGCCGGGCAATGTGCGCGAACTCAGGAATGCCGCCGACCGTCTGGTTCTCGGTCTCGACGATGGCGGGCCGCAGTCCGAGGAGGCGACCGGGCTTGCGGAGCGCGTCGCCGAATTCGAACGGGGCGTCATTGCCAGCGCGCTGGTGGCGCATGGTGGCAGCCTCAAGCCGGTTTATGAGACACTCGGCATTTCCCGGAAGACACTCTACGAAAAGATGCAGAAATACGGGCTCGACAAGCGGATGCTGACCACCGAAGGCTAATTCCGGCCGCGGCCCGTGTTCGCGATGGGTGGAAATCCACCCATCGCATCAGCCGTTTGTTTCCAAATCGACCCATGCTGCATCGCACTGTCGCAAAATCATCTCTCGGAAGTGGCTGCAATGATTGCGGCTCGGTTTTTCCCGGCGGCAAATAGGCCATGCCCGGCACGGAGGATGTGTCGGCGGGCTTGCTTGTTTCATCAGGGAGGAAACGATGAAAATTCTGAAGGCCATGCTCGGCCTGACCGCGGCTGCCGCAGTCTCTCTTCTCGCCGGCGCCGCTTCGGCGCAGACCTATCCCGAACGCACCATCACCATGGTCGTGCCCTTTGCGGCCGGCGGCCCGACCGACACCGTCGCGCGCCTCATCGCCGAATCCATGTCGAAGGATCTCGGCCAGCAGATCGTCGTCGAAAATGTCGGAGGCGCCGGCGGCACGCTCGGCGCCGGCCGCGTGGCGAGTGCCGATCCCGATGGCTACACGATCCTGCTGCACCATATCGGCATGGCGACCAGCGCCACGCTTTATCGCAAGCTCGCCTATGACACGCTCGGCGCCTTCGATTATGTCGGCCTCGTCACCGAGGTGCCGATGACGATCGTCGCCCGCAAAGATTTCGAGCCGACCGACCTCAAGGGCCTGATCGAATACGTCAAGGCCAACAAGGACAAGGTGACGGTCGCCAATGCCGGTATCGGTGCGGCCTCGCATCTCTGCGGCATGATGTTCATGAGTGCCATCCAGACGCCGCTCACCACCGTTCCCTACAAAGGCACCGGCCCTGCCATGACCGACCTGCTCGGTGGCCAGGTCGACATCATGTGCGACCAGACGACCAACACGACCAAGCAGATCCAGGGCGGCACGATCAAGGCCTATGCCGTGACCTCGCCCAAGCGCCTCGACGTGATGAAGGACATTCCGACGGCGGTCGAAGCCGGCCTGCCGGGCTTCGAAGTCGGCATCTGGCACGGCATCTACACGCCGAAAGGCACGCCGGCCGCCATCAACGAACGCCTGTCGAAGTCACTGCAGGTCGCTCTGAAGGATCCGAATGTCGGCGCCCGCTTCGCCGAGCTCGGCACGACGCCTTCCTCCGACGCCGATGCGACGCCGGCTGCACTGAAGGCCAAGCTCGAAAGCGAGATTGCCCGCTGGAAGCCGGTGATCGAGGCTGCCGGCGAATATGCGGACTAGTGAGGGATGCGCCAGGAATAGCCCCTCACCCTAACCCTCTCCCCGTAAACGGGGAGAGTGGACTTGCTCCGAACAATGGCGGGAAAGGCGAGAGGTTTGCGGCGGATCCCCTTCTCCCCGCTGGCGGGGAGAAGGTGCCGGCAGGCGGATGAGGGGCAATCGCAGCAGTAACGACGCCATCTCCAACTCCAGGAGACACCATGAAATCCATCAGTTTCGATACCACCAACGCGATCTGCGGCGGGCTTTTCGTCGCGACCGGCGCTTTCTTCGCCATCCAGTCGCTGGGGCTAGACCTCGGCACGGCGGTGCGCATGGGGCCTGGTTATTTTCCGCTGGTGCTGGCCGGCGTGCTCGTGCTTCTCGGCGCGATCATCTTCATTCAAGCGTTGCGCGTCGAGGGGGAGCCGATCGGTCTCTTCGCCTGGCGCGGCATGCTGTTCATCCTGCCGGCGCCCGTCTTCTTCGGGCTGACGGTGCGCGGGCTCGGATTTGCGCCGGCGCTGTTCTTCACCGCATTCATCGCCTGCTTCGCGTCGCAAAAGATGAACGTGTTCTTCGCGATCATTCTTTCGCTGCTGCTGACGGTCTTTTCGGTGGGAGTCTTCAGCTATGGGCTGGGCCTGCCGTTCGAGCGCTTCGGCCCCTGGGTCCGGTTCTAGGAGACGATGATGAATCTTTTCAGCAATCTCGCGCTCGGCTTTGCGACAGCCGGCACTCTGGATAACCTGCTCTTCTGCCTGATCGGCGTGCTGCTCGGCACGCTGATCGGCGTGCTGCCCGGTATCGGCGCCACGGCGACGATCGCCATGCTTTTGCCGATCACCTTCCAGCTCGAACCGGTCTCCTCGCTGATCATGCTGGCCGGCATTTATTACGGCGCCCAGTACGGCGGTTCGACGACGGCGATCCTCATCAACATGCCGGGCGAATCCTCCTCCGCCGTCACCGCAATCGACGGTTACCAGATGGCGCGCAAGGGCAGGGCGGGAGCAGCGCTTGCGATCGCCGCACTCGGCTCGTTCTTTGCCGGCACGGTCTCGACCTTCCTCGTTGCGATTTTCGCGCCGCCGCTTACCGCCATCGCGCTGCAATTCGGCTCGGCGGAATATTTCTCGCTGATGATCGTCGGCCTTGTTTCGTCGATTGCGCTCGCGCACGGCTCCGTCGTCAAGGCGCTGGCGATGGTGGCGCTCGGGCTGCTGCTCGGTCTCGTCGGCACCGACATCTATACCGGCACGCCGCGCTTCACGCTCGGCATCCGCGAATATGCCGACGGACTGAATTTCGTGGCGCTCGCGGTCGGGGTCTTCGGCGTGGCGGAAATCCTGCGCAATCTTGAAGGCGAGTCGACCCGCTCGGTGCTGATGGCCAAGGTGTCCGGCCTTTTGCCGTCTCGTCAGGAATTCAAGGAGATGATCGCGCCGATCATTCGCGGCACGGCGATCGGTTCGGCGCTCGGCATCCTGCCGGGTGGTGGGGCGATCCTTGCCTCCTTTGCCTCCTATACGGTGGAGAAACGCCTGTCGAAGACACCGGAGGAATTCGGCAAGGGCGCCGTCGCCGGCGTGGCGGGTCCGGAATCGGCCAACAATGCCGGGGCGCAGACCTCGTTCATTCCGCTTTTGACGCTCGGCATTCCGGCCAATCCCGTCATGGCGCTGATGGTCGGCGCCATGATCATTCAGGGGATCGTGCCGGGACCGAATGTCGCCACCGAGCAGCCGGCGCTGTTTTGGGGCATCATCGCCTCGATGTGGATCGGCAATTTGATGCTGGTCATCCTCAACCTGCCGCTGATTGGGCTCTGGGTGAAACTGCTGACCGTGCCCTATTATGTGCTTTTCCCCATCATCATGGCCTTCTGCTCGATCGGGGTCTACAGCGTCAACGCCAATGTCTACGACCTCTATGCCGTCGCCTTCTTCGGGCTGATCGGCTACGTGCTGGCAAAGCTTCGCTGCGAGCCGGCGCCGCTCCTGCTCGGCTTCGTGCTCGGGCCGCTGCTCGAAGAGAACCTGCGACGTGCGATGATCCTGTCGCGCGGCGATCCCACTACCTTCGTCACACGGCCGATCAGCGCCACGCTTCTGGCGATCGCAGTCGCCGTGCTCATCGTCGTCTTCCTGCCGAGCGTCAAGAAGAAGCGTGAAGAGGTGTTCGTCGAGGAGACTTGATGGTTGAACTTGCGGGCTGTTTGATCAACAAAGGATGATCTGACGCGGGCGCCGGTGGGCGCCCGTACCGCTAGACAGGATATCCAGGCTCATGAGTATCCCCGCCCGGATCAAGGACGATCTGCCGTTCCTGACCTCTTTGCGCCGCGATCTGCATGCCCATCCCGAACTCGGCTTCGAGGAGGAGCGCACTGCCAGCATCGTCGCGAGGCTTCTCGAGGAGGCTGATATCACGGTGCATCGCGGGATGGCCGGCACCGGCGTCGTCGGCACGCTCACTGTCGGCAACGGCACGCGCAGGATCGGGCTCAGGGCCGATATGGACGCGCTCGCCATGCCTGAAACGGCAGAGCGGGCTTATAAATCGACTGTACCGGGAAAGATGCATGCCTGCGGCCATGACGGCCATACGGCGACGCTTCTTGGCGCCGCACGATATCTTGCGGCGACGCGGGCTTTTTCCGGCACGGTGCATTTCATCTTCCAGCCAGCCGAAGAGGGCCGCGGCGGCGCGAAGCGCATGGTGGAGGAGGGGCTGTTTAAGCTTTTCCCCTGTGACGCCGTCTACGGGCTGCACAATATGCCGGGGCTATCGGTCGATGAGATCGCCGTGGTCGAGGGACCGCAGCTTGCTTCCTCCGACAGCTGGCGCATCACCTTTCGCGGCATCGGCACGCACGGCGCCAAGCCGCATCTCGGCCGCGATCCGATCACCGCCGCCGCCACCTTCCTGTCATCGCTGCAGACGATCGTCGGGCGGGTGGTCGATCCGCTGCAGCCGGCCGTCGTCAGCGCCTGTTTCCTCCAGGCGGGCGACCCGAAGGCTTTGAATGTCATTCCCGATATCGTGGAGATCGGCGGAACGGCACGGGCCTATTCGCCCGATGTGCGCGATCAGCTGGAGAGCCAGATCGGCCGGCTGGCCAGCGGAACGGCCGCCATGTACGGCATATCGGCCGATTATCGTTTCGAGCGGCGCATTCCGCCCGTCGTCAATGATGGGGATGCGACCGCCCGAGCGCTTGCCGCCGCCGGCACGGTGTTCGGCGGGAAGGTCCGGACGAGCTTTCCGCCGTCGACGGCAGGCGACGACTTTGCCTTCTTCGCGCAGAATGCGCCAGGCTGCTACGTCTGGCTCGGCAACGGGCCGGCGGTGGACGGGGCGCTGCATCACAACACCGCTTATGATTTCAATGATGAGGCGCTTGGGTATGGGGCGGCTTATTGGGTGGCGTTGGTGGAGCGGGAGTTAAAGGTTTAGAGTAGCGCTTGTGGCCCGCTCATCCGCCCTGCGGGCACCTTCTCCCCGCTGGGGAGAAGGGACTGGTGGCAACGTCTCGATTCCCCCTTCTACCCCTCGGGGAGAAGGTGCCCGTAGGGCGGATGAGGGGGCTGCACAGCAATCCCTCACTTTATGGTATGTGCGTTCTGACTTACAAAACCTCCAGCACCGGGCCTTCCACTACCTTGCCCGTCACCACATCAGCAATCCCCCGGTCCGTCTGGTGCGGGCCGGCATTGCAGGCAAGCGTGGCGCCGAAGCAGGCCTTGAAGACCCGATAAGGCGGTTTCCAATCGACGATTTTTTCCATGGCCTTGCGGATGCCGGCGAAGGCCGAAGCTGTCTCCTTCAGCGATGCGTCGGTCACCAGGCCGGAGAGCGGCAACGGCAGGATTGCCTCGATCGCGCCGTCTCTGGCGACCGCCATGCCGCCGCCGGCTGATATGACGGCGTTGGCGGCGAGCGCCATGTCACGGGCATTGCCGCCGAAGACGGTCAGGTTGTGGCTGTCATGCGAGACGGTGGTGCAGAAGGCGCCGCGCCATTCGCCCCAGCCGGTGAGGAAGCCGAGGCGCGGGATGCCGTCGGCCTTGCCGTGGCGATGGGCGACGGCGATCATGGCGCTGCCGGCCGGCGGCACGACGAAGCCGTCCCTGACCTCCGTCTCCGCCTCGCCCCATTGTGTGAAACGTGGGCGGTCGATGGTGGCGACCCGGACGCGTTCGCCTTTCGAGGGGATGCGGAAATCATCCTCGGTAAATTGCGGGAGCTTCACCGAATTTTCAAGCGGCGCCGTGTCGAACTGCTGGATGTCGACTTGCATGCCGCCGTTGCGGGCGACGATGCGGCCGCTCGAGATGACCAGCCGCGCCCGGAATTCCTCAAGATCTTCGAACAGCACGATGTCGGCGCGGCGGCCGGTGGCGAGGAGACCGAGATCGGAGCGCTTCAGGCGCTCAGCGGCGTTGAAGGTCGCAGCGCGGAGCGCCCATTCCGGCTTCATGCCGTAGCGCACCAGGCGGCGGATGACATCGTCGAGGCCGCCGCTTTGATAGAGTTCATCGGGAAAGACGTCGTCGGTGCAAAGTGTCACGGTCGCGGGGAGGTGGCCTAGGCCGTTCAGCACCTCGACGAATTCCTGCAGCAGATGGTCGTGGGAGCCGCGCAGCTCGATCGTCAGGCCGGCTGAAAGCTTGGCGGCGAGGTCGGCGCCGGAGGTCAGTTCGTGGTCGGAGGTGACGCCCGCCGCCATGAAGGCGTTGAGATCGGCCCCCTCGAGGCCGCGGGCATGGCCGCAGACAAGCTTGCCGGAGGCAAGGCCGGCATTGACGATGGCGCTCATGCGCGGATCGCCGTCGATGACGCCGCGCATGTTCATGACCTCGGCAACGCCGCCGACGGCCGGCGAGCGCAGCATCTCGGCGATGACGGCGGCATCGAAATCGGCGCCGGCAAGTTCCAGCCCCGGTGCCGATGGCACGCAGGAGGGAGCGAGCAGGATCATGCGCAGCGGCAGTGAGCGCGCCGCTTCGATCGCCCAACGCACGCCGTCGAGACCATGGACGTTGCCGAATTCATGCGGATCCCAGACGATGGTGGTGACGCCGCGCGGCAGCACGGCGCTCGTATATTCGGCCGGCGTCACCATCGAACTTTCGACATGCATATGGGTGTCGATCAGGCCGGGCGTTGCGATGCTGCCCGCCGCATCGATGATCTCGGCCGCATCAGTACGGCTTGCCGGGACATGGACGCTTGCAATCAGCGCGCCGACGAGGCCGATATCGGCCTCCCGGATCAGGCCGGTCACTGCGTCGAGCAGGCGGCCGCCGGTAATCAGCACATCGAAGGGGGCGTCGCCGCGCGCGGCGGCAACGGCGCGGGCACGCAGGGCGGGATCGTTGAGATCGGCGGGTTCCTGGCGAGGGGTGGCGTTCATTTGCGGGCCTCGTTGACCAGGGCGGCGAGAATGATCCCGCGCGCCCTCTCGGCATCGATTTCGGCGGCGAATTGCGCGTTGAAGGTCGCATGCGTGGCGCGGGTCTCGACGACGGTGCGGCCACGCGTCAGGCTGCCCTGAAGCTCGACGTCGATGCGCGCGGGGCGAAAGCCGACGATATCGGGAGCGACGAAGGCGACCGCGGCAGAAGGATCGTAGATCGCCATACCGGGACGGCCGCGGCTGGTGCCGATGCGGATGTAACCTGCAAACAGATCGGCGATCAGCTCGGCATTGGCGCCGCCGGCATTGCGCACCGGCTCGGCATCCTCCGGCCTTGCCAGCACCTTGCGGCAGAGGTCGAGATCGACCATGCGCAGCGGCAGGCCATGGGCGATGACGATGGACAGAGCCTCGGGATCGGCGAGCGCATTGAACTCGGCAGAGGCCGTGTGATTGCCCGACGTGACGCCGCCGCCCATCCAGACGAGGTCGCTGATACGGGCGGCAAGATCGGGGCGGGCGAGTGCCACGGCGGCGATATTGGTGAGCGGGCCAAGCGCCAGGATGCGGCGCTGGCCCTGGCCGTCCAGCCAGCGGCACAGTGCTGCGAAGGCATCGCTCTCGGCAAGGGCTGATGCTTCCGGCAGGCTCTTGCCGATGGTTGGGATGCCGGTTGCGCCGAGGATCGCCTGGGCGGTTTCGAGCTTGCCGAGAACCGGCATGGCGCGACCGGTGTGGATGGGGAAATTCCAGCCGAAGGCGCTGGCGGCGCCGGCGGCATTGCTTCTCACCTGCGGCAGTGGCGCATTGCCGAAGACCAGCGACACGCCGTCGATCGCGTAATCCGACTGTGCCACCACCAGAATGGCGGCGATGTCGTCGAAGCCCATGTCGGTGTCGATCCAGACGCCCATGATTTCACCCGAACCGTTTGAGATTGGCCGCGCCGGCAACCGGCAGGTCGAAGGCGAGCGCGCTGCCGATCTCGTGCGGCGGCAGGCGTGCATCGATCTCGGCCTTGATGGGCCCAAGCGGCGTATCGAGAAGATATTCGCGGGTGTTGCCGGCGAAAGAGGTGCCGCGCACCGTGCCCTGAAACGGACCGGAACCAAGGTTCACCATGCGCGGACGCCAGGCGAGGCCGGCCGCGGCTTCCGGGGCCGGAGCGGAAAGCGCGACAGGCCCGTTCGGCGTCGCAAGCTTATCGTCTTTCAGCGCGAAGACATTCTCGAAGCCGACGAAATCGGCGACGAAGGCGGAGGCCGGATTGTTGTAGATCTCCTCAGGCGTGCCGATCTGCTCGATGGCGCCGTTCAGCATCACGACGATGCGGTCGGCGAGCGCCAGAGCCTCCGTCTGATCGTGGGTGACGAAGATCATGGTGACGCCGGTCTCTTTCTGGACGCGCTGCAATTCGGCGCGCATTTCGAGACGAAGCCGTGCGTCGAGATTGGAGAGCGGCTCGTCGAGCAGCAGCACCTTCGGTTCCATCACCATCGAGCGGGCGAGGGCCACGCGCTGCTGCTGGCCGCCGGAGAGCTCGGCGGGTTTGCGGCCGGCGAAGGCTGAGAGGCCGACCGATTTCAGGCCGCCGCCGACGCGGGTGTCGAGATCGGCGCCCGACATCCCTTTGAGACGCAGGCCGAAGGCGACGTTTTCGTAGACCGTCAGATGCGGGAAAAGCGCATAGGATTGGAAGACCAGGCCGACCGCGCGTTTGTTGGCGGAAACGCGGGTGATATCGGCGCCGTCGAGACGGATGCGGCCGGAGGCGGGCGTCAGCAGGCCGGCGATGGCGCGCATCGTCGTCGTCTTGCCGCAGCCGGAGGGACCGAGAAGGGCGACGAGCTCACCTTTGCCGACCGTAAGGTCGAGATCTCCGACCGCAACCGTGTCGCCATAGGCAAGCGTCAGCTTGTCGAGTTGAAGATAGGCATCAGACATAACGCGAGAATCCCAGGAAGCGTTCGGCGAGGAAGACGATGCCGATGGAGAGAAAGGCGAGAAGGGCGGAGAGCGCCGCAATGGACGGATCGTAGGTGGTTTCCATGTAACCCAGCATGTCGATCGGCAGCGTCCGGACGCCGGGGCCGGAGAGGAAGAGCGAGACTGGCACCTGATTGAAGCTGGTGACGAAGCCGAGGATGAAGGCGGCCAGAATGCCGCCGCGGATATTCGGCATCACCACGCGGAAGAAGGCGCCGAGCCTGGAGGAGCCGAGGAGGACGGCGGCCTCCTCGATATCCGAACGCAGATTGTCGAGGCTCGCCGAGACGACGCGCACGGCATAGGGCAGCACCAGGGCGGTATGGGCAAAGAACAGCGCGAGCGTGATGTTGAAGCCGAAGGGCACGACGAGATAACGCAGCAGCGCCAGGCCGACGATGATGCCGGGGACGATGATCGGCAGCGAGACGACGGTGCGGACGGTTTCGGCCGCCGGCAGCCGGTAGCGCGACAGCGCATAGGCGGCCGGGATGCCGAGGAGGAGGGCTGCGAGCGTCCCGAAGACGGCAAGGAACATCGACATGGCGAAGCTGTCGCGGAAACTCTCGACGGTGAACACCTTCATGACCCAGCGCAGCGACAGTCCCTGCGGCGGGAAGGCCAGCGTATCGCCTGATGACAGCGAAGCGGCGATGATGATCAGGAACGGGCCGATCAGAAAGACCAGCAGCAGGAAAAGCACCACGGGCGAAAACAGACGCAGGGTCATCGGCGGTTCCTCGCCGTCGCAAGGCGTTTCAGCAGGATGTTGGCGGCAAAGCTCATGACGATCAGGATGAAGGCGATGACGCTTGCCGAGACGAAATCATTGGTGACGGAAACCTGCTGATATAGCAGCGTTTCCAGCATCAGCACCTTGGAGCCGCCAAGCACGGCGGGCGTGATATAGGCGGTCAGCGATCCGGTGAAGACAAGCGTGCCACCGACGACGAGGCCTTCCCTGGTCAGCGGCAGGATGACCTTCCAGAAGACCTGGAACCAGTTGGCGCCGAGAACGCGGGCAGCGGGGATCGCATCCTTCGGCATGTTTTCGAGCGCACTGATCAAGGAAAGTATCATCAGCGGCAGAAAGAGCTGCAGGAGGCCGATGAAGACGGCGGTCTCGGTGAACAGCAGCCGCAGCGGCTCGGCGCTGAGACCGAGGCCCGTTATCGCCTGATTGACGATGCCGGTGCGGCCGAGGATGACGATCCAGGCATAGGTGCGCGCCACCGGAGAGATCATCAGCGGCAGGGTGACGAGGCCAATCATGCGGCCCTTGCCATTCGGCGGCAGGTTGACGATGGCAAAGGCTGCGGCATAACCGATGACCGCCGAGACGGCGGTGACTTCGAGGCCGAGCCGGAAGCTGCGCAGGAAAACGGTGCGGTTCAGCGTCTCGGAGAAGAAACCGGCATAGGCCGACAGCGTCCAGCCGCCGCCGGCACGGAAGCCTTCCGACAGCAGGATCGCGACGGGCAGCAGGAAGACCAGGGTCGCAAAGACGGCTGCCGGCAAGGCCAGCGCCAAGGCTTCTGCGCGGTTCTGGAACATGAGGCGCCTTTCGAGCGGACGGAGGATGGTCCCGGCGGAGACGCCGGGACCGGTTCTCAGGCAGACCTTACTGGCCGACCTTTTCGTTCCAGCTCTTCAGCCAGCCGGCGCGGTTGTCGAGGGCGACGGCCGAAGGGATCAGCTTGAGGCTCTTGGCGGTTTCCTCGCCATAGGTGAGGTTGTTGGCGGCGGCTTCGGAAAGCTTGACCTCGCTGTTGGCCGGGCTGTCGACCAGCTTTTCGGCGAGTTTGGTCTGGATATCGGTCGAGAGCCAGAAATCCATGAACTGCAAGGCGAGATCCTGGTTCTTCGAACCCTTGGTCAGCACCAGCACATTCATGCCGCCGGTCTGACCCTCTTTCGGGGTCGCCCAGGCGACCGGAACATCGAGCTTGGTAAAACCAGCCCAGGAGAAACGGCCGATCGGCGCGGCCCAGATTTCCTCCTGCTGCATTAGCTGTACGAGCTGCGAGGATTTTTCGTAGAAGGTGACGATGTCGTCCTTCTTCTCGCCCAGCGCCTCGATCGGACCCTTCAGATCCGGCGTATCCTTGCCGAGCGCCTGGCCCAGCATGTAGAGCGCCGGTGGCCCCTGATTGGTCGTCACGTTCGGGAAGGCGACGTGGCCGACATATTCCGGCTTCAGGAGATCGGCCCAGGAGTCGATCTTCATCTTGTCGGAGCGATAGGCGATCGAGGTGGCGTAGAAGGTGTAACCGACGCTCATGCCGTCGCCGTTCGGATCCTTGGCGACGTCGTAGAGCTTGGTGAAATTGGCGAGCTTAGCGGTGTCGACCTTGTCGATCAGGCCGGCACGGGAGGCTGCCAGCGCATCGGCCATGGAAACGGCGGCGAGATCGACGACGGGATTGGCCTTGTTTGCTTCCATCTTGGCCAGGCGTTCGACGCTGTTGCCGGTCTCGACCACCAGCTTGCAGCCGCATTTGGCTTCGAAGGGATCATAGACCAGCGTCTTGAAATCGTCCTGGGCAAAAGCATAGACCGAAATGGTCAATGTGCGGTCCGCTGCTGTAGCTCCGAGCGGAGACAGGGCGGCGAGTGCTGCCGAGGCAATGAGCGCTTTTTTCATCTTACATGTTCTCCATCTCTGAGGTTTTTTTGGTGCCGGGTTCGCAAGGCCCGGATGATTGGCGGACGATCAGCTGCATGGGGACACGGTCGATCTCGGCGGTCACCAGCATGCCCTGCCGGATGCTGTTCGCTCTTATGGTATCCACCAGTGCCGACACGGCAATCCCGGCAATCGCGTCCATGTCCATACGAACAGTCGTCAGCGACGGTGTGACGACCGGCGACCAGATGAGATCGTCGAAGCCGGTGACGCTGACATCGACGGGAATGTTGACGCCGGCCTGCTGCAACTCCGTCAGCGCCCGCAGCGCCTGCAGGTCGGAGAGGGCTGCGAAGGCGGTGAAACCCTGCCTGACTTTTTCGGCGAGACCGAGCGGGCAGCCGATGCCGCTATCCTGCTCGAGCCTGTCGATCCACAGCGTTTCCGCATGCATGTCCGGACGCATGCCGGAGTGGATGCCATCGGCGCGGTCGTTCTGGACGCTGGATTCCTGATTATTGCCGATGATGAGGATGCGGCGATGGCCAAGGCCGGCGAGATGGCCGGCGATTTCGCAGCCGCCCTGCCAATGGTCGGCGGCAACGGTGTTGCCTGACGTCGATGGGGTATCGATGACGGCTATGGGACAGGCGGCGGAAGAGATGCGGGTGGCGCGGCGGGGAATGACGACCATGCCGTCGACGCCGCGCTCGACCAGCCGATTGATCGCCTCGGTCTGGGCGGTGACATCGCCGCGGGAATCGGCGATCAGCACGCCGTAACCGGCGGCAGAAGCGGCGAATTCGATCGCCTGGGCGATTTTCGGGAACAGCGGATTGGCGATATCGGGCAGCACCAGGCCGAGAACGCCGCTGCGGCCGGTTCTGAGCGCTCGCCCGGCTTGGCTCGGGACATAACCGAGCTCGGCGGCATGCTCGCGAATCCTTTCGACCAGTTGGCCGGAGACGCGGCCCTTGCCTGATAGTGCATTGGAGACGGTGGCGACGGAGACGCCGAGCGACGTCGCTATCCTGCTGAGGTTCGGTCCCGAACGCGATGAAGCCATGATCGACGGCGCTCTGATTAATCGTTTAATCAGAGCTTTACCTCAGCTCTTTTCGCTTGTCGATTCCCAATTCATCTTATCGCGCATTATCCGCGATACAAACTCGGCCGACATGAAAAAGCCCCGCGAGACGATCGCGGGGCTCTATATGTCCAGACGGCGCAAGGCAGCCGATCAGGTCTTGGCCGGCTTCACCGCGACAGTGGTGTTGGCCACGGTCGTCTTGCCGCCGGGGGCATAGCCGCCGCCGACCGCGATGTTGAGGGAGACATAGTCCTTGGCCATCTGCTGAACTGCCTGGGCAAGGCTTGCCTGGGCGAGCGAAACCTGGCGCTGCGCGTCGAGAACGTCGAGCAACGAAGAGGCGCCGTCCTTGTAAGATGCAGTCGACAGTTCGAGGGTTTCCTGCGTGGTCTTCACCTGCGCCTGGAGTGCAGAGACCGTGCGGGCGTCACGCCGGACAGCGGCGAGCGCGTTCTCAACCTGCTCGACGGAGGTCAGCACCGTCGATTTCCAGTTGAGGTAGGCGGTCGCGGCGTCGGACTGTGCAGACTTGACGTTGGCGCGCAGGCGGCCGCCATCGAAGATCGGCAGGTTGAGGGTCGGACCGAAGGACCAAGGCGTCAGGCCGCCATGGATGCCGCGCTGGTTGATGTAGGACGGCGAGATCGAACCGCTGAGCGAGATGCTCGGATAAAGCTGCGCCTGGGCTACACCGATATTGGCCGTTGCGGCGGCGAGATCGCGCTCCGCGACGCGAACGTCGGGACGGTTGCGGATCAGGTCTGCAGGGATGCCGGAGTTGATGCCGCCGCGGAATACGGGCTGTCCATGACCCTTCAGCAATTCGTCCACGAGAGCCGAGGCCGGCAGGCCGAGCAAGGTGGCAATGTGATGGGCTGATATGCGGATGTTGGTTTCGAGGCCGGGAATTTCGGCGAGCGTCGATTGTACCAGGCCTTCGGCCTGGACGACGTCAAGACGCGAGGCAGCGCCGGCTTCAAGCTGGAATTTGGTGAGTTCGTAGGTTTCCTGACGCGACTTCAGGTTGGCCCTCGAAAGCGCCAGGCGCTGCTGATAGTAGCGAACGTCGATATAGCTCGAGACGAGATCCTGCACCAGGGTCAGCTTGGCGACATCAGCGGAGGCGTAGGCCGAATCGAGCGAAGCAAGCGCGCTCTCGGTGCTGCGCTTGTAGAGGCCGAAGAGATCGAGCAGCCAGCTCAGCTGGACTTCGCCGGCACTGGTGTTGCGCGTGTCGAACTGCGTGCGCAGCTCGCCCCTCTGGCCGCTGACCGTGTGTGAGCCGCCGACCGTCAGGTTCGGCAGGGCGCCGGCGCCGGCGGTGGTGACGTTGGCGGAGGCCGCATTGATGCGCTCGATCGCCTGCTGGACAGTCAGGTTCTGATCGAGGCCGGCTTTGACATAGCCATTCAGTTTGGGGTCGTTGAAGGCGGTCCACCAGGCGGCGGTAGCAACATCGCCTACACTCTTCGTTCCGCCCTCTCCGAATTTGGCGGGCAGCGGCATCTCAGGAGGAACATGATCCGGGCCAACAACGCAGCCCGACAATAATAACAGCAATGCCGGTGTGGCGGCAAAACGAAGAGATACCATTCATTTCATCCTGTACTCGAGCAAGTCAATTCTTGTCCGAAGCTTCATGCTTCACTATCGGCCGCCGCGCCTCGTTTACCCAAAACACCATTCCGAAGCAGTCGGGCGCAATGTAGCAATCGAAACAGCATTATCACAGTGCATTTATATCACACTCCTGCCGCATTTTTGCCGCGTGTGGCAAAGATGCGTCGAATGACGACGAAGAACGACGGTACGAAAAAGATTCCGAGCATCGTTGCCGCCAGCATGCCGCCGAGAACGCCGATGCCGATGGCGTTCTGTGCCGCCGAACCCGCGCCTGTCGCGATCGCCAGCGGCACGACGCCGAGAATGAAGGCCAGCGAGGTCATGATGATCGGCCGCAGGCGCAATCTCGCCGCCTCCAATGTCGCCTCATAAAGGCCCATGCCGCTTTCCATGCGGTCCTTGGCAAACTCGACGATCAGAATCGCGTTCTTTGCCGCCAGCCCGATGGTCGTGAGCAGGCCGACCTTGAAATAGACGTCGTTTGCCTGACCGAACAAGGTCGCTGCCGTCAGCGCCCCAAGAATGCCGACGGGCACCGCCATGATCACCGAGAAGGGGATCGACCAGCTTTCGTAAAGCGCCGCCAGGCAAAGGAAGACGACCAGAACGGAGATCGCATAAAGCATCGGAGCCTGCGAACCGGAAAGGCGCTCCTGATAGGAAATGCCCTGCCAGGCGACCGTATAACCGCCGCCGAGCTGTTCGGTCAGCGCTTCCATTTCGTTCATCGCATCGCCGGAGGAGACACCGGGTGCGGAAGCGCCATCGAGCGGAATGGCGCTGACGGCGTTGAAGCGGGCAAGCGAGGGCGCGCCTTTCACCCACTCCGTCTTGGTAAAGGCGGAGAAGGGCACCATTTCACCGGCGGTGTTGCGGGCGTACCAATGGTTGAGATCATCCGGCTGCATGCGGAAGGGCGCATCGCCCTCGACGTAGACCGGCTTGATCTCGCCGTTCAGTGTGAAGTCGTTGACGTCGCGGCCGGTGAAGATGATCGATAGCATCGAATTGACCGAGGCGATGTCGACACCCATGGCGCCGATCTTTTCCTGATCGAGGACGATGCGCATCTGCGGCTCGACCTCCTTGCTGCTGCTGCGCAGCGCCACGATCTTGCCCGAGGTGTTGCCCATCTGGATCAGCCGCTTGGAGGCGGCCGTCAGGGCGTCATTGCCGTGGCCGCCAGTATCGACGAGATACATGGAGAAGCCGCTCGATACGCCGAGACCCTGGATCGCCGGGGGCAGGAGCGCGAAGACCTGCGCCTCGCGGATGGCAAAGAAGTTGCGCAACGCGCGGTTGACGACCGATTGGGCGCTCAGAGTCGGATCGGTGCGCTTGGAGAAATCCTTGAGCTTGGTGAAGACGATGGCGCTGTTCTGGCCGGATCCGTTGAAGCCGAAGCCGAGCGCGCCGAACACGGATTCGACCGCGTCCTTTTCGTTTTCACGATAGTATTTCTCGACCTTCTCGACCACTGCCTGGGTCTGCTGGGTGGTCGAGCCCGGCGGCGTGGTGACGATGGTCAGCAGCACGCCCTGGTCTTCTTGCGGCAGGAAGGAACTCGGCAGGCGGGTGAAGAGATAGGCGCAGCCGGCGCCGACGAGCAGGAAAACCAGCATGACGCGGATCGGCCGTTTCAGCAGATAGCCGATGGCGCCGATATAGCCATTGGTCGAGCGCGTGAAGTTGCGGTTGAACCAGTCGCCGACACGGTGCTTCCTGTGTTCGCCGACCGGTTTCAGCATCGTGGCGCAAAGGGCAGGCGTCAGCACGAGGGCGACGAGGGCCGACAGCAGCATGGCCGAGACAATGGTGATCGAAAACTGGCGGTAAATGATGCCTGTGGAGCCGCCGAAGAAGGCCATCGGAATGAAGACGGCGGTCAGCACGAGCGCGATGCCGACAATGGCGCCGGTGATCTCGCCCATCGATTTTTCCGTCGCCTCGAGCGGCGAAAGCTTCTCTTCCGACATGATGCGTTCGACGTTTTCGACGACGACGATGGCGTCGTCGACGAGAAGGCCGATCGCCAGCACCATGGCAAACATCGTCAAGGTGTTGATCGAGTAGCCGGTGACCGCCAGCACCCCGAAGGTGCCGAGCAGCACGACGGGAACGGCAATCGTCGGGATCAGCGTTGCTCGCAGGTTCTGCAGGAAGATAAGCAGCACGACGAAGACGAGCACAATTGCTTCGATCAGCGTGTGCACGACCTTCTCGATCGACAGTTCCACGAAGGGCGTCGTGTCGTAGGGATAGGTAATCTCCACGCCCGCCGGCAGGCCGCGGCCGATGACCTCGAGAGCCGAGCGGACGCGGGCGGCGGTATCGATTGCGTTGGCGCCAATCGCCAGGTTGACGGCAAAACCGGTCGACGGCTGGCCGTTATACCGCGAGCCGCCGCCGTAGCTTTCCTGGCCGATTTCGATGCGCGAGACGTCGCTCAGGCGTACCGTCGCGCCGTCCTTTTCGACCTTGAGGATGATGTGCTCGAAATCGGCGACGGTGGTCAGCTGGCTTTGGGCAGTGATGGTGACGTTGATCTGCTGGCCGGGGGTCGCCGGCTGGGCGCCGAGCGAACCAACGGAGACCTGGGTGTTCTGCGCCTGGATGGCCGACGTAACGTCGCTCGGCGTCAATTGGTATTTCAGCAGCTTGAACGGATCGAGCCAGACACGCATGGCGTAACCCGAACCGAAGACGTTGATGCTGCCCACACCTTCCAGGCGCAGGATCTGATCCTCGATCGAGGTCGACATGATGTTGCCGAGGTCGACCGAGTTGCGCTTGCCGTCGGTCGAAACGAGCGAGCCGACGAGAAGGATACTCGAGGTCGAGCGGGTAACGCTGATGCCGGCATCGATAACGTCGCTCGGAAGCTGCGACTGAACCAGCTGCAGCTTGTTCTGCACCTGCACCTGAGCGATATCGGGGTCGGCGCTCGTCCCGAAGGTCAGCTGGATGCTGGCCGAACCTGTCGATGAGGTCGAAGTCATGTAGGTCAGGTCGTCGAGGCCGGTCATGCCGTCCTCGATGATCGTCGTCACCGATTTCTCGACAGTCTCGGCACTCGCACCCCGATAGGTGGCGTTGATGCGGACCGTCGTCGGGGCGATGTCGGGATATTGCGAGATCGACAGCGTGAAGATCGCCAGCAGACCGGCGAGCATGATGGTGATCGCAATGACCCAGGCGAAAATCGGACGTCGGATGAAAAACTTGGCCATCGGTTGTTCCTGTGCGGCTGAGACGGTGGCGTCGGGGCTCGAAGCGATTACTTCGCTGCGGGCTTCTGTGCGTCACCGGCCGCAGGCTGCTCGGCAGCCACGACCACGCCGTTGTCGGTGATCTTCATCGGGACCGGCTTCACCGGCATGCCTGATGTGATCGATTGCAGGCCGCTGACGATCAGCTGATCGCCGTCCTTGATGCCTTCGGTCACGAGCCAGGAATTGTTGGAGGGCGAGCTGTTTTCGAAAGCACGGGTCTCGACCTTGCCTTCGGCCGAAACGAATTGCGCCGTCAGCCGGCCGTTGGCGTCACGGCTCGTCGCCAGCTGCGGCAGCGCATAACCGTTCTCGGCGCCGAGTTCGACAGTCGCCCGGACATACATGCCGGGCAGGACGACCCGGTCGGGATTGGGAAAGAGCACGCGGATGATGAAGGTGCCCGTGGTCTCACTGACCACCTGCTTCGACATGTCGAGCTTGCCCTGCTGGTTGTATTCCTTGCCGTCTTCGAGGATCAGGTGGAAGACGACATTGGCTGCACCCTTGATGTCGCCGGCGGCCATCGCATCGCGCAGCTTCAAGAGATTGGTGCTCGATTCCGTCAGCGAAATGTAGATCGGATCAAGCTGGCGGATCGTCGTCAGCGCCGTCGTCTGATTGGCGGAGACGACGTTGCCGACATTATAGGCGGTCTGGTCGATGATGCCGTCGAAGGGGGCGATGATCCTGGTGTGGTCGAGGTCGATCTGCGCAGCGGACAGCGCGGCCTTTGCGGACTCGACTTCGGCCTTGGCCTGGAGCAGCGTCGTCTTGGCGGTTTCGAATTCGATCTGGGTGGCGCCGCTGCCGACCAAGCGCTGGTAGCGGTCGAGATTGCTTTCAGCGCTCGGCACACTCGCCTCGGCCTTGGAGATTGCCGCTTTGGCCTGCTCGACGGCGGCGATATAGGGCGCATCCTCGATCTGGTAGAGAAGGTCGCCCTTCTTGATCTCGCCGCCTTCCTTGAAGGCGATCTCGCGGATCAGGCCGCTCACCTGCGGCCGGATATCGGCCGTCTGGAAGGTCTCGGCGCGGCCCGGCAGGATCGTGGTGACCGGAAAACTACCCTTATTCAGCGTGATCACGCCAACCGGCGAGGCCTGCTGGGCCGCGGCAGCGCCTGCGTTGCCGGCGGGCTTGCTGGCGTTGTCGCTGCAGGCTGCGAGCAGTGCACCGAACGCCAGCGCCGAGGAGATGAGAAGGGCACGCCGTATCATTCTGAATTCCCTGTGCGGTGGCAATGGCCGTTCGATCCACGGGCTCGGCCCAGCCGAGCGAAGGCTTATAGAAGCGTCAGGATTGATCTGGCTGCAAATGCCATTATCCGAATTTAACAAAAGCTTTACGAAGTGACGTAAGTCAGCAATCATCACTTAGCAAGCGTTATTTTGCAGTGCGGCATCGACAAAGCCGACGATGTCCTCGGCACGATGCACGAGGGTTTCCTTGTCGTCGCGGGCAATCAGGATCGGGTGCAACACGCAGGCCAGGAGGTCTGCGACGGTGCGTGCCGCGCGCTCGGGATCGCGGCACTGATAGCGTCCCTCCGCGATGCCCTCTCGGATGATTTCGTCCAGCTTCAACTCGATTCGGGCGCGATAACGGTTGCCGGCCTCGAGTTTGGCCTCGATCGTCGAAAGCACCATTTCGAAGATGTAGGGATTTTTCTGGATGTCCTGCAGATGGCCTTCCAGCAGGCGCAGGACGAAGCGGAGCAATTGCTCCTTCGGGGGCAGGTCCTGGTCAAAGGCTGCGAAACGCTCGGTGGCATTGTCGAGATGGCGTCCGGCGATCGCATCGACCAGCGCGACTTTGGTATGGAAATGCTTGAAGACATTGGCGGGCGACATGTGCAGCGCGCCGGCGATATCGGCGATCGACACCGCCAGGTAGCCACGCTGACGAAACAGCATCTCCGCCATGGAGAGAATGTCCTCCCGCGTTTCCTCGGCCTTGCGTCTCGGCCTTCTTACCATCCGTCCCCCGCCGGGCCGGGCCCGATCCTTTTGGCTGATGTTAGCGCGATTGCACGAAATGCCGCAAGCCGATGATTAGCCGGAGGCTTTCGCGCGCTGCCATCTCAGGAGAAGTGGGGGGCGAGGTTCTGCCGGATGCGGGCAAGCGGTGTCTCGCCGCTATCGTCGGGAACAAAACGCTCGCCGGTGATCGCCTCATAGGCCCTGATATAGACGGCTGAGGTCTGTTCGATCAGTTCGGTGGGGATCTCGGGGATCTCATCCTTATATGGGTCGCAGCGTTCCGCCACCCAGGCGCGGACGAAATCCTTGTCGAAACTTTCCGGACGTTTTCCGGCGGCAAAACTGGCCGGATAGCTTTCGGCAAGCCAGTAGCGGCTGCTGTCGGGCGTATGGATCTCGTCGGCGAGGATGATGTTGCCGTCGCCGTCGGTGCCGAATTCATATTTGGTGTCGACGAGGATCAGCCCGCGTTTGGCAGCCATCTCCTGGCCGCGGGCAAAAAGGGCGAGCGCATATCGCGACAGGGTTTCCCACTGCTCCTTGGTCAGAAGGCCGCGGCTGACGATTTCGGCAGGCGTCAGCGGCTCGTCATGGCCGCCGTCGAATTCCTTGCTGGTCGGGGTGATGACCGGCTCCGGCAGGATCTGGTTGTCGCGCATGCCGTCCGGCAGGCGCATGCCGTACATCTCGCGTTCACCCTTCTTATAGAGCGTCAGGATCGATGTGCCGGTGGTGCCGGCGAGATAACCGCGCACGACGATTTCGACCGGCAGGATGTCGAGCCGCTTGCCGATCACGACATTCGCATCAGGATAGTCGAGGACATGGTTCGGGCAGATGTCCTTCGTCGCCTCGAACCAATAGCGCGCGGTCTGCGTCAGCACCTGGCCCTTATAAGGAATGCAGGTGAGGATGCGGTCGAAAGCGCTCAGCCGGTCGGTGCTGATGATGATGCGGCGTCCGTCCGGAAGATCGTAATTCTCGCGCACCTTGCCGCGATAATAGTTCGGCAGTTCCGGGAAATGGGCTTCGGAGAGAATTCGCACGGCGCTCGACTGTCCTTGTAATTGGGTGAAGGCTTCCTGCTCTAGTTTCATCGCGGGGGAAGTCAAGTCAGATGCCAAGTATCGCATCACAGCCAGAACAGAGCCAGGAGAAACAAAGCGAGGCCATAGCTGGTAACGGCAAGCGGCCAGCCGGCGCGCAGGAAGTCACTGAAGCGGTAGCCGCCGATGCCCATTGCCAGCGTGTTGTTGTGATGGCCGAAGGGCGTCAGGAAATCCAGTGAAGCGCCGGCGGCGACGGCAATCAAATAGGCGCCCGGCGCGTGGCTGCCGGCCTTTGCGAATTCCAGTGCAATCGGGGTCAGGACGATCGCCACCGTCGCGTTGTTGACGAAGGGCGTCAGCGCCATGGCGAGGAAGAGGATGAGGGCGATGCCGGAGAGCGGCTGGCTAACCGGCACGACGAGGCTCAGCCAGCCGGCGATGATTGCGGCCGCGCCGGTGCTTGCCACCGCCTGGCCGATCGGGATCATCGCTGCCAGCATGATAATGATCGGCCAGTTGAGATCGGCCATCGCCTGCCGGATGTTCAGATGATTGAGCAAGGCGAGCACAAGTACGACACCGGCAAAGGCGATGTCGGGAGGCAAGCCGGCCGCTGAGGCCGCGACGCCGCAGGCAAAGAGCGCGAAGGGCCGCCAGGAGAGGACGGCCGGTACGGCCGGGGCTGTCGGGGCGAGCGGCAGGCACTCGCTTTCTTCGAGCGCTTCGGCGATTGCCGTTCGCGGCCCTTCCAGCGTCAATATATCGCCGATCGACAGTTGCAGGTCGATGAAACGGCCCTCGATGCGCGGCGCGCGCATGGATAGAGCGGTAACCGCGACGCCGCGGCTTTGGAAGACTTCAAGCGAGCGGACGCGCGAACCGACCAGCGTGCTTTCCGGCATGACGACGGCTTCGACACGGGAAAAATCCGGCTGATGGCCATGCGGATTGATATCGGCGATCAGCGCCTGGGTAGCAGCAAGCCCGGCAAAAGCCGCATCGGCGCCTTCGGCAAGCAGTACGTCGCCGGCTGAAATCACCGACTGATCGAGGGGACCGAAGACGAAATTGTCGCCGCGGATCAGGGCGTGCGGTTTGATGCCGAAACCCGCCGGACAATCGGAAAGCCGGATGCCGATCAGCGGCGAAATGTCGGGAATGCGGCGCTCGACGACGATGCGGCGCGTGCCTGGGGAGATCGTTGCCGGCGTTTCGTCAGGTTCAGGAAAGAGACGCTGGATGCGAAAGGCGATGAGCAGAATGCCGGCGATTGCGACCGGCAGGCCGACATAGGCGAAATCGAAAAAGCGAAAGCCTGCTCCGGTCGCCTTGGCGAGCGCGTCGCTGACGAGCAGGTTGGCCGGCGTGCCGATCAGCGAGACGAGGCCGCCGAGCAGTGCCGCAAACGAGAGGGGCATGACAAGCTGGCGGCGGGGGATCGTAAGCGCCATGCCGAGCCGCAGCGTCACCGGCAGGCTGATTGCAAAGGCGCCGATATTGTTCATGAAGATGGAAATGAAGCCGGCAAGCGAGGAA
This sequence comes from Rhizobium sp. BK619, assembly GCF_014195245.1. Taxonomy (NCBI): domain Bacteria; kingdom Pseudomonadati; phylum Pseudomonadota; class Alphaproteobacteria; order Hyphomicrobiales; family Rhizobiaceae; genus Rhizobium; species Rhizobium sp. BK619. The sequence goes on along the minus strand of NZ_JACIBH010000007.1, from coordinate 3,110 downwards.
GCGCCGGCGATGACCTTGAAGCCGGAAGGCTTGGCGGCGGCGAAACGGGCGGCGAGGTTGTCGAAGAGCCTGGCGCGCGCCAGCACCTGGACGATCAGCAGGATCTCGACGACGGTGATGACAACGGGACTGGCAAAGCCGGTGAAGATGTGGTCGGCCGGATAAAGTCCGAGCGCATAGCCGGCGAGCAGGCCGGCGATCGAAATCACCTCGATGCGGATGCGATCGAAAGAGAAGAGAACGAGCATTGCCAGCAGAAGGATCAGCAGGGATGCTTGCTCGAACGTCATGCGTGGATCCGGTGTTTCATCGATTGGGCAGACTGTAGTCGTTCCTCCTGCGCTGTACAGAGCTGGCCTCGGGCAAAGATTGACCAATCCTCATCTCTCGCCTCAGGCGGGTGCCTGCCACCGGCCCGCGGCGTTCCGCTCCAATATGGGCGTTGTAAAGACGCCGACGGTGCGTGCGATCCATTGCGGGCCGGCGGCAGCAAGGCTTTCACGCCAGCGCTGCGACTGCAGCATGGCCGCACCGATGATGACCGGTTCGATGCCGCAGGCCTCGAGCAGATCAAGAGCCGCGACGATCGAGGCGCCGCTGGAAATGACGTCGTCGATCACAGCGACGCGCCGTCCTGCCAGCAGCGGCAGCATGCGCGGATCAATATAGAGGCGCTTCTGCTGTGTCGGCGTGGTGATCGAGGACAGGGGGACGGAGAGCTCATCGCGATACCAGAATTTGCGCGAGGTGCCGAGTGGAACATAGCGGCTGTGGCCGAGCTTCTGCGCAACGGCGGCGGCGAGCGTCAGGCCGAGCGTCGGCAGGCCGGCGACGACATCGATGCGCATGGGCCTGATTTTTTCAGCGAGGCTTTCGGCGAGCGTGTCGAGCACGGCGAAGCTCGCCTGGTTGATGATCAGCGAGGCGAGGGCGTGATCGCCGTCCGCGAGTACGCGGATCGGCAGGCGCATCTGACGGCCGTCTTCCAGGACGGCGACGTAGAAGGAGGCGAATTCGCCGTCGACGGCAAAGGTGCCGGGCGAATGAACCTCCTGCCAGAAGTCGTGCGGCGCCATATCCCTTTCATCAGTCAATTGCGTCTCGCCTTCTCGATGCCGGTTTTCCGCCGCAGCGACTGCAATTCCGCTTCGGTCAGCGCGCGCACGGCGCCTTTCGGCAGTTCGCCGAGCTCGAGCCCGCCGATCGCAACGCGCACGAGGCGCAGGCATTCGGTCCCGAGTGCCTCCAGCATGCGGCGGATCTGGCGGTTACGGCCCTCGTCGAGCTCGACCTCGATCCATGAATTCCGGTCGCCCTGGCGCAGGCGCCGCGCCGCGGTTGCCGTCAGCAGTTCGCCGTCGTGGCGGATGCCCGATGTCATGGCGGCAATGCCCTCATCGTCCATGATCCGGTCGATCTGGACATGATAGGTCTTCGTCACATGGGTGACCGGATCGAGCAGGATCTGGGCGAATTCCGTGTCATTGGTGAACAGCAGCAGCCCCTCGCTCGCCTTGTCGAGGCGGCCGACCGGAGAGAGATGCGGGATGTCGAAATCCCTCAGGCAATCATAGACCGTCGGCCTGCCTTCGGGATCATCGCGGGTGGTGACGAGCCCGCGGGGCTTGTTGAGCATCAGGTAGATTTTCGCTTCGGCGGCAATGACGAGGCCGTCGACACTGATCCTGGCCGTCGCGAGGTCGACCCAGGCGGAGATATCGCTGATGGTGTGGCCGTCGACGGCAACCCGACTTTCGGCGATCAGCCGTTCGGCCTGGGTTCTGGAGCAATAACCAAGTTTGGAAAGGGCGCGGGGGAGGGTGACCCGCTTGGTTGCGCCGCCGGCGGCGGGCTTTGTCCGCTCGCGGGTCTTGTGCGATGGGCGCCGTTCCCTCATCTGCGGTCCTTATGCTGCCTCGATGCCTTCTCTTGGCATGAACGGAGCAAGGATGCCAGCAAGGCAAAGAAAAAGCGGGGGAGAAGAGACGCGTAAAAAACGCCAGCGCTTTGGAGGAGGCGCTGTTACGGCATGGCAGGTTTGCGCTGGCTCAGCGGCAGGCCATAAAGCCGGCAAGTTCCTTGCGGCTGACAACGATACCGGCAGCGGCCTTGACCGGATCCGGATGCGTATATGACAGACTTGGCATTTCGGGCAGGTCGAGTGCCTGACGCATATTCATGATGCCGACCGCGTAGCGGCCGTTGACGCCATCGACGCTGACTTCAATGATGCAATTGGCCCTCTTGTTTTCCATGTTGTCCTCCCTGTCGTTTTTTATGTTCCCATCAATCGCATTAAAAATTGGTTTTTCTAAGACATAAGCATTTACGCACCCTGCCGAAAAACGGATCGGCGGGTGCGTAAAAATATGATTTTTCAATGGATACAGCGGGCCCTAGCGCCACCAATGGCGAGGCTCCGGCTGTGAGCTGCCGGAAAGCAGATAGCCGGCGAGGAATCCAATGGCGCCTGCAAGCACCAGCGCAGTGGTTGCCGCGGTCGGGTGTTCGCGGGCGGCGCCGGCAGCAGCTGCCCCTTCGGCTCTGATCTGGGCGACGGCGTTCTTAGCGCGGGGCAGGGCCTCGTCGTAAGCCTTGCCGGCGCGGCCGCGCACTTCGTAATAGGCTTCGGCGCCTTGAGCGGAAATCATCTTCTGCAGGCGCGAGACTTCCTGCTGGAGTGCGGCAATGTCCTTGCTGACAGATGCTCTGATATCATCGGTGTTGGCAGCCATATCGGTCTCCTTCCTTCAATGGGAAAGACAACACTTAAGACGGCGATAGGTTCCGAAATGTTCGCCGTTGATTTGTGACGGAAATTTAAAGCTCGTGGCGGAAAGCAGTTTCATCCTCCATTAACCATAAATCCGCTCAAGCCGCTGTTTTCTCGTTATCTTTCGGTGGCAGGGAGCGGCTTTTCGAGGGTTTTTTGACCAACTGATAAAGGAATTTTCAGGAATCCGTCCCGAAAGGGTGCCCTGTGGATAATATCGACCGACAAAAACACTAGGCGAATCAACCTGTTACAAAATTGTCAAAAAACTTTGGTTTGGTGTGTTGACTTGGAAAAGGGGTTAGTTCTATAAGCCCACTCACTGAACGAGGGCGGC